>NZ_CP130318.1:4377500-5077500 GCF_032268605.1 Paenibacillus aurantius
AATAGACACCGACCACCTTAGCGGCCAATGTCTTTGGATTACTATACAGCGATGAACGTGATATCACTTGAGTACGTAATGAACAATCAAATTCCCCGAATCGAAAGCTCGTGTTTGAACCAAGGAAAGATTAATGGGTTTCCCATGCGAAAACAACGGCTTGCCTTCCCCTGCCACTACCGGCGTGACAATCAAAATAAACTCATCAATTAATTCTTCCCGCACCAACTGCTGAACAATGGAGCCGCTGCCCAGAATCAGAATATCCGAGCTCGCGCTCTGCTTGGTTTGCCTCACGATTTCTGCCGGATTCCCGTCATAAAACCGGGTGTTCGCCCAAGTTGACTCCTTCATCCTTCGGGAGAAGACAATCTTATCCATGTTGGTCAGTTCCAGCGCAATCTCTTTTAGATGGTCGGGTGCCTGCGGATTCTGAAGAATAGGTGTCCAGGAGCGTTCAAACCCACGATACGTCGTCCCCCCCAAAATTAACGTGCCCAGGGATCCTCCGATTTCATGCGCTGCTTGGTCTACTTGCGGATCATGACGGAACCAGTCCATCCCAAAATTAGCCTCATTAGGGCTCGCAAAATACCCGTCAATCGAAATCCGGTTGAGCATTTTAAGTTTACGCATATATCCTCCTCCTTAACCTGCAGGGAATAAGGATAGGATACCGGATCCGTCCAAGCACTAATTGGATAAAACCGTCCAATCTACAGGTAGGAGGAGCCCGCCAAATCGCTGTGAAATTCACTGACCCTCATCGTCATATGCTTGGGACTCACCCAAGAGAAGGACTTCATCTCGCGGATAAAATGAGATTGATCGTAATAATTCAGGGCATAGGCAACGTCCGACAATCTCTCATACTCCCCGGAATGCATCATTCGCAAAGCTTCATTGACCCTTCTTATTCTTATGAACAACTGAGGTGTCATCCCCACCGCGCGGAGAAACCGCTTCTGAAACTGGCGTTCGGAAATGGAAAAAGCAGCTATCAGCTCTTTCACCGAAACGGAGGCGATCTCTTCTCGAATATAACCAAGTGTCCGTTCGATAAGCTCATCCTGCTTGCCGTATTGCTGCTTGGTCACCATCAGAAAATGAAGAAGCCGGTTTATTCGCTCTTCATCGGAAGACTGCTCCTCGAGCTGATTTTGGAGGTCCAGTGCCCCAAACCCATCGGGTGGCGAAAGCGCCTGATTGAAGAGGCTGGCATCCCATCCGAACACGGAATAAAGGGCATGAGGCTTGAACACCACTTGAATCGTCGTGTAAGGAGCACCCCTGAAACGCATAATGCTTGGTTGTGAGCCTTGCCCATGAAGGAACAATAGAGGGATATCGGAAGTCTGGCCGGACCGAATGGCTATGCTCTCAATGGCGGCTTTGCGGTCGGCGGCAAGCTGGAAAACGAGGCCCGGGTACCCGCCCGGACACACCTTAACCTCCAGCGGCTGATAGCCCGAATGGCTCGCCAGGCGTATGCACTCCACATCCTGGATCAATGCCTCAGGAGGGGGCATAACGGTAAACCGAATGGTAGTCATACTGGCGAATAAAAGTCCGAAAGAAATTGATAAAACAATTGTTCCGTGGGAAGCAGCTTGCGGTTGGTCGGACAAATGACCCCTATCGTACGGGTTACCGGGGGATCCACCAATGGAATTTTGACGGTGGAGTGCGGAATGTTGTCCACCAAGGTGACCTCGGGCATTAACGCGACTCCAAGCCCGGCCGAGACCAGCCCTTTCAAGGCATCGATATCGTCCCCTTCGAAGGCAATATGCGGAACGAATCCGATTTCCCCGCAAGCCTTTAACACGATTTCCCGAAATATCGTTCCTTCCGGCAGCGTCACGAAGGAATCCTCCTTCATCTCGGACAGCTGAATGCTGGTGCGTTTGGCGAGACGATGATGGATCGGCAGAAGCGCTACCACCTTTTCGGTAAACAGATGTTTGGGAATAATCTTATTTTCTTCTTCGGGTAACGGGGCAATCATGGCCAGGTTAAATTCCCCATTGATCACGCCTTCAATCAAATCATGGTAAAGAGCTTGTCTCATCTGAAACTTGGCTTCCGGGTATTTTTTGCGGAAGGCATAGATAGCGGTTGGTAACACATGGGCGGCCAAGCTGATGGGAAACGCAATACGGACGACTCCCTTTTCCGGATCCAAGTATTCTTTTACTTCCTGTTCCGCCTCCTGAATCATGTTCATCACCTGCTCCACCCGCTCCAGGAGAATCTTACCGATCGGCGTTAGCTTTACTTTCCGTCCTCTGCGGTTGAAAAGATCAACACCCAGCTCGCTTTCCAAGTGAGCCAGCTGGCGGCTGACCGAGGATTGGGCCACATGAAGGGCATTGGCCGCTTCCGTCACATGTTCTCTCTTGGCAACCTCCAAAAAGTAGCGCATCTGTCTAATTTCCAAGACACTCCCACCCCTTCATGCGCAAAACGCATCAACTTCATCTTATTTGAATATTGAAGCGATGAATCCCTAACTATTAATATTAACCTACGATAAAAAAAGAGAAATGGCAATTTGCCTTATTCCCAATCAAGGAGTGGTTACATTGAGTTTGGTACAGGAAGTAGAGCAAGCGCATACCCAGCATGCCCAAGAATACGTCAATGCTTTATTCGAAACCGTTGTAAAACGCAATCCGGGCGAAGTGGAATTTCATCAAGCCGTTAAAGAAGTCTTCCTCTCGTTGATTCCTGTTCTCGCTCAAAACCCAGCCTACATCAAGCTTGCCGTTCTGGACCGTTTGGTCGAGCCCGACCGGCTCATTTCCTTCCGGGTTCCTTGGCTGGATGACCAGGGACGGGTACAAGTAAACCGCGGCTTCCGCGTTCAATTCAGCAATGCCATCGGCCCCTATAAGGGAGGATTAAGATTTCACCCTTCCGTAAACGCCAGTATCGTCAAATTCCTGGGATTTGAACAAATTTTCAAAAACTCGTTAACGGGCCAGGCGATCGGCGGGGGCAAAGGCGGCTCCGATTTTGATCCCAAAGGAAAATCCGATATGGAAATTATGCGCTTCTGCCAAAGCTTTATGACCGAGCTGAGCAAACATATCGGAGCGGATACGGATGTTCCCGCGGGCGATATCGGAGTAGGCGCAAGAGAAATCGGCTATATGTTCGGGCAGTACAAAAAGCTCGTCGGTGCCTATGAGGCAGGAGTTCTGACGGGAAAAGGCATCGGTTACGGGGGTAGCCTTGTCCGAAAAGAGGCCACCGGCTATGGAGCGGTTTACTTTGTAGACCAGATGCTCCGGCATAAAGGATTAAGCTTTGAGGGAAGCACGGTCGTCGTATCGGGTTCGGGGAACGTTTCGATTTATGCTATCGAAAAAGCGATGCAGTTAGGTGCGAAGGTAGTGGCCTGCAGCGATTCCAGCGGCTATCTGTATCACCGGGATGGCCTTAATCTATCGACGATCAAACGTTTAAAGGAAGTCGAAAACAAAAGATGCGAGGACTATGTGCTTGAGCATCCCGATGCCCTCTATGTAGAAGGCTGCTCCGGCATCTGGACGATTCCTTGCGATATCGCCTTGCCGTGCGCCACCCAGAACGAAATCGACAAAGCCTCCGCCGAGCTGCTTGTCCGAAATGGAGTAAAAGCCGTTGGCGAAGGGGCCAACATGCCTTCCACTCTGGAAGCGGTAGATGTCTTCTTGGAGAATAAGGTGCTGTTTGCTCCTGCGAAGGCGGCCAATGCAGGCGGGGTATCCGTTTCCGCATTGGAAATGGCCCAAAATAGCGCAAGGCTGTCTTGGACCATGGAAGAAGTCGATGCTAAGCTTCAACAGATCATGAACAATATTTATAAGGAATGCATGGATGCCTCGGAAGCCTACGGCATTCCGGGGAACCTCGTGATCGGCGCCAACATTGCAGGGTTCGTCAAGGTTGCCGATGCCATGCTCGCCCAAGGCATCTAACCTGCCGCGGAACCGATTAACCTAGCTCTCTGCCTCTTCTCCCGAAAACGGGGGAAGAGGCTTTTTCTTTATGGATGACCCCCGGGGTTCGAAGCATCCCCGCCTTCACACAGAAAAAGACACCAACCTCATGCGGTTGATGTCTTTATGGTGGAGCCTAGGGGGATAACGGAATTCTCATTTAACCTGCCCCCGTGACCAATCGATGAAGCAGAGCCTGGCGGTATAATTCCGATGCCGGGCTCCTCCACCCTTTCCCGGTCATGGACCGGGAAGACCGTTGCTTCGTCCGCGCGGAACGCCCCCCGGGGTTCGAAGCATCCCCGCCTCCACATAGAAAAAGACACCAACCTCATGCGGTTGATGTCTTTATGGTGGAGCCTAGGGGGATCGAACCCCTGACCTCATCGCTGCCAGCGATGCGCTCTCCCAGCTGAGCTAAGGCCCCGTTCTTATGGCTTTTCTCTTTCGTTTTGTTCCCGTTCGTCTCGGTCACTTGTACTAATATACACTATCTTCACAGGACATGCAAGAGGGATTTTTCTTGTAAAAAATCCCAGACCTGCTATCCATTTTTCGGCCCTTCCTCCTGGTTCTTGACCAGGATCTGGGTAAGCTCCTTCATGAACATGTTGATGTCCTTGAACTGGCGGTAAACGGAAGCAAACCGAACGTACGCTACCTCATCGATGGGATAAAGCTGCTCCATCAGAAGCTCCCCGATCTGCCGGCTCTCGACTTCCGCATGAGCGGTATTGCGGATCTGCTGTTCGACCTCCGACACCATGGCTTCCATCGCTTCTATCGAGACCGGACGCTTCTCGCACGCCCGAATCAGGCCGCGAAGGATTTTATCGCGGGAGAATTCCTCGCGGCTTCCGTCTTTTTTGATCACCATAAGGGGAGTTTCCTCCACCATCTCGAAGGTGGTAAACCGTCGGGCGCACTTCTCGCATTCCCGCCGGCGGCGGATCGACTTGTTCTCGTTCGCGGACCGGGAATCGAGAACCTTCGTTCCATTGTGGTCACAATAGGGGCATTTCATGGCGGGGGCCTCCTTTCGGCCGGACGACGGGTCAAGCCCGGCGCTTATTCTAATTCCCAAAGCTTACCTGAATACCATTCTATAATCGAGACATAATACAATTACCAACCGACGAGGAGGTGAAAGACATGGGACAAGGACAATCCAGCAACAGCAACGTATTGGTAGTTCCTCAAGCTAACCAAGCTTTGGAACAACTGAAATACGAAGTAGCTCAAGAACTGGGAATTCAAATTCCTCAAGACGGTTACTACGGTAACATGGCTACTCGTGACACTGGTGCGATCGGGGGACACATCACCCGCCGCCTGGTGCAAATCGCCGAACAACAACTGGCTGGTCAATTCGGCGGCAACCGCTAATTATTGACCCCCAAGCAATCTTCTATGTAAGACGGAAAGAGGTATTGGGCTCCTAAGAGCGGCCCGGTGCTTCTTTCCTTATATTTTCGAAGTCGCCCGAATAAAGTTTAACATATTTGTCGTAATAGTACGTAACGGAGCGGACGTATTTGCGCGTTTCCATGAAAGGAATACGGTCCACGGTTGCGTAGGAGCCGTCCCATATCTTCTCCTCCCGCCATTTGGCGACTTTCCCCTGGCCGGCATTGTAGGCCGCCATCACCGCGTAAGGATTGTTACCCAGCTGCTTGTTGAGAAAATTCAAATACTTGCTTCCCACCAGAATGTTAATCCCCGGATTCTCCAGATCGGATAGCTTGTACTGATGGAAGCCTTCCATCTCGAAAATCCATTGTGCCGTATCCGGCATCACTTGCATGATTCCGTAGGCCCCTTTATGAGAAACCACGTCATGACGGTAATTGCTTTCCACCCGGATAATGGCCGCTATGAGAAGAGGATCGACGTTGTTCTGGTCCGCCGCCGCCGTAATCTCGTCCTGGTAACGAATCGGATAGAGCATCCGGCCCATCCAAGCCGATTTGAAGAACAGAAGCAGCAGAATAAACAGAAACAACAGGCCGAAAAACCTTTTTTTCCTTATAAAAGTCATCGCAGCCCCTTTTCCTGCCAGAACCGGTCCACCTGCCTCTCGGTATCCTCCTGCGTTCCGCTGTTGTCGATAACATAATCCGCTAACGCTTTTTTGTCTTCGATGGACAGTTGGGCATTCAGCCGTCTGTCCGCTTCCTCCGAACCGAGGCCATCCCGCTTCATCAGCCGTTCTTTCTGCAGCTCCCGCGGAATGTAAACGACCATCACCTCTTGCACCTGCTCCTGCAAGCCCGATTCATAGAGAAGCGGGATGTCCACGACAACAAGGCGCGAAGGATCCTCCTGCTCGTAACGGCTCATGCGAGACCACATTTCCTGACGGATCAGCGGATGAAGAATGCCCTCCAAGTCTTTGCGGGCGGCTTCGTCCTTAAACACTATCTCTCCCAGCTTGCGCCGGTTAAGCGATCCGTCACCATCCAAGACGGCTTGTCCGAAACGTTCCGCCACAAGGGCCAGGCCGGCACTGCCCGGAAGCACGACTTCTCGGGCGATGCGGTCGGCATCGATGAGAACCGCTCCGCGGCGCACAAGCATCTGGGATACCGTGCTTTTGCCGCAGGCGATTCCTCCTGTTAAACCTATATTCATGGGCATATCTCCTAGAATAATTTAAGGATTCCCATCAGCACGAGAATAAACCCGGGCAAAATGGAGAAGCGGTGGAGCCAGGCCTTTCCGGCAAAACGTAGACCCATGCGCAGCCCCGCTGTAATGAACGCCCCGCTCGAAAAGGCGATGACGGCGGCCGTCAGCAAGGGGGGGAACCCGATCAGGGCCGCACCGATCCCGGCGCCAAAGGCATCCAAAGATAGAGCCAGGCCGAGAAGAGCCGCCTCCGAGGGCGAAATGATCCCCGAACGGTCGATATCGGCCATCGATGGCGTCTTCAGAATCTGGATGACGATTCCCCACCGCTTCAGCTCAATGGAAAGCAGCGCCTGACTGGACTTGCCGGTACGGGCAGCCGTTTTCTCCTCCGTCCGGAAGGAAGCTTCTCCTTCCTCACCTTGCTCTTCGGCCTGCGGGTTTGCGGTCTCGGAGGTTCGGGACTGGTACACCGCCCATATTCCGATCCCCACGAGAATAACTCCCCCGACACTTCGGGCGAGCCCCGGAGAAAGAAAAGCCGCCATCAGCACTCCGATCTGCATCGAAAGAAGAATCACGAGGCCCGAGAAAAAAGAAATGATGGCAACGGATAGCAGTGGAATGCGGATCCGGCGCAATCCATACATCGTTCCTACACCAAAGCCGTCCAGACTTACGGCAAAGGCCAGCAAGAAAAGCGAAACCAGTGCGGGCAAAGGAACCCCTCCTCCCTAGGATAGAAGGCCGAGCGGGTTGCCTAGCGTTCCTCTGCACGCGTAGCAACGGCCCACTCCAGCCTAAACTAACCTATGTTCCGTTGAGGAAAGGAGTGAATGCCCAGGAGGAAACGGCAGCACGGGACCGGGAACCGGTCAGCGGTTCCGCCCTACAGGTCCGTTCGAGGGGGGCCGGAAGGAACCCGGCGCCTGACCCGCTTGGGCTTCTGGCAGCGGGGACAGAAGTGGGTGCCGCGGCCTCCCAGCACCGTTTTCTCAATCAGGGTGCCGCATTGGGGGCAAGGGATGCCTTTGCGGCCGTAGGCGCTCAGCTGCTGCTGGAACATCCCCATCTCTCCCTGGCCATTTACGTAGGACTTGATGGAGGAGCCGCCGGCATCGACCGCTTCCCGAAGCGTATGGACAATGGCCTCATGAAGCCGCTCCGTTTCTTTGCGGGTCAGGGATTCGGCTGTCCGCTCGGGATGAATCCCTGACCGAAACAGAGCCTCGTCCACATAAATGTTGCCAAGACCGGCCACGTACTCCTGGTTCAGCAGGAGCGGCTTGATTTTGGTCGTCCTCCCGGCGATCCGTTCCCGGAAAGCCTTCAACGTAAACGACTCGTCCAAGGGCTCCAACCCCAGCTTATGCAGGGGGGGCTGGCTCCATTCCTCCCCTGCCGCAAAAATATGCATCGTTCCGAACTGCCTTACATCACGGTAACGAAGCTCCGTTCCGTCCGTGAAATGAAAGATGACGTGGGTATGCTTCTCAAGAGGCTCGTCCTCTTGGTACACCCCGTATCTTCCTTCCATCCGCAAATGGGAAACGAGCACCAGGTCATCGAGCAGAAACCGGATAAATTTGCCCCGCCGCTCGATCCCGTGGATCGTCTGGCCCTTCAAGGCGCCGCTGAACTGCTCCGGCTCCCGGGGAGCCTGGATAATGCGGTTCAACAAAACGCGGACATCGTCAATTTGTTTGCCGACTACCAGCCGGTTTAATGTTCGGACTACCGTCTCCACCTCAGGAAGCTCCGGCATGTCGGTCACCTCGTTTATCTAGACTTCTATCGGGCCCTCGTTACTTGGCCTCGTACCAGTTGATTCCATGCTCCACGTCCACCTTCAGCGGCACGTCCAGCGGAAGGGCGTTCTCCATTACCTCCGGCACGAGGCGGCTCATCGTTTCGAGCTCCTCCTCGGGCACTTCGAACACCAATTCATCATGAACCTGAAGAAGCATCCGGCTCTTCAGCTTCTCTTCCTGAAGCCGTTCCGCCATCTGAACCATAGCAAGCTTGATGATATCCGCCGCGGTTCCTTGAATCGGCGTATTCATGGCTGTGCGCTCGGCAAAGGAACGCAGGTTATAGTTGGAGGCTTTGATTTCCGGCAGGTATCTTCTTCTCTGCAGAAGAGTAGTCACATACCCGTCTTCTCTCGCCTTCTTGATAATATCGTCCATATACCGGCGGACTCCCTGGAACACGGCAAAATACTGCTCGATGAACTTCGCCGCCTCCGCCCGGGTGATGTCCAGGTTCTGAGAGAGGCCGTAGTCGCTGATCCCGTAGACGATACCAAAGTTAACCGCCTTCGCGGACCGGCGCATGTTCTTGTCCACCTCCGCTTCGGACACCCCAAAGACATCCATGGCGGTTTTCGTATGAATATCCATGTTCTCATGAAAAGCTTCCATCAATCTCTCGTCATGAGAGATATGCGCCAGCACCCGAAGCTCAATCTGGGAATAATCCGCCGCCAGAATCCTCCAGCCCGGTTCAGAGGGAACAAAGGCTTTGCGGATTTTGCGACCTTCTTCTAGCCGGATCGGAATGTTCTGCAGGTTCGGGTATTGCGAGCTCAGCCGGCCCGTAGCCGCAATGGTCTGCTTGTAGACCGTATGGATTTTGCCGTCGCTCGGCCGAATTTCTTTAAGCAGCCCTTCTATATAAGTGGACTGAAGCTTGGCCAGCGTCCGGTAATCGAGAATATGGGAAACGATCTCGTGCTTGGTTCTTAGCCGCTCGAGCACCTCGGCGTCCGTGGAAGGACCGGTCTTGGTCTTCTTGTAAACAGGCAGATTCAAGCGGTCGAACAGGATTTCGCCGAGCTGCTTCGGCGAGTTAATGTTGAATTCCCCGCCCGCATGCTCGTAAATGTGCCCGATGAGCTGCGCGATCCGTTCGGAGAGCTCCCGGCCGATGTCCTCAAGCTCCTGCTTGTTGACCTTGATTCCCTGCTTCTCCATGTCGCCCAGGACATTGGAAAGAGGAAGCTCCAGCTCGTGGTACAGCCGGTTCATTCCGTTGTCTTCCAGTTCTTTCTCCTGAATGGAAGCAATCTGGTAAATGGCCGCGGCCTTGCGGCATAGATGCTCGCTGACCTGGTCCACCTCGGGAACCTTGAACTTGGCCCCTTTGCCGAACACTTCGGCATCATCCTTCACACCCGAAAGCTTATACTTCGAGGCAAGGGCATTAAGCGTAAGGGTCGATTCCGTCGGATCCAGCAGATAAGTGGCAAGCATAACATCGAAGACGCAGCCCTCGAGCGGAATCCCCTCCCAGGCCAGCGCTACCAGGGCCCGGTGCAGGTCACACATCTTCTTCGGCTTGTCCGGATCGGCCAGCCAGCGGCGGACCGGCTCCGCGGCCTCCGCCTTCAGAACGTCAAGAGGAGCATAATAAGCGGCATCTTCGGTATTGAAAGCCGCTCCCAGGACGACCGCGTTGTGCGGATTATCTCCAATCACTTCCACATGAAGGGACAATACCTGGGGAAGCTTCTCCGCGAAATCCCCCACCGATTCTTCCGTAAGAATGCGGGTGTTGAGCTCTTCCAGCACCGCCGGCTCCTCATCCGTTTCTTCCGCACCGGAGAAGTCCATTTTCTCTAGCAGGGATTTGAACTCCAGCTTGCGGAAAACGGACCCGAGCGCCTGCTTGTCATAGCCGTTATAAGCCTGCTCTTCCCAGGAAATGCTCATCGGCACGTCCCGGAAAATAGTCGCAAGCTCTTTACTCATCCGGGCGTCGTCGGCATGGGCTTGGATCTTCTCGCCCATCTTCCCTTTGATGGAGCCGGCGTTGGCGAGCACCTCTTCTACCGACCCATATTCGTGCAGCAGCTTGAGCGCCGTCTTCTCTCCTACTCCGGGTATTCCCGGAATGTTGTCCGAGCTGTCTCCCATGAGCCCCTTCAAATCGCGGATCTGATCGGGGGTGAGGCCATAGCGTTCTTTAAGCTGAGCCGGATCGTACAGCTCAATCTCGCTGATCCCTTTGCGGGTGATGGCAATCGTCACGCGGTCGGAAGCCAGCTGAAGCATGTCCTTGTCGCCGGTGACCACCAGCACGTCCATCCCCTGCTCGTCCGCCGCCCGCGTCATCGTCCCGATGATATCATCCGCTTCGTAGCCCTCGAGCTCAAACTGGGAAATGGTAAAGGCCCGAATAAGGTCCTTGATGAGCGGAAACTGCTCCGAAAGCTCGGGAGGCGTTTTGGCCCGCCCCCCCTTGTATTCCTTATAGTCGGTATGCCGGAAAGTAATTTTGCCCGCGTCGAAGGCCACGAGAAAATGGGTAGGCTTCTGCTCTTCGATCAGCTTAAGAAGCATGGTGGTAAACCCGAAAACCGCATTGGTGTGAAGCCCGCTCGAATTGCTGAGCAGTGGCAGGGCGTAGAAGGCCCGGTTGGCAATGCTGTTGCCGTCGATGAGAATTAATTTACTCAATGGGATAGCACCTCTATCGTTTGAAATAACTACTGCCATCATAGCATACCGAAACCGCCGGATAAAACCTTCCGGGGCCGCATAAACATGGAAAAAGGCCTTAGGCCTCGGGAATCCGCCGGGAGGGAAGGAACGGATGAAGAATCATTTTTCACCGGAGCTGAAAAAGGTCATTTACTTTGACATGAGCCACACGCTCGTCGATTTGAAGCAGAGCTTCAACCAGGCGTTCAAGGAAACGGTCCGGGAATACACCGGACGCTGGGAGGGGCCAGGGGCCGACCCGGAACGGATGCTGGACGTTTACTGGGAGGAATGGAAAAGACGGAGTCCGGCCGGCCGGGAAACCGCTGCCCGCAAGGGCGCTGCCGTGCGCCAGGCCCGGAAGCCGGTCAGCCCGCCCGGAAGGCGCCGGGCGAAAGGGACGGCCGGGTGGGACCAGTCGTCTTCCGGCCTGCGGCTGGCCTGCCTCGCGGCGGCGCTGCAGGGGCTGCCCGTGCCTCCCGGCGGAGGCTTCCTGAAGGCGGTCGATGCGAAGATCCGCGAGAACGCGGAGCTGCATCCCCGCCTGATGCCGGGCGCCCGGGAGGCGCTGGAGCGGCTCGCGCCGCGGTACCGGCTGGCCGTGATCAGCAACGGCACCGCCGAGAAGCGGCTCGGCCAGCTGCAGCGGCTCGGGCTCGGCAGGCTGATCCCGCCGGAGCATGTGTTCACGGCCGCCGCGAGCGCCCGCCGGAAGCCAAGCCCGCTCATCTTCGCGCATGCGCTGAAGGGGATGGGCATCTCCGGCCCCCAGGCCGTCATGGTCGGCGATTCGTGGGAGAAGGACATCGCCGGAGCGGTGTCGGCCGGCATTGATGCCGTCTGGCTTCATCCCGGCCATGCCAAAAAGAGCTCCCTGCGCAAGCTCGGGAGCCGTAAAGTCTATATCATCCGGCGGATGGACCAGCTCGTTCCGATTCTCCTGCCTTAAGGCCGTAAGAAGCTTGGTTCCTTCGCCCATGACGATGCCGAAAGGGATGCTCCGTGCGGGGCATCCCTTCCTTGTCACAACCTTATACATTCAAATCCTTGCGCTTGCCGGTCACGAGGAAGATGACGCCTTCCCCGATGTTGGTCGTATGATCGGCGACCCGCTCCAGATGATTGGCCACCATGATCAGATGCGTAAGCTGCCGGTTCGCCGCCAGATCGGTTCCCATCAAAGCGGTCACGTCCATCAGCACGGTGCTGTAGAGCTTGTCGACCTCATCGTCCTTCTCCGCGAGCGACGCCGCCCGGTTGACGTCCTTCTCCGTGAAGGAGAGCAGGCTTTCGCGCAGCATGCCCATGGCAAGGTCCGCCATGCGTGGGATGTCGATCAGGGGCTTAACCAGATTCTCGCCGGACATCCGGATCGTCACCTTCGCAATATCGACCGCATGGTCGGCGATCCGTTCCAGGTCTATGGCAATTTTAAGGGTCATCCCGATAATCCGGAGATCGCTTGCCATCGGCTGCTGCAGGGCGATCAGCCTTAGACAGCGCTCCTCGATCCGGGACATCAGGTCATCGATCTGATCGTCCTTCTCTACGGTGTCTCTCGCCTTCTGCTCGTCGAGGTTCTTGAGGGAATCCACGGCGCTCTGGATTTGGCGCTCCACCAGCTCCCCCATGACAAGCAGCTGCTGCTGAAGCTCATTCAAGGCTTGATGGTATTTCGGTCTAGTATCCAATGCGTCTCATCCCTTCTGTTATCCGAATCTCCCGGTAATGTAGTCTTCCGTCCGCTGGTCGCCGGGCGTCGTAAAGATCTTGTCCGTCTTGTTCGACTCCACTAGGAATCCGTTGAGGAAAAAGGAAGTGTGGTCCGAGATCCGGGCGGCCTGCTGCATATTGTGGGTGACAATGATAATCGTATAGCGTTCCTTCAGCTTCTGGGTCAGTTCCTCCACTTTTAAGGTGGAGATCGGGTCGAGGGCGGAGGTCGGCTCATCCATGAGCAGTACGTCCGGCTCTACGGCCAGCAGGCGGGCAATGCACAGGCGCTGCTGCTGTCCTCCGGACAGTCCGAGGGCCGACTTGTTGAGACGGTCCTTGACCTCATCCCAGAGAGCGGCCTGCTCGAGGCTCCTCTCGACCATTTCGTCCAGCACCGCTTTCTTCTTGATGCCGTGAATGCGTGGCCCGTACGCAATGTTGTCGTAAATGCTCATCGGAAACGGATTGGGGCGCTGGAATACCATGCCTACCCGTTTGCGCAGGGAAGCCACATCCGCGTCGGGCCCATAAATGTCCTGGCCGTCGACCAGAATTTTTCCGTTAATACGAACGCCTTCAATAAGATCATTCATCCGATTCAAGGTGCGCAGGAAGGTCGATTTGCCGCAGCCCGACGGCCCGATTAGAGCCGAAATGGAATTCTCGGGAATGTCCAGCTGGATATCGTGAAGGGCTTTGTTATCCCCATAGGATAAATTTAGTTGGTCAACTTGAATTTTATGTTTAACGGCCATTAGGATTTCCCCCCGGTTAATCGTTTCTGGATGATTCGGCTCGGAATGGCTATGAGCAGGTTGAAAATCAGGACGATAAGAACGAGCAGTGCTCCGCTCGCCTGGGCGATCTCTTTCGCATCCGGCGCAAGGGAGGTCGAGCCCGAATACCACAGATGGACGGCCAGCGTTTCCCCCATCTCCAGCAGGTTGAAGTCGGGAAAATGCCGCGAAACGGACGTTCCGGCTGTGTAGATCAGAACGGCGGTTTCCCCGAGCGCGCGCCCGGAAACAAGGGTGATTCCGGTAATGAGTCCGGGCAGTGCAGACGGCAGCAGCACCTTGCGGACCGCCTGCCACCGGGTCGAGCCGAGGGCAAGCGACGCTTCCCAGTAGGATTCCGGTACGGTACGGATCGACTCCTCCGTCACCCTCACCAGAACGGGAAGATTGAGCAGGGAAAGCGTGGCGGCTCCGCCAAGAATCGAGAACTTCAAGCCCATCCAGTTAACGAACAGAAGCGCTCCGAACAAACCGAAGACGATGGAGGGCACGGAGGACAAAGCCTCTACGGAAATGCGGATCAGCTCCGTGAACTTGTTCCTTTTGGCGTAAACGGCCAGATAAATCCCCGCTCCGATTCCGATCGGAAGAGAGAAGAGCAGCGATAGAAACAGAATGTAGAAGGAGTTGAACAGCATGGGCCCTACTCCCCCGCCGGCCAGAACCTCGTTCGGCTTGCCAGTCAGAAAGCTCCAGGACAGGTGAGACAGTCCGCTGCCTAGAATACGAATGAGAAACCAGGCCAGAATAACGATAATGGCAATGCCCGCCGCCCAAAAGTACAGAGTGGCCAGCCGGTCCGCCGCTTTGTTGCGTTTCATTTCAGCTCACTCCTTTTGGCGATGATGCGGATCAAGAGGATCAGGCCCAGGGAAATGACCAGCAGGACAAGCGCCATCAAGTAAAGCGCATTGTTCCACGTCGTACCGTAGAAGGTATTCGGCATGTCTTTGACGATGGCGGTCGTCAGAACCGTCGTCGAATCCAGCAGCGAGCCGGGAATTTTAGGAGAGTTCCCGATGACCATGAAGACGGCCATCGTTTCCCCGATCGCCCGGCCCATGCCGAGGATAACCCCTGTCAGAATCCCCGGTCTTGCAGCAGGCAGGAGCACCCGCCAGATGGTCTGCCACCGGGTGGCCCCGAGGGCAAGCGAGGCTTCCTCCAGCCGCCCGGGAAGCGAACGGAGTGCATCCTCCGAGATGGACATGATAGTCGGAAGAATCATGACGGCCAGGATAATCGAGGCCGGCAGGATGCCGTAGCCGAGCCCTCCGCCGAACGTTTTACCGAGAAACGGGACGATGACCGTAAGCCCGATCAGGCCGTAAACAACGGAGGGGATCCCGACGAACAGATCGGCGGCTGGACGCAAAATTTCACGCATCCATTTCGGTGCGATCTTGGCCATGAACACCGCCCCCGACAAAGCGAGTGGAACGGACAGTACGACCGCTAGTAACGTCATAAGCAGGGTGCTGTATAAGAACGGAAAGGCACCGAAACGCGGCTGCTCTGAGGAAGGGCTCCAGTCGGTTGACAGGAAGAACTCCGCAAAGGACAGGTCCTTGAACGTTTGGGTTCCCTGGAAGCCTACGAACAGAATAATCGAAAAGATAACGGCGGCCACGAGAATCGCGCTTCCGACAAACACCCAGCGCATCGTATGATCGAAGCGGTGCTGGGCCTTCGTCCATTTGGGCGATTGGCCGCCGGCGGCTGGCTTGGCTCTGCCATTTAGGTCTTTGGCTGCAATAGACAAGGCGATAACCTCCAGGAAGTAATGGTGTATGTCCTTAATAATAGGCAGTGTATGTTAGGAGAAAATAAATGAATTGTTAAGGCAGTGTAAATTCCCTGTCCTTATGCGCGCGGAGTCCCATGATGGAACCAACGCAAAAAAGACCGGTTTCCCGGTCTTTTTTGCAGCTTAGAAGAGAATGGGTTCAGAACCAAGCTTATTTCTTAACAAGATCGGCCGGCAGGAAGCCCATTTTCTGTACTTCCGGCTTCTCGAAGAATTCCTTGCTCATGATGAAGTCGAGGAAAGCCTTAGTGGCGCCTGTCGCTTCACCCTTCGTGTACATGTGCTCGACCCCGTACAGCGGGTATTTGCCGTCTTTGATGGTGTCTTTGGAATAAGCCACGCCATCGATTTTGAGGGCTTTTACTTTATCCGTGATGTAAGGAACATCGACGTAGCCAATGGAGCCGGCTCCTTGGGTAACTGCTTCGGCTACCGTTTTGCTGGAATCCTGCGTTACGCCTTCCTTGGAGAAGTCTTTGCCGTCCAAGATAATCTTCTGAACGAGCTTACGGGAACCGGAGCTGTCCGGACGGTGCACCAGGTTGATCTTGGCGTCCTTGCCGCCTACCTCTTTCCAGTTCGTGATTTTGCCGGAGAAGATGTCGGCCGCTTGCTGCTTCGTGACGGAATCGATCGTAACATCGTTGTTCACGATAAGGGCAAACGGGGCGATGCAGACGATATGGTCTACCAATTTATCTTTGTATTCAGCGGCTGCTTCCACGTCGGAGTTCCCGATGTTGGATACGCCGTCGGCTACGTTCTTAACTCCCGTGCCCGATCCGCCGCCGGTTACTTGAATGTTCGCGCCTTTGTTCTTGGCCATGAAATCTTGAGCGGCCAGCTGAACCAGCGGCTGAAGAGCCGTCGATCCGGAAGCCGTCACCGTACCGGTTACTTCAGGGCCTTGGGAAGGCTGGTTGGATGCGGCAGCCGTCGGTGCCGTCGATGGAGAAGAACCGGCGCCTGCGTTCTCGTCTTTGTTTCCGCAAGCCGAAAGGACCCCCGCTGCTAATACTACGGATGCTGCTAAGCCAAACCACTTTTTCGACATGATTCCATGTCCTCCTATCAATCCTCTATATTTTGTTTACGAGATTTAGGATAACAGCCGATTGTTAAAGCAGAACCCAAGAAACGTTAAGGGAGTGTTAAAACTTTTGATAAAGAGTTCTGTCTGGGTCCAAAGCCCTGGACGTCCGGTTAATCCTGTCGGTTTTTATCGAATTTACAGCCGGATAACAAAATCCCCTCTCCCTCTTAATAGTTGGTTTGTATACTGGCCTCAAAGGAAGATTATGGAGGCGATCGTATGGGAATCATTCGTTCAATTACTCTTAAAGCGCGGCTGGTTGGCAGCTTTGCCGCCATTGTGGCCGTCTTTGTCGGGGCGGCTGTCTTCAACTCCTGCCAACTTAACCGGATGGCGGAGCTGCAGGATATCCAAACCGCTAAGCTATCGCTCAAGCAGCTGGCGATGGAGCTCAAGGTACAGGTTCAGGAGATGAAGGATCTCTCCTCCGGTCTCATGATCTCCCGTCAGGCTATCTACATAGAAAAGTATAGGGACCAGCGGCCCAGCTTTACCGAAACCATCCGCCGAATCGGCGACAGCGCCGAAACGGAAGAACAGATGCTTCGCAGAAGCCTTCTGATTACGGCTTCCGTGGAGTACCTCGAAACCTTTGACCGCGCCGTGAAGGTCATCCAGGACCCCGGTCTCACTCCCGTCGATGTCCAGACCAATATTGAATCGATGTATAAACAGGCGCAGGAGCAGCGGGACCGTATTTTCGAGCTGGTGGACGGCTTCTATCAGGATTATCTTCGAGACTCCGAAGAAGCGGTCCAGGCCGCCTCCCGAACCATGGAGGAGAGCTCCCGGGTATTAACCGCGTCCTCCGCCGCGGCTGTGGTGTTTACCCTTGCCGTCTCGTTCCTTTTGACCCGTTCCTTCTCCCGTCCGATCCGCGTTCTCCAGGCCGCTGTGGCCCGTCTCGCCGAAGGGGACCTGAGGCAGAGGATCGGCTCGGAGTCCCGGGACGAGCTGGGGCGATTGAGCCAAAGCTTCGACCGGATGACGGAACGGGTTCAGGCCATGCTCGGCCAATCCCGGGAAATCGCCTCCGCCCTGGCCGGGCATTCCCGTTCGCTTCACGCCTTTTCCGAGCAGACGTCCGCCGCCAATGCCGATATTCAGCGGGCCATCGAGGAGATTTCCGCAGGAACCGCTCAGCAGGCCGGACATGCGGAAACCAGCGCCAGTCTGATTGCGGGCTTGGAGGAAGAAATGGAAGGCATCCGCTCTTCGACGGAAGGGATGAGAAACGCCGTCGGCGGGACTTCGGGCCAAGTGAGGACCGGCTCTCTGTCCATGCAGGCACTCGGCGGAGCCGCCTCCCATTCGGAAGAACTCCTGGAGCAAGCCGTAAGGGCCATGAACGAGCTAGCGCTTCATTCGGCCGAAATCGGAACGATCACCAAGACGATAAGCGAGGTTTCCAAACAGACTCATATCCTTGCGTTGAATGCAGCCATTGAGGCGTCTCGTGCGGGCGAGCAGGGCCGCGGCTTCTCGGTGATTGCCGAAGAAGTGCGCAAGCTTTCCCTCGAAACCGAGCAGTCCACCCGCCGGATCGGGGAGATGGTGGAGCGTCTTCAGACCCAAACCCGGAAAACGGATACCAACCTGGCAGAGGTAAGAGAGGGGCTTTATGCCCAGAACCGCCAGGTCGCCGTCACCCTGGGCTCCTTCGAAGGAATCCGCCTGTCCATGGAAGATGTCGACGGCCGGATGAGGGACATTTACGGAAGGCTGCAGGCCGCCCACGCCAAAAATAGCCGGTTGTCCGACTCGGTCCGCTACGTGGCCGCGGTCGCTCAAGAGGCAGCGGCGGGAGCGGAGCAGGTCAGCTCCACCTCGGAGGAGCAGAACCGCTCGCTGAACCGCATGACCGGACAAGCCGATGATATTCGCTACCTCTCCGCCCGGCTGTTCGAGGAGATCAGCCGCTTTCACCTGGAGGAGAAGGAGGAAAAGAGAAACGTTCAAGGAGATTAGCCGCTAAAGTTTAAATCGGTTCTTGACGGCTGGCTGTTCCCTTGGTAATATAAGTCCAACAAAACCAATTGTTTTTGTCGGAATAAAATTCCGCTTATGTTGACCGTATCAACGGAGACATCCCTGTTCTAGACGGGGGGCGTCTCCGTTTTTACGTTACCATTAATTTTTGTCTAGGGGGAACTGTCATGAAATCCATTCGTAACCGCCGGTTGTTATCGATCACGCTTATCCTGCTCTTGTCCTTGGCTGCTGCAGGCTGCGGCCAGGCACGCTCCTCCGGGCAAGATTCCTCCGCTTCGGCGGCGGCTTCATCCGACGGCGCTTCTTCTAATGCGGGAACCAAGCCTAAGGAAAAAGTCACGGTCCAGATCGGGGTTCAGGGCAAGACGGGGATTCTCGTGTACGCCCGGGAGAAAGGCTTCTTCGAGAAAGCCTTTAGCGCCGTGGGGGCCGAGGTCAAGTGGAACGAATTCGCAAGCGGTCCTCCCCATTTTGAGGCTCTGGCCTCGGGGAGACTTGATTTCGGTACAGTAGGAGGAACACCGGTCGTTTCCGGCCAAGTCGGCGGGGTGGATTTCAAAGCCATTGCGGTGACGGGAGACGGCAAGAAAGGCAACATGATTGTCATTCCCAAAAATAGCCCCATTAAGGAGCTTAAGGACCTCAAGGGCAAAAAAATCGCCGTTGCCAAGGGCAGCAGCGCTTATAATTTCCTGTACATGGCCATCGACAAAGCCGGCCTGAAGGGGGAGGATATTAAGGTCATTCAGCTTCAGCCGGATGAGGCGAGACCCGCCCTGGACACCGGCGCCGTGGACGCCTGGTCGATCTGGGATCCTTACGCGACCACCGCTGTTTATCAGACGGGAGCCCGAATCCTCGTTTCGGGAGAAGATCTGAACATCAACGCCCCCGGCTTCCTGATCGCCAGAACGAAGTTTACCGAGGACCATCCGGATCTCACGTTGCTGTTCTTGAAGACGTACGAAGAAGCACGCCGTTACTACTTATCCCATCTGGATGAGGTCACCGACGATATCGTGAAGTCTCAGAAGCTGGACCGGGAAATCATCTCCACCGTCCTGAAAAATGCTTCTCCGCTGCTCTCGCCGATCACCCCCGAGTTCGCCAAAGCCCATCAGGAGCAGGCCGACTTCCTATATTCGGCGGGAGCCATCAACAAGAAACTGGATACGTCTAAGGTGCTGGAGAGCAAGTTCGTGGAGCAGGCCCTTAAGGAGCTGGGGCCGGGCAAGTGATGCTGCCATTAAGCTTCTATGGCGATCGGGGCTACGGACTGACGTTCGATGAGCTTCGGCTGCAGCAGGAGATGAACTGGCTCGAAGCCATCGCTCTGCATCGCTTCCATCAGCATGGAACAAGCGAGGCGCCCCATCTCGGCATTCGGCTGCTTGATGGTCGTCAAGGCGGGCCTTACGATTTCTCCGAAGTCTATCCCGTCAAAACCGATGACGGAAATGTCGTCCGGCACCCGGAAACCGGAAGCGTCCAGCTGGTGGATGACTCCGAAGGCCGTCATGTCGTTGCAGGCAAATACCGCCGTAGGCTTGTCCTCTTCCTCCAACAGCATGGAGGTTAACGCTTTGCCGTTCTCAAATTCATAAATCCCGTCGTACTTATGATCACGCGCCGTTTCCTTGACGAGGAGCTCCAGGCCGGCTTCCCGCATGGCTTCAAGATAGCCCGAATGGATGCCGATACGGCTCGGCCGGTCAAGCGGTGCGGTGACGAACGCAATCCGCCTGTGTCCGTTTGCTATTAAATGGCGGGTAGCCAGCAGCCCGCCCTTATGGTAATCAAATTCCACCTGGCTGATGCCGGCGTCATCGATTTTCTGGTCGATGGCAATGATGCGCTGCCCCATGCGGATATAATCCTGGATGGCCTTTTTGTCCTCCGTAATGGACGAAAGGATCAGCCCGCGGATCTGCTTCTCGAACGTCGTTCGGAGATAAGTCTCCTCCAGCACCGGGTCGTGCATCGAATTGCAGAGCAGCACGTTATAATTGTTCTTACGGGCCGTCTCCTCTATCCCGAGCAGTACCGAGGAATAAAAGGGATTCGTTATGCTCGGAACGATAACCCCGATTGTCGTGTTGATGTTCGTCTTTAATTGCTTGCCCAAAAGATTCGGGACGTAATGGACTTCCTTGGCCGTCCGCAGGATTTTCTCCCGCAGCTTGGCGCTGACCGGGTACCCGCTGTTGCTGAGCACCCGCGAAACGGTCGCGGAAGAAACCCCGGCCAACCGTGCGATGTCATGGATGGTTGCCGGTTTGGGTGTGGTCATCGTCCTATTCACCGCTTTCTGCTGTATCGATGGCTGCGTTCCTTTCATTTTATCATGAAGGGGCCGTTTCCTACTATAGCGGCAGGCGGTCCTGCGATCGGCGCATCCGCCTTAGTCCTGCCACATCCCCCAGCACCTTCCGGGCTGATCGGCGAGAAAGACCTGAAGGTTTCCGGTATCGGCAACCGTCACATACCCGTGGCGGCCTTCCGGACCTCCAAAGGTAAGGTTCGTGCAGTCTGTCCCCTCCAGCTGGACCTCCAACAGCAGCTCGCCCTGCGGGGAGAGCTTCGCGATTACCCCTTTGCCGTAGCGGGTAACGTACAGGTTCCCCGCCATATCGCAGCGCATGCCATCCAGCAGATGATCGTCGAACTCCACCAGCAGCCGCTTGTTGCTGATCTCCCCGTTTGCGCTCAAGTCATACGCCCATATTTTGCGCTGGACCGTTTCGTTGACGTATAACGTCTTTTCATCGGGACTGACTTCGATTCCGTTCGTTGTCCCCATCCCCGCTTCCAGAAGCGTGATGCTTCCATCCGGATCGATACGCCACAAGTTGCCTGTCGAATCCTTCCAGTTGGGATCACTCGCAAAGAGGACCCCGCCTCTCGTAATGGCCAGATCGTTCGGCTGGTTCATACGGGGCTCATGGGCAAAGACCGAAAGCTCCTGCGTCTCTTTGTCCACCTTGAAAATATTGTGCTTCGCGTAGTCCGCCAGGAACATGTCTCCCTGCCGGTTGAACCGAATCCCGCTCGCGACGCTGCCCTCGGGCAAATCCAGGAAAACACTTACTTCCCCTGCGGGAGTAGCCCTCCCGACCGTCGACGCCCTGGCGTAATTGACGGCATACACGTTTCCTTCCCTGTCGCACGCCGGCCCTTCAATTCCCCTTGTAAAACCGGAAGGAGAAGTAAATGCTGTACTGGCTAGCATCTAAGCTCCCCTCCCGTTAGGCGGTTTCGGTTGTAAACACCAGGTTCCCAAATCGCAAAGGAATGTGGTAGTTGGCCACGCCTGTCGGAGACCAGGCCTGGTAGTGCCTCTTCCCTTCCCGGTCCTCGTCGATCCGGTAAAAGTTCACCCTCCAGGTCGTGCCTTCCTCGGGTACCTGCCCGATATCCGCGAACGGAATCTTCCAATCGTAAATTTTTCGATCCCCTTCGGTTCGTACACTCGTCACCAGCCCCTCGGCATCCCAGTCCGTATGGACGGTGATCTTCCCTTCCTTGTTATCGATCCGGGCATCGAAAAGAACATTGTGCGGGCTGAGCTCAAATTCCAGGTAATGGCGGCCGGTCCCTTCCACGTCGATAAAGATCTCCACCACGTCCTGCTCATATAGAGGGTCGTCCCGGTCGATGTAGCGGGATACGACATAGTCGTCCCGTCCATCGAACCGTATGTATAAAGCATCGGCGTCCCAGCATACCTTCACCTGCGTCTCTTCGATAACCGGCTCTCCCGTCACGACATCCACCAGCTGAACGGCCTGCAGGCGTCCCCAATCCTTCTCTTCCCCGTTTTCATAGAAGCATTTCAACGAATAATCCATAACTTTTCTCCTCCTCTTGAGATTATTTTACATCAAGAATATAAATGAATTTTTTTCTCAATTATAAAACGTTGTTTACTAGTTGAATGAGATATTAAATTTTCAGGAAAGGGCAGGTTGAAAAGGGAGTTTTGAAGAATAAATAGGAAGATCCCTCCTAAGGATAGAGGTGAAATCTCTTGGAAATCTTAGTCATCCGGCATGGCGAATCTGAAGACGAGACGATCGATCTTAATGAACCGTTAACCACGCTAGGAATAGAGCAAAGCAAAAAAATGTCCCTGCGTGTTTCTCAGGAGTTTCCCCCTGAAATCATATGGTCAAGTCCGCTGCAGCGTGCACGTGAAACGGCCCAGATTCTAGCAACTACTGTGGACTGCCCCATTCATTATGTGGATGACCTGCGTGAGCAAGACCAGGAGGAGAGCGGCTTACACTTTCACCAAAGAGTTCGGCAGATATTCTCTCATATAAAAGATAGCAGCAAACCATTCAAACGAATCGCCATCGTCTCCCATGGAGGAACGATTACGAAACTCATCCAAACTTTCCTTCAGCTTCCACCGGAAAGCAACGCTTGGTTTCATACCAATAACACAGGGATTCATTTCTTGGACTATCATTCCAAAGCCGATATTATAAAATTCGCCAACAGCACGGATCACTTAAAACCCTTTAAGACAGCACCTGTTTGGTCATTTCATTCCGGAAATCCATCGGACTGAACCCCGTGATACTCTTAAATACTTTGCCGAAATAATTGGGGTTGCAGAAGCCGGTTTTCTCCGCCACCTCCGTAATGGAAAGCTCATTATCCATCAACCACTTCTTCGCCATGTTGATTCTGGTCATGTTGATATAGTCGGGGAGGGTCATACCGGTACTCTTCTTGAAGAGACGGCTGAAATGATAAGGGCTTTTGTTCACCAGCCGGCCTAACTCCTCTAAATAGATCGATTCGGCGTAATGCTCTTCAATGTACTCCAGAACAGGGCGAATCGAAGCAAAGGCAAGGAACGATAGGTCGCCCCGTCTTGCTGATGAGTAATGCTGCTTATCGAAGTAGCGAACCAAGGCGGTCATGATCCGGTAAAGGTGAGACTTGATAGCCATTTCGTAACAAACGTGTCTCTTTCTGTTCTCCTCGTAACAAGTCGTGATGGATCCGTTTAATTCCTCCCACAGGGGATGGGTTGGGGTAAACAAGCATAGCCGGTGCCTGATCTTAATGAAAAGGTTGTAAATCTCTTTCGTTTCGAACCCCTCCAGAAAGCTCGTCACGAAGAATTCATCGAAAATCAATCCTATAATTCTGGCGTCATCCGACAGCGGCTTAACCGAATGGATTTGTCCGCTGTTCACATAGACGATATCATTCTCGGCAGCCGTGAAAGTCTGATTGTCCAGCGTGACAAGGACTCGGCCTTTCATGACCTGGATGATTTCCAGCTGATCATGCCAGTGAGGACAAACCAGGTACTCGTCTATGACGTCCGATACATCGCTCGTGCGAAAGGGAAACCGCTTTCCGACGGCGGGAACGATTCTCTGTTTGAGATCGGGCACACTCCCCCCTCCTAACTCTATAAGTAAGTCCATTATACCACCGCACCGCAGAAGGTAAGCATAGGGGAACGATCTAAAAGCAAAATTTTACCTATATTCCGCAATAACTTATATAGAAAATCTACCCCCGGGGATAGTAGCATGAAGGAGCCGCGAGTGGCGCTGTAAAGGCACCGGACTCATGGAATGACCGATTCATAACGCCAAGGAGGGTATGGAAGATGGTTCAAGCTAAGAAGGTATGGTGGATAGGCTTGATGCTGGCGATGGTTTTGCAGGTGGTTGGGGTGCCGCCTCACGTTATTCAGCCGGCATCCGCCCAATCTAACGAGAACCTGCTGGCAAACCCGGGGTTTGAAAGTGATTGGACGAACTGGTCCAGCTTGGGCGGCGATGATTCGATCGATACGACTACCGCCCACAGCGGATCCAAAAGCCTGAAGTTTGTCGGCAACATGAACAATCTTAACAACAAAGTCGCCTCCGCCTCTTACATCAATGTAACGGAAGGTCAACCGATTCGGATCCGGCTCTATTCCAAGGACACGCTGACCGCCGGGACAACCACCGTCGGCATCCGGTTCTGGGATGAGAACGGAACGACGATCTCCTATGATTTCTTTCCGCTTCCATCCTCCAGCAATTGGATCAATCAGGAACAAACCATCATCACCCCCAAAAATACCTCGAAGCTGAATCCGGTGAAGTACTCCATGAGGGCGACCCTTTATATCCAGGTTCAGGAGAGCGCCTCAGGAAGCGTCTGGATCGATGATGTCTCCCTGACGACCGACAATCTCCTAAGCGATCCGGGCTTTGAGCTGAACAATTCCAGCTGGGCGGGCAGCCTGACGTACAATACCACGGCTGCAAATGTTCGGACGGGGAACGCCTCGGCCCAGATCATCGGGAATGCCGGCAGCTTCAACGAATTCCATTCCGCTTCCTTTATCCCGATCGATGAGAATCAGAACGTGACCTTGATGGCCAACGCCAAGAGTACGCTGGCGTATAACGAAACGTTGAAAATCGGGTTCGCCTTCTACGATGCCTCGCAAAACCTGCTGTCCTACTCGTGGTCGGACCGGGTGGTCAACAGCGGCTCGTGGGCTACGGCCACCTACTCCGCCCAGTCTCCTGCCGGAACCCAGTATGTCAAAGCTTATTTCTGGATCAGCCAGAACGCGGCGGGGACGGCCTGGATCGATGACGTGGTCCTGTACTCGCAAAACATTTTGCTGAACCCCGGCTTTGAAGACGGGTATGCCTCTTGGAATCAACGCGCCACTTCCCTTGATCCCGCTGCTGCTCATAGAGGGACCAAGGCGGTCAAATTTACCGGCGATCCGGCTAATGCCTTTAACGTTATGGAGTATGTGAACCTGCTGCCGGCCGCTCCCGGTGACAATTTCATGCTGAAATCCTATGTCAAAAGCAACCTGACCGCCGGCAGCTTCCAGATCGGCCTGCGGTTCGTTAAAGCAGACCGGTTAACCTCGAACGGATATACCTGGTCTACCACTGTCTTGTCCTCGAACTGGGTGGAGAATAACGATGTTTTTGTGGTACCGGAGGGAACCTATTACGTACAGCCCTATTTGATGTTGAGCCAGGATGCCGTCGGCAGCGTGTGGGTGGACGATACGTTACTTAGCCAAGTCCCCCAATCCCTTAAGCTTACCCTGCCGGAAAAGCATGTGTGGAGCACGGATTCCAAGATCATGACCAACTTCGAAATTAACCTTTCCAAAGGAAGCCTGTCGGATTATAAAGTAAAGCTGGAACGGTACACCTTCGGAAGCTCGACACCCGTTACCAGCAAAGAGTATTTGACCCTGTCGCCAAGCTTTGCGGATTATTTCGACGTCTCCACTCTTCCTTCCGGCTATTCCATCTACAAAGCCCATCTCATCAAAAAAAGCGACTCCTCCGTCCTTCAAACGGTCGTTCAAGAAGTCCTGAAGGCGGACAAATACGCCTATCCCGTTCTGCCGGACACGGCCGCTTCCGGAGTGGATGCGAATAAAGCCTTTACCTTGAACGGCGCGACCTTTAATCCGCGCTACATGTATCATGTGGATCCTTATGATTACGCCTCTCTTAAGGAGCGCGGCTTCAATGCCGTTCAGGCCCGCGGCTCCAATCTGGATGCGCTGCAGTACGCCGGTCTTAAGGGAATGGTGATGCTGTATCGTTCCTCCCAAGTGGACCTTTCCTATATACAGGAGCAAGTAACCAAATATAAGGATCATCCTGCTGTCTATGCCTGGCTGCTAAACGATGAACCGGATCTTACCAATATGAGCGCAACTCCGATTACAGAAGCCTACAATGCGATCAAGGCCATCGATCCGAATCATCCCGTATTCTTGAACACGGCTTATAAGAAATCGCTGGTGAACGGCACTTATTTGGCCGGCCTCGATGTGACGAGTCATGATCCGTACCCTTTCGGGGGAAGCGATAAAGTGACGGACGTTAGCGAAGTCGTGGACGATCAAGCCGCCACGAATAAACCGATTGCTACCGTGCTGCAGGCTTTCGGAAACTACGGCACCTGGACGATTCCGACGGCCGAGCAAGTACGCGCCATGACTTACCTCGCCGTGAATCATGGAACGAAGGCCATCGGGACGTATGTTAATGACGATTATCCCGCCGGCTTCCTGCTTAAACGAGACGCTCCCCAGATTTGGGCCCAGTACAAAATCCTGAACCAAGAGCTGGAAACGTTGAAGTCCGTTATCGCCGCCGCGCCGGTTGCCCAGACGATTACCTCCTCTTCTCCTGCTCTTGATATCAAGGTCCGGGAATTCAGCGGAACCCGTTATCTGTTCGCCGTTAACACAACGCGGGATAACATTACTTCCACCTTCAGCGGATCGGGATTAACCGGCAAAACGTCCGCCGAAGCCATATACGAATCCAGAACGAAACCGGTAAGCGGAGGAAGCTTAAGCGATACCTTCTCTCCTTACATGGTTCACATTTACAAGCTGACCCCATAAAGCAACCATCTGCCGGATCATCTGCATCTGGCGAGTCTAACTAAAGAAGGGATTATTCATCTTATGACGGAAGCTTCGATTCAAAAGAAAGTAGGAATTGGAATACTGGGAACGGGAAGCCGCGGGGTCTATTTTGCCGGCGAATACTTCAGAAAGCACCCGGATTGCGTGTTAACCGGTCTATGCGACGTTCGCCCGGAAAGCCTGGAATTTGCCCGGCGTGAGCTGGGTGATCTTCCGGCTACAACCTCGATCGATGACTTTCTGCAATTGCCCCATCTGGATGCCGTGGTGATCTGCAGCAATGACCACGCCCATGCCGATAATGCCGTTGCCGCTCTTGAGGCCGGCAAGCATGTCTATCTCGAGAAGCCTATGGCCCAGACGATCGAGGATTGTGACCGGATCATCGAAGCCGCCGCCCGATCGGGCCGTGTCTTTATGGTGGGCCTGGAACTGCGATACTGTTCCCTGATGATCGATATGAAGCGCATCATCTCCTCGGGAGAGATCGGAGAGATTAAGCTCGGCACGGTAACCGACAACGTTTCGGTAGGTGGCCACTATTATTATCATGGGGCCAGACGGCGCAAGGATTACGTGAAAAGCCTCATCCTGGAGAAAGGGACGCATTCCCTTGACCTGGCGAATTGGCTGGTCGATGCGACGCCGGTAAAGGTATACTGCAGCGGCGGTCTGGATGTATTCGGCGGCAGCGCCCCGAACGATAAACGCTGCCGCGACTGCTCGGATGCCGGCACATGCCCTTATTATCTGGATACCGTGAGCGGTTACAAGATGGACTACGGCGATGTCAAGCTAAGCCATGACTTGTGTGTCTATGCGGTGGAATGCGATGTTCCCGATAATGCCTTCGTGCTTATCGACTATGATAACGGAGCCCGAATTTCGTATATGGAGTGTCATTTTACGCCGGAATACACACGGGAATTTATGTTTGTCGGCACCAAAGGGAAAATTTGGGGCTTCTACAACAACGAGCAGGATTTCAAGATCCGAGTATTGAAGCGGTTTACAGAGGAAGAGCAGGTCTACTATCCCGAGAAACGGGAGGGCGGACACGGTGGTGGAGATACGGGAATTGTGAACGAATTCGTCCGCCTGGTGCAGAAAGGGGAGCCCGTCTTCCAAGGGATTAAAGGGGCCCGCGACAGTGCGGCCATTGCCATTGCGGCCAGCGAGTCGTCCGAAACCGGAATGCCTGTGTGGATCCGCCCCAATGAGAAGGCGGCCGAGATGAATGTATGAAGCGTTGATATCAGGAGGGCTTATGAACCCGCTCGAACCATCTAAATGGATATGGAATGAAGGCAGCCGGGATGAGGTCAATCAGTATGTGGAGTTCCGGCATGAATTCCTTCTTCCGGAAGCTCCGGCTTCCACAAGGCTGTACCTGTCCGTTGATTCGGAGTATGCCGTTTGGATCAATGGAACCTTCGCCGACACTGGGCAGTATGATGATTTCCCGCAGAACAAAGCTTACGACGAGTTATCCGTCGGACCTTGGCTCCGCGAAGGGAAAAACGTTCTGTGCATCCTGGCCTATTACCAGGGGCAGAACAGCTTTCAATATATCAAAGGCAGCCCCGGGCTTATCTACTCACTGGAGGCCGGCTCTCTGACGGTTAGGAGCGGCTCCGATACGTCCTTCCGCCCGTCTCCGGCCTATAGGAGCGGTCCTGTCCCGGTCAGCACCAACCAGCTGGGGTTCACGTTTGAATTCGATGCCGGACGAGACGATGGCTGGCTGACGGAAGCCTATCAAATGGGCGAAGACTGGAAGCGGTTTGGGGACGGCCCGGAAGCCCGAACGGGCCCCCGGCTGTACAAGCGGCCGGTTCCGAAGCTTGTCATTCAGGATCGGTGTCCGGCAAAGCTGCTGAGCCAAGGCTTGTTCATTCGGCAGGCAGAACCGAACACCTCCGTAGCCGAGCTCATGCAGCACGATTATCTATCTTACCGCTTACCGGAATCTCTTATGGAAACGGCCGGGGATTTCTCTCTCCCTTCCCCGGCCGGCCTTTCCCTCCGGCCATCGCTCTTTCGCGAGAATGGTGGGGTATACCTTCTATTGGATCTGGGCCGTGAGGAATGCGGGCTGCTGGACTTGGAGCTGGAGGCGGATGCGGGCGTCCTGGTGGACATTGCCTACGGCGAACATCTGGAGGATTTGCGGGTACGCGCGGAAGTGCGCGGCAAGCATTTTGCCACCCGGTACCAATGCGGGGAAGGGCGCCAAACGTTTACCCATTGCCTCAAAAGGTGGGCAGGCCGCTACCTGCAGGTGCACATCAGCGGGGTGACGGAACGGTTCGTGCTCTATTATGCCGGCCTGAGAGCAGTGGAATACCCTGTCGAAGCCAAGGGGGAATTCTACTGTCCCGACCGTCTTCATCAGCAGATTGAGAAGGTGGCCGTTCGTACTCTGCATCTGTGTATGCACGAGCATTATGAAGATACCCCATGGAGGGAACAGGCCCTCTATGCCATGGATGCCCGGAACCAGGCCCTATGCGGATATTACGGCTTCGGGGAGTATGAGCTTCCCGGAGCCTCCTTCCAGCTTCTTGAGGAGGGGCTGAAGGAAGACGGGTTTCTGGAAATTTGCGCTCCGGCCGAGAATGTCATCACCATTCCTTCGTTCAGTTTCTTGTGGGTGGTGGAGCTCGAGGAGCACCTCCTCTACAGCGGCAGATTCGAACTGGCCGAAGCCCGTTTGCCCGCGGTACAGCGCATGATGGATACGCATATCGGCCGGCTGCGGGACGGCTTGTTAGCCAATCCCGCCGGTTCCCGCTATTGGAATTTCTATGACTGGGCTTCGGGGATGGACAACTGGAGTGCCATTCTTCCTCCCGGGGCTTCAACGGATCGGATAGACTACGACGCTCCGCTCAACTTGTTCTTCGTGATGGCTCTGGATGCTGCGGCGAGCCTCCTGAAACTATGCGGCAGACCCGAGGCCTCTGAGCGCTACTCCTCCCTCTCCGCCAAAGTTAAAGCGGCGATTCAGGATCGGTTCTGGGATCCGGCCGAATCCGCTTACCGGACCTATCGGCGGGAAAACGGCGTCGATCATTATGCGGAATTGACGCAGGCGTTGGCTTTGTGCGCGAAGGTTTGCCCCGAACCGCTGGCAGGCGGACTGAGGGAACGGCTGGCAAAGCGGGATAACGGATGGGTACCGGTCACGCTCAGCTATTCCCTTTTCAAGTTCAAGGCTTTGCTGGAGGATCCCGAGCGGTACGGTCCGCTGGTCTTCCATTCCATTGCGGATGATTGGGGCGGGATGCTGTATAAAGGAGCGACCAGCTTCTGGGAAACGAAAGAAGGCGCCGATGCTTTTGACCGGGCGGGAAGTCTGTGCCATGGCTGGTCGGCGATTCCCGTTTATTTTTATTACGCCTACCTTTTGGGAATTACCCCGGTAGAGCCCGGATTTAAAGTGTTTCGCTTTGAACCGGCTCGTTCGGTTTTTCATCAAGCCTCCGGCGTCGTCCCGACCCCTTATGGGCCGATCAGCGTGAAGTGGGAGGCGACTCCCCAAGGGCTTCATAGCGACGTGACCTGGCCGGAAGGGATCGTCCCTCTAAGAAAGCAGTAGAAGTCGAGGAAGCTTGCCCTGTATATAATATAGTAAAAAGCCCTGCAGACCGGACCCGTAAGTCCGCCCGCAGGGCTCTTTTGCCGCTGTAAATGCCCTTCCCTTTCCGTCCGTTTTCAGCACGAGTCCATGCCTTTAAGAATGGCATCCGCCAGCACGCGGTCGAAGCTTCCCCACCCGGGATCGACATTGCCGTATGGATGGTTCAGCATATTTCCTTTGAGCTCCGTAAGAAAATACCGGCCATATAGGTGCAGCTGGAAGAAGTAAGAGTATCCTCCGACAAAAGCGATCTGGGTTTCCTGTGCGATCCGTTTCATCTGCTCATGAACCCGGTAGGTCTCCCGGCGGCTGCCGCTTTCGGAGAAAATCGGGTTTCTGCCGTTGTTGGTCAGCAGCAGGCAGCAGGCCCCTGCCCTTCGGCAGCCTTCGATGATCGCACGCAGGCTCCGTTCGCTGGCCTCGGTTTCCCCCGAATATCCGTCATTGATAAAGTATTCGATCATGACCAGATCCGGCTTAAGGCTCAGCACCTCATCCTGCAGCCTGGCAATTCCCCGCATACTGGATTCTCCCGACACCGCAACATTGGAGGTATAGAGAGCGCATGCCGGAAATTGGGTTCTTAAAGCATGAGCCACCTCGTAAGGCCAGCGGCCGGAACGGGTGGTGCTTTCCCCATAAAAAGCTATCCGGACCGGTTGGCCGTTCCGCATGCGTTCCATCACTGGTGCGAGGTGGGGGAACCTTTCCCGCTCTATAAAATGAAGAGGATCCCGGGGGCTGGTTCTCCTATCCATGAGCATGTGCGGCTTGGCGGAAATCTTGTAGCATGCCCCTCTTTCGGGGAGACCTTCGAGGGAAGCGAACGAGACAGCCAGCCCCCAGTCCACCCCCTTGCCATAGGCCGAAGGCACCATCAAGGGCACTTGATCCTCCAAGCTGAACAAAACCGGTTCGGACCACCGCAAGCTCGCTGCCTCCAACTGCTGCCCCGTCCCGTAGTCCTCACCGGACATAGCCATACGTACGGTAAAGGTAGGATCCTCGGAGGATACGTCCAGAATCTCCACGTAGTAGTCACGCGGCATCATATCCTCAAACCGGCCCGTTATCGCCGGCGGCTTCCCGTTATGGTTTCCTCCCGAATATAGCTCCACGCTTACTTGTCCGTCATGGATCTCCTGCTGGCCCCAGCCCAGAAACACATTGGCAAGAGGCACTCCCTCCGTAACAGCCGGAGGATCCGGCAGCAGCAGCTCCCTGGATTCATAGGGCTCCGTCATCCCCTCGATGACTTGGATCTCTCCATTCCGGAGGATAACAATGGTGTCATACCGGCACAGCCACACCTGGTAATCCAACGAGAGCAGCTGCCCGTCCCGGAGGCTTCCCTCCGGGTTTCTCTTGATCGTCCCCATGTACCAATCCACTACATAGTCTACGTTTTCCCGGTAGCATGGCTGACGGTCTTCTCCGTATACCCGAAGCGAACCCGGAACCATCCGCTGGTACGGCTCCCCTCCGCTCCCCCGAATGCCCTCCCCGTTCCAGCCGCCCGGTACGGTGCGGGCTTCCCCATGAAGGGTATACCGCTGGTTCGTTAGGATCCGGGATCCGGGAGGCGTCAGCTCCACTTCAACCGCTTCCTTCAAGGTAATTCGGATCCCATTTGCCAACAAGACTTCGCCTGGCTCAATTCGGAGCCCCCAGGGGGATCGGGAAGATGTGTTTACTTTCAACCCGGTAATCTTTCGGTCCCTAACCCATTCATCCCGCATTTGCCCGACTCCATTCCCTGACATTGTCCATCACCCCTTCAAACCGGTCGAAGCGATTCCTTCGACGAATTGTTTCTGGGCGAACAAGAAAACAACGACAACCGGGAGGGTGACAATGACGGCGGCCGCCATCAGGATTTGCTGCTCCAGGCCGACATCGCTTCTCAGGAAGAGAAGTCCAAGCGGAAGGGTAAACATTTCCTTATCGTGCAGGTACAAGAGCGGCCCGATCGTATTGCTCCACGCCCCCATGAACGTAAAAACGGCTAGCGCGGACAGCACCGCACGCGAAAGCGGGAAATAAATCCGCCAAAGCGCAGTCCAAGGGCCGCACCCGTCTATCTTGGAAGCTTCATAAAGCTCTTTCGTCGTGCTTTTATAGAATTGATGAAGCAGAAAGATGCCGAAGGAGCCGCCCAAAAAGGTGGGAACGATGAGAGGGTAATACGTATCCAAGGCACCGAACGATTTCCAGATGAAATAGCCCGGGATCATGGTCACTTGAAAGGGCAGCATGAGGGTAGCGAGCATCCCCAAATACAGAACCTTCTTCAGCCGGAAGGTAAACATCGCCATTCCGAAGGCCACCATCGAACAGGAAAGCAGGGTGCCGATCACATCGGCGATCACGATAACAAAACTGTTGAACGTGTATCTTGCAAAATCAACCTTCACCCATACATCCGCATAGTTGCTCCAGACGACCGGGCTTGGAATCCATTGCGGCGGCAGCTTCGATACATTCATGCCTGCCTTCAGGGAGGTCGAGAGCATCCAGTAAAAAGGAATCAGCGTAACGATCCCCCCGCAAGCAGCAGGAGATGAATGACCGCATTCTTCATGGAATAACGGTTACTCATAATGAACCCACCTCTTCTCAAAGCGCTTCTGTACCAGGGTTACCGCCAGTATGACAATAAACAGGGCCCAGGACATGGCGGACGCATAGCCCATTTTGGTGGTCAGAAAAGCATCCTTGTAAATCAAGATGTTCGGGGTGACTTTGGAATCGGGAACCACGTTCGGGGAATCGAACATGACCAGAAAAACATCAAAGGCTTGAAAGGCCGAAATCGTCGATAACACCAGAACCAGGAAAATCATCGGCGACACAAGGGGGAATACAATCCTCCAGAACACCGACCACCGGTTCGCCCCTTCCAGGGAAGCCGCTTCATAAAGATCCTTCGGCACCCCCTGAATGGCTGCCAAGAGGATGACCATGGAGGAACCGACTCCCTTCCATACGTTCACAAGTGCGACACTCGTGATCGGAAGCCACCATTGCTTGCTGTCCAGCCAGTCGACAGGGGGAAGGGATAGGGAAGTGAGCATGTAGTTGACCATCCCGTAGGTCTTGTTCAGCAGCCAACCCCACATGGTGCCGCCGGCCAGCCAAGGAGTGACCACAGGCAGAAAGTACAGCATGCGGTAGAAGGATTTGCCCCGGATCGACTGGTTCAGGAAATACGCCAGCACAAGCGCCAAGATCGTCTGCAGCGGGACGAAAATGGCGGCAAACAGCAGGATATTTCTTAAGGAGTACCAGAAGGAGGCATCCTGAATCAGCCGGCTCCAGTTCCGGCCTCCTATCCAATCAGGCGCATTAAACATATCCCACTGGGTAAAGGTTAAATAAAGGGAAAAGAAGAACGGGAAAGCGAAAAAAACCAACAGATTCAAACTGAAGGGCAAGGTCAATAGATAGCCCCAGCGAGCTTCATTTCGCAAGCTGCTTCCTCCTCTGGAACAAAAGGATAGATGGCGGGGTCCGAAAGCCCCTCCGCCATCTCTTCCCTGCCTTATTTGTTTTGATCCAGCACTTTCTGGACTTTATCTTGAATCTGCTTCATGCCTTCTTCCGGGGCAAGCTTCTGACCGAGGATGTCGACAAAAATCGGCTGAGCCGCCAAGCGCCATTCCTGCCACGACGGATTCTCGTCCGTGGTTACGCCCGCCTGTGCGATCCCCTCGCTGAACGCCTTCTTATTCTTAGGATTGGCATTGGCATCCAGCTTCGTAATCGCATTCTTCTGTACCGGAATGGATGCACCGCTCTTGGCCAGCACGGTCTGGGCTTCCTCGCTCAAGTAGTACTTGAGAAATTCCCACGCCGCGTCTTTGGCGTCTTGCTTGGCCTTAGAGAAAATCACCCAGCTGTTCGTAACGATCGGCACGACCCGTTTGCCATCCGCTCCTTTTGGCATCATGACCGTATCGTAATCCAAGGAGGCAAACTCTTTATTGATAAGCGCCTGGTTGCTGTACTGCATGAAGAACATGGCCGCCTTGTTGGAAGCAAACGCCTTCCACTCGCCTCCCGCCACTTTGAGGAAGTCAGCGTCCGGGCTAATGCCCGTTTTCACCAGGTCGGCCCATGCCTTGATGCCGGCAATCGATTTGGGATCGGTAAACATCGCCTTCGTTTTGGATTCATCGAGCACCTGGCCGCCTTGCGAGCGGGCCCACGGGTACCAGCCCTGGGTAATGCCCACGGAAGCGGCAAAACCATACTGATCCGGCTTGCCGTCACCATTCGTGTCCTTCGTCAGCTTCTTGGCCGTGTCGATCATGTCCTGGTAGGTCCAGTTGTCGGTAGGGAGCGGAACGCCGGCATCCGTAAACATTTTCTTGTTGTAAGCCAACGCTACCGGATTGATCCCATGGGGGATGCCGTACACCTTGCCATTGGAAGCTTTGGCCGCGTACAAGCCGGATATGTAGTCCGCCTCTTTAAGATCCTTCTTGATGTAGGGGGTCAAATCCTCCGCCACGCCCCGGCTTCCGTAACCGAGAATGACAGCGTTTTCTTGAAACCATATATCAGGAGCCGTGCCGCCGGCGATTTCCGTCGTAATTTTGGTAGCGAAATCACCCCACGGTGCTTCTACAATCTCGGTCTTGATGTTCGGAAACTTGGCGATAAATCCATCGATGATCTCTTTCTTGGTTACATCATACGAGCCCGGGAGTCCGATCTTCAGCTTCATTTCTTTCGGGGCTTTCGATGCTTGCGGGGTGCCGGAAGCCGCCGGATTCGTTGAGGATTCCCCTGTTTTGCCTGTACTGCAAGCCGTTAAGGAAACAACCAATAACGATGCTGCTGCCGTCATCAAGCTCTTTTTCATATTCATTCCCTCCTGTTTGGTAAGTTGCGACCCAACCTCAGAAATCGATTTCTTCTTTCTTCTTCATAGTATAAGGCTGGTATTTTTTAGTCAATAACTTTTTCACAAAAATAAAATTATTTCACAAACAGGAAGTAATTCTCTTGACGTATGGCGAAAATGCGTGCTAAGTTTTGGGTGGGATTTCCTTTTATTTTGAAAAAAGAAATCGATTGCTATTAGGGAAGGAGGATGCTCTGCCTCTAACCATGCTGATCCGTACTCCGTTAAAAGGCATAAGAAGGTAAATTCAAAAAACTTCTAAAAGAAGAGAGGAGTTTGACAATGGCAGTCCGATTCAAAGCCTTATCGAGTGCGCTCCTGATCGCTTGTATGCTCGTCCAGCTGCTTGCCGTTGGGGGGAAGCCCGCTAACGCCGCAGCAGCGGTCAATCTGATCGGAAATCCCGGGTTCGAAGCGACAGAGAACGGCATTCCTTCGGAATGGCAGGCCATGGGAGACTTATGGAACGGCGATATCCACGCCACAACCGATGCGGCCATGACCGGTACCTACGGTCTCTCGATTCACACCGATACCTCTAACAACCCTTGGGTAGCCATTCCCGTTCCGGTTGAAGCCGGCGTCACTTATGAGATCAGCTCCTGGTATAAAACAACGGCGGTGATCGGAAGTGTCGGCTATAAGCTGGAGTATTTCAAGAACCTTGAGAAAACCGCCGCCAATTATATTACCGGATTCAGCCCGACAACGGCCGCGGGGCTCAATGACGGCCAATGGCATGAGCTGAAATACGAGACGGTCGCGCCTCCCGAATCAAACTATTTATATGTCTATCTGCGCCTATACGGTAAAGGAACGGTCTATTTCGATGACGTTACAATGGTTAAGAAGAAGGGCAAGCCTCAGCTGGCCGTTCAAACTGACCAAGTCTATTACTACCCCGATATCCGGGAAGGCCGGGTAACGGTGGGGATTACGCCGGAGGACGGCCTACTGGCCGGCAAATCGGCAGACATTCGTCTGGTCAAAAAGTCGGACGGCACTCCGTTGTTTACCCAAAGCGGCCTCCCGGCAGCAGCAAATGTAAGCGCTGACTTTGATCCTACCCGGATGGAGCTGGAGCAGCCTTATCAAGTAATCGTCGATTTAAAGGATAACAATCAGCAGGTGCTGGAGAGCGTGGAGAAGACGATTTACCGCTGGGAGCGGCCGGGCATGCTGCCCGAGAATGGCCCCCTCCTGGTAGACGGCAAGCCGTTCTTTCCCGTCATCGCCTATCATGCTTATGCACAGGATTATGCTTCTCTGAAGGAAATCGGCGTGAATACGGTTCAGGGGGCCAATACGAACAGCATAGCCACCATGAAGACCCTACTGGATACAGCCCAAGCGGGCGGCATGAAGATGCTGATGACGCTGTATTACAACATGAAGGTAAAGGAGAACTTTGAATTAACCCGTCAAATGGTGACGACATTCAAGGATCACCCCGCTCTCCTCGGGTATATGATCATGGACGAGCCGACGACCAACGGAGTTCCCCAGTCGGAATTGCTGGAAGCGTACCGGTTGATTCGCTCGATCGACCCGGAGCATCCCACGTATATGGTAGAAGCGGACCGAACCGCCTACCGCTCCACCGGCCAGGCGACGGATTTGCTCGTCACAGACGTGTATCCCTTCTATAAAAACAGCACGCTGCCGATCTCAGCCGTTGGAGACAGCGTCCGTGAGGCCATGGCTGCCGTTGGGGACACGAAGCCGGTATGGACGGTCCTGCAAACGTTCCAGATGCCTAACACGAACTGGAACGTCCTCCCGACTATCGATCAGGTTCGCAATATGGCTTACCAGTCTTTCTTGGCCGGCAGCAAAGGGCTCGGCTTCTACTCGGTTAACGATCCGGGCTGGAAGCTGCAGGAGTCCGCATTGTGGCCGGGTATGGTTGCCTTCAAGGATGAGATAAGCTTGATGGGCGATTTGCTGGTTAACGGACACCAAGTGTCCCAGAGCATAGAAGGCCCGGTCCAATGGGGCATCTGGCAAAAGGGAACCGACCGGTATGCCGTGGCGATCAACATCTCCAAGGAGCCCCAAACCGTAACCCTGCCGCTTGAGCAAGGCGGGAATCGGATCGAGCTTCTCTATGGCTCGACCCCTGCCCGGCAGGATAGCTGGGACAACGGGCTGACGGTCCGCCTGAATCCCGAGCAGACGTTCGTTTACCAAATCACTCCCTTTGCGGAAATGGTAACGGACGCCAATCTAGAGCTTCAAACCGACGCTGGAATCCTTCCGAACGGATATGGGCCGGCTCAGATCAACCATCTCCTGCAGGAACTGAACAAGCTGTCGGCTCTGCTGAAGGAAGAACCAGTGCCCGTCAAGCAAACCCTGGACCGGGCCACGAACGGGTTACGGGAGCTTTCCCACCTGCAAGCCTGGGTTGACGGGCAAACCGACGAGGCTCTGAATGGGAAGAAACAGGTCCTTTCTTCCAGCTTAGCCCGTGTGAAAGCGCTCGTGCTTCCGATCGTGCAGTCGATCGTTCGGTTGGAGCTCGAATCCCCGAATAGCGCGGTTACCCCCGGTGATGAGAAGCGGGTTGCGGTAACCTGGCAAAATGCGAGCGAAAAAACCATCTCCGATGTCCAGCTCCGCATCGATTGGCCGGAGTCCTTCGGACTTCCTCCTGCTGTCAAAACGATCGGAGAGCTGCCGAGCGGACAGGGGGCAACCTGGGAAGAGAGCGTGATCGTCCCCGAAACCGTTAAGCCCTGGGACTATTCCATCCAGACTACCATGAGCTATACCTACAAAGGCTTCCAGCTGTCGACTTCTACTGCGGCCAGTCTAACCGTTACCCCTTTGCTGGATGTCAAGCTTTCGCCCGGCCGGCTTGAGGTGAATAAAGCGGGAACCTATCCGATTACCGTCGAGATGACCAACAAATCGGGCCGCTCCCTTGATGTTGAATGGGGGCTGTCCGTACCGGACGGCATCACGGTTGATCTGCCTTCCACGGTAACCTTGGCCCCCTTGGAAACAAAGGTAGTTCAAGGGCAGGTGACGGTTCCTTCTCCGCTTAAGGAGGGGGAGTTCAGCGTGACAATCGAGGCTAAACGGGGAGAGGCCGTTCTCACCTCCCTTCCTTTAACCGTGAAGGTAGATACTAATCTGGTATACAACGGAGGCTTCGAGAAGCAGGCGGCCGCTTCCAAGCAGCCGGACGGATGGCAGATGAGAGCGAGTGCTTGGGACCAATCGGTTTCTCACACCGGGCAGGCTTCCGTGCGTCTAACCCCTGATTCCGCCAACCTTTTTAACGTGGTCAATACGGATGTGCCTAAGGCGATCCCGGTTACTCCGGGTAAGAAATATGTGGGGAAGGCCTGGATCAAGAACTCGGCGACGGCCGGTGCGGTCTCCCTTGGCGTACGACAGGCGAATGCAAGCGGCGGCACCCTTACGTATACTTGGAAGGATGCCGAACGAAACTCGGATTGGACCTTGTATGAGGTTTCTTTCACAGCACTGCCGCAAGCCCAGACGGCATGGATCTATTTCAAACTGGATCCAGCCGCTAACGGAGCGGCCTGGATCGACGATATCGAGCTTCGCGAGGTGCAGCCTTAACCGGCCGCCGCTAAGCAGAAAGCCTTCCTAAACCCAATCGAAAAAGCCGCCGGGACGAAAGCCCGGCGGCTTTTTGATGGAGTCCAGCAGCTGCGTAAGCTACGTGCTGTATACTTTGGGCACTTCCACCTTGTGGGTCTCCCCCTCCTCGGTGAAATACAAATGAACCCCGTGATCCTGGTCATCCATAAAATGTGACACATACTTGGGCGCGCTCTTCTTCATGGGGACAAGAAGGGTTACGATCCGGTGCCCCGCCGCTTCGCGGGTGACGGCCTTCAGGTGCCAATGGTTGCCCAGCCCTTCCAGCTCCTCAGGATCCACCCCTTCAAAGGTATCGCTCTGCGACAATTGGAGCTCTCCTGACGAGCAATAAACGAAGCGGACGTCCATGTCGGCCTTCTCTCCCCTCACGGCAAAGGCCTGCCGGCCCAGCTTCATAGGATGCAGCGTATGGAACAGCCAGTCCACCCGGCCGGGACGATCCAGATCGATATGGTCCACCAGGATGAAATACGAGGACCGGACGAAATAAATTTCCCGCTCGAACCGCCGCAGATAGGGAACCTCTTCCCGGTAAGCCGGGGTGGCGTCCATCCTGGTGTATGGATACTCTCCGCGATAGGCAGCCTCGAGAATGGTCCCCGACGCTTCCATGTTTTTTCTCTTGTCGGTACCCGCATATTGCCCTTTTCCGTCGATCAGCAGGGTGTTCTTCGACCGGGTCTGCCGCCGCCACTGCGTATGAAGGGTACTGCCAAAAGCCCCGTAGTATCCACTCTCGATGGCGAGAGGCTCCCCATAGGCGTGGAGCACAAAGGCATTCTGGTCCCCGTGGCTGTGGGAAATCGAGCCGTACGGGGAGCTTTTGGCCAGAAGCATGATATGCTCGGAGGGATCTTCCATCCGGCTGTGCATGGCTACCCATCCGACGTCGCGAAACCACTTCAGCGGTGCCAGGTTGGAAGGCGGCTTCGCTTCCACCTGCGGGTAATCGAGCCGGTACATCATTTCGTCAAAGCGGAAATCCCACCACCCGTAATTGTAGAACTTCCCGTCGGCCTCCGTATCGCGAGCCTTCACCTGCTCATAGTACCACTGGTAATAAGGATTGCCCGTAATGCCGGCAAATTGACGGATGTTGAACCCGGTTTTCAAGCTGGGAGGCTCCCCCAGGTTGGACATATCGCAGAAGCTGGTCCGGATCGTGTCGGGAGAGAACACATACAAGGGAAAGTCACCCGTTTTGCGGAAAAAGGGACGCTTGTACAGGTCGATTCCCGTGTAATTGCGAAGCAGGTTCATGGCTTCCGTGACGAACGCCATCCCCGTGGTCCAATACATCGGACCCTCCGCCCAGCCGCCGTCTTCTCCTCCCCATGGGGTATAGAGGGCTGAATAATACTCGATGGTGTAATCAAGCCACTCCCGGGCCTCTGGTTCCTCTTCCAGAAGCGCCAGGCAGCAGGGCACAAGAACGGAGGACAGGGAACGCACGGCATGGCTGTCATACGGCACGTGATGGATTTTCGAGCGTTCCATCACATGGAAGGCCACCTGCTCGGTCCGACGGAAGAGACTGCGGCGCACCTCCGCCCGTTCCGCCTCCGAAAGGACATCGTGCAGCCAGTCATAGCCCCAGGCCAAGGCGCCGGCTATCCGGAAGGCCGCTTCGTCGTTGTAGTCCCGGGAAGTGGTCCCTTCCGGATTCCAGCGGGCGGCGTGAAGCAGCCATTCCTTCGCCTGCTGCAACAGCTCCCCGTCCTCAAGCACAACACCGGCAACGCTCATATGCCGGATCGCATAGAGGACCTCCTGGCAGTCCATATACATTCTCCGCCACAGCGCTGCCACGCGCCGGTTGTTCGGATAAGGGGAAGGCTCCGCGATGAGCGGTTTCTCCAGCCAAGGAAGCACCGACTTCTCATAAAACTCGTCCCAGCCCGTGCCCCCAGGGTCCGCCTTTACCTTCTCACGGAAGGCGGCTAGCCGATCATCGCCCAGCCACAGCCTCGGGCGACCCGAGACGGCATGGGCGTAACGGGTATTACGGCTGGGCAGCGGCGTCTCCGGCAGCCCCTCGGGAACCTCGAAGGACCGGACGGCCCCCCACTCCGAATCCCGGTCCATGGGATCGTCCGTCCCCGGCTTAAGCAGGGCATACCTCCAATAATAACGGCCGGGTGCAAGAGCACGATCTGGGGTATGGAAGTTGCAGGACAGCGGACCGAAGGTTTCGGTTTCCCCGTCCCCAAATTCCGGAGAGGAAGAAAGCTGAAGCCCATACCTCTCCTCCTCCAGCCGGGCAGGCATCCAGGTGAAGCGCGGGGGGTTCTCCAGCAGCCGGGTCTTCCCGTCGGGAGAATAGGCCACGGTCAGCTTTCCGGTCTTCGGCTGGTACAAGGCGACAACATTATTCATGGTTCCCTACCTCCTGTTCCGTGCGGATGGAATGTCCAATCCCCTGCTCCCGATTAAGGGTGATGGTCGACGTTCTTCCCCTTGTCCCGATGAGAACGTATGGGTCCTCCCCGCCAGGAGACTCACGCCATTCCAAGTCGGGCGTCGTCGTTCCATCGCAGCAGATAGTGATAAAGCGGATAGACGCCCCGCACCGGCGGTGGAGCAGGCCTTCGGCGATTCTGGCCGGATTGTCGGCCGTTCCCGGAGCCTTTACGGCAAGCAGGATCGAATCCGGGAACATAAGCGTGGCCATGGCGATCTCCCCTGCTGTTCCCTTGCCCCCGCTTGAAGCGATGGGGATCCGAAAGCTTTGCCATTTGCCGCCGGATGCCGCTGAAGCCCCGCCACCTACTCGGCCCGCCGGTTGAATATGCGGATTTCCCAGCATTCCCGCGAGAAGCTGAGCCGGATCCTCAGCGGGCCCTTCTTCCCATCCGTCTCGGTTCATCGGCTGGAACCCGGCCGCTCCGTAGCAGTGCCAATCCACGGTACTAGCCTCCTCGAGGGTGATCTCAAACCAATCCAGCATCCACTGGGAGGTCAGGAGCAGGTGCCGGTCCATCACACAGCCCGGGTAGGCGTCCTTCGACCGGATGTGCAGGTAAGTTCCGTCCTCCATCTGCTCATACCTTACGCACTCTCCCGTGTGGGGAGCCTGGGAAGCGCCGTTGACCGAAACAGTATTATGGCTTGCCGTTTCGGCGTACCATTCCCGGCGCAGAGCCGATCCATAGGGTACCATGCCGAGTTCCGGCGTAAGCTTCCCCTTGGCATGGCTTAAGCTGATATGCAGCTTGTCATAATGTCCATGCGAGCCGCCATGGGGACCGAAATCGGCCAGTATGGAGATCGGAGAACCCGGATAACGAAGAACAGCAAATCCCGACTCCTTCAGAAGGAGACCCTCCCTAGCGGCATCCGGAGCAGCCGACAAATCCACGGCCCCCGTTCCGAACAGGAGAGCTTCCAGACCTCTCTGCCGGCGGGTGCCGTACAGGTCTTGGTAGACCGCGCCAAGCACACTACCACAAGACGTCATTCCATAGCGGGCCAGGCCGATTTCCATCACTTCCGCGATTTCTCTTGAATAAGGAACCCGCCGGTAAGGCCCGTCGTGCAGGGCGGGCAGATCCCCCTGGTCGTCCGCTAGACCTATTAGAACCTCGAGCATGGAACGGAACGATTGTCTTTCGGAGCCAGCGGCTTCATAGAGGTTCCGGCCCAGCTTTTCCGCCATCTCCGCGGCAATCAGATAGGCGCGCAGGACGAACACATGATAATAGGTTGCTCCTTCGAATTCAAAGCCATCAGCTTTTACCCCGATGCTGAGGTGATGCACGATGCCGCCTTCCCCTTCCACAAGGGCGTCCAGCTTCTTTCTATCGCCTCGAATGGAATAAATACAGGACAAAGCGGCGTTCAGCCAGGCGGTGTAATTGTTCTCCGGGTTGCGTTTCTCTTCGATCAGAATCCGTCTGTATTGAACCATGCTTTCTTCCAGCAGGGAGAAAAAACGATCCAGCACGGGCGCGTCGTCCTCAAAAGAAACCCCTTCCTCCTGCAGAAGCCCATAAGCCCTCAGAAGCGTCGTGGCCCATACGGCTTCCGTCAACGCCTGGTGAAAGGCACGCCCCTTCAGCATCCACGACTGGGCATCGGGATGAACGGGATAATGGGGGAACTGGCCGGCATAGCGGACGATCAGGTCCCGGCTGAGCTCCCCGTAACGCTTCTCCCGCGTTGCCGCGTAGACCGCCGCCGCTTGAAGAGCAAACCGGGCCAGCGACTGATGCTTAAATACCAGCCAGGCCCCCCGGTAAGGCTCCCCGGTCAGCCGGCAGCCATGAGGGCAGAGGAAAGCTTCCGCCTGCCGCTCATAAGGATCAAACAGCAGTTCGGTATGGTGGGACGGGCACACATACTGGTGCCACCAGCCCCCCGGCTCAACCGGGATGGAATAGCCGTTCCGCACCAGCCGGTCCAGCTCCTCCCTCAGCTCCTGCAAGGCTTCTTCGGCCCATTGATACCGCTTAACCTTATCGCAGATTTTCATCGCATGAACATGCCTCCGTTGACCTCAATCGTCTCGCCGGTCAAATACGAGGCAAGATCGGAGGCCAGGTAAACGACGGCTCCTGCCACATCGTCCGGATGGCCCTCTCTTCCGAGGGGTATGCCGTTAATCGTGGCCTGCCGGGCGGCATCCGGGGTAAAGGTGGAGTGAAAGGCGGTATTTCCGATGAAGCCCGGAGAAACGCAGTTCACGGTGATGCCGTCTCCCGCCACCTCCTTGGCGAGGCCTTTCGAGTAGGCGATCACCGCCGCCTTGCCTGCCGCATAGAGGGCGGCGCCCGCTCCCCCGCCGTTATGGGCCGCCACGGAGGTCATGTTGATGATCCTTCCTCCGCCCTTCGCTTTCATTCCGGCCAGCACCGCCTTGGTGACAAATGCGGTGCTCTTCAGATTAACGTCCATCACCCGGGTATAATGCTCTTCGGTCATTTCGGCGTTCGGCACCCTCTTGATCAGGTGGCCGGCATTGTTCACCAGAATGTCCACCGACCCTCCGAGGCGTTCCCGTATGCCCTCGATCATAGCCTCGATCTGGTCCGGCTTCGTCACATCGGCCTGGAAGACGGCCGCCTCTCCGCCGGCTCGACGGATCTCCTCGGCAACCTCCTCCGCCTGGACCATGCTCGTCAGGCCGTTCACCGCCACCTTGGCTCCCGCTTTGGCCAGCATGAGGGCGCAAGCCCTGCCTATCCCTCCGCTGGAGCCCGTCACCAGGGCAATTCGTCCTGTAAAATCAATTGCGATCATGCTAATTTCCTCCTTGACAGAATTTGCTCCGGCATCGTCATCGTCATTCGCGTTCCCTGTCCTTCCTTGCTCTCCAAGGACAGGCCGTACTGCTCGCCGAAAACAAGCTGAATGCGCCGGTGCACGTTCATCAGCCCGATGCCGCCCCGATGATAAACCGTGTCGGAGGGGGGCTCGGCGAGCCGGTTCTGGCTGAGCCGGTCCTGCAGGTTCCGGAGACGCTCCGGAGCCATTCCCGCTCCATTGTCCTCCACCATGACCTGAAAGCATCCGTCCTTCGTTCTTGCGTCGATCCGGATATAATGCCCTTCCTCGATTCCATCGGGAAAGGCATGCTGAAAAGCATTTTCCACGAGCGGCTGAAGGGTCAGCCGGACGCATTTTTCCAAGAGCAGCTTCGGCGGAATTGCCACATCCAGCTCAAACTCCCGGCCGATCCGATGTTTCAGGATAATGAGATAGTTCCGGATATGATTCAATTCGTTGGCAATGGTGATCTGCTCGAGGTTGGTCTGGATGGAGTACCGGAGCATGAAAGCCATCGCTTCCACCATTTCCGAAATTTCGTTCGAGTGCTGGACAATCGCATATCCGTTTACCGTAGCGAGTGTATTGTACAGAAAATGCGGATTGATCTGCAGCTGCAGCGCCTGGAATTCCGCCTGCTGCCGCTCCAGCTCCGTTTCCTGGAGAACCAGGGCCGCCTTCTGATTGGCAAGCTCCGCTTCATACACCTTCTCGATCATCTGGGAGAGCCGGGTGACCATGACGTTGTAGCTGTGCACCAGCCCTCCGATCTCGTCGCTCCGCTCCACTTCCTCGATCCGGCTCCAGTTGCCTTTCTCCGTCTCCCGCATGCCTTCCTTCAGCCGGCGGATCGGGGCCACGATCGAATCCCCGAACCGGTAAGCGAGCCAGAGGGCGGCGCCCAGCGTCAGAAGGCCGACGGTGAACGTAGTCGTCCTTATGGTAAGAACAGGTGCCCTTAGCTCCTGAACCGGCATGGATACCGTCAAGCGCCAGCCGGATTCCCCGGAGGAGCGGGTCACGAACAACCGCTTCTCCCCGTCGGCCTTCTCGACGAAGCTCCCGTCCCCTTCCATCAGCTTCGTACGGATATCCTCCTCCGGAAAGGATCCGATCCGGCTGTCGTCCGGATGATACACATAACGCCCGTCGGCATCCAGAATGAAGAAGTAGCCGTTCTCCCCAAGGTCCATATGCTGCCAGATCCTCGACAGCTCCTGCACCTTCAATTCAATGGCCAGCACTCCGCTCGGCTCATAGGAAGAGAAGCCCCGGATCCGGCGGGCAAGCGTAATAACGTTGGATTGGTCCGCGCGGAGCCGGTTGTTCAAGACCGCCACTTCGCCGTTAACCGGCGTGTTGTCCCACAACCATTGAAGCCGGCTCTCCAAGTCGACGGAATTGTCGTTAAGAACGGCACGGCCGTTCTGGCCGATCAAGTAAATCTGATTGATTTGCGGATATTGAATGAAGACCGGCTCCACCGCGTATCGCTTGATCTGAGACGAATAGTAGAAATAGGCGTAGCTGTCGTCCGGCGCCATATCGAGAAAATACTTCACATCCCAGCTGGACAGGATCGAGCTGCTCACGTCTTCATAGGTTTCCAGATACAGGTCGGTCTGATAGGAAGCATTCGTGATCATCTGGGCGATATATTTCTCCATCTGCCGGTCTAGAGCGCGGGAGGACTGCAGGTATGACACGATTCCAACGCTGGCCAGGGAGAGCACAATGACAATTAAGAAATAGACGAACACTTGGCGGGAAAGAGAGCTTCTCATCCGTTCATCCCCAGACTCTGGCGGTAATCCGAAGGGGACAGGCCGGTGTATTTCTTGAACGTCTTCGTAAAATGCGGATGATCCGAATACCCCACCTCATAGGTGATATCCGTTATCCGGTAGTGGGGCAGCTGCAGAAGCTTCTTCGCTTTCTCCATCCGGCGGCGGATGCGGTACTGCACGAACGTTTCCCCCGTTGAATGCTTAAATAACTGGGAGAAATAGGAGGGATTCAGCCCCAGCATCTCCGCCACCTCTTCTAAGGAGACCTCCTGGGCCAGGTGCGATTCGATGTAACGCTTCGCTTCTTCCACCGGATCCTTCGCCTGCCCTTTCCGCTTTGCCCCAAGGATAGACAAGAGTTCCAGAACGGCTTCCCGGAAAACGGGGAAACCCTCTTCCTTCCCCACCCCTTGCCCAAAAACTTCTTTCCCTTCGAACGGATAGACATCCCGGGCGTTCAGCCTTTTCAGCAGGAGCCGAAACAGGTCTCCAAGCAGATCCTCGAGCTGCTTCGGCTTCCAATCGTAGGTCATAAGCTCAGACTCCCAGCCATCGAGCAGTTCGGCCAGCATGTTCCGGTGCAGCGACCAGACCGCCTCCTCCAGCTGCTCCGCCACTTCCTCCACACGGGTGATGGAGAGATAGGAACCCTGGTCCTCCCGGCGCCGGCAGGCCGCCAGTTTCTCGAGCACGAGATAGACCTGCTCCCGGGAAACGGGCTTTAAGAGGTATTCCTTCACCCCAAACGACATGCACTGCTGCGCATAATCGAAATCCCCGTAGCCGGACACCACGACCATTTGCATCCGGCTCTCCATCCCGTTCAGACGGCGGCACAGCTCAATTCCATCCATTCTCGGCATGCGGATGTCCGTGAACAGAAAATCCGGGGGATCCTCGCTTATCCGCTCCAGCGCTTCCTGGCCGTTTCGGGCCGTGCGGATATCCGCCACAAGATCGGTCCTCTCCCCGATCAGTTTGGCTAGCCCCTGCCGGATCATCGGTTCGTCGTCTGCTATCAATACCCGGTACATCGGTCCCTCCTCCTCGCGAAAGGGGAGCCGCCCCCCGTCAGACAAGCCGCCGGTCAACCGGTCCCTTTCGGATTATTTGCGCCTGGATTCCGTGACGCCATCCTTCTTGTTGTATTTCTCGGTGGCTTCCTTGATGACTTCGCTGCCTCCCTTGGCTTTCCATTCCTCTACCGCTTTCGGCCAGTCGCTGATCGGTTCTTTTCCGTAAACCATCTTAACCATATGATTCAGGAGAACCGGCGGAGCCTGATCGGAAATCGGGGACACGTCCGGATTCTTCTGGAGGGCTTCCAGACGGGGCTCGAACGAGATGCCGTCACGCCCCTCTTTGGCCAGAACTTCATCATACAGGCGGATGAGCTTCTTTCCTTCTTCCGTCAGGCTGAGGGTTCCTTTGTTATAGGTCGTATCCTGGACCATCCACAAGAAGGCTTGCCGGTAACGCTCCTCATCCACCTCCTGCGGAGTTTGCGGTGCCTTGTATTTCACGGCCCCATTCTCTACGGAATAATTTTCTCCTTCCACCCCGAAGGTAAAGAACTTCTCCGCCTCGTCGCTGACCATCCAATCGAAGAACTTGACGATCTGCTCCGGATTGGGCGCCTTCTTGTTAATGAAGTAGGCCCGCGAGACGGAACCATACAAGTAATGGCCGCCTGAGCCGTCCGGTCCTGTAGGGGAAGGAATAATGGCAAGCTTGGCTGTCGGCACGGCGGCCTTCAGCTGCTGCTCCCATTGAAGAAGTTCATTCGCGTTCATGGTCCAGATGCCCGCCTTGCCGGCAAGGATCGTTTCCTTGAATTTAGTCGGATTGATTGTCGCGAATTCTTTGTTGATGAGCCCTTCGTCGTACATCGTTTTGTAAGTGGTTAGGGCTTTCATCATGTTCTCGTTGTCCATGAATTTCGGCAGGATCTGATCCCCCTGCTTCTCGAACATCGAAAGATACGGGAAGACGTCATAGGCTCCGAAGAAGGTATCCGCATAACGGAAATTTTCCCGTCCCATATAGGGGTTCTCTACTCCCATTTCCTTGAACTTGCGCATGACGGCCATATAATCGTCCACCGTCTTCGGTACCGGCAGCCCCGCCTTCTCCAGCAGATCCTGCCGGATCCAGGTGGCCCGGCGGGAAGGGTTGGAGAGCCACTCCGGGATGGCGTATATTTTGCCTTTGTAGGATACGTTGTCCCAGGCGTCCTTCGGAATTTTCTTCAGCAGGTTCTGGCCGTATTTCTGAAGCAGCTCATCAAGCGGCTGGAACACGCCCGCCTGTACCGAGCCTCCCAGCTCCTTGCCGTTTACGCCCCCGCTTCCCTGCACGACATCCGGAATGTCATTCGTCGCGAACATCTGGATCATCTTCTGCTCGAAATCCTTATGAGGGACAAGCACAATGTCCAGATCGGTATGGGTCTTTTCCTCGACCATCTTGACCCATTTGTCCTGGTTGATGTCCGGCGACTTCTCCACATAGTTGAAAGCAAGCGTACGCATGGAGATGGAAAATTTCGTGGTCTCCCCCTGCTTGGAGCCTTCCGCTCCCGCCGGCTTCTCGGCCTCTTTACCGCAGCCGGCCAAGGTACCGATGGCAAGCGTTCCTGCCATTGTTGCTGCTGCCCATTTCCTCATGCGGGTCCCCTCTTTTCCTAAAGTTCATTATAAAGGGTAAGCCCTTATAAATATAGCGCTTACACCATTAGCCTCATTGTAGAACCTGCCGTTTTCTCCAACAATGGAGGGGCTTTGTATCGGCTTGTGTTTTCTTTAGGATGCCGGATGGCTCCCCGTCAAGCTTTAACCGATCCGATCATCAGTCCTTTAACAAAATGACGCTGCAGAAACGGGTAGATCATAATGATCGGCACGGTGGCGATGATGATGACCGCCATTTTGATTCCTTCCGGAGAAGAATGCGCCAGGTCGCTGAATTGGGAAGCGGAAGGATCGATCGAGATATCGTCGGTGGTGATCATTTGGCGAAGCTTCACTTGAAGCGGCCACAGGTTGGGCTTGTTGATGTAGTAAAGCGCCGATTGAAACGTATTCCAATGCCCGACGGCGTAGAAGATCCCCAGGGACGCCATCACCGGCTTGGACAAGGGAAGCACCAGATTCCATAAAATTCTCGTTTCCCCGCAGCCGTCGATCCGGGATGAATCGATGAGCTCGCCCGGGATCTGCATGAAGAACGAGCGCATGACGAAGAAGTTAAAAGCGGAAATGGCTCCCGGAATCATCAAGGACCATAGCGAATTCATCATCCCCAGCTCTTTAATGAGAATAAAATTGGGAATAAGCGGGGCGCTGAACACCATCGTAACCAGCACCAGAAGCACGACATACCGGCGGCCGGCAAATTCCTGCCGCGAAACGGGATAAGCCATCGAGGCGGTGGCGGCCAGGTTGATTAAGGTGCCGAGAACGGTAATGTAAACCGTCACCGCGAAGGACCGCCAGATGGAGGCATCGCTGAATACATATTGGTAGTTAATCCACGTAAACTCGACCGGCCAGAAGGTGACCTTCCCTGTTGTGACGGCCGTAGACGAGCTGAATGACTGGGCCAGAACGTTGATGAAAGGCAGCAGCATGCCTAAAGCGATTAGGGACAGCAGGCTCAGGTTAACCAGTTGAAAAGCCTTCTGGCCGGAAGTGACTCGGTGCACAGGGTTCCCTCCTAATACAAGCTTTCGCCGGTTGTTTTGCGGCTGAAGAAATTCCCGATCAAGACGAGAACGAGGCCGACCACCGATTTGAACAGGCCCATGGCGGTGGTGTAGCTGTACTGCTGCTGAAGCAGACCGGCCTTGTAAATATACGTATCCAGAATCTCCCCGTTCTCGGTGTTCAACGGATTCAGAAAGACAATGACCCGCTCGAACCCGAAATCGAGAAATTTCCCGATGTGAAGCAGGAAGAGAATCATGATGGTCGGCAGGAGCGAGGGCAGGGTAATGGCCAGCGTCTGCCTCCACCGGCCGGCCCCGTCCACTTCGGCCGCTTCATAGAGGTCCGGGTTGATTCCTGCGAGAGCGGCCAGGTAAATGATGGTGCCGTAGCCGCTGTCGCGCCAGATCCCGGAGGAAATCAAGATCGAACGGATGTACGATTCCTCTCCGAGGAAATAGACCGGTTCGATTCCCAGCCATCCCAGGAAATGATTGACGGCACCGGCCGAAGGCGACAGAATGCCGATCGCGATTCCGCTTACGACGACCCAGGACAGAAAGTGAGGCATGTAGACGATCGTCTGCAGAACCCGCTTGTAGAACACCAGCCGGAGCTCATTCAGGAGCAGGGCCAGAACGATGGGCGCGGGGAACGCGATTATCGTATCATATAGTCCGATAAGCAGCGTATTTTTCAGGATCCTCAGAAAATCATAGTGCTCGAACATTTTCCGGAAATGCTCAAGTCCCACCCATTCGCTACCCGTTATTCCATTAAAAATATTGTAGTTCTGAAAAGCGATGAGAGAGCCGGCAAGCGGTACATATTTAAATAGAAGGAAATATAGAACTCCGGGCAGGGCCATCACGTACAGCGCCTTGTACTTCCACATATACGAAGCGAGCTGGCGCCGAGACCGGCTTACAAGCCGGATCCGGCCCGCTTCCAGCGGCTTAGCCACGGTCGATTCCTCCCTGCTCCATGGCCTGCCTTAAATTCGCCGGGGCCCCTTCGTCGAGTGGAATCTCGTTGAATTCAATGGAGATGAACTCCGGCTCCCGCTCGATAATCCGGGACAGTTCCCGCGTAAATACCTTCACGATTTCTTCCTTCTGCCGGCGGGTGCGGCCTTCATACATTCGGATGCTGATTTGCGGCATGTCTCTTCTCCTTTCCCTTGAGGGCCTCAAGTATACTTAGAGTGTAAGCGCATACCACGGATCAGGCTATGGACTCTCTTGGCTTGAGCTTGTGTTTTTTTTAGGTCGTTTAGTAAGCACGGCGATGGGATGGAATAACGGCTCAGCAAAAAAATCAGCCTATCCCCGCAAGGGACAGGCTGATCCTTCATCTTTCCTCTTTCAGCTCCGGATAGGCGTTCTTCACCTCTTTTTTGAATTTTCTGAACAAAAGAAGAGAGCGGACTTTGTCCGCCCTGCAGGTAAGGCTCGGGTTCCCGCCGGCAGCCGTTGACCTTCCCGTTGCTGCCCCCGTTTAGTCCACCGCCCTGGCCCGTATCGCCATATACGGCCTGGCAGGCAGGACGACCTTGGTCTTTCCCGAGAACAGCCCTTCAAGAGGCGTAACGGTCCTGTTCCACGTATCGATGATCTCGATTCGGAAGCTTGCTTCCTCCGGAAGCGGAAGCTCGCGATAGGCCGGACGATGAATGCCGTAATACTGCAAATAGTAGCGGCCCTCCACGCCAACGGTCGGCGCGTCGCGGAAGCCTTCGAGCGGTTCCAGCTCCGCCGGCGCTTCTTCCAGCACCGAACGCAGGAAAGCGATCCGTTCCGGGCTTTCGCCGACCAGCCGGCCCCCCTTGGACCACCAGACGATCTCCTCGTCGTTCAAATAAGTTTCCCCATGCCCGACATACCCGCCCCGCATAAAGCCGTCCCAGAAACGGGCCGTCATCTCCTCGCCCGTAATGTTGCCCCACCGCTGCGGCAAATTGCCTTCATAGCAGCACTCGTCTACGACAATCGGCTTCTTGTACAGCTTGCGCCAGGCCGTAGCCGGCGTCAGCTCCCAATACTGCATGCTGACATGAGTCACCCAAGGCTTGCTATGGTCGTATATCGACAATTCAGACGGATCGTACATCTTCGTGCCGTTATGGATCGACCGCAGGTGCTGGTAGGGGTCTTCTTCCTGCACGATTCGGAATAGCCGGTCCCAGTCGGCCATCGTCTTCTCCTTCATGAAATCAAACTCGTTGGCAAGCGACCACCATACGTTGCGGTAGGCGCTCAGGCGGGCGATCACGTAGCGTAAATAATAATCGTCCGCGGCCGCACTCATCCGGTCAAAGCCCCAATGCCCCTTGTCATACGGATGGAACAAGATGAGATCGGCCTCGATGCCGAGCCGCTGCAGCTCTTCTATACGGGCTTCCAGTCCGGCAAAATAAACAGGGTTGAACCGCTCCCCATCCCACCCGCCTTCCCGCGAGCCGGCAAACGGATAATGCTCCGGATCGTTCAAGTTAAAGCTGTATCGTTTCGGGAAGAGACACATCCGGATTTTGTTGAAGGGCGACTGCGCCAGGCTGCTCAGCGTCTGCCGCTGAAGGGCTTCGTCCTGGTGCGTCCAGACATAGCAGGTGGTGCCGAAAGGGCGGTAAGGCGTCCCGTCTTCGTACTGAAAGCGCAGCGCATCCTTTACCCGAACAGGACCGTGATTGCCGCTGCCGGGCTTGGAGCAGACGAAACGGCCGGAGTGTCCGTTCAGTTCAGCGGTGCCGCTCTTCGTTTCGTACTGCCATTCCCCCTCCGTATCCGGCATGAAACGTATTTTATAGATTCCCTCGCCGTCATAAAAGCCCGAAACCGTTATCGTGCGGTGGCCATACCGAAAACTCGCTTCGAGCGATACGTCCTTGTATGGATTCCCTTCCGCCGGGCCCTCGAGCGTAATCTCGAAGAGGCCCCAGCGTTCCATCTCCCTGCTGGTCATTGTGCTTATCATCCTTTCTCTTCCTCCTGCTATCCTTTAATACCGGACGTAGAGATGCCTTCGACGAAATACTTCTGGCAGCTGAAGAAAATGATCATACTCGGCACGAGCGACAAGGCCGACATGGCGAGCAGCGGCCCCCATGCGGAATCTCCCGTCGAGTCCATGAACAGGCGCAAGCCGAGCGGTACGGTGTACAAATTAGCCGAATTCAAGTAGAGCAGCGCGCCGAAAAAGTCGTCCCACGTCCAAATAAACGTGAAAATAGCCGTCGTGATCAGGGCGGGCATGGCGAGCGGCAGCACGATCCGCCAATAGATTTGAATTTGGCCGCAGCCGTCGATCGTGGCCGATTCGTCCAGCTCGCGCGGAAGGCCGCGAATGAACTGCACCATGAGGAAAATGAAGAAAGCGTCGGTCGACAGCCATTTGGGAATGGTAAGCGGATAATACGTATTGATCCAGTTCAAATGCTTGAACAAAATATATTGGGGAATGATCGTGACATGATGGGGCAGCATGATCGTCACCATCATGACGGCGAACCATATTTTTTTCAGGCTGAAATCAAGCCGTCCGAACGCGTAGGCCGCCAGGGAACAGGTCAGGACATTTCCCGCTACACAAGCGAGTGCGATGATAAAGGAGTTGACAAAAAAGCTGGAGAACCGCGTCCCCGCAATGCCTGCCCACCCTTGAACATAATTGCTGAGCGTTACCGCCTTCGGCCACAGGCTTGTATCGGTGAAGATCATTCCCGATGGCTTAAACGAGCTGGAGATCAGCCACAGAATCGGGTAGAGCATGAAAAGGCCGAGCGCCAGAATGACTAGGTGCATAGAGAGCTTTCTTGGCGATATCTGCATCTCATTTCCCCCCGTCCCCATAATGAACCCAATATTTCGATGTTCCGAAAATGATCGCCGTGAAGACCCCGATGATGACCAGCAGCACCCACGCCATGGCAGATGCGTATCCCATTTCGTAGAAGCCGAAGCCCTTCATGTACAAGTACAAGGTGTAGAACAAGGTGGAATCCATCGGCCCGCCTTGGCCTCCACTAATAATGAAGGCCTGGGTGAACGATTGGAACGAGCCGATGAGCTGAATGACGAGATTAAAGAAAATCACCGGCGAAAGTAGCGGAAGCGTGATCGAAAAAAACTGCCGCAGCTTTCGGGCGCCGTCCACCTGGGAAGCTTCGTAATAGTCTTGCGGGATCTGCTTCAAGCCGGCGAGGAAGATAATCATGGATGACCCAAACTGCCAAACGGACAAAGCCACAATGGAGTACAGCGCATAGCTCGGGTCGGCCACCCAGTTGGGTGCTTGAATGCCGAACGCATCCGCAAGAAACTGGTTGAGCACTCCGGAATTTCCGAAAATTTTACGCCACATCACGGCGATGGCCACGCTTCCGCCGAGAAGAGTCGGCAAATAGTACAGCGTCCGGTAAAAGGCCAGGCCTCTCAAGCCGCGGTTCATAAGAGCCGCGATGAGCAGCGCGATGGTAAGCTTCAGCGGAACCGATACCAAGACGTACGTGATCGTTACCTTTAGCGAAGCTATATACCGCGGGTCGGCCGTAAACATCGTTAGGTAGTTTTGCAGCCCGATGTAACGCGGAGGCGTCATCAGATCGAACCGGGTGAGCGAATAATAGAAGGAAGTCATCATGGGGCCGATGGTGAACACCAGCAAACCCGCGAACCAGGGGAGCAGGAATAAATAAGCAACCCGGTTCCGCCTCCAAAGCTTTTTTAACGTGTGAGAGAACGATCCTGAATCCCGAACCAACACCGCTGTTCCGTTTCGTTCCATGCTTGCCCTCCTCTTGCTCTCGAAGATTGTCAGGAAAGGAAAGACTCGAATGACGACCATCCGAGTCTTCCACCGAACTGCTTACTTGTTGATGATTTTGACAGCCGTTTCGTAAAGCTCTTGGGACGCGTCGGAAATGCTTTTTTTGCCGAAAGCGATTTGCTGCCCCAGGTTGGTGAGGGCCGATTGGAATTCCCCGCCGTTTGGAATTTCCCGATCGTTGACGCGGGAATTCCCGCTGACCAGATCCACATAATCGAACACCTTCTTGTCCTCCGGCGTGGCTTTCGCTTTCTGGGCGTCGCGTACTTTGGAGGAACCCGAAACGCCGCGTTCACTGCCCAGGATGGCCGTCGCTTCGGGGTCATTGACCATGAAGCTGATGAACATGGCGGCTTCCTTCGGATGCTGCGTCTTGGCACTCACGCTCATGAATTGACTCGGCTGCAGCCATAAGCCCTGAGCCGCTCCGGAACCTCCCCCCGGCGGCATGACCAGCTTGATTTCATCCTTCATCACTTTCTGGTACGCGCTCACCTGGTTCGACCAAATGACCTTCAAGGCCGTCTTGCCTTGGACAAAAGAGGAATTGTCGGGAGATTCGGTATAACCTGCGCTGAACGAAGCCGGCCCGACGGCGCCCTCCTTGCGGAAGTTCTCCCACATCGTAAACCATTTTTCCAGTTCGGCTTTATCGAGGCCTACCTTGCCGTCTTTGTACAAGGTCTTGTTGTCCTGGCGGGCAAAGTAGGTTAGGTATAGGGTGTTGAGCCAGGATTCGTCGACCGACCCGTAGCTGCCCTTGCCGAGCGCTTTGGTCAAATCCCCGGCGTATTTGCCAAATTCCTCCCAGGTCCACTTATCGGTCGGCGGCTGCAGGCCCGCCTTCTTGACCAGTTCCGTGTTGTAAGCGACTCCAAAAGCATTCATGCCCAAGACCACGCCATAAAGCTTGCCGTCCAGCCTGCCGCTGTCAATCGATGCTTTGCTGAAATCGTCCATATTGATTTCTTTCCCCAGATAGGAGCTGATGTCGAGCAGAGCGCCTTTCGCCACATAATCCGGATAGTTGTTGCCGACCTGTATAAGATCGGGGGCATTGCCGCCGGCGACCTGTGTATTCAGCTTATCCCAGTAGCCTTCGCTTCCCATATATTCCGCGTTCACCTTAATGTTCGGGTACTTCTTTTGAAAAAGGTCGATAACCTTCATTGTGGCATCATGCCGTACCTGGGATCCCCACCACGACATTCGCAGCTGAACGGGCTGGGGATTGGTGCCGTTTGCAGATGCAGCAGTAGAAGTGGAACCGCTTCCACCTCCGCCCGGGGTACACGCAGCCAACATCCAAACACTCATCGCGGCGAGACTGAGAACCGAACCTTTTCTTTTCATGACTTTTCCTTCCTCCTCAGCTATGGTAAAGAACCAAACGATTTCCGTCGCGCTCCCACACCATTTCCTTCCTCTTTGTCGTGATCATATCATCGGGATGGTAAACCAGTCAATAAAATTTCATTAAATTTTTAACTTTTGTAAGCGAATTCTTACTAAACTATTTTAATTAACCCCTAAATTAATTAAAATACTGCTTTTAATGCCCTATAAAACCGGCTTGTCTTAACGATTCTCCAAATGTAAACTTAAATATAACTAAAATTTTAAGCTAATCTTTAGAGGAGCCGCATATTGAAAATAAGAATGAGCGATATCGCCAAAATGGCTAATGTGTCGATCGCCGCTGTTTCTTTGGCCCTTAGCGGGAAGCCGGGAATAAGCGAGGAAACCCGCGCCAAAATTTTGACCATCGTTAAAGAAACCGGCTATTTGCCCCGCGCCATGGTCAAAGCGGAGCAAGTGTATGGCCTTGCTCCTACTCTGCGTTTCGTGGCCTGCACCGATTCCGGCATTGTTTCGAACCACTATAACCAGCAGCCTTTCTTCATGGAGCTTATTCGCCACATAGAGGAGCAGTGCCGGGCCGGCGGGTATTCCCTGTTCTTCTCCTCGGTTCCCTATGACCGGTTCGAAGAGGCCATCGAAGAGCTGGAATCCGGGCATAAATCGAACGGCATCCTGCTTCTCGGCACGAACCTTTCCCGGAAGCAGATTGAATTGGTGGAGAGCATGCAGCCGAATCTGGTCGTCATCGATACCTGCCTGGAGACGATGGACGCCAACTTTATTGTGATGAACAACAGGATGGGCGCCTATCAGGCCGGGAGCTATTTACTGGAGCTCGGTCACCGCAAAATCGGCTACGTGCAGTCCAACGCGCGGATGTACAACTTCGACTCCCGCAAGCAAGGCTTTCTTCAAGCGCTTTCGGAAGCGGGGGTCCTCCTGCCGGGCAAGCATCTTTTCACCGTGTCGCCGACGGTCGTCACCTCTCAGGAAGAGCTGAAGAACCGCCTCCTCTGCTTGAAGGGCGATTGGCCGACCGCTTTATTCTGCGAATGCGATTATATGGCCATAAGCGCGATGAAGACCCTTTATGAAGCGGGACTACGCGTTCCCGACGATATCTCGGTCGTTGGCTTTGACAATATTCAGGAAGCGATGATCGTTACTCCCGAATTGACCACGGTGCATGTCGAGAAGCTGAAAATCGCCGAGTTGGCCGTAGCCAAGCTGATGGCGGGCACGGAAGGAACGGAGCTGGTAAAAAGCAAGATCTGGCTCGATACCCGTCTGGTGATCCGAAACTCATGCCGGAAGCTATAGGCCAATTAAGCAATCCCTATCCCACATGACTTAGAAAAAGAGAGCGGACAAGTCCACTCCCTTAAGGAAAGCATGGGGATATCATTGGATCAGAACCGTTTGGTTAGGAAGAAGGAAGACCTCGAGAATTTCCCCTTCCCTCCGAAAGGCAGCCGGACGGCCGTCCGGCTCGACGATCTTCCGCGATTCGGCCTGCTGCAGACGAAGCCGGCATGTCCCTTCCCCGTCGGCCGTAACGGCTGCCTGCATAAGCCGCCCCTCCTGCCATTCGATATCGACCGTATACCCGCCTCTCGCCCGCAAGCCGCGAACCGCCCCCTTCTTCCAGCTGGATGGAAGGGCAGGCAGCACATGCAGCTCTCCGCGGTGGCTTTGCAGCAGCATTTCGGCGATTCCGGCCGTTCCCCCAAAATTGCCGTCGATCTGGAAAGGAGGATGATTGTCGAACAGATTAGGCAGCGTGGAGTGACGCAGCAGCTCCTCGATGTGATGAAGGGCTTCGTCCCCCTCCAGGAGCCTCGCCCAGAAATTGATGATCCACGCCCGGCTCCAGCCGGTATGGCCTCCTCCATTTTGGAGCCTTTGCTGCAAGGTTACCTTGGCCGCGGCGGCAAGCTGCGGTGTCGAGGCCGGACTGATTCGGGTACCGGGATGAAGAGCGAACAGATGCGAAATATGCCGATGCCCGGGCTCCGCCTCCCTCCGTAAATCGGGATGTACTTAAAAATAAGATAGTACAGGATGCCTGCGATCGACAGCAGATAGAGATATTTGTTCTTGGCAAAGTCCTTTCGAATCACGCGCCAAGCCCGGCTCTTAACCGGAGAAGTGACGACGGAGCGAACGGCTCTTTCCATCAGGATCCCCCCTTTCGACTTGGATGGTTGGAGTGGAACAACTTGCTAGTGACCAATGTATCACCAAAGATAACGCTTTCACAACGCTCAGAAATTATGTGCGAGATTTATATAAGGAGTGGAAAATAGTGAAGTCCGCTGGGTGGGACCGGCCTTTCTGCTAGCTTCCGCCCATATAGGATAGGCCGTTTCTCTAATTTGGATTCCATCATTCCGTCATACAATCGCCACCGATCGATCACAATTATGTGAAAATAATCACATACCTTGCGATATAATGAAGACAGGAAGTTTATTCCGGTATCCTTAAGGTTAATGGTTTACGTTAGGCTTTTTTTTGCGCGCTAGATTAGAGAATCCATAAGGTTGGAGGTCGTCCTATGTTTCCGAATGATCCCGTGCTTTTCAGCCGTATCCTGACGGCGCTGACGCTAGGCTTTCACATCATCTTCGCGACGATCGGGGTCGGCGTTCCGCTGATGATTGCCCTGGCCGAATGGACCGGCATCCGCCGGAAGGATCCCCACTATTTCCTGCTCGCCCGGCGGTGGGCGCGCGGCTTCGTCATTACCGTTGCCGTCGGGGTAGTGACCGGAACGAGCATCGGCGTTCAGCTCAGCCTGCTTTGGCCCAGCTTCATGCGGGTCGCTGGTCAAGCTATCTCCCTGCCGCTGTTTATGGAGACCTTCGCCTTCTTCTTCGAAGCCATCTTTCTCGGCATCTACCTGTACACCTGGGACCGGTTCCGCTCCAGGTATACCCATTTTCTGCTCGTCATACCGGTCGTGATCGGATCTTCCTTCTCCGCCGTTTTCATTACGATGGTCAATGCGTTTATGAATACCCCTCAAGGATTTACCCTTGAGGGAAACCGGATTACCGATATCGATCCGATCAAGGCCATGTTTAATCCGGCCACACCGACCGAGGTTTCCCATGTACTCACTTCAGCGTACATGACCTGCGCCTTCGTTCTGGCTGCGATCGCCGCCTTCTCGCTTCTGAAGAAACGGACGCACGTCTACTATTATAAAGCCCTCAAACTGACGATGACGGCGGCTCTTGTCTTCTCGCTCGCCACCGCTTTGGTTGGCGATCTGTCGGGCAAATTCCTGGCCAAGTACCAGCCCGAGAAGCTGGCGGCGGCCGAATGGCATTTTGAAACGCAGACGCATGCGCCTCTTATATTGGGCGGCTTTCTCGATGAGAACAACGAGGTCCGTTTCGGCATCAAAATCCCCTACGCCTTAAGCATACTCGCTCATGGAACTCCCGGCAGCGAGGTGAAGGGGCTGAATGAAATTCCCGAGGACGAACGTCCCCCGCTCTTCGTTCATTACTTGTTTGACGGGATGGTTTCCATTGGCATTCTGCTCATTGTCGTCTCCGGCTGGTACTGGCTCGCCGTCTGGCGCAAGCGCGGGAATCCCCACAACCGGCTGCTCCTGAGGCTGATAGCGGCCGGCGGTCCGCTTTCCCTGCTCGCCATTGAATTCGGCTGGATCTACGCCGAAATCGGGCGGCAGCCCTGGATTCTTCGCGGCTATATGAAAACGGCGGAGGGAGCCACCACCTCGGAGCATGTAGGCCTTATGCTGGTGCTGTTCCTGCTGCTGTACGCCCTTCTCGCCTTCACCTGCACCAAGGTGCTCGGCCGCTTGTTCCGCAACAAACCGGCCGAGCAGGAGCTCGCCGACATGGAAAGGAGCGAATAACCGATGAGCTACGAACTGCTGGGCATTACGGTGCTTTGGATTTTTCTGTACGGGTATGTCATTGTGGCCTCTATCGATTTTGGGGCGGGCTTCTTCAGCTACTACAGTGTCCTCACCGGCAAAAGGCATCTCATCCAGGGCATCATCGAGCGTTACCTTTCCCCCGTCTGGGAAGTGACGAACGTCTTCCTCGTCTTCTTCTTCGTGGGGCTGGTCGGCTTCTTCCCGGATTCAGCCTATTATTTTGGAACGGCCCTGCTCATTCCGGGCAGCATCGCCGTGATCCTGCTCGCTATCCGCGGCTCGTACTATGCCTTCGGCAACTACGGCAGCAAGGACAGCAGGCTGTATCTGCTTCTGTACGGAGCAAGCGGCCTCCTCATCCCGGCAGCCCTTTCCACGGTGCTTACCATATCCGAAGGCGGCTTCATCGAAGTGACCGGCGGCAAGGTTCACTTCCTGTACGGCGAGCTGTTCCGCAGCCCTTATTCCTGGGCCGTCGTCCTTCTGGCGCTGGTCAGCGTGCTGTACATCTCGGCTGCGTTCCTCGCCTTCTATGCGAACCGCGCCGGCGATCGCCCCGCCCTGAGGATAGTGCGGCGATATGCGCTCGCTTGGAGCGGCCCGACGATTCTCGCTTCCCTGCTGGTGTTCTTCGCGATTGATCACCACAATCCGGTCCACTTCAACCGGATGGTTGACCTGAGCTGGATGTTCGTGCTTTCGTTCCTGTTCTTCCTCATAGGGCTGTACCTGATTTGGCGGAACCGGCATTACGGCCTTGCCTTTCTCTGCGTCATGCTGCAGTTCGCTTTTGCCTTCTTCGGCTACGGGGCGGCTCACCTGCCCTACATTCTGTACCCTTATGTTCAGCTGTACGACAGCTTTACGAGCGAAACGATGGCCATCGCCCTGATCGTTGCTTTTGTGGCGGGCCTGCTCCTTCTGATTCCGTCGCTCTACCTGCTTATGCGCCTGTTCCTCTTCGACAGCCGGTATGTGCAAGGAACAAATAAGAAAGGATGACGTCCCATGGAGCATTTTCTGATTATGATCGCCCCGCCCCTTATCGTCGTCTTCTCGATCGCCGTCCTGTTCTTCTTGACGGGCCGCCGGAAGAGCGACAACGGCTCCCGCTAAAGGATCGCCTGAACCGGCGGGCCGGCCGGTGCCATGAAGAGTGGAACCCTCCCGCTCTCACAACGAACAAAAAAGGCAGCCTCCTCGTCATACCAGATGACGAAGGGCTGCCTTTGATTAGTTGGTCCTACAATTAGCTGAAGTATACGGCCTTGCCGGTACGGCTGGACTCGTAAATGGCTTCGAGAATTTCGGAAACGACCAGAGCCTGCTCCGGAAGAACAACCGGATCGGTGTCGTTCAGAATCGCTTCGATCCACAGACGGGCTTCCAGGTCGGCATCGCTCTCGGTTTTGCCGCTGTAGAAGGCTACTCCGCCGGACTTCAGGTTCACTTCACGGGAATACAGACGGCTGTGCTCTTCCCCGTTGAAGCGCAGGGAGTTGTTCTCCATGTCCGCGCCGCCTTCGGTTCCGCAAAGCGTAACCTTGGCTTCTTTCACATCGAGGGTGTTCAGGGCCCAGGAGGATTCGAGGATAATGGTCGCCCCGTTCTCCATGGTGATCATACCGAAAGCGGAATCCTCAACCGTAAACTTCTTCGGATCCCAAGGACCCCAAGCGTTGGCCGCGTTCTCGCGCTGGGACAGCTTATGGTAGGAGGTTCCCAGAACGACCTTCGGCTTGTAGTTGTCAACCATCCACAAAGCCAGGTCAAGGGCATGGGTTCCGATGTCGATGAGCGGACCTCCGCCCTGCTTCTCTTCATCGAGGAATACGCCCCAGGTCGGAACGGCGCGGCGGCGGATGGCGTGAGCCTTGGCGAAGTAAATTTCACCCAGGTCTCCGCTTTCGCAAACCTTCTTAAGATGCTGGGAATCATTACGGAAGCGGTTGTTGTAGCCGATCGTCAGCTTCTTGCCGGAGCGCTTGGCTGCTTCGAGCATGCGGCGGGCGTCGGCAGCCGTTTTGGCCATCGGCTTCTCACACATAACATGCTTGTCGGATTCCAGGGCGGCGATGGAGATCTCGGCATGGGAATCGTTCGGCGTACAAACGTGAACGACATCAATGGATTTGTCCTGCAGAAGCTCTTTGTAGTCTTCGTACACTTTAGCGCCTTCTGCACCATATTTCTCTGCAGCAGCTTGAGCTTTTTCTACGATGATATCGCAGAAAGCAACGAGCTCGATATTGTCCAATTTGGACAAGCTCGGCATGTGCTTTCCATTGGCGATGCCTCCGCAGCCAATGATTGCGATTTTAAGCTTCTTCGACATGGAATAAATCCTCCTTTGAATTATGGAGCAAATGATACTAGAATATAGTATAGACCTACGTATTCCAAAAGGAAATGTTTATTCTGGTTGTCCTTGTATGTAATTTTGGCATTTGGGAGGAAGCCTTCCGTGGAATTCTTCAATGAGAACATTCAATATGAAAACCCTTTATTGTCCCTCAAAATATTCGAAGCTCACCGGCACCGGGAAGAGCAGCTCGGACGCTGGCATTATCATAAAGAGCTGGAGTTTTACGCCGTTCAGGAAGGCCATATCGAGGTCCATGTCGAGGACGAATTCTATCAGCTGAAGCCGGGCGAGCTGGCTCTGGTCGGCTCCTCGCAGCTTCACCGGGACCGCACGCTGTCCGAAGCTTCGAAGTATTATGTGTTTCAGTTTGACATCCAGCACTACATGGACCAGAGCGTCCTTCCATACTTCCGCTTTTTCTTCGAACCGGGCTTTCCCCTCAGCCGGTTGAACTATATTTTCAAGGAAAACGAAGCCGTCCGCCGCGAAGTGTACGACTGTGTTCAGGAGATCTTCAAGGAGTCCCAGGCCAAGCAGGAGGGCTACGAGATCGCGGTCAGCATGCTGATCAAGAAGATCATCCTGTGCCTGATCCGCCACGATTCCCGGAAGCTGATGCACAGGCGGGACAACGCGGACCTTATCCGGCTGAAGCCGGTGCTCGATTATATCGACGAGAATCTTTCTCATAAGATTCAGGTTGAAGAGGCAAGCAAGGTCGCGAACATCAGCTACTACTACTTCGTGAAATATTTCAAAAAAGCGATCGGCATGTCGTTTCTCGAATATGTCAATTACAAAAAAATAAAACGCGCGGAGCGTTTTCTGCTGACGAAGGATATGAGTGTCGCCCAGATCGGCGAAGAAATCGGAATGCCCAACATGGCTCACTTCTACAAGCTGTTCAAGAAATACAACGACTGCTCTCCGAACGAATACCGCAAGAAGATGCTGGAATGGTCGCAGGAGCCCTCTTAAGTGCCGGCCGAGTAGACGGACCAGCCCTCCTGCCCCCCGACTGTTAAGCCCTTACCTGCCCTCTCCGGCCGGGTAAGGGCTTATTTGGTCCGCTGGGTCGAAACCAGCTTGTAGCCGACCCCCCGGATCGAGTCGATCTGAACGGTATCCTGGTTCATCTCCAGCTTCTTGCGAAGGGAGCTGACATGAACGTCGACGGTTCTCTGGCCGCCTATGTAATCAAAGCCCCATACGACATTCATCAGGTCGTCCCTCGTCACCACCACTCCCGGTCGTTGGACGAGGTAGAGAAGCACCTCGAATTCCTTCGGCCGCAGGGGAATGGACTCTCCGTTCAGAAGAACTTCATACTTGTCCGGGTAGATTCTCAGATCCCCGACCGTAAAGACCTTCTCGCCCTCCGGGCTCCGGTCGGTCATCGCCTCGCCGGGCTGGGTCCGCCTTAACACGGCTGTCACGCGGGCGAGCAGCTCCGCTACCCCGAAAGGCTTCGTCATGTAATCGTCGGCCCCGTATTTGAGCCCTTGAACAACCTCTTCCTCGGCATTTCGTGCCGTCAGGATGATGACAGGCGTCTTCACGCCCTTCTGGCGGAGCTTCGCCAAAATTTCGAAGCCGTTCATCCCCGGAAGCATGATGTCGAGAATGATAAGGTCAAAAGGCTGCTGGAGGGCTGTCTGAAGCCCGTCTCCCCCATGCTCGGCCACTTGAATCTCATAGCCCTCCTGCGTCAAGTTATAGGACAGAAGACGGGCAAGCGTCGGCTCGTCTTCGATAATTAGAATGGTATGCGGCATGGGCATCCCCCCAGTTGATAAGAAAGTCAAAGGTCCGGCCTCTCTATTCTAGCACGTATGCGTAAAGATCATGTAAAGCAAATGTTAACGGAATGTTAAAACCGGCCGGGCCGTCCCAAACCCGGTTAAGGGTGAAGAACCGGGATTTCAATGATAAACCGCGAGCCCAAGCCGACTTCACTTTCTACGGCAATGGTGCCGTGGTGAAGCTCCACCAGATGTTTCACGATGGACAGCCCCAGCCCCGTTCCGCCCGAGCTGCGGGATCTGGCTTTGTCCACCCGGTAGAAGCGCTCAAAGATCCGGGGGAGATCCTTCTTCGGGATGCCCATTCCGGTATCGGAGATGGTCAGGCGGATCTTCTCTTCTTCCCCTGAGGCGGCCACAAGCGGTTCCACGCTGACCTTCACCTTGCCGCCCTCCGGTGTATAAGCGATTCCATTGGAAAGCAGGTTGATGACGATCTGGCGAAGCCGGTCCTCGTCGGCTTCCAGATACAGATCCTCTCCGGCTTCGAGCTCCAGGGTGATCTTCTTCTTGTCCGCCTGGGCTTTCATGACATGCACCGTCTTCTCGATAAACTCCTTCAGTTCGACCGGAGAGAAATGAAGCGGGATCCGTTTCGATTCGATTTTGGAAAGCTCCAGAATATCCCCGATCAGCCGGTTCAAACGGTCACTCTCTTCATAGATGATCTGCAGGAAAGACTTTGCGGTTTCGGGATCGTTCATGGCGCCGGCAAGCAGCGTTTCGGCAAAGCCTTTGACGGCCGTTACCGGTGTCTTCAGCTCATGCGAGACGTTGGCCACGAACTCGCTTCTCATCCGTTCGAGACGGCGAACCGCCGTTATGTTGTGCAGCACGATCAGGACGCCGGACCATTCTCCGTTTGCCCCATACAGCGGATTAAGGTTAATCTCCAGAATTCGCTCCTCGGGATAATAGAACACCACTTCATCCCGGACGTACTCCCGGGTCTCCATGCATTCGCGGATCATCTGGGAAAATTCAACCTGCCGGTTAGCGGCCTCGTAAGGCTTGCCGAGCAGTTCTTCCGAGGTGAAGCCCAGTAAATCCTCCGCCGCCCGGTTAAGCAGAACAATTGTATGGCTGCGGTCGATCATGAGCACTCCGCTCATCATGTTATCCAGAACGTTCTTCAGCCTTCGTTCGTTCTCCGAGATTTGCTTCATCTGAACCTCGAGGCTGTCGGCCATCGTGTTGATCGCCTCTCCCAGCCGGCCGACTTCGTTCCGCCGTGATGCGCTCACCCGGTACTTGTAATTGCGGTTCGTGATCTGCTGTGCCACCTGGGCGATCGTTTCGAGCGGCCGCGTGAGGTTATAAGCGATCCGGAAGCTGACCATGACCGCGATCAGGAACAGAATGGCGAGTCCGAACAGCAGGAAGCGCCAAAGCTTATCGATGGACTCCTCCACCTGCTCCAGCGACATGGCAAGCCGGATATAGGCGATCGTCTGCCCGTTCTGCTTGACGGCCTTAGCGGCGTACAGCATATTTTGTCCAATCGTATCGCTGTGCCGCGTGGAGAACCCGATGGTCCCCTGGGCGGCATCCTGGATCTCTTCGCGCCCCAAATGGTTGTCCATCGTGGCGGGGTCGTGATCCGAATCGCCCAGGACCGTTCCATCGGCCGCTATATACGTTATTCGTGCCCCCGCGGCTTCCTTGTAATAGTGAACTTTGTCGCTGTAAACCTTCATTAAGTCGGGTATGCTCCCCGTTCTTGTCCATTCCCCGGAAGCCAGAATGACGGCGATTTCCCGTTCCATATTCGTCTGCAGGGCATCGATGTAGCTTCTTTTCAGCAGCTGTCCCGTAAACAATCCGGCGACGAGCACGGACATCCCGATCAAAGCAACGAATAGCAGAGTAAGCCTAACGCGAAATTTCTCCAATGGGGTTCCCCTTCCTTCGACGCAGGAGGCGGTTGGCGCCTCTTGCGCGTATCACTACCCATGGTAATACGGTTTTCCGTGAAAAGAAAGGCGTTCGTTCGTCTATCGTGTGCCCGCTTTCTAAAGATTATGTAAAGAAGGTGCCAGAAGGGATACCTCTTCGGCACCAGGGAATCCTACCGTAAGAACCCCTGTCCAATAAAAAAGCCCCCCAAGCCGCCGATGGCGGCTGGAGAGCCCGATAAGTCCAAGAAGATTAACCTTAGCCGATAAATTCCTGTACCCATTCCCCGTTGTAGTACGCGACGCCGATCGTCGTGAAGTTAGGGTTGAGAATATTTTTGCGGTGACCGTCACTGTTCATCCACGCGTTCATCACCTCTTGCGGAGTACGCTGCCCTTTGGCGATATTCTCTCCCGCATAGGAGTAAGAAATGCCGTAGCTGCGCATCATGTCAAAAGGCGAACCGTAGGTCGGCGAGTTGTGGTCGAAGTAATTTTTGTTGTACATGTCGACCGCTTTATCCTTCGCCATGGCCGATAGAGCGCTACTTACGGAAAGCGGCTTAAGCCCGGCTTTGGCCCGTTCCTGGTTCACCAGGTTGACGACTTCGGAGGCAAACTGGGAAGCCGTTGTCGGTGCGGCTGGTGCCGGTGTCGGCTTAACCGGTTCTGGCGTTGGGGCTACCGGAGCTGGTGTTGGCTTAACCGGCTCTGGCGTTGGGGCTGCCGGAGCTGGTGTCGGCTTAACCGGCTCTGGCGTTGGGGCTGCCGGAGCGGACGGAACGCCGGGTACGGTTACGACGTAACCTTGCCAGAAGGCTTGGCCGTTATCAAACAGCGGCTTAAGCTGTTCGACCCCTTTAAACGTAAACCCGCTTTTCTGAAGAAATGTATATAACGATTGATAATCGTTACCCGCCGGGGTGGCCCCTTCGGCATGTGCAGCCCCTACCGAGAGAAGAGGCGTAAGAGCAATAACACCTGTCATGACTACTTTCTTAAAAACATGCTTCAATGCAATAATCCTCCCTTTGCAGCCTGCGAGGTTAGCTGTCGGGTTCGGGATCAGAGAGTTGCCCGACCACTTGACGTGGTTTCACCCCAGTTGTGGTTCCCCCGCGCCCCTTAAGGGGCTTCGGCCTAAATTTGTAAGCCCCATCAGGTTACCATAATCCCTTCCTGTCTATCATCCTACAAATTATGGATTTACTAGAGAACAGGATAGCTAATCCACCCACTTCCTCCCGATTTCGCGCCTTATCTACCTTATTCAGGAACCGTCGACACCCTTGATAACGAAGACGAATCCTCCAACGATAAAAAGACCATCTGCCGCGCAGATGGTCCCTACCCAATTCTTATTACTGGAAAACCGGCTCCTTAAGCTCAGATAGCTTCTCAAGTGAATGCTTCTCCACGTCGGCGTGAAGGCTGTTGCCATGGGAATCCATGGTCACGATCGCGGCGAAGCCTTCCGTCTGAAGGTGCCACATCGCTTCCGGCACCCCGAATTCCATGAAGTCCACTCCCTCGACCTTCTTCAGGCAGCGGGCATAGTACTGGGCGGCGCCGCCGATAGCGTTCAAATAAACGGCTCCGTGCTCCTGGAGGGCTTTAAGCGTTTTGGCGCCCATGCCGCCCTTGCCGATGACCGCGCGGATGCCGAATTTCTTCAGGATGTCGCCTTGGTAAGGCTCCTCCCGGATGCTCGTCGTCGGGCCGGCCGCCTTGACGTGCCATTCTCCCTGCTCGTCCTTGCTCATGACCGGTCCGCAGTGATAAATGACCGAGCCGTTCAGGTCCACGGGGGAATCGTGGTCCATCAAATACTTGTGCAGCGCATCGCGCCCGGTGTGCATCATCCCGTTGATGACGACGACGTCCCCAACACGAAGCTCGCGGACCTGTTCTTCTGTAATCGGCGTCTGAAGCACGATCTCGCGGCGCTCCGGCTGGCCGGCCGCAGCCGCCACTTCCGCTTCGTCCCTAACGGCTACCTTCTCTCCTGTGCTGCTGTTGTAGATCCATTCCCGGATTTCCCCGGTTTCCGGATCGAGAAGAACTCCCTGCCGGCGGTATGCCCAGCAGTTGTAAGCGACGGAGACGAAGAAGCTGGCCGGCAGGCGGTTCATCACGCCGACCTTGCAGCCGAGCAGCGTCACTTGCCCGCCGAAGCCCATCGTGCCGATGCCTAGCTTGTTGGCGTTCTCCAGGACGTACTCCTCGAGCTGGCGAAGCTCCTCGTTCGGGTTCACGTCGTCGGTGCGGCGGAACAGCTGATGCTTGGCGAGCTCGTAGCCCGTCGTGCGGTCCCCGCCGATGCCTACCCCAATGAAGCCGGCACTGCAGCCCTGCCCCTGGGCCTGGTAGACCGCATGCAGAATGCATTTGCGGATGCCGTCCAGGTCACGGCCGGCTTTGCCCAGGCCTTCAAGCTCTGCAGGCAGGCTGTACTGGATGTTCTTGTTCTCGCAGCCGCCGCCCTTCAGAATAAGGCGGACGTCGACTTCGTTGCGTTCCCACTGCTCGAAATGGATAACGGGTGTACCCGGTCCGAGGTTGTCGCCGCTGTTGGCCCCTGTCAGGGAGTCCACGGAGTTCGGACGCAGCTTGCTGTCCTTCGTAGCCTGGCTGACGGCTTCTAAGATTTGTTTTTTCATAACAATCTGGTTAGCACCAACCGGGACATGTATAATAAAGGTAGGCATGCCGGTATCCTGGCAAATCGGGGACACGTTACATTCAGCCATTTCGATATTATCGGCAATGGTAGAAAGGGATAAGGCGGCACGGGTTCCGCTGTCCTCCTGCGCTTTGGCACGGTTAATGGCTTCCCTAACATCGCCGGGAAGATTAGTGGATGTTTCCACGATCAGTTTATAAACGCTCTCTTGAAAATGCTTCATGGAACGGGCTTCTCCTCTCGATTGGCTCAGCAATCTGTAATCTAGTAATCCGCCGGTGCTTAGGTTCCGTTTAGAAGCTAATACCGGGATACGCATCCCTATAATTATAGCATATCGGCGTCGTTTGAAAATGCAAAACGCAGGATGGAGAGGAACAGTTACGCATGATCAAGTTTTTGTTGAGAACCGCGGTTATCGCAATCGCCGGTCTTACCTTTCTCGTTTCGAGCCTGAGTGCTTTTAAGCCCGAAACGCTTTACCGCAGCCAGGTGGCGGTTCTCATGTATCATCACATTCACGACACGGACCAAAGCGGAGCCACGATCACTACCGAGCTTTTTCGCAGCCAGCTCTCGTATTTGAAGGGGCGCGGCTATCATTTCATCTCTCTTCAAGAATTCAAGGATTTCATGAATGGGGCCGCGGTGCCGGATAACGCCGTCCTTGTTACCTTTGACGACGGCTACGAGGGATTTTACCAGAACGCCTATCCCGTTCTGACCAAGCTGAACATTCCTGCGGTCAATTTCATCATCACGGGCACGCTGGATCATCCGCTGGACGGCAACATTCCTTTCCTGAACCGCGACGAAATCCGGACCATGACCTTGCATTCCCCGGGAATCGAGGTTCAATGCCACACGGACAGCCTTCACGGCAAAACGGAAGGAGACCAGGGCAAAGCCCTTCTGGTCGCCCGGCTTCCGAAGGACGGCCGGACGGAGACGGAGGACGAATACAAGAAACGGATCGTGGACGATACCCGAGCCTGCACAGGCCGGCTGAAGGATCTGACGCCGCATCAGGTGGACGCGATGGCCTACCCGTACGGGATCTATAATCCACTCGCCGCCTCGCTGGTAAAAGAAGGCGGAATCCAATACGCCTTCACCATCCTTCCCCGGATGGCCACTCAAGGAATGGACCCGCTAAGAATACCGCGCATTAACGCGGGAAGTCCCTATATCACTCCCCTTGCTCTTCATAACATGATCATGCGGCGGGTGACCGCCCCCCGACCCGCCAAGAGCATGGTCGGGCTGAGGGATACCCTCGAGCAGGTCGGCGGAGAACTGACGAAGGACAAAGCGGACGGCAGCACCGTTATCCACTACAACGGGATCCAATGGAAGGTCCGCCCGGGCAGCCAAGAAGCCGTCAGCGGGGAACGTGTCTTGACGCTGGATAAGCCGGTGACGATTGTCGGCAGCCGTTCCTACATTCTGCTGGAAGATCTGGAGAAGCTGCTCGGCATCGACATTTCGTCCGATCCCCATACCCGGTTGTACACGGCCCGGCTTCCGGACGCAAGCGATTCCGACGCGGAAGGCCGTAAGGGGCAGCGCTAAATCGCATAGACCGTTAACGCTACCGGATAAGGCAGGACCGCCTTATCCGGTAGCTCTGTTTAGCCGCATCCCGGACTGGCGATGCGGCTTGGCGGGCTCATCGCCGCCCGCCCATTCTATCTCTCGGAGGTTGGTATGGATCATCACTTTTTTGCTTATATGTACCGGTTGAGGTATATCAAACGCTGGAGCCTGATGCGCAACGTGGTGGAAGAGAATGTCGCGGAGCACTCTTATCATGTCGCCCTGCTGGCCCACGTGCTCTGCACAATCGGCAACGACCTGTTCGGCCGGAAGTTGGATGCGGACAGAGCCGTGACCCTGGCGCTCTTTCATGACGCCACCGAAGTGTTTACGGGGGATATCCCAACCCCAGTCAAGCACCAGAACCCGACCATCCTTTCGAGCTTCCGCGGAATCGAGCAGCTGGCCGCCGAACGGCTCCTGGCCATGGTACCTGAGCCTTTGAAGGAGAGCTACCGCCCTCTGCTCGGCTCCAAAAGCTCCCCGGATGGGGAGCTTCAGAAGCTCGTGAAAGCAGCCGACTTGCTCGACGCGTACCTGAAGTGCGTGACGGAGTTGTCGGCGGGCAACCGGGAGTTCGCTGTCGCCAAGGGGCAGATTGAGCAGGCCTTGAAGAAGCTGGACCTGGAGGAGGTCCGCTACTTCCTGGAGCATCTCGCCCCGAGTCTGGAGAAGACGCTGGATGAGCTGGCAGACTGAGCTTGTTCCGGGGAGGTACTAAAAAAAGTTAGTACTGTCCGGTTCTTCCGAATTATTCCATAATGAGGTTGCTGGTACCGAAACCTGCAGCTTTCCAAAAGGAAAGGTAGGAATGTGCTTGACTGCGAGTGCACGCGCAGCCAGGTCCTACTCATCTCATTAATGGAGGAAGAACCCTAATGAAAACGAAACGCTCTCTGAAAGCTGTGAAAATGGTCGTTATGGCCGTTACTCTCGCATCAGCCGCACGGACTGCCGCAGGTCGCCGCCACGACGTCGCTCGAGATCATTCAGCAGCATGCCGCCAAGGATCTCGATGATCAGCTCGCCTACTGGCAGAGAACGGTCTGCGGCACACCTGGACCGCCTGGGCCTGCCCAAGCCCCCTTACGGCTGTCCTCAATAACTAGCCCGGGCCCACCCAAGACAAACAACGGCCGGTTACCGGCCCCTTTATTCTCCAACAACCCAACACCAAAAACCGGAGGGACCTTCCCTCCGGTTTTTGGTGTTTTCCAAGCTAAAACAATCTAAAATTAGAACAAGTTCGGGTAGTTCATGACGAACAGAACGGCCAGAAGCAGAATGGCGTTCAAGGCTCCGAACGTCTTGACCTTGCCTTCATAGGCACCGGCCGGCTGGCCACCCTTAACGGCGGCGTTCAGCTTTTTCAGGTTCGCCCCCAGCACACCGGTCATGCCGCCGATCGCGAGCAGCAGCACCGAAGCCAGAATCATCCACAGAACCGAATACTCGCCCTTGCTGACCAGGTAACCTCCCGTCAAGAACTGGACGACAAGCAGAATCTGGCCGATCCGGTTTGCGCCGGTGAGCAGGCTCGTGTAGCCTTCCTTCGCGGCAGCGGACAGCGAGGCCACGCGGCCGTACAGGAACGGAAACAGCAGATAGAAGCCCATTCCGACGGCACTAAGCAAATGCAGAAACAGAATAAATTGATTCACGGTTTTCCCCCTATTCATTGAAAAGGTTGTCTAATCCCTCTCAGTATACCGTAAGGAGAAAGCGATAAACAATCTTTCCGGTAATGGGAGACGCCGGTTCACAAAGTTGTTGGAATCGTTGCCTCCGGGCGCCTTCTCATCAGCTTCTCGGGATCGGAGCGGAAGCCGTACGCTTCATACAGCCCGTGAGCGTCCTTCGTCCCAAGGAAGCCGCTCAAGCCCGCCAGCCGGTCATCCGCGACGACCGCCTCCACCAGCCTCTTGCCGATCCCCTTTCCACGGTATTCCTCCGCTACGTAGACGTCGCACAGCCAGTACATCGTCGCCCCATCCGTGACCACCCGGGCAAACGCCACCTGCCGGGAGCCCTCGTACACCCCGTAGCATAACGAAGCCTCTATCGACTTCCGGATGGTTTCCTCCGGTCGATGCGCCGCCCAGTAGCTTCGGCCGAGGAAGCCCGGGATCACCTCCAGGTCAAGACGTCCTTTGTCCGTGCTGATTACATAGTCTCCCCATGTCTTTTCCAAGTTTCTTCGTCCTCCTACTAGGTAACCTCAATCCAATACCTTTGCACGCGGGTCTCGCCTTCCCGAGCCTCCGACTCCAGAACGCCGCCGTTCTTCTGAATGGTGCGGGCCGAACCGGTATTGTCCTTGTCGCACGTAACCAGCACCTGCCGAATCCCCCGTTCCCGGGCCTTGAGGAGAGTCATGGTGAGGATCGCGGTCGCGTAGCCCTTGCGTCGTTCCCCGGGACGGATTCCGTAGCCGATATGGCCCCCGATCCGGAGCAGCTTCTCGTTCAGCCGGTGCCGGAGATTGACGACGCCCACGATCCGGCTTCCTCGTACGAGCCAATAAGTAGAATGCTCGACAAATCCGGAGGGAAGCCCGATTCCTCTGCTGGAGTTCTCCAGCTCCCGGATCAGCCGGGGAAAATCCCGGGCGTCCATGTCGAGAACGAACGGAACGCGCTTCTCCCCGGATCGCTGCCAATCCTCCAGCATCTCCTTGTATTCCTTCTCCCAGTCCGCCGACGGCTCGATCAGCCTTAGTTCCTCCTCGCCTTCCATTTCCCTTTCCCTCCTTAATTGATGCAAATTAGATAACCTTACCTTCTTGCGTCCCGCTGGCCGTACGTCCGTTGTAGACTCCCTTGGTCCATTCTCTTCTAAGCATCCCGTAAACGGCCATATCCACGTAATGCCCGTTCAGGAAGGAATAGTCCCGCAGAGTCCCTTCCTGCGTAAAGCCGAGACGCTCGGGAATCGCCCGGCTGGGAAGGTTCCCCACCGCCGCCTTAATCTGAACCCGGTTAAACTCCAGGTCGCTGAACACATAATTGATGAGAACCCGGCACGCCCGGGTCATGATCCCCTGCCCGCAGCAATCCTCGCTAAGCCAGTACCCGATTTCCACCCGCCTGTTGTCCCGGTTATAATCGTGAAGTCCGATCGTGCCCACCAATTGGCCCTCCCGCCAGATCCCCGCCGACAAGCCGTCCTGCGCTTCATGCCGAACCCGGCAGCTCTCCAGATAGGCCAGCGTATCCTCCACCCGGTGGGTCGCATGGGCGAAGGGAAGCCATTCCCCCAAATGCTCCCGGTTCCGGACCGTCAGCTGAAACAGCTCCTCCGCATGTCCGGTCTCCAGCTGGGCGAGATAAAGCCGGTCATCCACTTTGTACTTGAACATGGTCCTTCCTCCTGTCTATTTTCTTAATTTAAGCCCTCATCCCCATCATGTTCCCGGAGCTGTACCTTCTCAGCCCGCGATAAAAGAACCAAGTGCCCCCTACAGCCAGCCCTAAGGAAACGGCAGCAGCTCCTGTAAGGAACGTTACATCCACCGAACGGATAAGCCCAATGGGAAGATAGCTGATGAAGCCCGCCGGAATGACGCTGAACAGAACGAGCCGCCCCCAACCTTTAAAAATCCCCGTCGGATAGGTCGAGAAGGCGAGCAGCGCCTGGAAGAGCTGAAAGCTTAGTCCATCCGCGCTGCCGATGTAGAAAGCCAGGGAATTGGCTGTCAGCGAGAAAAAGAGAAAAATCAGCATGGCGATCAGCAGAGCAAGCGCGAACTTGGCGATCCCCCAGAAGGATAAATCCCCAAATAGAACAAAAAGAATGAACGCAAAAAGGACGTCTCCGATGGCCGATACCGACATGCGGCTGATCAGCACGTGCAGCAGAACAGGCTTCGGCTGGGCCAGATACGTGTCCAGTTGTCCGTTAGCCACCATACTAGAGATCCGGTTCACGTTTCCGAAGAAAACAGCCATCAGTCCGAAGCCTCCGGCGCTAACCGCCCACATCATCGTGACGTCGTTCATTTCCCAGCCGTTCACGACCGGGAACCGGCGGAAATACACGCTCCAGTAGAAGATCCAGACAGCGTTGTTAATCATCATCATCCCAGCTGTCAGCAGGAAGCTCATCCGGAATTCCATGGCTCCCGCCAAATTAAGTTTCCAGCAGGCGCTTACGAAACGTAACAGGTTACCCGCCGTTGACATGAAGCTTCCTCCCTCCTCTGGCATAAACCCAGGCGGCGGCCAATCCAAGACCCGCAATCCAAGCCGCCTGAATGCCGATCATTCTAACCAGGACGGTCCCGTCGAACGCCACTGCGGTCCGGGCCGGGAAATACAGGATCGTCTGAAACGGCAGCCACCCGCATACCCGCTGGAGCGTCTCGGGATAGATCTCAAGCGGCATCAGCATTCCGCCGATGGTGAACAGAATTTTGTTGTAGACGAATTCCAGTCCCCGCGTTTCTTCGACCCAGAAGGAACTCAGCGCCAGAATAAGGGTAAGCATAAAATTAACGGTGACCGCTCCGATCGAAGCGGCGAAGAACCCGGCCCAGCCCCAACCGAAGCTCGGGGGCCCCAGGAGGAGTAAGCCAAGCAGTCCGGCAACGGCCAGGTTGACCAAGAGCCGCACATAGACCTCTCCCAGGTAGCTCACGTACTGAAAGGATAGGTAGCTGACCGGGCGGGTGAGCTTGTAGCCGATATCCCCGCTTTTGACCTCTTCCTCCATCCGGCTCGCCAGACTGGGGAACGCCATGGTCATGGATTCCGTCAGGATCAGGTACCAGAGGATCTGCTTGAAGCTGTACCCCGCAATGGTGGAGGAGCCTTCCCCGGCGAACGTCGTTCCCCACAGCTGGCTGAATATGTACAGGATGATGAGCAGAAAAAGGGAACGGACGAGAAAGTCCGTCACGTAGGCGAGATGGCTTCTGACGGTGATTTTGCCGATGGCGGCATATTTGACGGCCTTCCGCGCGATCATGGTCATGCCTCCTTCCTCCCCTTCCCAGCGGGCCATTTCCTCTCCTGTCCCCGTCCCCCGGCCGTCTGAAGGTCCGGCTGTTCCCGGCCTGCCTGCCCGGTACGGGCATAGATCTGCGTAATGATTTCCTCCATAGGCGGGTTCTCGATCGTGACGTCTTCGAGCCGGTAGGTGCGGACGAAGTGGGCCAGTACCGTCTCAATCGGGGTACAGGACGTATCCACGGACAGCTTCAGCCCCGTTCCCTTCTGTTTCAACACTTCGACCCCCTCGAAGGAAAAAGGCTCCGGCTCGGTTTTCAGCTTAAGCTGAACAGTCTTGCGGGTCAGGAAATCCCTCTTCATGCCGGATACGGTGTCATCCAGGATAATCCTTCCGTGATTGATGACGATCGCCCGCCTGCACAGCTGCTCGATATCCCCCGCATCGTGGGACGTTAAGAAGACGGTAACGCCTTCCTCCCGGTTCATCTCCCGGATTAACTCGCGAATCCGCTGCTTCACCACGACGTCGAGCCCGATCGTCGGTTCATCCAGGAACACGACCTTGGGCCGGTGAAGAAGAGCCGCTGCAATCTCGCAGCGCATCCGTTCGCCCAGGGAGAGCTTCCGAACAGGAGTGGCCAAATAAGGACCCAGGTCGAATCTCTCGATTAGATCGTCCCGCCGCTTCCGGAAATCCTCCCGCCCCAGCTCATAAATGCGGCTCATGAGCTCAAAGGTGTCGACCGGCGGCAGGTGGTACCACAGCTGCGACTTCTGTCCGAACACCGAGCCGACGTGAAACGCGAGCCGCTTCCGCTCCTTCCAGGGGCAGAAGCCCAGCACCTCGGCCGTTCCGCCGGACGGGTGCAGAATGCCGGTGAGCATTTTGATCGTCGTCGATTTGCCTGCCCCATTCGGGCCAAGGAAAGCCAACGCCTCCCCCTGTTCCACACGGAAATCGATCGGCTCCACCGCCGTCTTGACGGTGTAGTCCGGCTTGAACAGGGAGCGGAGGCTTCCGCTCAAACCCGGGGTTTTGCGTTTCACTTGAAACGCCTTGGATAGTGCCTCCACTCGTATGGTTTGCACTGGATTTCCCTTCCTTTCCATCCTTTATTTAGGTAAAGCAAAAAAGACCTCCGCCAAGCTCGCCCGGTTAAAGGCGGAACTTGCCGAAGGTCTTTTATCCCTACGGTGTAGGCACGGCTGTTGCTCACGGCCCGGCTTCGCTCGGTTCGACCGGACCGCGTCCCCTGCTCTACCGGCATCGGGGTAACGCCTTGATCCGTCGGCTCCCTAGAAGCCCTTCCACTTAATTCGTTTATCCTATCACAAGCTCACACGGCATGTAAAGGACAATTTTGCCGGGCTTGTTTTATAATAAACGTATCCACATTTTAGGAGGTCGCCCATGTCTACTTCCCTTGCTGCTTATCCGCCGGTCATCCCTATTCTGCGCGTGTTTCAAGAGGAGAAAGCCAAAGAGTTCTATCTCGACTTCCTGGAATTTCAGCTCGATTGGGAGCACCGTTTTGAAGAGGGACTGCCGCTGTATAGGCAAGTGTCCCGCGGGGATTGCGTGCTTCATCTGTCGGAGCATCATGGGGACGCCTGCCCGGGAGCGGCCGTCCGGATCCATACGGAGAAGCTGGAGGACTACCAGAAGCGGCTGCTCGGCAAAGCTTACAAGTACGCGCGGCCCGGCATCCATAAGACTCCGTGGAACATGAAGGAAATGTCCATCCACGACCCGTTCGGCAACCGGCTCGTCTTCTTCGAGGCCGTGGAGCAGAAGCCATATAATGGGGTCAGAACACCTCGGGCTACTTTATAGCAACCAAAAAAGCTTTCCCCGCGGGGAAAGCTTTTTCTGTCGGCGCAGGGGGCTTAGCCCTGCACCACTTGGATGACATTGCGGACGGATTCCGCGGACTTGTCCAAAGCGGCTTTCTCTTCGGCCGTCAGCTCCAGCTCGAAAATTTTCTCGATGCCGTCGCCGCCGAGAAGAGTCGGCACCCCCATGAACAGGTTGTCGTAGCCATACTCGCCTTGGAGAAGAGCGATCGAAGGGATGATCCGCTTCTTGTCCTTCAAGATGGCTTCCGTCATCTGAACGAGGGACGCCGCCGGAGCATAGTACGCGCTGCCGTTGCCGAGCAGGTTGACGATCTCGCCGCCGCCCGTACGGGTCCGCTTCACGATGGCGTCAATGCGGTCCCCCGGGATCAGCTTCTCGATCGGAATGCCGCCCACGTTGGAGTAACGCACCAAGGGAACCATATCGTCGCCGTGGCCGCCCAGAACGAAGCCGCGCACATCCTCGACGGATACGTTAAGCTCCTGCGCGATGAACGTGCAGTAGCGGGCCGTATCCAGTACGCCGGATTGTCCGATGACGCGGTTCTTCGGGAAGCCCAGTGCCTGGAAGGCCACATAAGTCATCGCATCCACCGGATTGGAGAGGATGATGACGATGGACTCCGGGCAGTATTTGGCGATGTTTCCGCAAACCGATTTCATGATGCCGGCGTTGGTGTTCACCAGATCGTCGCGGCTCATCCCCGGCTTCCGGGCGATCCCGGCGGTGATGATCACGATGTCCGAACCGGCGGTGTCTTCGTAGTTGGACGTCCCGATGATGTTGCTGTCGAAGCCTTGGACCGGACTTGCTTCCAGCATGTCGAGAGCCTTCCCTTTGGTCGGGTTCTCAAGCTGCGGAATATCAACCAGAACAACGTCTCCCAGTTCCTTCTGGGCAAGCATCAGAGCGGTCGTGGCACCGGTGAATCCGGCGCCGACCACGGTAATCTTTTTGCGGCGAATGGCCATGGCGGGTCTCCTCCTGTATGGTGGATTACATATTTTGGATGACCTGGTTAGCGAACTCGGAGCACTTCACTTCCGTTGCGCCTTCCATCAGGCGGGCGAAGTCGTAAGTGACCGTTTTGTTGTTGATGGCGGTTTCCATGCCTTTGTAGATGAGGTCGGCCGCTTCCTGCCAGCCCAGGTGCTCGAGCATCATAACGCCGGACAGGATAACCGATCCCGGGTTCACGACGTCTTTGCCAGCGTATTTAGGAGCCGTTCCGTGGGTGGCTTCGAAAATGGCATGGCCGGTTACGTAGTTAATATTAGCACCTGGTGCGATTCCAATACCGCCAACTTGGGCAGCCAGGGCGTCAGACAGGTAATCGCCGTTCAGGTTCAGCGTAGCGATAACGTCGAAGTCCGTCGGACGGGTCAGAACCTGCTGCAGGGCGATGTCGGCGATGGCGTCTTTCACGACGATTTTGCCGGCTTCTTCGGCCACCTTCTGAGCCTGGTTAGCGGCTTCGGTGCCTTGCTCTTCCTTGATGCGGTCATACTGCGCCCAAGTGAACACCTTGTCTCCGAACTCGCGCTCCGCCAGCTCGTAACCCCAGTTCTTGAACGCTCCTTCGGTGAACTTCATGATGTTTCCTTTGTGCACCAGCGTTACGCTCTTGCGTCCGTGGCTGATCGCATATTCGATCGCTGCGCGGATCAGACGCTCGGAGCCTTCGCGGGATACCGGCTTGATGCCGATACCGGACGTTTCCGGGAAACGGATTTTGTTCGCGCCCATTTCCTGCTGCAGGAACTCGATCACTTTCTTTACTTCGGCGGAGCCTTCCTTGTACTCGATCCCGGCATAGATGTCTTCCGTGTTCTCGCGGAAGATGACCATGTCGACGAGCTCAGGGCGCTTAACCGGAGAAGGAACGCCGTCGAAGTAACGAACCGGACGCAGGCAGACGTACAGGTCCAGCTCTTGACGAAGGGCCACGTTCAGGGAACGGATCCCGCCGCCGATAGGAGTCGTCAGAGGTCCTTTGATGGCAACCGTGTATTCGCGCATAGCGGTCAGCGTGTCGTTAGGCAGCCAGTTGTTGTATTTGTTGAAGGCCTTCTCGCCGGCATACACTTCGTACCAGGCGATTTTCTTCTCGCCGTTGTAGGCTTTCTCTACAGCTGCGTCCAGAACGCGCTGGGAAGCGGCCCAGATGTCGGGTCCCGTTCCGTCCCCTTCGATGAAAGGAATAATCGGGTTGTTGGGAACATTCAGCTTGCCGTTGTCGATCGTAATTTTCTCGCCTTCCGTTGGCAGGGAGTAGTTCTCGAATTGTGGCATGGTAAGTATCCTCCTTAAGAATGATAGGTAAGTACAGCCGTTCACACGGCTAAGCCGTCCGGTAAGGACGGCGCTTGAACCAAGACCGGGAAGCTGCGGATTAGCGCTTCTCGATCGGAACGTATTTCTGGGTGGCCGGGCCGGTGTATTCCGCACGCGGACGGATCAGGCGGTTGTTCTCGTACTGCTCGAGAATGTGAGCCGTCCAGCCGGAGGTCCGGGAAATCGCAAAGATCGGCGTGAACAGGTCGCGCGGAATCTCGAGCGATGTGTAGACGGACGCCGAGTAGAAGTCGACATTCGGCTTCAGGCCCTTCTGTCCGGTCACGATGTCTTCGATTTTGATGGACATTTCGTACCAGTTCAGGTTGCCCGTAATTTTGCCGAGCTCCTGGGACATCTTCTGAAGATGCTTGGCGCGGGGGTCGCCGTTCTTGTAAACGCGGTGACCGAAGCCCATCAGCTTCTCTTTGTTGGCGAGCTTGTTCTGCACGTAGCTCTCCACGTTGTCGATCGTGCCGATCTCCTCGAGCATGGCCATAACCGCTTCGTTCGCACCGCCGTGCAGGGGCCCTTTCAGAGCACCGATCGCGGACGTTACGCCGGAGTAGATATCGGACAGGGTAGCCACGGTAACCCGGGCTGCGAAGGTGGAAGCGTTCAGCTCATGATCGGCGTGAAGCACGAGGGCCTTCTCCAGCGCTTCGATCGCAATCTTATTCGGCTGCTCCCCGGTCAGCATGTAGAGGAAATTCTCGGCGATGGACCCGGCGTCGGCTTTCGGAGCCACCGGCTCTTTGCCCTCGCGGATACGGGCGAAAGCGGCAACAATCGCGGGCAGCTGGGCCTGCAGCTTGATCGCCTTGCGGACATTGCTCTCGCGGCTCATGTCGTTGGCTTCCTCGTCGTAGAGGGCCAGGCTCGAAACAGCCGTGCGAAGGGCAGCCATCGAATTGGTGTTCTTCGGATACAGCTTCAGCTGCTGAATAACGGCATCCGGGACGGAGGCGTTCGCATTCAGGTCCTTCTTCAGCTGCTCAAGCTCGGAAGCGTTAGGAAGCTTGCCGAACCACAGCAAATAGGCGACTTCTTCAAAAGAAGCGTTCTCCGCCAGGTCGTCGATGTCGTACCCGCGGTAAGTCAGCACGCCGTCCACAATAGAGCTGACGGAGGAAGTGGTGGCGACGATGCCTTCCAAGCCTTTCGTTGCTGTCATGTTCATCTCTCCTTTGTATAGAAATTGAGGCATAAATAACATTTATCACATGATCTAATCTTAATAATAAAGTATTTTTACAAGGATGTGAACCAAACCGGCATAAAACTTCATTATCGACACCATAAACGTTTTTTCTTGCCCCGGACTATTATACCTCAATTTTCTCCAGGATAAAAATTTCAAGAGCTCCGGCGTAAGTTTTGATCCGGCCGGAAATATTGGTAGAATATAAGAAAATTCTACCCGAAGGAGGCCTGGACCCATGAAACCGAACAAGCGGATCGGCATTATCGACATCGGCTCCAACTCGGTGCGCCTCGGCATCTATGAGCAGACGGGAAGGCTGTCCCACCGGGTTATCGACGAAAGCAAGAAGGCGGCACGCTTAAGCGAGCGGATCGGAAGCGACGGCCGGCTGGGGGAGAAGGATATCCTCGCCCTGGCCGAAACGCTTGAGCAGTTCAAGCTGCTCTGCTCGGCTAACCGGACGGCCCAGATCCGGGCGGTGGCGACGGCCGCCATCCGCAACGCGGCGAATTCCGCCGAAATTGTCGCCAAGCTGATCCGGTTGACCGGTCTCGACATCGAGGTGCTGTCCGGAAAGGAAGAAGCCCGTCTCGGCTTCGTCGGGATGATCAACTCGCTTTCCGTCGAGGACGGCTTTCTGGTTGACATCGGGGGCGGCAGCACGGAGGTGACCCTGTTCCGGAACCGGAAGATCGTGAACAGCGTCTCCTTCCCCTTCGGCTCGGTCAATACGGCCAAGCGGTTCAGCCGCGGCGGCCTCCTGGAGCCGTCCGACCTCGCCTTGATCCGCCGGATGGTCGAGGAGGCGGTGCGCCGGGAGCCCTGGATCCGCAGCCAGCCGGGTCTGCCCCTCATCGGGCTCGGCGGCACGATCCGGACCCTCGGCAAGCTGGTTCAGCGGCAGACGAAGTACTCCCTGCCCATGACGCATAACTTCGATATCGCTCCCCCGCGCGTCGAATCCGTGCTGGACAGGCTCACCGCCCTCTCCCTGGAGAAACGCAACAAGCTGGACGGGGTGTCGAAGGACCGCGCCGACATCATCGTACCCGGTCTGGTTATCCTGCAGACCCTGTTCCGGCAGATGCGGGCGGCGCATTACAAGATCAGCGGCGCCGGGCTTAGAGACGGGCTGCTCTTCGAGGCGGCTTTCCCCGGCCAGCCCGTCATCTCCGACGTGGCCGAATACAGTGTCCGCCATATGCTGAGCTTGTACCCGTCCGTTCCCCTGGCCCACGTGGAGCAGGTCAACCGCCTCGCCCTGAAGCTGTTTGACGATCTGGCCCCGGTCCACGGCCTTGGGGAATCCGAGCGGCGCTGCCTGCATACCGCTTCCCTGCTCTACCGAATAGGGGTGGCCGTCAACTTCTACTCCTATTCGAAGCATACCTTCTACCTGATGGCCCATTCGCGTATGGACGGCTTGACCCACCGGGAGATTCTGCTGTGCGGGCTTATCGCCTCGTACAAAACAAAGAACCGGACCCGGCACGCCTATCTCGCCCACAAGGACATACTGAGCGAGCCCGACTGCTCCCTTGCGGTTACCCTGGGTACCCTGCTCCGGCTTGCCGCCGCTCTCGACCGCAGCGAAACCCAGCCGGTAGCGGAGCTGACCGCCACGGCCGGACGCAAAACGCTGGATCTCCATCTCCAATGCAGCCGCCTGCCGCAGCTGGAAACGGCGGAGGTCGAAACGGTCGAGAAGGAATTCAAGAAGGTGTGGGGACTGACTCCCCGCTGCCGGGCGGTCGTTTTTTCCACGATCTGATCTTAGCGGCTTCGAACTGGCTCCGGAACGGCTTGTCTTCCCCCTCCGGGCGGGAATACAAGCCGTTCTGCTGCAGATGGCGGGCTTTGACGTTATCCTCCAGGCTCATATGGAGGATGCGGATAAGATCCTGCTTAAGCCCCTCGTCCCGGACGGGACACATAAGCTCAATCCGCCTTGTCAGGTTCCGGGTCATCCAATCCGCGCTGGAAATCCTCACATCCGGCTCCCCGCCGTTCTCGAAATATACCACGCGTGAATGCTCCAGGAAGCGGTCCACAATGCTCCGGACCGTGATGGTTTCGCTTAATCCCTCCACTCCCGGACGCAGGCAGCAAACCCCTCTGACTATCAAATCGATTGGAACCCCCGCTTGGGAAGCCTCGTATAGGGCGTCGACCATTTCCTGGTTGGACAGCGAGTTCATTTTGGCGATGATGCGGGCCGGACGGCCGGCGGCGGCATGCTCCGCTTCCCGGCGGATCAGCTGCTGCAGCACCGGAAGCAGGTCCGTTGGCGCGACCGCAAAGGTATGCAGGTCGGAAGGAGCGGAGAAGCCCGTAATCTCATTGAACAGCGAGGAGGCGTCTTCCCCGATCAAGGGATCGGAGGTGAACAGGCCCAGGTCCGTATAAAGCCGGGCGGAATTCTCGTTATAGTTCCCGGTGCCCACATGAACATACCGGCGGAGGGTATCCTGCTCCTGGCGGACGACCAGGGTAATTTTGGCATGTGTCTTCAGTCCCACGAGGCCGTACACGACATGACAGCCCGCCTTCTCCAGCTGCCTGGCCCACGCGATGTTCCGCTCCTCGTCGAACCGGGCCTTCAGTTCCACGACAACGGTGACCTGCTTGCCGGATTCCGCCGCTTTGGACAAGGCCTGGATAAGCACCGAATGGCCGCTTACCCGGTACAGGGTGATTTTGACCGCAAGAACGTACGGATCCTCCGCCGCCTCCATCAGGAAATCATTGACCGCATCGAACGATTCATAAGGATGGTAGAGAAGGACATCCCGCTGCCCGAGCACCTCGAACAGGCTTTCGCTTTCTTCCAGCTCTTCCGGGTAGACCGGAATAAGCTCCGGGTACCTCAGCTGGGGAAAGCCCTCGACAAGAGACGGAAGCTTCATAAGAAAGCTGAGATCGATCGGGCCGTCGATGACAAACACATTGTCTTCAATTTCGAATTCTTCCTTCAGCATTTCAAGCGCGTAGGCATGAATGCCCTTGTGCACCTCCAGCCGGACCGGCACTCCCCAGCGCCTTCGCCGCAGCTCCTTCTCGATTTCCTCGAGAAGGTCCTCCGCCCCTTCTTCGTTCAAGGTCAGGTCCGCGTTGCGGGTCAGCCGGAAAGGATCGACGGCAAGCGGGACATACCCGGCGAACAGGCTGCGGATGTGCTGCTTGATCAGATCGTCCAGCAGGACGAATTCCTGCTTCTTGCTGTTTCCGCGTGCCGGCACCCGGACAAGCCGGGACAGATTCGAAGGAACCCGGACAATAGCAAAATAAGGCTCCTCCTCCGGATCGTCCCCTTCCTTAAGAAGGACAACCGCCAGATAGAGCGAGAGGCTGTTGACGAGCGGAAAGGGCCGGCTCTGATCCACTCCCATGGGGGTAAGCACGGGAAAGACATTGTCGGTGTAATACTGGTCCATCGCTTTTTTCTGGCTGGCGGTCAAATCGTCGTAACGGCTTATGTATATTCCTTCGCGCCCCAAGAAGCGAACCGCTTCCCGGTAAGCCTTGTATTGATCGTTTACCATACGGGAGGTCCGCTTCATGATTCGCTTTAACAGACCGGACGGCGTGTAGCCGGTAAAATCCTTACGCGTGTACCCCGCTTTCTGCTGATCCTGCAGCCCAGCCACCCGGACGCTCATGAACTCGTCCAGATTGGTCGAGACGATGGCAAGAAACTTGGCCCTTTCCAGCAGGGGAGTAGCCGGATCCTGCGCCTCCTCCAGCACTCTTTTGTTAAATTCCACCCAGCTTAAATCGCGGTTCAAATAGCGGGACACTTCTCCTCGTTCCGTTCGGGTCATAGGGCCTCCAGTATTTAACGACTTCCTTGTCGAATTCCGTATGGTTCAGGGGAGATCTGTCGATATTCTTCTATTATCAAGCCAAGTTGTCAGCCCTATGTTAAGAAAACGTTAAGCGGATGTTAACTCTTCCGGCTATTACCCGCTAGATGGCGTTCGTGATACAATAAAGACAGTCGGCAAGCAAGGAAAGGGTGGTCACTCTGGATTCCCTCTTACAAAAACAAGTCCTGAGAGGACTTAAGATTGTGCTTATTCTGACGGCCGGTGTGCTGTTCCTCTACTACGCCGTTCCGTTAATTTATCCTTTTCTGATCGGATTTGCCCTGGCCTATCTGCTCAATCCTGCCGTAACCTACTTCCAGCGCAAAACCCATATGCCCCGATGGGCCGCGGTCCTTGTCGTGCTTGTCATTTTTCTCGGCGCGGCAACGGGATTCCTGACCCTGCTCGTCACGAACATCGTCGTGGAAATCAGCTCCCTCACCGAATCCCTTCAGCGCAGCATGAACACCTGGATCAGCGAGCTTAATCTCTTCCTTAATTCCGAATACATACAGGGAATCGTCAGCCAGCTAAACCGGTTCTACGAGGAAAATCCTCAATATCAGAATACCATTAATTCAAACCTGACCTCAACGGCGAAGAGCCTCGCGGATACCGGCTCCAGCTTCATCACGGGAATTCTGAACGGCATTGTGTCCGTTATTTCGGCTCTTCCAAGCGCGGCTACCATTACGGTTATCGTCCTGCTCGCGGCCTTCTTCATCAGCAAGGACTGGTACAAGGTAACCACCCGGTTGGCCTCCTGGTTCCCCGAGCGTACCCGCAAGGCGACAAGCGCTATTTGGTCCGACCTTCAGACCGCCCTCTTCGGCTATATACGCGCTCAGCTCATCTTGATTACCGTGACGACCATTGTCGTGATTATCGGCCTTCTCATCCTAAGGGTAAAATATGCCTTCGCCATCGGGCTTCTGACCGGATTCTTCGATCTTCTCCCTTACTTAGGCCCGGGAGCGGTGCTCGTGCCCTGGATCCTGTTCATCTTTCTGCAGGGAAACCTCTACCTGGGGGTCGGCCTCAGCATTCTGTACGGTATCATTCTCATCAACCGCCAAATCATCGAGCCGAAGGTGCTGGCCTCCAGCATCGGCCTGGATCCCCTCGTCACCTTAATCGCCATGTTCGTTGGCCTCAAGCTCTTCGGCGTATTTGGCCTTATCATCGGTCCGGTCACCCTGGTCATCCTCTCCGCTTTTCACCGGGCCAACGTGTTTCGGGATATCTACCGGTATATCCTTCACGGATCCCCCTCCGAATAATACCCCACCGAAAACAGCCGGACTCCCTGCTTCCTGCAGAAAGATTCCGGCTGTTTGTTTGTGGGACAAGAGGATGATCCGTTAGCAGCGGCTTTCAAAGCATCAGGAAACGGTTAGCTTCTCCTGCTGCTCCTTCCCTTCCCTTTGGGTCTCCCTTCCCCTCCCGCTCTGAAGTTCCTCCAAACGGTTCATGCGCTCCAGGATCTGCTTCAGATGGCTCTGTATTTCCATATTCTCTTGCTCCGCCTTGAAATTGATCGCGATGTCGAGCATCTGCTCCTGCTTGTTTTTGACCGCCTGCCGGTTCTGGCTCATGAGAATGAAGGGGGCGGTGAAGACCGACATGCAGGACATGCAAAAGCTCAAGATAAACAGCGTGTTCCACGAGGCAAAAAAGTTGAGCACCACCCAGCTGGCGATGATAAAAGCCAGGATCGCGATAAAGCCCCAGCTGCCGCCGAAGCGGGCGACCTTGTCAGCCAGCCTGTCTAAGCTGGTCACTTTCTTCTCCTGCTGCTCGTGAAGATAGGCCTTGATCCGTCCTTGGTATTCCCTCACCATTTCGGCCACCCGGTACACATCGTCCTTCTCGAGCTTCTGGTTCGGGTATTTTTCCAATTCACGAAGGAGCATTTCTTCACAATTTTCCAGCGTCATCTGTTCCGTTTTCACTAAGGAGAACCTCCTGCCTCTTCGTGGTGTCTCCTTTCCCTTACCCGTCTCCAAAGCGGCTTAAGCTGGAAATCCCGACCAGACCGAGGCAGGAGGGGCCGAATTCGCCGTTATACCCTGGATTCCCGCCCGCTCACCGGCTCGCTCCGCTCCAGATCGTTCAGCAGCTCGGTCATAAGGCGCAGATGAACGGCTTCGTAATTCGGGTCTCCGAACCGGTTAATCTTCTCCTCCGGGTCGTTCTTAAGGTCATAGAGTTCCCCGAACGATTCCCCCAAGTAAACGGCCAGCTTCCATTCGGGGGTTACCCAGGCTTTGTAGCGGATCCGGTCCGGCTCCTCCTTGTACTCGATGCGCACACCCGGCCGCCTAAGTTTCCTTTCTTCTTCCAGAAGAGGCTTAAGGCTGATCCCGTCCCGTCGCAGGGTGTCGGGAATCCCGGCATAATCGAGCACCGTGGGCAGAAGGTCGACCAGCGACACGCAATCTTCCACCGTTCGTCCCCGGAAGGAATTCGGATACCGGATAAGGAGAGGCACACGGGTAACCCCTTCATACACAAGGGGGCCCTTCTGGCCGATGCCGTGGTCACCGAGCATTTCCCCGTGATCCGACGTAAAAATAACGATCGTGTCCTCCGCCAGCTTGAGACGGTCCAAGGCGTCGAGAAGGATGCCAAGCTGCTTGTCGATTAACTGAACGAGAGTATAGTAGTAGGCCCGGGTTCCCTTGCCTTTCTCCCGGTCGCGGAAATAATCGGCCCAAGGGGTATTCTGGTTGCCCGCCATCCCGAATCTCCCCCGGAAACGGCTGTCGTTGATGGTCCCCTTGCGGAAATGGGGGATATGCTCCGGCAGACGGGGATCTTCTTCCGCATCGGGTTCGGGGATAGCCGGGTAAGGAATGGCCTCGGGATCCACCCGGTCCTTGAAATCCATAGGGACCATGTGGGGATGGTGGGGATCGGGAAAGCCCAGGTTCAAATAAAAGGGCTCCGAGTGGTCATGATTCTCGAGATATTGAACCGCCCGCTCGGCAATCCACGTCCCGCTGTGAAGCGAAACGGGCAGCTCGTAATCCGACGTGCCGTTGTCGTCCTTATCGAATCTTTTGCGGGCTTGGAACGCCGCCGGGTCGTAACCCTTGCTTCGCATCCAATAGGCATAATGACCCGTAATGCCTCCCGGCCCGGCATGCCCTATGCTGACCTCGGCCGCGTCGAACCCGACAAAATCCCGCAGCGGGGCGCCGTCTTCTCCAATCGGGGCCGTTTCCGGATTCACCGTTCCCCAAGGGTACCAATGGGCTTTGCCGACATGGTAAGTCCGGTACCCCGCTCTCCTCAGCTCATGGCTGAGAAACCGGGAAGGGTCCAGGGCCGCGGTGCCGATGTTGTACGCCCCGTGGCGGGACAAATGCAGGCCGGTCATGATGGAAGCCCTTGAGGGAGAGCAGACGGTATTGGGGCAATAGGCCCTCCGGAAAAAAGCTCCCTCCCTTCCCAGCCGGTCCATGTTGGGCGTCTTCACGAATGAGCTGCCGCTCATTCCTACACTGTCATAACGCTGCTGGTCCGTCGTGATCAGAATGACATTAGGTTTTTCAGCCAATGGAAACCTCCTCCTTTCGCTGCTGTCCGTTCCGCGTTGTCTTGCCCAATCCCATTATAGCAGGGCGGCGGAATGCCGCCAGCAGCCGGGCTGGTCCTTTGGGCGCATTTTTGCCGGAAGGGATTGTCATCCCGGGGCCGGTTGGGTATGCTGGGTTGGTAACCGAATACAAACGGGAGCTCGGGCTAGCCGGGCTGAGAGGATGGCCGTTACGCCGTCGACCGTGAGACCTGATCTGGGTAATGCCAGCGGAGGAATAAGTAAGCCTTTGTGCATACAAAGACCGCTTCTTTGCCGTGGCGGTCTTTTTGCTATGCAGAGAGATTCTCCGCTTGATCACAACTTTTCCATGAGGAGGAAATGAACATGACAAGCGAAAAACCAACCGTATCCAAGCCGGCGGAGCCTATGAGTCTGCCCGGAAGCCGCAAGGTGTATGTACAGGGCTCCCGCCCTGATCTGCGGGTGCCGATGAGGGAGATCGCCCAATCCCCCACGACAGGCCCGCAGGGGGAAACCCCTAATCCCCCGATTCGGGTATACGACACAAGCGGGCTCTATACCGACGAAGCCGCAGTGACGGACATCCGCCTGGGGCTCCCGCCCAACCGGCTGGAGTGGATCCTGGAGCGCGGGGATACCGAATCGTATGAGGGGCGTCTCCTTAGACCGGAGGACGATGGGAACGCTCATGACTTGGCTGCCTTCCCTTTCCCGGCCGGCGAAAGCATGGAGAACCGGATGGAGGCGGCGCCCGGGATGAAGCGGTACCCTTTGCGAGCCCGACCGGGAAGCAGCGTGACCCAGCTTCACTATGCCCGCCGAGGCATCCTCACCCCGGAGATGGAGTATATCGCCATTCGGGAGAACGTCTCGCCGGAGCTTGTGCTAAGCGAGGTAGCGGCCGGAAGAGCGGTCATTCCCGCCAACATCAACCACCCCGAAAGCGAGCCGATGATCATCGGCCGGCGGTTTCTCGTGAAGATCAACGCCAACATCGGGAATTCCGCCGTCGCTTCCTCCATAGAGGAGGAGGTCGATAAGATGAGATGGGCCATCCGCTGGGGGGCCGACACGGTCATGGACCTCTCCACCGGCCGGAACATCCATACGACCCGGGAATGGATTCTCCGTAATTCCCCGGTGCCGATCGGCACGGTTCCTCTCTATCAGGCGCTGGAGAAGGTCGGGGGCCGGGCCGAGGACCTCACCTGGGAGCTGTACCGGGATACCCTCATCGAGCAGGCGGAGCAGGGGGTGGATTACTTCACCATTCATGCCGGCGTCCGGCTCCGCTATATTCCCCTGACCGCCAAACGGGTGACGGGGATCGTTTCACGCGGCGGGTCGATTATGGCGGCCTGGTGCCTCGCCCACCATCAGGAGAACTTCCTCTATACCCATTTCGAGGAGATCTGCGAAATTATGAAAGCCTACGACGTGACGTTCTCTCTGGGAGACGGCCTGCGTCCGGGCTCCATCGCCGACGCCAATGACGAAGCCCAATTCGCCGAGCTGGAGACGCTGGGCGAATTGACGGACATCGCCTGGAAGCATGACGTGCAGGTGATGATCGAAGGCCCCGGTCATGTTCCCCTGCACCAAATCCAGGAGAACGTGGAACGCCAGGCGGACCTATGCAAGGATGCGCCGTTCTATACCCTCGGTCCGCTCACGACCGACATCGCTCCCGGCTACGACCATATCACGTCCGCCATCGGAGCCGCCATGATCGGCTGGTTCGGAACGGCTATGCTCTGTTACGTCACACCGAAGGAGCATCTGGGTCTTCCGAACAAGGACGATGTGCGGGAAGGGGTCATCGCCTACAAAATCGCCGCCCACGCCGCCGATTTGGCCAAAGGCCATCCGGGCGCCCGGGAAAGGGACGACGCGCTGTCCAAGGCCCGGTTTGAATTCCGGTGGCGCGACCAGTTTCATCTCTCCCTCGATCCCGAACGGGCGCTCGAGTATCATGATGAGACGCTGCCGGCCGAGGGAGCCAAGACCGCCCATTTCTGCTCGATGTGCGGGCCGAAGTTCTGCAGCATGCGAATCACTCAGGATATCCGGGAGTATGCCCGGACAAAAGGGATATCCGAGGAAACGGCCATTCAAGCCGGGCTTCAGGAGAAGGCGGAAGCCTTTCAGCAAACCGGAGGCTCGGTCTACCGCTGACAGGTGAGCTCATTCATAGACGCAGAGGACTTTCCCTTAAAGAGGACGCCCCTGCTGGGCGTACAAAAAAGCCGTACGGTTGGAAACCGTACGGCTTTTGGGACTCATCCCATTGGGAAATGCTCAGCCTTAAGCGGAGGGCCGCTCCTTACCAGCGCCGGAAGAACCGGATGCTGCCTTTGGCCAGCTGCTTCTGCAGGAGGTACAGGATGCCTGCCTTGCAGGCGGAACGGGTCACAGGAAGGAGCAGCACGAGACCGGCGATATCGGTGAGGAACCCGGGCAGAAGCAGCAGAAGGCCTCCTGCGAAAATACAGATGGCATCCAGAATCGAAGCCGTGGGAACCTGTCCCCTTGCCATCTGGTCGTTCGCGTACCGCCACACCCTCTGGGCTTCCCGCTTGGCGAGGTACGCTCCCAGAAAGCCGGTCAGCAGGACGAGAAGAAAGGTGGGCCACCCTCCGATCAGCCGTCCGATGGAGATCAATCCCCAGATTTCCAATGCCGGGACAAGAATGAATAAAGCCACCAGCCAACGGAACATGGGCTATTCCTCCTCCAGGAGCATCCGCTGCTGCAGCAGCCGGTACAAGCCGGGGACTTCCCGGTCGATCCGGACGGGCTTCCAGTCCCGGTTCAGCCAAACGTGCTTGGTGTTTCCTTCCACAAGCAGCTCCCCGGCCGGCTCCACCGTCTCCTCGTCCAAGGAACGGGCTCCCCGGTCCTCTTTCTCTTCGATCCGCCGGATCTCGCAATCAAACTGGATCCGGATGGGGGAATGCGCGGTCACCCGGGTATAGACCGTGATCCGGTCGTCGTAGCGGGCCGGCTTCCGGAATTTGAGCTCCGCCTCCAGAACCGGAAGCAGAAGCCCCCGCTCCTCAAGGTCCTTATAAGTCATCCCGAGGGCCCGGATCATTTCCGTGCGTCCGATTTCGAACCAATTCAAATAATTGGCGTGATACACGACTCCCATCTGATCGGTTTCCTGATAGCGGACGCGAAGTTCAAGCTTGTGCCAGGGTGCAGCCATGAGGTCCCCTCCTTAACCGGCTATAGCGGTGTTAATCCGACACCGCTTCCGGTAATCTTCCTTCTGGTAAAAAAGTGAAGCAGGAAACCCCCGCTCCACTTTGAATGATTTAATATACGTTACAGGACTTTGGCTTTGCCGGAGTAAACCACGCCGACCTCGGCATAGAGGGATACTTCCATCCCGTCCTCCAGCAGCGTCATGGCGTCCTTTACCCCCACGATAACCGGGATGCCCAGGTTAAGGCCAACAATGGCCGCATGGGACGTAATCCCGCCGGTTTCGGTAATGATGCCGGCCGCCTTCTCCAGAGCCGGCATGAATTCCTTGTCCGTCGCCGCCGTTACGAGAATGCAGCCCTCGGATACATGCTTGAGGGCTTCTTCCGGCGTGCGGGCCACACAGATTTTGCCGGTGATGCTTTGGCTTCCAATGCCTTGGCCCTTCGCGACCATTTCCCCGACAAGGTGAACCTTGATCAGGTTCGTGGAGCCGGAACGGCCCACCGGTACGCCGGCTGTAATGACCACGAGATCGCCAAGCCGGATCAGCCCCTGCTTGATGCTGTTGTCCACCGCCATCTCGATCATTTCATCCGTCGTCTTGGCCTTCTCTCCCATAATCGGGATAACGCCCCACACCAAGGCCAGCCGGCGCATAACTCCCTCGTTCGTTGTGAACGCGATAATCGGGGCGGCCGGGCGGTATTTGGACACCATGCGCGCCGTATAGCCGCTTTCCGTCGAAGTAATGATCGCCTGGGCATGAAGGTCAAGAGCCGAGTTAGCGACAGCCTGGGAAATGGCTTCGGTCACCGTCACCTGCTGCTGCTGGCTCTGCTTGATGAAGATTTCGCGGTGCTCCAGAGCGGATTCGGCACGCTCGGCGATCCGGGCCATGGTCGTAACGGACTCCACCGGATACTTCCCGGCAGCCGATTCCCCGGACAGCATAACGGCGTCCGTTCCATCAAAGATTGCGTTCGCCACGTCGTTTGCTTCCGCGCGGGTCGGCCGCGGGTTGCGCTGCATGGAATCGAGCATCTGGGTCGCCGTGATAACCGGCTTGCCTGCTACGTTGCACTTCTGGATGATCTTCTTCTGAACGAGCGGCACTTCTTCCGCCGGAATCTCTACGCCGAGGTCTCCGCGGGCTACCATTAGACCGTCCGACACCTGAAGGATCTCGTCGAGGTTGTCCACGCCTTCCTGGTTCTCGATCTTGGAAATGATCTGAATGTGGGAAGCGTCGTTCTTCTCCAACAGATCGCGGATTTCGAGCACGTCACTTGCTTTGCGTACGAAAGAAGCGGCGATGAAGTCAACGCCTTGCTCGATTCCGAACAGGATATCGTTCGCATCCTTCTCGGTAATGCCGGGCAGGGAAATCTTGACGCCCGGTACGTTGACGCCTTTCTTGCTCTTGATCGGACCGCCGTTTACGATGCGGCAAGTGATTTCCGTTCCCTGCACATCCTCAACCGTCAAGCCGATGAGGCCGTCGTCGATCAGGATGGTCGAGCCGATATGAACGTCCTGCGGAAGCTCCGCGTACGTTACGGAAATGCGGTTCTTGTCCCCAAGAATCTCCTCGGTGGTAAGCACGAGGGTCTCGTCCTGCACGAGCTCAAGCGGCTCTTCCTTTAATTTGCCGGTGCGGATTTCGGGTCCTTTGGTATCGAGAAGGATCGCGACATTCCTGCCGAGCTCCTGGCCTACCTTGCGGATGTTGGTGATCCGTCCTCCATGTTCGTCAAAATCTCCGTGGGAAAAATTCAGACGGGCCACGTTCATCCCGGCCGTGATGAGCTTCTTCAGCATATCCGGATGTTCGCTGGCCGGTCCGATGGTACATACAATCTTTGTTTTGCGCATGGTTTCTTTTTCCTCCTGTTTGGAACGCATTTCTATCTAGCATGAAGTCTTAACAGCCGACTCCAGGGATAAACGTTGACGCGAGAAAGCCCTTAGGGCCGCCGGCTCGCAAGCTCCTCTACCCGAGGTGCTGATAATGGCTGACCCGGCCAAGGGCTCGGAATTTGTTGAAGCGGTCTTCCTTCAGCTCTTCCCGGGACATCGGAAGAAGCTCCTGCAAATGCTGCCACAGCTTCTCCCGGATCGCATCGGCCTGCAGGCTCTTGTCCTTGTGGGCGCCTCCCTTTGGCTCCGGTACGATATCGTCGATCACGCCGAGCTCCAGGATGTCCTGGGCCGTTATCTTCATCTTCTCGGCCGCTTCGAGGGAACGGGAGGCGTCCTTGAACAGAATGGACGCCGCTCCTTCCGGCGAAATGACGGAATAGATGGCGTGCTCGAGCATGAGAACGCGGTTGCCGACACCCAAGGCCAATGCCCCGCCGCTTCCTCCTTCTCCGATCACGACACAAATCACCGGCACTCCGAAGGAGGCCATCTCCCTCAGGTTGCGGGCTATGGCTTCCGCCTGCCCCCGCTCCTCCGCGGCTCCGCCCGGGTAGGCACCCGGAACGTCGATGAATGTAATGATCGGACGGTTGAATTTATCCGCCTGCTGCATGAGCCGAAGGGCTTTGCGGAATCCCTCGGGATGCGGCATGCCGAAGTTGCGGGCAATGTTATCCTTGGTGTCCTTGCCCTTCTGGTGGCCGACGACGGTAACCGGCAGCCCGTTCAGCTTGGCGATTCCGCCTACGATGGCCAGATCGTCGGCAAACATCCGGTCTCCATGAAGCTCGAGGAAATCCGTGCAGACCGCCTGGATATAATCGAGCGTGGTCGGACGCATCGGGGACTTGGCAATCTGCATTTTGTGCTGGACCGTCAGGTTGGCATAGATCTCTTCCTCAAGGACCTTGTACCGTTCTTCGAGCCGGCCGATCTCGTCGCTGAAGTCGATCTTCTTGTCCGCTCCGAGCTTGCGCAGCTCATCAATCTTGGCGCGAAACTCAAGTAGAGGCTGTTCAAAAGGCAATTCACCCGCCATCAGGAACTAACCTCCTTTACCGTGTGCATGTCGAGAATTTTGGTCAAGGTCGCTCTCATGTCTTTCCGGTGGACCACCTTGTCAAGCTGACCATGCTTTAAGTTAAACTCCGCCGTCTGGAAGTTATCCGGCAGCTTCTGGCGGATCGTCTGCTCGATAACCCGGCGTCCGGCAAAGCCGATGACCGCCCCGGGCTCGGCCAATATAAAGTCGCCCAAATTGGCGAAGCTCGCACTTACCCCGCCCAGGGTAGGGTCGGTTAAGACGGAAATGAACAAGCCGCCGTTCTCATGAAACTTGTTCAGAACAGCGCTTGTTTTGGCCATCTGCATTAGGGCTAGAATGCTTTCCTGCATCCGGGCCCCGCCCGAGGTGGAGAAGATGATAAGGGGATACCCCTTCTGCATCGCCTTTTCGGCCGCGCGTGCGATCTTCTCTCCCACAACGCTTCCTAGCGTTGCCGTAAAAAATTCAAAGCTCATCACGCAAACGACCACCGGAAACCCGCCGATCGTCCCTTCCCCGGTGACCACGGCGTCCATAAGGCCCGTTTTCTCGATCATCTGCGCCGTCTTCTCCACATAGCCCGGGAAGCCGAGCGGATCCTCCGAGATCAGATCCCGGTCATATTCAAACAGCCTTCCATCATCGAGCGTCATGGAAAGCCGTTCCCAAGCGCCCAGAATGAAGTGGTAGCCGCAGGTCGAGCACACTTTCAGGTTCTTCTCCAGCTCCATGCTGAATTGGATGGCTCCGCACTTCGGGCATTTGTTCATCAATCCTTCGGGAATGTCGCGTTTCGCCTTCTCGGAAGGAATCGTTGCATATTTCTTCTTCTTTTGGAACAAATCCTTTAACACATAGACACCTCACCAGGCGTTATTCTGCAGGTAGACATTACCTGTGCAAAATCGAATTGAGCACTTCCTGGACCTCTTCGAGCTCCCCTTCCGGGACCCGAATTTCGAATTGATTTTTGGAAAGGTCGATTGCCCGGACTTGGACAAGAAAGCCTTCTTCCGTCAGTTTCTGCTTTATACGCTCGGCGATCTTCGCTGTCGGAGCAATATAAATCACCGTCCACATGAGCAATACCCTCCCTAACCCGCTCTTCATCGAAACAAACACAATGGAATAATGATAGCACAACTACACTTTTTATAGCAACAAAGCTAAACAAGAAGAAAACGCGAGAAACGGCCCCGAATCTTGTGGAAGCGGGCCATTCTCGCGTTCGGCTGGCAGCGGAGAAGAAGAGCCGCGCCGTGCGTCACGGGGGAGGGACGGGGCGGCTCTAGCCGGCCTTCCGGCGGTCTTGCAAGCCGCAGGGTGAGCTATTTTACCCGCACGGTGTCGGGGCCGAGCAGCTCCGCGATCTCCGCGAACAGCTCCGGTGAAGGCTTCACGCGGTACTGCTCGCTCAGCGCGAGCGTCTTCTGCTGCCGCTCGTAGAAGAGCAGCACCGGCAGAGGGCCCGCGTGGGCCTGCAGCAGCGCCTGAAGGCGGGTCAAAACCGGCGGCTGCTCCTTGGAAGCCGCGATTTTGACGTAGACCTTCTGCGAGCGCGCAGGCGAAGCCGCCGCGGGCGGGCTGGCGCTGCTGCCGCGGGGCGTGGCCGCCGCAGGCGGGCCGGCGCTGCCGCCGCGAGGCGTGGCTGCTGCGGGCGAGCCGGCGCTGCTGCCGCGGGGCGTGGCCGCCGCGGGCGAGCCGGCGCTGCTGCCGCGGGGCGAAGCCGCCGCGGGCCGGCTGGCGCTGCTGCCGCGAGGCGGGGCCGCCGCGCCTGAGCGGCGCCCGCCGCTGCGCGCGGCCTGCAGCCGCTCGCGCAGGCCCGGCTCGCCGAGCGGCAGCACCTGCTCGGCGAGCAGCTTGCCGCTCTCCTCGTCGAGCTGCAGCCGCGCCCTCACCACGAGCAGCCGGCCCTTGTCGACCCGCTCCCGGCACTCTTTCCACAGCTCGGGAAAGAGAACGACCTCCACCTTGTCGATGCGGTCCTCGAGCTCGACGAAGGCCATCTGCTGGCCCTTCTTCGTGACGATGAGCTTCATCGAAACGACCATCCCGGCCACCGCGACATCGCTCTGATCGGGCATATCGGGTAAATATTGGATGGGGTCGATCTCCAGCTCCCGGAGCTCGTCCTCGTAATCATCGAGGGGATGACCGGACAGGAAGAGCCCGAGAAGCTCCCTCTCCATATCCAGCTTCTGCATGCGGGTATAGGGCTTGACCTCGGGGTAATCGATCGTCCAGTTCACTTCCTCCGTGAAGCCGAACAGGTGAAGCTGGAGATCGTCCCGCTCCTTCTTCCACTTCACGGCGGCTTCCACCGTTTCGTCAAGCACCGCCAGAAGCTGGGCACGGTGCCCGGGAAGCGAATCCATGGCTCCTCCTTGAATAAGCGATTCAATCACCCTCTTGTTGCAGACGCGCAGATCCACCCTCCGGCAGAAATCGAGCAGATTCTCATAGGGCTCGTCCTGCCTCTCCTTGCGGATCGTTTCAATGGCATGCGTGCCGACGTTCTTGATGGCGGCAAGGCCAAAGCGGATCCGCCCCCGAGCGGCTTTCTTCTCCCCTTCTCCTGAAGGCTCCCTGCCATCCGCGCTCGCCCTCTTCTCCGCTTCCTCGTCCGGTTCCTCGCCGGCTCCGCTTTTATGACCGGCGGGAGCCGCGTTTTCCCCAGCCGGGGTAAAGACCACTCCGCTCTCGTTCACATCGGGAGGCAGCACCTCGATACCCATCCGGCGGCATTCATCGACATATTCCGCCACCTTGCGGTGGCTGCCCATTACGGCGGTCAGCATGGCGGACATAAATTCGACCGGGTAATGGGCTTTAAGATAAGCCGTTTGGAAGGACAGCACTCCGTAGGCCGTAGCATGAGCCCGCGGGAACCCGTAATCGGCGAACCGGAGAATCATCTCGTATACGCGCCGCGCTTCTTCTTCCCCGTACCCTTGGGTGAGGCAGCCTTTTACGAAGTGAGCCCGCTGTTCGTCCAACACTTCCCGCTTCTTCTTGCTGACCGCGCGCCGCAGCAGATCGGCCTCTCCCAGCGAGAAGCCAGCCATAGCGGAGGCAATCTGCATGATCTGCTCCTGATAAACGATGATTCCGTACGTATCCCCGAGAATGGGGGCAAGATCGGGATGGGGATAGTCCACCTCCGCCAGGCCGTGCTTGCATTGGATATACTTCGGGATGAATTCCATCGGGCCCGGCCGGTAAAGCGCGAGAACCGAGACGATATCCCCGAAGACACTCGGCTTCAGGTCTTTCAGTACCCGCCTCATGCCGGGTGACTCCAGCTGGAAGATTCCGGTGGTTTCTCCTCTGCCCAGAAGCTCGTAGGTCAAGGGATCCCCCTCGTCGATTCGCTGGAAATTTACTTCCACCCCGCGGCGCTCTTGGATCCACCGGAGTGTCCGTTCGATGATGGACAAGGTGCGGAGACCCAGGAAGTCCATCTTCAAGAGCCCGATCGCTTCCAGATTTTCCATCGTGTATTGAGTTAGAGCGGTCTTCTCGGTTCCCTCCTGGAGAGGAACGTAGCGGGTCAACGGTTCACGCGAGATGACCACGCCGGCGGCGTGGGTCGAGGCGTGGCGGGGCATCCCCTCCACCTTCATCGCCATCTCGAGGAGGCGGGCGGTGGAGGGCTGCTTGTCCGCAAGTGCCTTCAGATCGGGATTAAGCGTCAGGGCGTTCTTCAAGGTGATGCCGAGCCGATTCGGGATCAGCTTGGCGGCACGGTCGACCTCACCGTAAGGAAGGTTCATGACGCGGCCCACATCCCGGACCGCTCCCTTCGCGGCCAGGGTTCCGAAGGTGATGATCTGGGCGACATGCGCCTCGCCGTACTTGGCCACGACGTAATCGATCACTTCTTCCCGGCGCTCGTCGCTGAAGTCAATGTCGATGTCCGGCATGCTGATCCGCTCCGGATTCAGGAAGCGCTCGAAGAGCAGCCGGTGGCGGAGAGGGTCCACGTCGGTAATGCGGAGAACGTAGGCCACCAGGCTTCCCGCCGAGGATCCCCGTCCCGGGCCGGTGGCAATTCCTTTCTTATGGGCGAACCGGATAAAGTCCCAGACGATCAGGAAATAGTCGGAGAAGCCCATCTTTCCGATAACGCCCAGCTCGTAATCAAGCCGTTCCTCGAGTTCCTTGCGGTACTCCGCGTTCTTCCATTCCGGCTGAGCCGAATACCGTTCCCGCAGGCCCTCTTCGCAGAGCCGGCGAAGGTAGCCGTCCGCCTGCAGACCGTCGGGAATCGGCTCGAATGCAGGCAGAATCGACCGGCCGAATTCGAGCTCGAGGGAGCATTTTTCGGCAATCTTCCCCGTATTGTCGATCGCTTGGGGAACATGGGGAAACAGCCGGCTCATCTCTTCCCCGCTCTTTAAATAAAGAGCGGTGGTTTGAATCTTGAATCGCTCGGGATCATCCATGGTTTTGCCTGTTCCGATGCAGAGAAGGATATCCTGAACCTCATGGTCTCCCGGATGGATATAGTGAACGTCGTTCGTGGCCGCCAGCGGGATGCCGGTTTCCCGGCTGAGCTCGATCATGCCCTGCATGACCTTCTTCTGTTCCATCATGCCGTGATCCTGGATTTCAAGGTAATAATCGTCCCCGAAGAGCTCCCGGTACTGCTCCGCCGCCCTCTTCGCCTCTTCCTTGCGGTCGGCGAGAAGCAGCTGGGAGATCTCCCCCTTGAGGCAGGAGCTCAGGCACACGAGCCCTTCCGCATGAAGGGCCAGATGCTGACGGTCGATGCGCGGCTTGTAATGAAAGCCCTGCAGGTGAGCGATCGACGTCAGCTTCATCAGGTTCTCGTAGCCCGTCTGGTTCTTCGCCAGAAGAATAAGATGGTAGATCGGCTGCTCCTGCCGGGAGCCCTTCCCATGAAGGGAGCCGCTCGTATAGTAGAACTCGCAGCCGATGATCGGCTTGATTCCGCGGCTTATACAGGCTTTATAGAAAGGAATGGCGCCGTACATGACGCCATGATCCGTTAAGGCAAGCGAGGTCATGCCCAATTCGGCCGCGCGGGCGACAAGATCGTCGATGCGGGCCGCGCCGTCGAGGAGGCTGTATTCGCTGTGCACGTGAAGATGGACAAATGGGCTCATGGCAAGGCTCCTATCCGGTTTAGTCACTCTATCTATTTTACCATAACGCGCCCGGCGGTGCGAACCCACATTCGCCTTTTTGGCAAGACTCCTAGGCAAATTGAGGCGTCTAGGTTTGTCCTTCTTCTCATATAAATGAAGCAGTTACCAATAAATCGGGAACGGATGGGATGTCAATGGCGGTTGCGACCAAGCTGGTCATCGATTTCTGTGTGGCGTTCGGCATCGTGCTCGGGGGAAGCCTGCTCGGGGGAATCGGGGCGGTGCTGATGCTCCAGCCTCCGTCCCTGGTGATGGAATCCATCGCGTCCAATATCAAAATCTGGGCGATGGTGGCGGCCGTGGGAGGGACCATAGACCCTCTACGTTTGATCGAAACGAACATCCAGGAGGGTTACCTGTCACCGGCGATCAAGCAGATCGTCTACATCATAACGGCGTTTATCGGAGCCCAGGTGGGATTCTCGCTCGTTCAGTGGATATGCAAGGGAGGTGGGGAGCCGTGAGGGTCCCCCCGTCCGCTCTTTACCGGAAATGGGTGATGGGAGCGGGGCTGTTTATGGCAGGGGCGATCGTGGGAGCGGCGGTCTTCCTGAGTCTGATGCATCACAACTTCAGCGTCCTCTCCATCCAGAATCACAAGCTTAAAGAAGAAATGGAGAAGCTGAACAACGAGATCAAGCAGCAGACGGGAAGCAAGCAGAAGCCGACCGTCATCAGCAAAATAACGGTGAACGTGGAGCCGTACAGCCCGAACGATCCGATCGACGACCTGTCGCTTACGGAGCTGAAGACCCGCATTCACAAAGACCTGCTCGTCGCAAGCGGCAAACCGGTTTCAGCCGTCAAGCAGGCACCGGGCGTCTTCATGGAGATCGTAAACGGCAATATCTACCAAGCCGTCCGGGATAGAAACTACGAGATCCGGGTCAAAACCATGGCCGTCATCCAAAACGAGCTGATCGTGTGGACCACCGCCCGCAAGCACACCTGACCCATTGCTTTCCCGGCCCAAAACACGTACAGTAAGGACAAAACGTTATAAAAGGATGAGAACCATGATCGCCTGGTACCATTATCTTTTCTTTGCGCTGATCCTGCTTGCGCTGCTCGGAACCGTCGTCTACAGCTACCGCTACCGGGTGCAGAAGGATCCGGTCCGGCGTGGCCTGCTCGCCGCACGGATGAACCTCTGCATGGGCGCGATGCTGATTCTTTTTGCCCTCGTGCAGTTTCTTCTGTTTGAAGTAAGCAAGGTCAGGGTCGTCCTCGGCGTGCTGTTCCTTCTTCTCGGCTTCTTCAACCTGTTCGCCGGGCTTCGGAACCACTCGTTCTACAGCTCAAGGAAGGCTTAACGTCCGGTCCGGGTCAAGTCGGATCGAACATATGCGCCGTCAGCATAGCCTTGCATACCGTTTGGCCGCCGGAGTGGATTTCGATATCGATCTTGCCGAATTTGCGGCTGACCTCGATCAGCCGGGGGCGGATCTCGATCTCGCTTTCCATCTGGACCGGCCGGAGAAAATACGTGGAGATGTTGTCGATGACAAGATCTCCTTTTCTATGCTCCTGGACAGCCCGGTAGGCCGCTTGGGTCATGACCGTCGTCAGCACGCCGGCTGAAACGGCGCCGAGGTGATTGGTCATCTGCGGGGTGACGCGGCCGCGGAAAACAAGCTGACCCTCCCCGTCTCGCTCCTCGCTGAAGGCCGACCAGGCCAGATCTTCGAACGTCTCTCCAATTTGCGGCTGCCGCTGAATGTATTGGAGCACCTTCAGGACATCCTTGCGGGAAATGACGCCGATCATCTTCCTTCCCTCGTCGACAACGGGCAGAAGCTCGATCCCTTCCCAAACCATAAGGTGGGCGGCGGAGGCGACCGACGTTTGAAGGTTAACGGTAATCGGGTGGCGCGTCATCCGCTTCTCGATCGTCTGCTCCGGCTCCGCTCCAACCATATCCTTCGAGGTGACCATCCCGATAACCCGGTTCCATTCGTCTACGACCGGGAAGCGGTTATGCCCCGTCTCTTCGAGAAGCTTCCTCCAATCCTCCGTCTTCTGGCTGGCCTTCAAGGCATAAACGGAGGCAGGGGCCGATAGGATATCCTCCACCAGCATGATTTTCTTCTTGATAAGACGGTCATAAATGGCCCGGTTGATCATGGAAGCGACGGTAAACGTGTCATAGGAGCTGGAAATAATGGGAAGTCCCTTTTCGTTCGCAAGGGCTTTCGCTTCCGGACTCGTGTCGAAGCCCCCCGTGATCAGAACGGACGCTCCTTGCTTCAGGGCAAGAAGGTGGGCGCTTTCCCTGTTGCCCACGATGAGCAGGCTGCCGGCATCGATATACCGCAGCATCGCCTCATGCTCCATGGCGCCGATGACGAATTTGCTCAAGCCCTTGTCCAGTCCGTCGGAACCTCCCAGAACCTCGCCGTCGACAATGTTGACGACCTCGGCGAACGTCAGCCGGTCGATGCTCCGCCGGAGCTTCTTCTCCACCCGGACCGTCCCGATCCGTTCCTTTGTGCTGACGAGCCCCTGGTTCTCCGCATCCTTGATGGCCCGGTAGGCCGTGCCTTCGCTGACCTGAATGTCGCGGGCGATTTTGCGGACGGAGATTTTGCTTCCTACCTTAAGCCCCTCTATATGCTTCAATATTTGCTCATGCTTGGTCAAGTTCCCGTCGTGTATGACATTGGCCATCCGGCTGCACCTCTTTTGCTTTCTGGGAAATCCTATCTCTCATTATAGTCCCCCCGTCCTTCAAAATAAAAGCATAGGCTTGGCGTGTCCGGGCTGCTCCTCTTTGTAACATAATCGTCACTTTCTTTTCAGCTTCCTTTAATCTTCCGCGGGTAAGGTATAGATACCCCCCTTTATTTCATATAAATAGATGTACGGAAAAAAGGCCCGCATGCTCGCATGCGGGCCTTTTTTCTATTCCATTCCCGTACAGGGGCACCCCCCTTACCGGATAAGCGTATGAACCAGCTTGGCGCTTTCGGCTCGCGTGGCCGGCGCCTGGGGAGCGAACACTCCTCCTACACGTCCCTCCATCAGCCCGAGCCGGGCGGCTTCGTTAACATAAGGCTTGGCCCAAGCACTGACCTCCTTACCGTCCGGGAAAGAAGCATCGCCGGCTTCTTCCGCCTTTTGGCCGGTTTTAATTTGATGAGCGCGCACGGCCAAAGCGGCGATCTCCTCCCGGCGCACCGGACGGTCGGGGGCGAACTGAGAAGCGCTCACTCCGTCGATGAGTCCGGCCTGGAAGGCGGCGGACAGCTCCGGAGCCAGCCCGTAAGAAGCCGGAACGTCCGTGAACGGCAAGCCTGCCGTCCCCTTGAGGCCAAGCGCCCGCACGAGCAGCGCTGTGATCTCCGCCCTCGTCACCTTCCGCTCCGGTTCAAAGCGGGTGGAGCTTACTCCGCTGATGATGCGGCGTTCCGCCAGCGCGGCTATGGCATCATAAGCCCAGAACCCGGGCAGAACATCCTCAAAAGCGGAAGCCGGCTGGGATGGGACCCTCGTGATCCGCCCTTCGATGGACGCTGCTAACGGTTTCCCCTGCGAGGTATAGCGGTCTTGTATGTACTGAAGGGTGGCATCGAGGTCCAGCGGTCCTGCCGTACGCTCGGCTCCTTCCTTAAGCAGAACATACTTGTCGCCGCCGTTTGCCATAAAATCGTTCACCGTGATGGTATAAGAGGCCCCGTCCGTTACGGGAGTTCCGTCCTCTTTCCGGATGTCCAGCACCTTCTCTCCGTCCGGCTTGCTGTCGTCCCATCGGTAGGCAAACCCGGAAATTTGACCGATGCGCGGCCTGCCCGGATCCTGTCCTTTCCACTGCTGGTTGAGCAGCTCGCGGAACTGGGCGCCCGACAAGGTCATCTTGATGAGCACGTTGCCGAAGGGCTGGACCTTGAACAGGTCGCCATACGTCACCTTTCCGGCGGGAAGATCGTAGCGGATCCCGCCCGAGTTCATGAAAGCAAAATCCGTCTTCATGGCGGCGCGCATGCCGTCGGCAATGAGATTTCCGAGGGCGCTTTCCCCCGCCGGGGAAGCGGTACGCGTGATCGCCTCGCCCGACGTTCCGACCGATTCATACAGCTTGGGCGTTCCGGCCTTAAGCTGCTCCAGGAAGCGGACCGTCTCGGCATCCGGGGTAACGCCTTTGTGGTTGGTGCTGACGACTTCCGCACGCTTCGCCATGACCTGACCGGTGGCGGGATCGATCTCCAAATCGACATCCGAGAAGGCAGTGCCGTATGAGTAAGCCTGAACGATCAATTTCCCGTTTACGTTAACATTAAGAAGACCATGATTATGCCCGGCAAAAATGACATCCACTTCGTCGTCGAGCTTCTTCGCCAGCTCCACCACTTCGCCGTTCGCGTCCTGCTCGGTTTTGCCGAATCCGGGATCATGCGCCAGGACGACGATGGTTTGGACTCCCTGCTTTTTCATCTCGGCTACCGCTTTGTTCACGGACTCCGCCTGGTCGATGAACTTGTAGCCCTTGATGCCGGACGGATTGACGATGCTGGGGGTTTCCATCGTCACCACACCGGTGAAGCCGATTTTGACCCCGCCGGTCTCCTTAATGGTGTAGGAGGGGAACAGTGTCTCCCCGGTCTTCTCGTCCACCACGTTGGCGATCACGTAGGAAAGGTCCGGAGCCGTTCCCTCCCAGACTTGTCCCGTAGCGGGATTCACTCCGCCATAGACCTGGCGCTTCAGTTCCGCCACCCCGTGATCGAATTCATGATTGCCGAGCGTTCCGACCGAGAACCCGAGCCCTTTAAGGAAGGTCAGGGTAGGCTCGTCCTGGGACAAGGCGGACAAAGGGGCGCTTGCGCCTACCGCATCTCCGGCATGAACGAGCAGGGTGTTCGGGTTCTCCTGTTTCCTCGTCTTCAAATAGGAGGCGAGGTACTCCGCCCCTCCCCGCTGGTCGACCACTTGACCGGACGAATCCTTCACGTCCGCTACCGTGTCGAGCTGCCCGTGAAAATCATTGATCCCAAGAAGCTGAACCCGGACCGGCTGGACGGACGGTTCTGCGCTCGTTCCTGCCGGTACGGCAAGGGAACCGGCCAGGGCTAAGCTCATCACGCCGCATAACCACTTCTTCATTAAAACAGACTCCTTCCGCGTTGGATTGACGGCAAGCCGGGAGGCCTGCCTCCTCCCATTGTAAGCGGGGAATGTTAAGCCCTATTTACCTTTATGTTAAATTTGTGCTCATGCCCTAGCCCCTCTATGTAAGAATCCCGCCACCGGGGACCGGTGAAGCGGGTTTTGGAATTCCCTTCGTTCGGGAGGGTCTGCATCAAAACTGGCCAAGGAAGCGGGCATATTGGACGACGCGCCTTACCGAGGGACGGATTTTGGGTTCGTCCGAGGGGGCAAGCGGAGTGTTGTCTTCCTTGGAAGGCTTGGAATTGATCTCCAGGAGCAGAACCCGTCCGCGGGTATCCGCCGCCAAGTCAATGCCGAGCTCGGCGAAATGCGCGTCAATCTGCGTTTCGATGCCTTTGGCAATCTCCAGAGCTCCTTTGCTGAGCTCCGCTCTTACCTTCTTCTGAAGCATTCCGTTCAGGTTCGATTGAGCCAGAGCTTCCGGTACCGGGCTAAGCCGTCCGCCGCGGGCAAGATTGGACACGAAATTTTGGCTGCCCGCTATTCGGGCCACAATGGAAGTGATGCTCCACTGGCCTTCCCCGTTTCGCTGGACGAGCGCCCGAAAGTCCACGGGAGAGCCTTTTACGGTGATGAGATCAAGCCCTTCCTGCAGGAGATATTTGTTCGACTTCAGCTTGCCGGAGAGACCGGAGATCAGCTTGGCAAAGCTTGGATAAGCGGCTTCGCGGGGAGGACCGGACGGACTGGCGAAGTGGCAGGTGAACGTTCCCCCCGCATGCTTGCGGATCCGGATAATCCCCTTGCCGAGTGAGCTCATGATGGGCTTCAGGAAAAGCACCGGATGGCGGTTGAACATCGCTTTCATCATGGCGGAATTTCGGTACAGGTAGGATTCCGGCAAATAAGGAGAGAGCCCCCGTTCCTTGCCCAGTGCTTCAAAAACCTCTGCCTTGTTCAGGTATCTCTCGTTGAAGATATGGACCCCTTGGCTCTTGGCCTCCCTCATAAAGGTCTGGATGGCTTCGCTGCCCTCAATGATCCGGGAGGTCAGCCGGTTGTAAACGACGTCGGGAAGCGGAAACCTCCTCTGCTTCCACCGCCCCGAGAAGGTCCAGCCGCGAAGGGATGCCGTATCGGCGGCCCCGGACGGGGTAAAAAAGAACACTTGGGCCCCATACTGCTCGCCCGCCTGGATCAGCTCCTGGCAAAAGGACGTGATGTTGCCGAAGGGACGCTCCGGATTCTTGGACGGAACGCCCCTCAGGAGAACACCAATGAGCGGCCCCAAGGCAAGGGTGCGATCCTTGTAACGGATGCAGAGCTGGGATCCCGCTTCCAAGCCCGCCCGGTCCAGCAGTCCTTCGGACAAACGCATATCCGTCAGGCGAGGGGCACTCATTACCCGAACGTACTGCTCGTAAGCCCCTGCTTTCAGCCGGATGGGCAGCCCCTCCGGCAGCTTCAGCTTCTTGATCAGTGTGCGGGGAAGGTAAACGAAGGTTTCGTCCCGGTCTCTGCTGATCGCAATTCTTACTTTCATTCTGGTCATGATTCTACCTCGGCATCTTCATCCGGTTCGCCCGCCGATTTCGGCTCCAAGGCTTCCTCATCCAAGGCGGCCGAGGTTTTGGCCAGAGCTTGAGCCAGGTGAACGGCGTACTCCAGCGGACGGCGGACGGCTTTGCGGTAGAGGGTCTTATCCCCCATCTCCCGGAAGATTTCTCGGCCCGGCTTAGGATTCACCTCAATGAGCCACACTTTGCCGTCGACATCGATGCCGATATCGAGCCCGAACTCCATCATGGAGCCGAAATGGCGTTCGATGGTCCTCACCACTTCCTGGGCCAGCTCCTCGCATTCCTGGCGGATGCTCTCGGTCCGGGTCTTCCCAAAGCGTTTATGAAGGAGCACATGAAAGGGCAGGGCCTTGCCGCCTCCGTGAAGGTTGGAGGTGGAGCTGCGGGGGGCGCCGACCCTCATCCCGAGGCCGGTGACTTCCCAGACCCCCTTCTCGTTCTTCTGAATCAGAAGACGCGTGTCGACCACACGGCCCGGTACCAATTCCAGATCCAACCCTTGCTGGACCATGAAATTGCCATTGTGGATCCTTTCTTTCACCGTCCACTGGTCAAGCCAGTTCCGCAGCGAGGATGAGGAGGGAAGGACCGCTTTGCGCCTTGTCAGATTGCGGCTGCGGCCCAGCACCTCATAGCCGTTCGAAAGAACCTTAAGCTTGACGATGCTGCTGCCCGCCGTGCCGTTCCCCGGCTTGATGTAGAGAAGGGAATGCCGGTTCAGCATACGGCGCAGGTTGTAATGATTGTATTCCAGCGTCTCGGGCATCCAGCGTTTGAGCCGGTCCTCCCTTAAAAAGAGCTGAGTGGCCGTCCACTTGTTGGTAAATTTATTGTTGGCATAGACGAAAAGACTCGAATTGCGAATACCGGTATACAGGGAACCCCCCCTCCGGTAACGGTCAATAACCACATCGGGCCAGCCAAACTCCCGTTCCTGCCATTCTCCTTCGGGAGAAAGGGTAAGGCCGTTAATCTTCTTCTTTCTGTCTTCGATATCCGTCAGGGTAAAGAGATAGGTGACGGCCCCAAGCTTCTGGCCTTCCCGGACCAGTCCCCGGAAATAGGCCGGTTCGCTTAAGGTCCTGCCGTTTCTCCAGACCATGATTCCGATAACCGGTTTGCTCATAGACGTTCCTCCGTTGACAGCCCGGGTGATCGGTTATCGATTGGCCGGGCTGCTAATCATACAGTGTATTCGCCGGTCGCGCCGGGAGTGAGGAGAGCCCGGCTGCCGGTTTGTCTCTCACCCGACAAGAGCAGAGCCCCGCGGCGAGCGCGGAGCCCTGCTCTTGCGCACCGCCCGAAGGAGAACCGCAGGAAGCTAGCTTCCCCCGGCGGCTTCCGAGAAGCGGGACGCTTTCCGATGGGCCTTCACGTAGCGGATAATGCGGCGAAAGACGGACTTGTCCTTGAGCTTTTTGAAGATATAGGGGTCGGGGCGGGTATTCACTTCAATGATCCATGGCTTGAATTTGGAATCCAGGCCGACATCGACGCCCACAGCCGTAACAAAAGGATAGCCTTTCACCAAGTATTCCGCGATTTCGCGGCCCAGCCGGTTCAAATGAACCAGGTATTCGTCGATCTGCTTGCCGGTCAGGTACGGCTTCAGAAGCGTGTGCATGGCAAGCGGGGTGCCGCCGCTGTGGTAATTCGTTACGATTTTGTTAGGATGAGCTACCCTTCCGATGATGCCGGTATTTTCCCATTCTCCCTTAAGGTTCTTCTGAACCATGATCCGGACATCGAACGGCCTGCCCCGGTATTTAAGCAGACGAATCCCTTTCTGAACGAGATGCCTCCTCTTGGAGGTGATGCGGTAAAGGGAATGGTACATTTCTTCATAGGTTGGGAAAGCATAAACCTTCTCGCCCAGCTGGTACTCATACCCTTCATCGGAAGTCCGCTTTACCCGCATGACACCGTGGCCGCCGGTCCCATGATTCGGCTTGACGTACACCGTTTTGTACCTCTGCAGAAATTCGTAGAGATCCTCCTTCGTTTCCGGTGCCGTTTCGGGAATATGCTTTTTCAGCTCGCTGTTTCCATTAAGAAATCGGGTTTTCCCCAGCTTGTTGTTGGGCAGGACGTTTTGGTAAGTCATGATTCCCTCCATTGTGGGTTTTACTACTATGTATGAAGCAATCCCAGCGTTTGACACCTTCCTCCGCTCATAATGCCTCCTGCGGCCATAAAAAAACCGGCTGTCCGAGGACAACCGGTCTTCCCGTACCATTAGATGATAATGGCGCGGCTGACAATGACCAGCAGGATGAAAAGCACCAGAATGACACCTACCGAGGTGAAACCAGAATATCCGTAACCCATGGTCTGCTCCTCCCTTCCTCTCCAGCTTCGGAAGTGGATTCCCCTATCCACATCTTATCCTATGGCCTTAAGGACCGTAATGATTGGACACCTATCCGTTCTCCCTAAAAATGGGAAGCTCAAGCGGGAAAAGGCGGATGGCCCCCTCCGAACCAAGCCTGTTTCCCTTGGCTCAAGGGTTTGGCGAGAATGTGGCATTTGACCCCTTGAACATAGGAAACCCGCCGGTAGCCCTTCCGGTAATAGAACCATTCGGCCCTTGTGTTGCTTTCATCTACAAAAACGCGAACTTCCCGGCAGCCCTTTTTCCGTCCGTGTTCCTCCGCCTTGGCGAGTAAAGCGCTGCCTCTGCCGGAGCCCTGCCTGCCCGGGGAAACCGCCAGCAGGTCAATCCACAGGCGGCCGTCCCGGACCAGGAAGACGATAAACCCGTCCGGCGGCCGGCCGTGGGAAGCGGATACCCAGGTCACGCCCCTGCCAAGCCGCTTCTTCATTTCCAGGCGGTCGACCGTTATGGATGGGTTGGTCGCGCGTGCAAAGGGGAGCAGCAGCTCCCGGGACAGGCGGATAATCGTTTCGTCGTCGGAGGCGGCAATTCTTTTGCGAAGCATACTTCATTCCTCCCTTCCTTATTATCCTATAAGGAGGCACGGGTTTTGCCTGTGCGATGAGCACATTTTGCCTGACCTAAACCGATAACCATACAAGCTTCCCGGGCCCTTCATAGGATAGGGTAAGACTGGAAACGGAGGTGCATACCATGAAGCAGCAACCGGTGACGAAAGCGGAAGTCCGAAAGCTTGTCGGCAAGCAGATCTATGCCTTGAAGAAAGACGGCAGCGTGGTGTCAGGCAAACTTGTCCGCATCAAAGGCAGTGAACTGATTCTGTCCAACGGCAAAAGCAGGGGTAAGGATAAAAAGGTGTCGGTTAAAGCCATCATTCCCCTTGTCTTGTTCGATCTTCTTGCGATAGGAACTTCCCCCTTTGCCTTCGGCGGAGGCTATGGATTCCCATACGGCGGAGGATTTGGCGGAGGCTACGGCGGATTTTATGGAGGAGGCTTCTACTGATCCTTTCGCCACTAAGCTGCTTATCAAAGAAAGGCCCGGCATCTTCTGCCGGGCCTTTCTTGCGCTGTTACGTTTCGGTCTCCTAGCCATTGGGACGCCCCTCCTTCTCGGACGTTTCGCCCCCATAGTCCTTGAACGAGGCGGTGATCAGCTCCCGGATCCAATCGGGCACCTCCCCTTCGGCTTCGGCCGCCTGACTCTTTTCCCCTTCCGTCTCCCGGACCGTGGAGCGCGCTCCGCGGATCGTATTGCCGTCCCCTCCCACCGAACCAAACCCCTGGTTGTGCATCTTGCGGCTCGCAAAGCCCGAGGGCAGGTTGTTGCCGAAGTTCACACAGGAAGCTCCTTCCACGCTACCAATCCGCAGCTGTCCGATAACGAACGTCGGCGACAGCAAGGAAGCCGCCATCGTCCTTCCCCCCTTCGCTTGACCTCATAGCTTCATGCGGAATCCCGTCTGTGTCCCTTCCAGTCCCCTTTCATTCGTATCCGGCTTGCCCGCAGCATTCCCTGACCCGCCCGGCGCATTCTTCCTCCTCACCGGCGGCGATAAGGGCGGCTCCGCCGGTTCCCGGCGAACCGGCGGGGTATTCTTTTTCTCCGGGGCAGGATCCAGGGAACCTACCTTCGGGGAGAAGTTGTTTCCGAGATTAAGGGCGCCGCTCAGCTCCTGGATGTTGAGGCTGTCCAGCTTAAAGGTGAGATTCTCGAGCACGGGATGATGGACATTGACATTTTCAATCGTTACCCGGTACTCCGCCGTACGCCCGGAAACGGATTCCAGCCCCTTCTCCAGCCTTTCCAGCCGGGCGGCGATATCCTTCAGGAGCTTATCGGGCGGCGGCTTGTTCCTTCTGAACAGATTGAGCATGCTCATTACCCCATTGCTTTACGGCTGTTGTCCGAAATCGACCTCCACCGGCACGTCTCCCGGATCGGGGGCTATGGCAAGCCGGATCACGAGCAGGCCATTCTCGTAACGAGCCTTGATTTCCTGAGGCAGGACGGCAACCGGCAGCTTGATTTTACGGCTGAACCGGCCCAGGCTGCGCTCGGCGAGGAGGAGGTCCTCTTCGGGCACCGGGTAAGGATATTCCGTTTCACCGTGCAGATGGAGGAAGTTTCCTCCGAGCCCCACCTTCAGATGCTCGGGCGATTTCAGCCCGGCGAGCTCCGCCGCCACCACCAGTTCCCCTTCATGCAGATAAAGATCCAGGCGGGGCTCCTTGCGGGGAAGAAGATGGCTTAGGTCCTCCCAGAATTCCTCTCCGAGTATTTGGCCGGCCTGTCCTCTTAATTTTTTCCATAGCGCGGGAGACAAATAATCCTCCATCGGTCAGGGCCTCCGCGTACTGGTCACTTGAACATTGGAGTAGCCTTGCACAAAGCCTTCCTTATGAAAAACCGTCGGAGCCCCGCACCCCGAGCAGAAGGCGGCGTCTTCCCGGTTAACCCTCTCGCACTTTTTGGTAAAGATGTCGCCTTTATGCGTGCAGTTGTTGATCAAGGGGGCGGCGCACCGGACGCAGAATTTATCGGTCGGCTCGCCTTGGTGCTTGCACCGGATACAGGTACGGGGATCAGCCATCCTTCTTCTCCTTCCCGGACGCCGGCGAAGGCTTCACCGTATGAAGGCCTCCGGCCGTTTCATTATGGTTCCCGGTCACGGCGCCAAAGCCCTCGGTTGAAGAAGAGGAGCTTTTTCTCCCAAGAATAAGATTGGTCCCGGCATGAAGACCGGACGAGCCCGACAGCTTCTCCACGGACCAATCGTTCAGTTGAATGCGTACCATAAGGATCACCTGCCGTTTCCCGTTTCTAATGTATATGAAGGGATTGCTTCAATATGCCAAGCCGGCAGCAGGCTCAGACCTGCTGGTTGGTAAACCCGAACTTGATGTCCTGGTCGTTAATAGGCGTATCGATCACGACATTGTTGTTCAGAATGACCAGATTGCTCGGCAGCACGTTGTATTGGCCGAATATCGAAACATTGCCGACCAGCCTTTTGTTATGGCTGTCCCAGCCGAATTGCGTGTTCTCCCCGATGAATACTCCCGAATCGGTCTGCATGGCATTGACGACCACACTGTTGAGATTAACGGTTACCGCCATCGTCCTTCACCTCCAGAGGCCCGCCTCCGTTTCCGGCTGCCGCCTTCTCCTGTGCTTCAGCCTATTCCCCGTTGGCTCAGGAGGTGATTTCCACCCCTTCGCTTCTTATCACCCGGCTGATCATAATATCCCGGTCGTCAATCGGCGTATCGATAAGGTCGTTGTCGTAGACCACGTTAAGGTTGTGGGAGCAGCGGTTGAACATTCCGTTAATCGTTCCGAAGCCGGCTAGGCTTTTGGAATGGGCGCTCCATCCCCATTGGGTGTTAGGGCCGATGAAGATCCCGGAGGAGCGGTCGATCGAATTGACATTGATGTTGTTGAGGTCAATATGCACGCCCAGGTGGCGCAGCATGATTCATCCCCCGTTTCTAAATGCGCCTGCTTATAAATAGTATAGTATGAGAGCGTAGTCGGGGTTATGCCATAGGGGAGCAGCCGGGCACGCCGGGGCGGACGCCCGCATAAGCTTTTAACAGGAACGAACCCGGCGCCGGAGCCGGTTCACCCTGTTTTACGTAGAAAGGGGAGGCTTCTATCATGAGCAGCAGCGGAGGAAACGAGCCTTGGAAAACGCTTCACAATCTGTTCGGGGTTAAGCTGCCTTTTGCCGATGGAAAAGGTCCTTTCGGGGATACGACCCATTGGGTGGAGCCGCTGATCCAGGATATCCTGTCGCGTACGATTCCAAAGCCGGGAGCGGATGGCAAAACAACCAGCCTTCACGGGCATGCTTCCCCGGGCGGGATGGATTTCTCCTGGCTCGAAGGGGTGATCCGCGATGCCTTCAAGCAGGCCATGCCCGGGCAGCAGACCGAGACGGCCCAACCGAAAGAGGAACGAACCTACCGTACCTCCTCGGCCCGGTCCGTAAGACCGGTCTCTCCTTATATCCGCGAAACCGACAAATTCGTCACAGCCCGTTTCCGGATTTCGGAGAAGACCGTGACGGACAGCTTGCGAATCTTCGTCGGAACGCATGAGCTTCGGCTGGAAGGGCTCCCGGGAGGCAAGCAAAAGACCGTCTCCTTGCCCGCACCGGTTAAAATCATGGGCAGCCAGGCCCGCTACGGCAACGGGGTGCTGGAGGTCAAGATGCCGAAGAGGCCGGATGGCCGCGAGCAGGAGATTTTTGTCCGCTACCGGTAACCGCCGCCATCCGGGGTCTGCCGACTGAGCGCATGAGCTCGGTTGGTTCTTGTTCCTCTGGACAAGCCTCCTTCACCCGCCGCCCGACATGCTTTACGTTCTTTCCCAAAAGAAAAAACGGCAGGCGCCCTGCCGTTTTCCTACTTGCGGAACGGCAGGAGCCTGCCGTCTCCTCTAAGCCTCTTCTCCAGCTGCAGCCTCTTCATACGGCGGATGCGGTTCAGCTCCTCCGCCGTTTCCTCATCCACGCCCAGAATCGCATGCAGGTGGGCCGCCGCCATGAGCAGCGCCATGGAAAGCCAGACGACCCCAAAGATGGTGGGAAGGGTCCAGCCCTGCCCGATCTCAAGCTGCGGCACCGCGTAAATGATCATGCCGAGCGTCAGGCTCAGCAGCCCGATCGATTGAAACGCCTTCATCTTGCTCCTCCTCCCAAAGCTTGTACCGTTCATTGTATGCTCCGGAAGAAGCGAGTATGCTTAGCGGAAAACCGCCTCGAAAGGCTCCGTAATAATCTTCTGGACATCCTCCATCACAACGGACAGACGCCGCTCGGCTTCAAACAGCCTTCCAATCGAAGGATTCAGGTTCAAGACCTGGAAGAGCTTCTCCATTCTTTCCATGTCTTCCTGACCCGGCATGTCGCCGGCCATCATCCTTTGCTGCAGCTCCATGTTCTTCTCCCGGAACTCGGAGAGCATCCGTTTAGCTTCCGGTTCGGCATCGATTTCCGAGCGGAGACGAAGCATGTCTTTGTATTCGGGGCTTTCCTTAACCGCCCTGGCGAGCTCATGAGCCTTGTCGTGAATGTTCATGTTACCCTCTCCTTTGGGCCCTCTACCGGGCCATCGATTTGGTCATTCGGTCCGTGTTCCGGCAGCCCTTCCCACCCCCGGAAATGGGCGCTTCCCAATCACCAAGGGAAATATGTCCTCATATGATGAAGCAGTTGGTTAAAGCGGGCGGGCGTTCGCCGGGGAAAGAACCTTCCAGGAGGAACAGACCCAGCGTACACCATTCCCCTATAGAAGTAAATTCCCCCTCCCTGTCCTATTTTCATTTCCAAGTACCGCCCCTAAAGGCGAAGTCATGAAGGTGCGCCATGGCCAAACAACCAAATGCAGGCGGGCTCGGGATTCTGGCCTGCCGTACAGCAGGAGATCCGCCGTTCGGCGAACGGGAAACCTACCGCCGCATGTCCAAGGCGGGAGCCCGTCTCGGGATGGCGGTTACGGTTTTCTCTCCGGAAGGAATCGACGCGGACACCGGCCGGGTTCACGGCTACCGTTACAACCCGGACTCCGCCGGATGGGAATCCGGGAGCTATCCCTTTCCTTCCGTGCTTTACGACCGGATGTTCTACTCCGATCCCGGTCTCTACCGGGCAAGCCGCGAGCAGCTCAAAAGGCTGATCCGGCAAAACGGAGTCCGTCTTCTCGGCCGCCGCCTCGAAGGCAAATGGAGCCTTTACCGTTTGCTGCGGGAGGACCCTTCCCTTGCTCCTCACCTCCCCCGTACGGAGAGATATCAGGGAGCTTCCCGTCTCATACGTGTGCTTTCCTCCTGGGGCAGAGTCATTCTCAAACCGGATGGAGGCACCCAGGGTAAGGGAATTCTCCTTATCGCCAAGAGCCCCGAAGGAGGCTTCCGGGTATCCGGCCGCGATGCGGCGAACCATCCGGTCGACCGGACCTTCTCCCGTTCTTCCGGGCTCTTCGACTGGATCGAAGAAATGATCGGAGAACGCCGCTATTTGCTTCAGGAATACTTGACTCTTCGTACCCGTGGCGGTCTGGCGTACGATATCCGCTCCTTGATGCAGAAGAACGGCAAGGGAGAGTGGAGCTTGACGGGGATGGCAGCGAGGCATGGGCAGGCAGGCAGCCTCACGGCCAATCTGCATGGAGGAGGCTCCGCCTCCGAAGCGCTCCCCTTTCTTAAAGCGCAGTTCGGAATGGATGCGGCCCGTGCCCTTCTCTCCGTGCTGCACCGCCTCTCCGGGAGCATTCCGCCTGTGCTTGAAGACCATTACGGTCCATTAGCCGAGCTCGGCCTCGACTTCGGAATCGACACCAGCGGTAAGGTTTGGATTCTGGAAGCCAATTCCAAGCCGGGACGCGCCGTGTTCCATATGACCGGCGACCGCAGGGCCCGGCTCGGTTCTATTCATAATCCCGTCGCCTACGCGCGGTTTCTTCTCGACCGGCAGAAGCTCTGCCTGAAGCAGCCGCAATACGTTTAGGAGGATATTTTGATGAGTTTAGCATCGTGCACTATCCTTATCACCCAACAGACCGACAGGTCGATTGCTTTGACCCGGTCTTTAAGCAAAGCGTTGCAGCTCGGCACGGCCAAAACCGTCAACCTGAGGCTCGGCTCGAAGAATGTCACGGTAGCGCTGAAGCCGTTAAACCGCAAAGGGAATCTGTTGGTCATCCCCGCTTCCGTTGCGACCTCCATTCGTCTCCCCAGCCCCGGCAAGTGCCAGGTGAAGGCAACCGGAAACCGCGAGCTGCAGATCGGCCCCCTGATCGGCTTCCTTACCGGAATCAACATTCCGGACGGCAAGCCGGGCCAGCAGAAGCAGTTCATCCGTGAATTTCTGGAAGCGGGACATGATCGTTCGTATACGTTTGCCTTCTCCCCGTCAGGAGTGAACTGGAGGGATGAGGTCGTGACGGGGTATTTCCCCCTGCCCGGCGGCAAGTGGGTCCGCCGGACCGTGCCCCTCCCCGATGTCGTGTATAACCGGCTGGGCCACCGGGGAGCGGAGAAAACGATGTCGATCCGGGAGTTCAAGGAAAGGTTCGTCAGCCGGCGGATTCCGATCTTCAACTGGAGCTTCTTTGACAAGATGGACGTTTACCGCCTGCTGGAGGACGATCTTCAGGCGTTCTCCCACGTTCCGGAATCGAGCAGCGGACCCTCTCCGGAAGAAATCCGCCGCATGATGGAGAAGCATCGATTCGTTTACTTGAAACCGACGGCGGGCAGTCTCGGCTTCGGCATTTACCGGCTTACCTACAATCCGGAGAAAGGGTACTTTGCCCGGTACCGGAAGGACGGAAGTAACGTGCTTATCCGGTTCCCCCGCTTCGAGGGGCTGATGAACATGCTGAGGCGGCAGAACATCCGGCTTCCGAATTACGTCGTTCAGCAAGGAATCCGGCTGATTGAGCTGGATAACTGCCCGATCGACTTCCGCTTCCATATGACGAAGAACGGGGAAGACGAGTGGGTGGTGGCCGCCGTTGGGGCCAAAAAGGCGGGCCGGGGAAGCGTGACGACCCATGTGCGGACCGGCGGCATGCTGATGACTCCGGAGCAGGTGCTCTCCACCGTGTATGGAAGCCGAGGAGCGGATATTCTCGTCAAGGCGAAGGAGGTTGCCGTCAAGCTGGCGGAGGCGATTGAACGAAATTATCCCCACCGGCTCGGGGAGCTGGGCTTCGATCTAGGCATAGACCAGGACGAAACGATCTGGATGTTCGAGGCCAACGCCAAGCCCGGCCGTTCGATATTTAAACACCCGGCCCTGAAGGTCCAAGGAAAGGAATCGCTTAACAACCTGGTGGAGCACTGCCTGTTTTTGAGCCGGTTCCGGGCGAGGAGGGAGTCCTGATTGAGTGCCTTCGTTCTCGAAACCATGCCGAAAGCGTCCATGGCCATTCTCACCATGCCGGACTCGGTCCGGCCGTTTCGCGGCAATCACATCAACTTCATCGATCTGATCCGCAAGGGCAGGGAGCTTGGGGCGTTCGTCTTTGTGGTGACTCCCCGCGACTTGAAGCTCGGGCAAAAAAGGGTCCACGGCTATGTCTACAACATCGAGCAGAAAACGTGGACCCGCCAGCTGCTTCCCCTTCCCCAGGTCATCTATAACCGGATCCCGACGCGCAAGGATGAACAGCAGCCGGAGGTTCAGCAGACGATCAAGGCTTGCTTAAAGAACCCCTCGATCTCCTTGTTCAATCCTTTCTTCTTCAACAAATGGTCTCTATTCGAATGGCTCCATAAATCCAAGGCCACCCGCCGATACATTCCGGCCACCAAAAAGCTGGCCAGCCTGGAGGAACTGGAAGACTTTCTGCAGAAGCATACCGCCGCTTATCTGAAGCCGGTGAGGGGGAAAGCCGGAAAAGGGATCATGAAGGTGCAGCTCGGGACCCCGCGCGACAAGTACTGGTGCCGGCTCACGATCCAGGATCATAAGAACAGCCAGGTTTCGACCTACGACAGCCCTTCGAAGCTGTGGGCCGCCCTCAAGCAGGGGATAGGCAGCGAGGAGTATATCATCCAGCAGGGCATCAAGCTCGCCCGTGCCGGCAAAAGGCCCTTTGACTTGAGGGTGCTCGTGCAGAAAAACCATAACGGCGACTGGAGCTTCTCCGGAGTCGGAGCCCGGGTAGCGGGTAAACAGAGCATCACCACTCACGTGCCCCGGGGAGGACGCATCGATACTCCGGAGAAGGTGCTCACGTCCGCATTCGGGGGAGATCGCAGTATAGATCTTCTCAACAAGGTGAAGGAAACGGCCCTGCTGCTCGCCTCCCGGATTGAGAAGGCGTCGGGAGAGAAGCTGGGCGAGATGTCCATGGATCTTGGGATCGACACCGATGGCCGCCTGTGGTTCTTCGAAGCGAATTCCCGCCCCATGAAGTTCGATGAGCCGGATATCCGCCGGCGGTCGCTCGAAAGGATTATCCAGTACAGCCTTCACTTATCCAACGGGCGGGTGACGTCCACGGCCACGATATCGGGAAGAAAGAGGAGGTGAGCCCATGACGACCGCCCTTGGGATCATGGCGCTCTACGTCCGGGACCGAGCCTACTCCCGGGAAGAGCTCCCTTATTTCCGCAAGCTGATTACGGAGGGAAGACGGCTCGGTCTGGATGTGTTCCTTTTTACCCCGGAGGATGTCCGGCATGAAGAGCGCCGCATCCATGCCTCCCGTCTCGACCCGGCCGGCGAATGGTACCGGGAATCGGTGCCTATGCCCCGTCTTGTCTTCGACCGCTGCCGCTACCAGAGCCATCCCCGCTTCCGGCTGATGAGGCAGTTTCGGGCCCGGTATCCCGAGATCCTTTACCTTAACCGGCCGCTTGCGCACAAGTGGGGCAATCACGTTCGGTTATCCAAGGATCCCCACGTCCGCCGCCATCTGCCGGAGACGCGCCATTATCAAAGCAGGGCGGATCTGGATTATTTCCTGAAGAAATACCCGGTCGTCTATCTCAAGCCGAGAGACGGGACGGGAGGCCGGGGAATCGCCAGCATCCGCAGGAGAGGAGACGGCCTCTATCTTCTCCAAGGCCGGGACCCCCGGCTGAAAATCCTTAGGCCTGCCGTACTAAGAGCCTCCTCGATCCCCGGCCGGCTAAAGGACTGGGGGCTTCAGAAGAAATACCTCGTTCAGCAGGGAATCGACCTGGAGCTGGAGGACGGAAGGGTTCACGATTACCGGCTTCTTATCCAGAAAAACGGGAACGGGGAATGGGAAGTAACCGGTGGAGCGGGCCGCATTGGGGCGAAGAGAAGCGTGACCTCCAACATTCACGGCGGGGGCCGGGCGGTTCCCTGCGACCAATTGCTGCGCTCGCGGTTCTCGGCCGTGAAAGCGTCTTCCATCCGGGCCTCCATGGACCGGCTGTGCCACTCGACGGTCAGGCAGCTCGAGAAGCATTTCGGCTCCATGTGCGAAATGGCGCTCGACATTGCGGTCGATCCCGAAGGAAAGACCTGGCTTCTCGAGGTCAACCCCAAGCCGGCCCGGGAGGTGTTCCGGCTGATCGGAGAAGAGGAAACGTACCGGCGGTCGATCACCCGCCCGCTGGAGTACGCCCTCTGGCTTTCCCGGAACCGGGCTTAGGGCACCGTACTTTAAACAGCGCCGGACCAAACGGCGCCCTAGGAGGGAATCCTCCCTATAAACGGAACCCCCGTCGATAAAGACGGGGGTTCCGTTGTTTCCTTCTAAAGTTCCAGCAGCTCCGGGAAGCTTCGTATTTTAACATCGGCGCCGTCCAGCTCCGACGCTTTGCCGAACCCGGCATAATCGCAGCCGACGACGAACAACCTGTTCTTCTTGCCCGCCTCCACATCGGAGGAACGGTCTCCCACCATCCAGGCCGATTGGACACGGTGGTTGTCCAGCAGCTGTTTGACGAGATCCACCTTCGATTCGGTCCGGTATTCTCCTGCGGTGTACAGATTCTCGAACAGGTCGGCCACTCCTTTATGCCGGCTCACCAGTTTAACATAATTCTCCAATCCGTTACTGGCGATGAACAGCCGTATTCCGCTCTGCTGCAGCTTCCTAAGCGTGTCCTCCACGCCAGGATACAGAGCGCCTTCGCCCCGCTTCAGACAGGACAGCTGATGCTGAAGGAGAAGCTCGTCCGCGCGGCGGTGTACGGAAGCCGGCGATTCGGGAAGGACCTTCCGCCAGATTTCACGAATAACCATTCCCAGGCAGGAGGTTATCCTCTCTTCGGGAGGGGTCTCGCCCTCATAAAGCCCTTCCCGGCGAAGCTGCTCAAAGGTGGCATGGTAGGCAGGCAGCAGAATGGATTCGGATTGAAACAGTGTTCCGTCGAGATCGAAAATCATCGCTTCGGGCTGATGAAGCTTGTGTCTTATCATGCCTGTCCCCCTATCCGATTGGTTCATCTCTCTTAGATTAACGCCATTTCATGAAAACAAACCAGAAAACGAAAGTCAAATTCCGAAGCTGCCGAAGGACCTTTTCGTTCACTTTGGAGGATTAGTCCCTGTGCAGGCATTCCCACGCGCCAAAAAACCGGACACCCGGTCCGGCCTGGCAGCGCTTTTGTAGTTCGAGCTTAGAAAACCTTCTTGGCATCCCGCTCCGATTTGAGAATTTCAACGGCCTCCCGGAAGCGCTGGGAGTGAATGATTTCCCGTTCGCGGAGAAATTTCAGCCCATCCTGAAGATCCACGTCGTCCGTCAGGTCTATGAGCCATTGGTATGTCGCCCTCGCCTTCTCTTCGGCGGCGATATCTTCATACAGATCGGCGATCGGATCGCCCTTGGCCTGAATGTAGGCGGCGGTCCAGGGCACGCCGGAGGAGTTTGAGTAGAAGAGCGCCCGGTCATGCTGCGAATACTGATCGCCAAGTCCCGCTGCCTTCATCTGCTCCACGGTGGCGTCCTTCGTCAGCTTGTAGACCATCGTCGCAATCATCTCGAGATGGGCGAACTCCTCCGTTCCGATGTCCGTAAGCAGGCCGATGACTTTATCCGGAATGGTGTACCGCTGGTTCAAATAGCGCAAAGCGGCCGCCAGCTCTCCGTCGGCTCCCCCGTACTGCTCCAGGAGCAGCTTAGCCATATGGGGATCGCATTTGCTCACACGGACGGGATATTGAAGTTTTTTCTCATAAATCCACATGTGGGTAAACCTCCCGATGTATGTTCCTTAAACCTGCCACGGCCATGGCGCCTGGGCCCAATCCCAGGGCTCCCGGGTGGGGCTGTGCCCGAACTGCAGAAGGGGACCGTACGCCGCTTCGTATTGGGCGGCCACCTGGTGCCGTTTCAGGCTGAACTGATTGAATTGGGCGAGCGCCTGAGGATCGCGGGGGTGGGTGTCGAGGTAGAGGGTCAGCTCCACCAGCACGAAATCGAGCGCCTGCAGCTCCTCGAGCAGCCGGTAATACTGTTCATCCAGTTTGATAGCCATCGGTTTCCCTCCTTAGCACTTTTGTCCGGGGTATGGGCTCATGAGACAGGGCCATAGAACGCCGTGCCGCAGTGCTAGCATCGGGGGGAACTGCGGCAAATTCATCGGCTGGAAGCCGAGATAAAGATTCGGCGGAGTGTTATAGAACTTGACGGGGATGGGCGGACAAGGGTCGAACGGCCCGCGGAACGGGACGTACGCTTTAAAATTACTTGTATACATGGCGGTTCCTCCTGGCAAGGTCTGTAAGTCTTTTCTCCTTACCATATGACAAACGCCCATCATCGGTATGGGCGCCCGCCTATTCCCCCCGGATGGGTCCTGTACTATTTCGGGCAAAAGGGGTATACCTATCCGGCGTCCCTGCTTGCCAACGACGAAAAAGCCCGGCTCTTCCGCCGGGCTTTTTCCTTCTTTTCTTGTTTGGGCATAGGACCCGAGATAGCCGTTATTCCTCTCCGTCCCATTCCCGGTAAAACTGCTCGAGAAATGTCTCCATCAGCCGGTGGCGCTCTTCCGCCAGCTCAAGGCCATACGCCGTATTCATCCGGTCCTTCAGCTTAAACAGCTTCTCATAAAAATGATTCACCGCCGTGTCGTTGCCGCTGCGGTACTCTTCCGCCGTCATCGTTTCCCTGGGCTTCACTCCGGGATCGTGCATGGGCCGGCCCTTCCAGCCGGAATATACGAAGGTCCGGGCGATCCCGATCGCTCCGAGCGAATCGAGCCGGTCTGCATCCTGGACGACGGCTCCCTCGAGCGTACGCATGGGAGGACGCCCTCCGCCTTTGAAGGACATCGTGGAGATAATCTCCTCTACATGCCCGGCCGTATCCGGGTCCACTCCGTTCGCCTTCATCCAGCGGCTGAGCTCCTCCTCGGCGGCCCGGGGATCCGGGTTCAGCTTCTCGTCCGCGTAATCGTGAAGCAGGGCGGCCAGTTCACATACGAAGGCGTCCGCCTTCTCCTGCCGCGCTATCGTTCGGGCCATCCGGACGACCCGGTGAATGTGCCACCAGTCATGGCCGCTGGAATCGCGGGAAAGCTTGTCCTTCACCAGGTCTTCCGCCGCGGCCAGTATCCTTTCTTTGTCCAAGCCTGCTTCCTCCTTATGATTTCTGGGGCCGGGAGCCGAGGGTCATCTCCCCTTACCCGCCTGCTTCCATTTCTCCTTCACCTGCTCCCATTCCCGGTCATCCGGCTGCCGCTCCCCGTAACGGACGGATTCGTAAAGGGTAATGAGCTCCTTTAGAGGCTCCACCCGGTAAATTCCCCTCTTCTCCAGCTCTCTGCCCGCTTCCGACGGGGTATAGCGGCTTTCATGCCGATAGCCTTTGCGGGCGGCGGCTTGAAGAGCGCTTCGGTACAGCTGGCGAACGCGTTCCCGGTTATCTCTTCCCTCGCGGTCTGCTGCAGTCCGGCGCTTCCAGAAGGGAAGCGCCTCCGGGCTTTTACGGGCGGGCTCCCGGGTGAGGCGCGTCTTCTCGTCCCGGTAGCCCAGCTCCTCGTTCCCGGCGGCTTCCCGGCCGCCGCTCCGGACGTACCGCTCCCACAGCTTAAGGATCAGGGGAACCAGCTTGCGCCAAGCGACCACGATGAGCCAAACGGCCAGTGCCGCGAGTACGGCATAAGCGGCGTAGAGGAAGACCACCTCCAACGCTTTGGCCAAACGGGACGGTTCCCCGGGCTCTCCCAACGGGAACTCCGGCTGGCGGGGCGGTGGAGGCGGCGGGACGGCTTCCGGAGCTTCCCCGCCCGAAAACCGCGAGATCAGCCAAGCCACTCCGCTTCGGATGAGGAGAAGCAGCCCGTCGGCGGCCCGTCGGAGTGCACCCAGGTTGGCGGCCAGCAGGGCGAGTCCCGCGACGGCAAGCGTCCACCCGCGGTTGCGCCGCAGCAGCAATCGCCCGGCGGCGGAGCGCCGTACGTCGGAGCGGACCGCCTCCTCGAGCTGCCTCCCGCTAAGCACGAAGAGGAAGATCAACAGCGCCGCAAGACCGAAGACGTTAACCGCTCCTTGATGCGCCTGCCACTCCGGGAATCGGCTGAAGAAAGGGGACAAGACCAGGTAAATCCCCAACCCCGCCAGGTAAACCCTGTCCGGAAGAACCTCCGATGACCGGCCGAGACGGGACCCCCGCATCACCGCAAGAAAGGCGTACGGGAACAGCCAGCCGAAGCTCCAGGCCTCGCCCCCGCTCCACACTCCGGCGATGGCCGCTGCCGCGGCCAAACCGAAGAGGAGCTCCAGGATGCGCCGGTTCAGCTTCCCGCTGCGCCCGGCTCCATAACCGCCGGCATAGGCGGCAAGTCCCGCCGCGAGGAACAGCCAGAGGGAGCCTCCTCCAAGCGTATATTTCCAATAAAGGAGAAGAACGGGAAAGAACAGCATAAGCTCGGCTGCCGCTTGTCCCGCAGCCAGCCTCCATCCTGTCTTCATAAAGGATCCTCCCCTTTCTCCGCTCCCCCCGGCGTAACATCCGGCGTAAGCAGAAATTCAACGGTATTGCCGTTCTGGCGGAGCCTGGCCGCCGCAGCCGTTACCTTATCGGAAACATACGGGGTAATGAGGAGGTAGTCCCGTCCGCTTATTCCCGTATCCGCCTCATCCGCCAGGAACAGCTCGAAGGGACGGATTCTCTCCAAGAGCAGCTTGGCCAGGGTATCCATCAGAAACCGGGTGTGAAGCGTTCCGCTTCCCGGCTCCACCCGGACGGATTCCTTAGGGGTATCCGCACTCGCTCCATTGTAGGCGAAGCCCACCTCCATCCCAACCCGTCCGAAACGGTCAATCAAGGAAGCCGCCACTGAGATCCCAAGCTCGATCCGCTGGGTCTCCGTCACCCCCTGCCACATCATGTCCGATTCCTCTACATTGACACAGAGCATCAGCTTGTGGTCGGTCGTGTAATCCCGCTTGTAGACTTGAAGCTCCCCTGTCCGGGCCGTCGCTTTCCAATTGACGGAATTGAGGGCGTCCCCGTACCGGTATTCCCGGACCCCGGCGGTCACGAAGGGATCGTCTACGATCCAGCGCTTCGCGAGCTGTTCTCCCTGCCAGCTTCGGCTCGGAAGCGGAAGCTCGTCCAAAGGATAGAGCTTCGGGTAGACGAGAAGCTCCGCTTCGAACGAGAGGGGACGGTTCCCTGCGCGAATCCCGAGAAAGTCCCCGCATTCCATCACCGCGGAGCGAAGACGGTAGCATCCCCGTTTGGCCGCATGAACCTTATGCCTTCGCACCACCTTGGTGTTAGGCATGAGGCTGAAGAGGCTTTTATGATTCTGGTAATACTCCCCGGAGCTGACCTCCATTTCAAAACGGCTCTGGAATTCCAGTCCCGCCGAAATAAGCGACTCTACCCGAAGCCAAGGGACGGGGAGCTTCTTCGCATTGGCGATGATCTCCACGAGCTCCACTTGTTCTCCTTCGCTGCACGTCTCCGCGCTGAATTCCCTTGTATAACGGATGCGGGACAAGCCCCAGCGGCGCACGATCAAGCTTTGTCCTCCTACCGTCAGGGCAGCCGTTACCAGCAGCCATCCGATGCCCACCCTGTCCCCTCCTTTCGGTTCTCCTGCCGATCCATGGCCCCTGTTCCATCCATAAAGCTCCCCCATCCCGCAAGGAAAGCGTCAGCTCAAAGCCTCCGCCGGTACGGCGGTTGCCCTCAGAACCGAATCCACTACGGCTTCCGCCGGCGCCGGGCCGGAGCGGATCTGCTGCCGGCACAGGAGCCGGTGGGCCAGCACCGGCTTCGCCACCGCCTTCACATCGTCGGGCAGGACATAATCCCGTCCCCGCAGAACGGCGTACGCCTGCGACGCCTTCAGGAGAGCCTGGCTGCCCCGCGGGCTGACACCCAGTGCCACCTCGGGATGTGTCCGGGTGGCCTCCACGATGGCTACGATGTAGCGGAGCAGGTCCTCCGCCACCCGAATCCTCCCAATCTCCTTCTGCGCCTCCGCCAGATCGGCGCGGTCCGCCGCCGGCTGCAGCCCGTCCATCGGATTCGCTCCGCTGAACCGGGTAAGAATGGCAAGCGCCTCCTCCGTGCTTGGATAGCCCATCCGGATGCGAACCAGGAACCGGTCAAGCTGGGCTTCGGGAAGCGGGAAGGTGCCCTGGTTGTCGATCGGATTCTGGGTGGCCATGACCAGAAACGGCCTCTCCAGCTCGCGGGTTACCCCGTCGATGCTGATCTGCCTTTCCTCCATGCACTCGAGCAGGCTGGATTGGGTCCGCGGGGTAGCGCGGTTGATCTCATCGGCAATGACGACATTGGCAAAAAGCGGACCCGGCCGAAATTCGAATTCGCTCTGTTTCTGGTTAAAGAAATTAATACCGCTTAAGTCCGAAGGAAGCAAATCCGGTGTAAACTGAATGCGTTTAAAGGTCCCGCCCACGGAACGAGCCAGCGCTTTCGCCAGCATGGTCTTGCCGGTGCCCGGGACATCCTCGAGCAGAACATGCCCGGAGGACAAAAGCGCCACCAGCAGAAGGTCCATCACTTCGTCCTTGCCTACCATGACCGTTTGAAGATTCTCTTTTATCCGGTCTGTCATGGATTTTATAACCGTATGCTCCATCTCAACGCCTCTTTTCCGCCTTGATCCCATCCGGCCAAGTTCCGGTAAGGGAGAGGCCTGGCCCATCCAAGGAAATGACCTGGCCCGGCTTGTCTTGTTCTTTACTTCTCGTTGGTTTAGCCCTAATCCTTTTTTTGTTGTAAAATGCCGTATCCCTTAGAGGTTGGGTCCGGTCTGAAACAGAAAAAACACCCCGTGGGGTGTTTTAGTTCGTGGATATCTGCCCCAAAACACCCGTAGGGTGTTTTAGTACATGGTTATCATTCCAGCTTGATCCGGATCTTGAGCAGGCCGACCTGACGGAGCGCCGTATAGATGATGATGACCAGCGGGCCGAGAAAAAGGCCGATCACCCCCACCAGCTTGAATCCGACGTAAAGGCTGACCAAAGCGGCGAGAGAACCGATCCCCACGGCATTGCCGAGAACCTTCGGCTCGACGATCCGCCGGACGACGGTGACCACCGCGAACATAATGAGAAGGCCGGTGCCGAGGAACGTATTCCCCATGACGATTTCATAGATGGCCCAGGGAACGAGAACGGAGCCCGTCCCCAGAATGGGAAGAAGGTCGACGATTGTCACGAGAAAGGCAAGAGCCAGGGCGTAGCCCGTCTTAAGCAGCATCAGGCCCACCAGCATGAGAACAAACGTTATGGCGCTTAAGATCAGCTGGGCCATGATGAAGCCGAGAATCGCGCGGCGCAGAACCAGGAGGACGGAATCGATCTGCGGGCGGGTCTGCTCGTCGAATAGAGACAGGAAGGATTCCTTGACCTTGGGCAGGTTGATCGAATACAAGTAGAAGGCGAGAAGGAAAACAATCATCGCGATCAGCAGATTGGGGACCTTGGCCGCAAAATTAAGAAAATAACCCGTCACCCCGGTGAAAATGCCGGTGAGGGAACGAAGCGTTGAGCCCAGTCCCGTTTCGAGCTGGTCCGCCAGCTGCGGAGAGAAGGAGGCGACCATGGATTTGATGCTGTCCGTCGCCTGCTGGATCAGGCCGTCAGGATCGGTCCAGTGGGTAGGGACGGATTTGACGAAGCTGGCCGTTTCGAACACGATTTTGGCCCCGATGCCGTAAATGAATCCGATCAGGACCAGCGTAAAAAGCGTGCAGATCAGCATGGAGGCAAGCGGACGCTTAATCCGGTTGAACCTCATGACCAGCTGAACGAGCGGCTCCAGCAGGATGGCGAACACCAACGCGAGCAGGAACGGAGCTCCGTAGGTGAAGAAACCGTAAAGGAGCAGAAGCCCCAGAACGATGGTGATCAATGATTTGATGGACACGTTTTCCCTCCTATGGCCTTACGGGGCTTTCCTTTCCTATCAAGAGGTCGGCACCGCGCCCGCCGACGGAGTCGACGGCTTCTCCGGCTTGTAAATGTTCACCCGGACAATCCGCAGCCGCTCGGCCTCCGCCACTTCGAACGTATGGCCCCCGAAGACGAACTTCTTGCCTTTGGCGGGAACCCCTTCCAGCTTCTTGAACAGCCAGCCGCCGATGGAATCCACTTCCTCATCATGAAGGTCTAGAGCAAGCAGGTCCGATACATCTTCAATGAGCATGCGTCCGTCCACCGAGACGATATTTTCCTTTACTTCGTATTCAGGGCGCTCGTTGTCGAACTCATCCTGGATCTCTCCGACGATTTCTTCCAGGATGTCTTCGGCGGTCAGAAGCCCCGCCGTTCCGCCGTATTCATCGACCACGATGGCAAGCTGGGATTTTCTCTTCTGCATGAGGCGCAGAACATGGCTGATCTCCATCGATTCCGGCACGGTGAGAATCGGCCGCACCAGCTTGCGCAGCTCCTTCGGCGGCTCCTCGCCGCCCGTCAGAATATCGGTAATGTGCACGAAGCCGATAATCTGATCCTTGTCTTCCACCGCTACGGGATAACGGGTGTGTCTCGTGTTGTGGACGAGCAGAAGGTTCTCTTCCATGGTAGCGTCGGTGAACAGACAGTCGATGTCCGTCCGTGGAAGCATGATCTCCCGGGCAAGCCGGTCGGAGAATTCGAAGATGTTATCGAAAAGGACCAGCTCGTCGCGGTCGATATGCCCGCTTTTGGCGCTCTGGTTCATCAGGATCCGGATTTCTTCTTCCGTATGGGCCTCATGCTCCCCTCCGGGCTGGATCCCGATCAGCTTAAGCACTCCTACCGAGGCGGCATTGAGCACCCAAATCAGGGGACGGAAAATCTTGTTGAACAGGATCATGGGGCCGGACAGCAGCATCGCCGTCCCTTCCGCCTTGCGGATCGCCAGCGTCTTCGGCGCTTGCTCCCCGAACACGATATGAAAGAAGGTAATGGTCAGAAACGCAGCGAGGAAAGAAAGCACGCTGCTGAGCGTGTCGTTATGTACGTTAAGCCGCTCCAGCAGCGGATCCATCACCAGCTCCGAAATGGTCGGCTCCCCCACCCACCCGAGTCCGAGGGAAGCAAGTGTTATCCCCAATTGGGTGGCGGACAGATAAGTATCCAGCCTGCGGGTGATAGTCATGGCATATTTCACGTTTTTTCCTTCGTTAGCGAGCTCCTGGAGACGGGTCTGCCGGATCTTTACGAAGGCGAATTCCGCCGCGACGAAGATTCCGTTCAGGGCGACCAGCAGGAGAACGATAAGCAGATTCCAGGTAATTTTGCCAAGCTCGAATTCAGTTTCCATGACAGTCTCCTTTGAAACCGGCGTATTGTGACGTTTATCCCTTTTACCCTCGTTATCCGCTCCTTGAATCCATCAAAGGCGTCATACCTAGAGCGGCACGGCGCGCCGCTTCTTGAAATCCATGCCGGCATAATAGGAATCCGCGACGAGCAGGTTCGGCCCGCAGCAGGCCGCTTCGGGACAATGGCAGTTAACCGTGCGGTTGAGCGGATGGTCCTCCCACTCACGGAAAACATCGGGGAGCCGGTCCCGGCTAATGTTCCCGAGAGGAGGCATAGCGGCAAAATCGGTGACGTACACATCCCCCGTAAACAGGTTGACGTTCAACCGGTTGCGTCCGTCAGGGTCGTTGCGTACCGTCACCCCCGGCTCCCGGCGAAGCCGGCGGATCAGCTCCAGCTCCTCTTCCTTGTCGCTGCAGCCGAAGAAGGGCAGCGTGCCGAACAGCATCCACAGGTCAGGGTCCCGGGCATCGAGCAGCCGGTGAATGGCTTGGCGGATCTGCTCGAGCGTAAGCGATGGCAGCCCGGCGGCAAAAGCACTCGGGTACATCGGATGAACCTCGTGCCGGCGGCAGCCCATGTCCCGGATCAGCCGGTGAATGGCGCCGATCTTCTCGTGCGTGCGGAAATTGATCATGGATTCCGCGGAGACGAAGAGGCCTCCCCGGCTTAAGGCCGCCGTGTTTTCCACCATCCGCTCGTACAGCTTGACGGCCGCCTCCCGTCCGACGGGATGAGCGGAGTTGGCGAAACCCACGCGGTGGAAATCGTCCGCGTTCAAATAATTGAAGGAAATGTGCATGACGTCGAGATAAGGCGCCATCAGCTCGTACCGCCCGAGGTCGAGCGTTACATTGGAATTGATTTGCGTGCGGACACCACGGTCCTGGGCGTATTTCAGCAGGGGAACGATGTAGTCCTTGATCGTCGACATCCGGTAGGAGGGTTCCCCCCCGGTTAGGGAAATGGTCTGAAGGGTCTCCACCTCATCGAGGCGCCTCAGCATAACCGCAAGCGGCAGCTTCTCCCCTTCCGTCATCACAAGGGAATCCCCTACCGCGCAGTGCTCGCATCTCATGTTGCACAGATTGGTGACGGTCATTTCCACACTGGTTAACACATGCTTTCCGTATTTCTGCAAGGAGCCGATCGGATCCCACGGATCGTTGACCGGACTCATGACGGCTTTATTCACACTCTTCACACCTGACTTATCGGTTTGACCTTTATTTTATCGCATCTTCCCGCAAAATAAAAACCTTGCTTCAGCCGCCTCCCGCCGGGGTCTTTCCCTTGATCCAGCGGGGCGCCCACCAATTCGCCCGGCCGAGCAGCTTCATAAGGGCGGGCACCATGATGACGCGGATGAGCGTAGCATCGATAAAGACGGCACAGGACAGGCCGATCCCGAGCGCCTTGATGATTTCAATGTCGGTAAAAATAAACGAGCCCACCACGACGACCAGAATGAACGCCGCGCTCGTAATGAGGCTTCCCGTTTTCTTGAGGCCTTCCGCCGTGCTTCTCTCGTTATCGCCGGTCTTCTCGTATTCCTCCATGATGCGGGAAATGAGGAATACCTCGTAATCCATGGATATCCCGAACACCACGCAGAAAATAATAACAGGCAGCGTGGCCATGACGTAGCCGGTCGAGGTGATGTTCAGCCAGCCCGCCCCATAGCCGTGCTGGAACACGCTCACCACAATTCCGAGGCTGGCTCCCAGGCTCAGCACATTCATGAGCACGGCCTTCAGCGGAAGCAGGACCGAACGGAAAGCGAGGAGCAGGACGAAATAAGTCACCACCATCACGAAGCCGACGACATACGGGGTGCCCCGGTTGATCCGGTCAAGCATGTCCACCCGGTAGGCCGGCCCCCCGGTTACGAGCGCTTTCAGCCCGCCGGCGTCCAGCTTGCGAAGCTCCTTGACGAGCTGCTCCGCCTCCTTCCCGTCCGGATCGACCGAAGGAATGACCGTAAGGAGCGCGGAACGGTCCTTCGCCAAATGCCTCTCCTCCACGCCCCGCCGGTTCGCTTCCTGGGCGTAGAAGGCCGCCGTCTGCTCGGCCGGAAGGTTTCCCGGCAGGGTGGCGTAGCTCTGAATCTCCTTCACCCCGGAGGTACTGCGGATAATCTCAGCGAAGGCTTGAACCTGGCGGATCGTCTCCTCGCTCCAAATTTCCCCCTTGGCCTCGACATAAACCTGCAGCGGATTCATTTGGCCCGGGTCATACGCCTGCTTGATCAGATCCGATCCGCTTCGGGATTCATAGCGGGGAGGCAGAACCTCCGCATTCGGCACCCCGAGCTTGAGGCCCCCGAGCGGGAGCATCAGGGCGATCAGGGCGCAGCTCATGACGAGCACAAGAAGCAGCGGCCGCTTCATCACCGCATAAGACACTGTCTCCCATAGACGAGACTCCCTTCCCTGCAGACGGGCCGGCAGTACCCGCCAGGAATTGATCCGCGTGCCGAGAAGGCCCAGTAAAGCGGGAAGAAGGGTATTGGCCGCAAGGACGGACGTCATGACGACGAGTACTCCCCCTAGGCATAACGACTGGAAGATCGACAGGTTGATGAACAGCATGCCGAAGAGGCCGATGAGAACGGCAGCCCCCGAGAAGAAGATGGACCGGCCGGCCGTCTGGCTCGTCATCGCCACCGCTTCCCCAACGGATTCCCTCCGCTTCAGCTCCTCCCGGAACCGGCTCACCATGAACAGGGCGTAATCGATTCCGACCGCAAGCCCGAGCATGGTGACCATGTTGGGAAGGAAATTCGATAAGGACTGCTCCCGGGCGATGAAATAGACGATCCCAAGTGTAGAGGCCACGCTCATGACGCCCACCACCATGGGAAGAAGAGCGCCCGGAACGGTTCCAAAAATCAGCAGAAGAACGATCAGGGCAATGGGCAGCCCGATCACCTCCGCCTTCGCGATATCGCTTTTGGAGGCCTGCTGCATGTCATAGAGAATGGCAGGGCCCCCGGTTACGTCCACCTTCATCCCCGCTGGGGGAACGGTTTTCTCTCGAATGTCCGGATACTTCTCCAGGGAGGCATCCGTGCCAAGCTCCAAATTCACCAATACCGTGTGAACGGGGGGCCCGCCTTCCTTCCGCGCGGCGGGATTCAGCTGAACGCCGGACACATACGGAAGAGCTTTAACCGGCTCGAGGGATTCAAGAATCGCCTTAACCGTCTGGCTTTCCTCTTGTTCCCCTGTCCCTTCCTTAGGCGAATAGACAAAGGTCAGTTGAGAAGGAGCGGCCCCGAGCTTCTCCTGAAGGCTCAGGAGCCCCTTGTCCGAATCGCTTCCTTTCGGGGTGAACCCGCTGTCGTTCATCAGCCCCGGCGCTTTCTGGGCAAACCACCCTAACCCTATGAACAGCAGCAGCCAGCCCACCAGCACCACCTTCCGGTACCGGTACATGGCCATGCCCCAATGCCAGAACCAACCCTTGCTTTCCGTTTCTCTCATGTGGTCCTCCCGCCCTCCCGCTTGCACGTTTTGCTTCTGCCCTTATTATGGCACAAAGAAGGGGACAAAAGAAAAACCGGAGCCCAAACGGCCCGGTCGGTTAGGAGGCACTCCGGCTCCGCAGCTGACGGTAACATCCGGAGATCACTATACGGTTTGCTCGGTTCGGCTGTGCCCGACGGAGGAAATGAGAGCCGTCAAGGTTTGCGAGAGGTCCAACTCCCGGGGCGCCGCATAGGGAACGCCCTCGCTGTCTTTGAACAGCCGGATGACCGGACGGTGGGGAACGTGGGCGTTCAGCTCCACCACGACCCCCGATTCCCCCGTATTCAAGGTCACTTCCACGCCGATCGGATAGATGGCGATCTTATCCCGAAAGAGCTCGATCATCGACTTGTCGTAAATCCCGCCGGCTCCCCCGTACAAAATTTCCATCGCCTGATGGGGAAGCATGGCCTGCCGGTAGATCCGGTGGCTCGTCATGGCGTCGTAGCTGTCGATTAGAGCGACAAGCCTCGCATATTCATGAATTTCGGCTCCCTTCAGGCCCCTCGGGTATCCGCTTCCGTCCAGTCTCTCATGATGCTGAAAAGCACAGTGGGCGGCCAGCAGAGGAATGTTGGGCTCGACACGGAGCAGATCGTAGCCAAGCTTCGCGTGGCGCTTCATTTCCTCGAATTCCTCCTCCGACAGCTCTCCCGGCTTGAGGAGGGTGCTGCGGCGGATCTTCGTTTTGCCGATATCGTGAAGAAGGGCCCCAAGCCCTAAGGTGGACAGTTCATCGCGGGTATAGCCTTTCATCATGCCCAGCATCGTCGAGTACGTGCATACGTTAAGGGAATGATGGTATAAGTAGTTATCCGCCAGCTGGATGTCGCAAACCATGGACATGGCATTCTCGTTGCGGCTCAGATCGTCTATGATCAGATCGAGCAGCCGGCGAAACACACTGCCCAGATCGGGGCGGGAAACGGTGGTGCTCTTTAAGGTTTCCCCCATCAGCCGGCTGAATTGAGTCCGGATCGTCTGGGAGGCGCGGACCCGGGTCTCGTCGCTTAACAGGTCCTGGACATGCACGTCCTCCGTAAGCGGGTCCCGGATATAGAGAAAGCCGATGCCATACCGGTTCAAGCGCGCCAGGATGGTCGCCGTCAGTTCCACATCTTGGCCGAGAAGAACCCGGCCGTCTTCGTCATAAATGTTTTTTGCCAGCTTCATCCCCGGCTGACAGGCGCCGATCGGCAGCAGTCGCATGCATTCACTGTCCTTTGGTTGCGGTTTGGCTTGTCATCTGTTCTCTCTAACTTTAATGGATTTTCTAACTTTTAACAATACAAAAACCGCCCGGATTCGAGCGGTTTCTTCTATATGCGGCTTTCGTTTGTCGAAAGCTGCGCAAGGCTTTTAGAAGCCCACAACTTTCATATACACGAGCACGATGATGGCCAGAACAAAACGATAATAGGAAAAATAAGTAAGCTTCAGCTTCCCGACTAGCTTGATGAACGTGGCGACCGCGGCCAGGGCCACCAGGAACGAGACCACGAAGCCGACGGCAAAGAAGACGAAATCATCCGAGCTGAAGTTTTTGTACGATTTCAGCAGGTCATACCCGGAGGCGGCGCACATGATAGGAACGGCCATCAGGAAAGTAAAATCGGCGGCCGCCGCCCGGCTCGTCCCCGCCAGCATGCCGGCTGCGATGGTCGAGCCGGAGCGGGAGAAGCCAGGCCATAAAGAAAGGATTTGGGCGACTCCCACAAAGAACGCCTGTTTGTAGGTGAAGTCGTCCAGCTTTTCGGAGCGGATGCGCGGGGACCATTTCTCCGCCACAATCATGAAAAGGCCGCCAATCACGAGACCGATGACTACCGTTTCCGGCATAAACAGCTTCTTGATCTGGTCGCGCAGCACGTACGCCGTTCCAAGGGCCGGCACAATCCCGATGAAGATGTGCATCAGGTTGAGCCTCTGCCCGCTCGGGCTGGCGACGCCTCTGTCTCCTAAGCCGAACAGAACGAGAAACCGGCGCCAGTACAGCACGACGATGGCCAAAATGGCTCCGAGCTGAATGACGACCTCGAAGGTATCCGCCTTGTCGCCGGTAAACTGGATGGCATGTCCGACGAGGATCATATGCCCCGTGGACGAGACGGGAAGAAACTCCGTCAACCCTTCCACAATTCCAATAATAATCGATTTCCACAATTCATACATAAACGGGTTTATTCCTCCTCTTTTGCTGAATCCAAGTGCCTATCCCAAGATTGGGGATAGGGGAACCCCGGGTGCTGTCGTCCCACGGGAAGGCACCCTGTTTATTCTATCGTTCGATAAGCCCTGAGGCAACCGGATCAGGCTTCTTTGCCGGAGGACGATGGCCGCCATCTCCTGGGAACGGCACGGGCCAGCGCCTCTTCGTCCAAGAGGAGGCCGGCCAGAAGGTCGCGAAGAAATTCCGGGAGGAAGTAGCGCACCTCCGTTCCTTCCGCGAGCGTCGGGTAACCGACCCGGAAGGTAAACATGTCGATCATGCCTGTCCGGTACAGGCGGGCGGGGTCAAGCGGCTCTCCGTTGACGAGAACCGACCGGATCTTGCGATAGGGCTCTCCATCGGGGTCATAATCCACCTGCAGCCCGTCCACGCATAAGGCCCCGAGAACCTTCCCCCGGAAGCCAAAGCCCATGATCGGCTTCTCCGTGAATTCCGGCAGCAGGGACTCCTCGAGTGCAGTCAGCAGATCGGAGCCTTTCAGGTTTACCGAGCAGGGGTTAATGGGCGAAGGGCAGATCCGGTGAAGCTCTCCTCTCGTGACGGTCCCCTTGGGGAGGCCTTCCAGAAGCTGTCCCGCATTGACGAGCCCGATTTCGGCTCCTACCCAGCTTCTCAGTCCGGCTGCGAGCAGGTTGCCGAGCTCGGATTCTTCGTGCCAGTGGATCGGAAGGGGCCGATTCAGCACAGCGGCCGGCTCCTGCAGAACCGTCCGGCTGGAGCTTTCGTAGCCGTCGATGGTTCGAACCGTCCCCGGCTCCTCCGCTTCTCCCTCCGTCGGGTAGACTCGTCCCTCCACCTTGACAAGGGCGCCGGCCTCCCGGTCATACTCCATCTCGACGCAGCCGACATACTGTCCCCACTTTCCTGCCGCCAAAATGGCCGTTCCCCCGATTCTCAAGGGCTCTTCCAGAAGATGATGGGTATGGGCTCCGAGGATGACATCGATTCCGCTTATTTCCTCGGCGATCCGGCGGTCATGGGCGATTCCGAGATGAGAGATCAGCACAACGACATCGGCCCGCTCCCGTACTTCCTTCAGCCAATGCCTGATCGATCCGAACGGCTCCTGAATATCCCATCCGAGAAGATTGTAAAAGGCCGGAAAGTAAGCCGTAACGCCGATAAAGCCGATCCGGACCCCTCCGCGGTCTAGGATGGAATACGGCTTAAGCCAAGAGGGAATCCGGCCCGTTCCGCTCTCGTACAGATTGCTGCCGATGATTTCGAACCGCGCTCCGCTATAAGCCTTTTCCAGGTCATTCTTGGAAAGGGTGAGCCCCTCGTTGTTGCCCGGCACCGCCAAATCGTAGCCGGCCTCGTTCATTACGGCGACATTCGCTTTACCCAGGCTTGCCTCGGTCTCCTGCCGCATCCGGTCCATATGGTCGCCGCCGTCCACCGTCACCAAGCCGGCCCCGGCATGCTCCCTTCTCAGCTTTCGCATAACCGTTGCAATCCGGGGCATGGCTTCGAAGTGGCTGTGGATGTCATTCGTGTGAAGAATGACCAGCTTTTGCACCTGCTTCATTCTAATATCCCCCGGTCTTTTCCAGATTGAGTAAAGTTCACGCGAGTGGTTTCCCTACATTCGTTTTTAACGTTTAAGCATGGATTCGGGCGATACGCGGTTGGCAAAGCCGAACCGGGCCTTGTCCTTCGCTTCCTTCTGGGTATGAAGAAAGGAAAGCTTCACGACGCTTTTCACATGAAGGCAGTCGCTGCTCCCTTCCGGGACATAGAGCCTCAAAGGGCCTCCCCTTCTAAGCGGCTCCCCGTTCTGCTCATAGACGAGAACGGCGGAACCCAGCTCCCGCCAGGGAATGACCGCACGGAATTCATCCGCCGCCTCCACCTCCAGATGGGTAGGCAGCTCCTGCCCGTCCGAACGGCTCGTCCATGCCTGATACCAGGCGGTAAGATCGAAGCCTCGGCCTTCCTTGCCGGGGACCCTTTCCGCCAGCTCCACATGATCCGGGGCCTCTTCCTTCAGTTCTTCCAGCGTCTTGGATTCCCGGCGTTCCTCTTCCGAAACCACAATCGTCATCGCCCTATACTCCTTTAGCCGGCAGGCGTTCTTCCCTGCTGGCAGTCTATGCTCTTTAGTATAGTGAAACGGCCTCCACTCGTCCATTTGAAACGCGTTTTCAGGCGGAATATGATATGCTTAAAAGCAATTCTATCTCTATACCGGGAGAGGTTAACCATGAAACTGACGATCCAGCTATTTGCCGGGTTAGCCGAGCGGCTCGGCAGTCCGAATCTTACCGTCGATATCCCCGATGGGCCGGTCACGGCCGACGGGCTTAAGCAGTTAATTGCACGGGATTACCCCGAATCCGCCCAAGCCGTCCTGCAGTCTTTCGTCGCGCGCAACCAGGCGTATGCTCCGGGAGATACCGCACTTTCCGAAGAGGACGAACTGGCCCTGATTCCACCGGTATCGGGCGGTCAATCCGACGGCCCTTCGGCCGAAACCGAAGAGCCTCTCTTTGTTGTGCATTCCAGCCCGATTTCCGTAGAAGCCGTCACGGCAAAAGTGATTCATCCCCATCACGGAGCCGCCTTGACGTTCGTCGGCACTACCCGCGAATTCACTCACGGCAAGCGGACGATCCGCCTCGAATATGATGCCTATGTTCCGATGGCCTTATCTATGCTTGAACGGATCGGAATCGAGCTTGACGAACGCTGGCCGGGCACCCGCTGTGCCATTACCCACCGCATCGGTCCGGTGGATCTCGCGGAGGCCAGCGTGGTCATCGCCGTATCCTCCCCTCACCGGGAAGCCTGCTACGAAGCAAGCCGTTATGCCATCGAGCGCCTCAAGCAGATCGTTCCGATCTGGAAGAAAGAAATATGGGAGGACGGCTCGGAATGGAAGGGCCACCAGCAGGGACCCTGGAACCCGATAGCCGGCCTTGCGGACGCTCCTGAGGAAGGAAGGGATAGATCATGAGTCAGCGAGCCGAAGACCTGGGGATCGATCCCCGCTATTCCCGGCAGCTGCTCTTCGGTCCGATCGGACGGGAGGGCCAGCTTAAGTTAAGCCGTTCGCGCGTAGCCATTGTGGGAATGGGAGCCCTCGGCTCGGTTCTCGCCAATCATATGGTTCGCGCCGGGGCCGGGTTCGTGCGGCTCATCGACCGTGACTTCGTGGAGCCGAGCAATTTGCAGAGGCAGATGCTTTACGAAGAAGAGGATGCGTGGAACTCCGCTCCGAAGGCGGTTGCCGCGGCGGAACGGCTCCGAAGGGTCAATTCCCTCGTTGAAATCGAACCCCATGTGACGGATCTTAACCCGTCCAATGCGGAAAAGCTGCTTGCCGACGTCGATCTCGTTCTGGACGGAAGCGATAACTTCTCCGTCCGCTTCCTTATCAATGATGTTTGCTTGAAGCACGACATTCCCTGGGTGTACGGAGGAGCCGTCAGTTCACGCGGAACGGCACTCGCCATTCTACCCCGGGACACGCCCTGCCTCCGCTGCATCTTCGGTCAGGCTCCGGAGCAGGGAACGGCCGAGACCTGCGACACCGCCGGGGTCATCGGCCCGATCATCCACGTCGTCGCTTCCTTTCAAGCGGCGGAGGCCCTTAAGATTCTCGTGGGTGACCGGCAGCGCGTAAACCGCAAAATGCTCCATTTTGACCTGTGGCACAACCAAATGGGGGGGGTCGATATGGCCGAGGCCCGTAAGCCCGACTGTCCCGCTTGCGGAGAAAACCGCTACGATTACTTGGAAACGCAGATCGAAGGGGATACGATTCAATCCATGTGCGGACGGGATTCGGTCCAGATCTTTCCGGTCTCCCCACGACAGCTCAGCCTTACCGAATGGGAGGAACGCTGGTCGCCGGTAGGAAGAGTCGAGCGGACCCCCTTTCTGCTCAAGCTCCATCTGGACGAAGACCGGAGATTAGTGCTCTTTCCCGACGGACGGGTCATCGTTCAGGGCACGGAAGACGTTAACACCGCCAAAAGCCTGTACAGCCGCTTTATCGGGATGTAAGTATGATGGCGGTTCGACAAAAATTTAAGTGTATTGCCATAATTTTCTTTTGTGATAAAATAGCTATACGTCTGAGCTGGTCTTAAAGGCCTAGATTGGGCGCTAGCTAAAGACGACACAAAAGGGTGAAAGCAATTGAGAGTTCATGTCATGGATCTGCAGGCTGGAGACGAGCTGGAGAAAGATGTATACAATGATTACGGGTTGTTGATTCTGTCCAAAGGCACGGTACTGGATGCGGCCGCGATCGCCAAGCTTCTTCATCATAACATTGGTTATGTGGCCACCTTATCCGGAAGCCCGTTACCCTCCGGTTCCGTCCCGGCTATCGCGAATGAGGAAACGAACCGTCTTTTTGAAACCGCCTATGAAGCCGTCAAGGGATTATTCGCCCAGGCTTTGGAGAAAGGCGTGGTGGACGAAGCGGTCATCGAGGAAGCCTATGCTCCCCTGGCCCGTAACATCAACTGCCAAACCGATGTCGTTTCCCTGCTGCTCACCCTCAACCAGAAGGATGAGTATACCTACCAGCATTGCGTGCAGGTCGGCATGATTTCCTATTTTCTAGCCAAATGGTCCGGAAGGTCCGAGGCGGATGCCGCCATGGCCGGCAAAGCGGGGTACCTTCACGATATCGGCAAGAGCCGGATTCCCGATTCCATTCTGAACAAGCCCGGCAAACTGACCGAGGAGGAGTTCGCGGAAATCAAGCTTCATCCTGTATACGGACATGAAATCTTGATCCGCTCTCTGGACTCTTCCCTCCCGGCGGTTGCCGCGCTTCAGCACCATGAACGCCTGGATGGGAGCGGATACCCGTCGGGTCTTCGGGGGGACGCCATTCATCCCATTTCCAAAATCGTAGCCATCGCCGATATTTACAGCGCCATGATTTCCTCCAGGGTATACCAGAAGGAACGGGACCTGCTTCATGTTCTCAAGGAGCTTCACCGGCTGAGCTTTTCGGAGCTCGATCCCATCCTGACTCATCTCTTCATTCAGAAAATGCTGCCCAATCTGATCGGCAAGCAGGTCGTTCTGGACAGCGGAATGACCGGGAACATCGTCATGACGAACCCGACCGATTACTTCCGCCCGTTGATTCGGGTTCAGAACGAATTCATCGACCTCAGCCAGCAGATTACGGTCCAGATTGAGAAAATCTACGCGTAAAGACTCACCATGCCGCCTATACATTAGCAGCCTCGCCGGTGGCGGGGCTTTTTTAGTGGAACGAGGCTCCGGCCCTTACTCCGGTCGGAGGGTCAGGGTAAATTCTTCATCCCGGTTGCAGAGGAGCTCCCCGTCCCTTACCTTAAGCTTCGCCACTTGGATCGAAGAGCGCCTCGTGGAATAGGTTTGAGGCTGGTTGACCGTATTCAACGCCCCCCTCCTATCCGGGTGGGTGAAATAGAAGATAAACGCCTCCTCCCCCTGCACCACCACATCCGCATGCAGCCCGATCGTTCCGTCGTCGTCCCGGATCCCCGGCTTATCCAGGATCAGGCCGCTGCGCTCCCAATCGGTAAGGTTATCCGACCGGTAAACGCCCTGTCCCCGCCATTCGTCCACAATCATCCAGTAGAAGCCGGACAGCTTGAACACATTGGGGCCTTCATGCGGCCTTCCGGTGATGACCGGCCCAGTGACCTTCCATTCGTATAAATCCGGGCTATCCGCCGCATAGGTGAAAGATCCGTTCGCCTCATCCTTGTACCACATCCGGAAGCCTCCCGAAGGAAGCGGATAAACGCAGGCATCGATGACCCGGTCCGAGCTCAGCTCCAGCTTGCTGCGGAAGGTCCACTGCAGCAGATCCGGGCTTGTGTAATGGAGCAGCTCCCGCTTATGCCCGGCCCATTCCTCCGGAACCCCCTGGATGTAGCTGACATACATATGATAGATGCCTTCGTGCCACAAGATTTCCGGAGCCCAGAACGTATTGCGTCCCCACTCGATGTCCAGTCCCGTCAGGGTGCCGCGGTATACCCAATGGGCGCCTCCGTCCCGGGACGAGGCGACACCGAGATCCGTTCCGTGCACCCAGGCAAAGCCCGGCCCTTCCGCCGTCGCCCTCCGGTTCGTATAGATCATCCACCATTCCTGCTTAGCCCGATTCCAGACGACCACCGGATCGGCGGCGCCATCGAAGAGGGGGTCGCGAAATAAAGGCGCTTTCATTTTCATCGTCTCCTAACTTCAAGGGAATAAGTGCCCATGCTCAAACTTCCTTCATTATATCCTTCCTCCCCCCGCCGCTCAAAAGAAAAAACGTGCCCGCAAACCAACCGACACGCCAAGCGTGCAGGTCCCAACGGACACGTTTAGGAATAAAGAAAGGGGCGGCTCTGTGCCGCCCCGGTAATGGGAACAAGTTACCCTATGGAGCCTTCCATCTCGAACTTGATGAGACGGTTCATCTCGACCGCATACTCCATCGGCAGCTCCTTCGTGAACGGCTCGATGAAGCCCATGACAATCATCTGGGTCGCTTCGGCTTCCGTCAATCCGCGGCTCATCAGGTAGAAGAGCTGGTCCTCGGACACCTTCGAGACGGTCGCTTCGTGCTCCAGGGTAATGTTATCGTTCATGATCTCGTTGTAAGGAATCGTATCCGACGTCGACTCCTTATCCATGATCAGCGTATCGCACTTGATGTTTGCTTTGGAACCCTCGGAATTGCGGCCGAAGGAAGCGAGCCCTCGGTAGGTGACCTTTCCGCCGTGCTTGCTGATCGACTTCGAGACGATCGTGGAGGTCGTTTCCGGTGCGAGGTGAATCATCTTCGCGCCGGCATCCTGGTGCTGGCCTTTGCCGGCTACGGCGATCGAGAGGACGCTGCCCTTCGCGCCGCGGCCCTTCAGGACAACCGCCGGGTATTTCATGGTCAGCTTGGAGCCGATGTTGCCGTCCACCCATTCCATGGTGGCATTCTCTTCGGCAACCGCCCGTTTCGTGACCAGATTGTAGATGTTAGGCGCCCAGTTCTGAATGGTCGTGTAACGGGCGCGGGAGTTCTTCAGGCAGATGATCTCGACGACCGCGCTGTGCAGCGAGTTCGTGCTGTAGATCGGAGCCGTGCAGCCTTCAACATAGTGGACGAAGCTGTCTTCGTCCGTCACGATCAGGGTGCGCTCGAATTGTCCCATGTTCTCGGAGTTGATGCGGAAGTACGCCTGCAGAGGCACTTCGCATTTTACACCCTTCGGAACATAGATGAAGCTTCCGCCCGACCAGACCGCACTGTTCAGAGCGGCGAACTTGTTATCGCTCGGAGGCACGACCGTTCCGAAGTACTTGCGGAACAGCTCCGGATGCTCGCGCAGAGCCGTATCCGTGTCGGTGAAGATAACGCCTTGGTCTTCGAGGTCCTTCTGCATGCTGTGGTAAACAACCTCGGATTCGTACTGGGCGGATACCCCTGCTAGGAACTTCTGCTCCGCTTCCGGAATGCCGAGCTTATCGAAGGTTTCCTTGATTTCCGAAGGAACCTCTTCCCAGGTTTTGCCCTGCTTCTCCGAAGGCTTTACATAGTACTGGATATCGTTGAAATCCAGATCGTCCATGTTGCCGCCCCATTTGGGCATCGGCATCTTGAAGAACTGCTCCAGCGACTTCAGACGGAACTCGAGCATCCAGTCTGGCTCGCCTTTCATGCGGGAAATCTCGGTTACGATTTCGGGCGTCAGCCCTTTTCCGCTTTGGAAAATGGCCTTGTGCTCGTCGCGAAACCCATATTTATAATCTTCCAATTCAGGCATTTGCTTTGCCATTTGGATTCCCTCCTCTTGACCTTACGGGAGGCGGCCGGGGATCCTTGGATGGTCCCCCGGCCGGTGTTTCATTCCCTAGGCCGTAATTTACTTGCCGGACTTCTCGATCCCCTTACGCATGGCGTTCCACGCGAGGGTGGCGCACTTGATGCGGGCCGGGAATTTGTTGACTCCCGACAGGGCTTCGATGTCTTCATAGTCGAACTCGGCTTCTTCGCCTTTCATCAAGCCCGAGAAATTCTCGGCCATCTGAAGGGCTTCCTCTATCGTCTTGCCTTTGACGGCGTCGGTCATCATGGAGGCGGAGGATAAGCTGATCGAGCAGCCTTCCCCTTCAAACTTGGCGTCCTTTACCCGTCCGTCTTCCACTGCCATCTGCAGCGAAATTTTATCGCCGCAGGACGGGTTGTTCAGGTCGATGGTAATGGCTTCGCCTTCCAGCTTCCCTCGGTTGCGGGGGTTCTTGTAGTGGTCCATGATGACCCTGCGGTACAAATCATCCAGCTGCATAACCGAAGTACTCCTTTGTTTTTAGTAGGGCTGCGACCAGCCGGTCCACGTCTTCTTCCGTATTGTATAGATAAAAGCTCGCTCTCGCCGTCGCACTGACATTCAGCCATCTCATAAGCGGCTGGCAGCAGTGGTGGCCGGCCCGTACCGCGACGCCTTCCGCATCGAGGACCGTCGCCACATCATGCGGATGAATGTCCCCGAGGTTGAAGGTGATAAGCCCGGCCCGTTCTTCCTTGGGCCCGTAGATCACCAGATCGTCGATCTTCGACATACGCTCCATGGCGTAAGCCGTCAGCTCTTTCTCGTGGCGGTCAATGGCGTCCAGCCCGATCTCCTCCAGGAAGCGGATCGCGGCGCCAAGGCCGACCGCTCCGGCGATAATCGGGGTTCCCCCTTCGAAGCGCCAAGGCAGGTCCTTCCAAGTCGATTCATACAAGCCGACATGATCGATCATCTCGCCCCCGAACTCGATCGGCTCCATGTTCTCGAGAAGCTCCTTCTTGCCATACAGGGCGCCGATTCCGGTCGGCCCGCACATCTTATGTCCCGAGAAAGCGTAGAAGTCGCAGTCGAGCTCCTGCACATCGACCTTCAGGTGCGGGGTGCTCTGGGCGCCATCCACTAAGATCTTGGCTCCATGGCGATGGGCGATTTCGGCAATCTGCTTAACGGGATTGACGACAGCCATAACATTCGAAACATAGACGACCGCCACCATCTTCGTGCGTTCCGTTATGGTGGCTTCCACATCCTCCAAGCGGATGCTTCCATCCGGCTGCAGAGGAATGTATTTCAACGTGGCGCCGGTGCGCTTGGCCACCTGCTGCCACGGGATGAGATTGCTGTGATGCTCCAGCGGGGTGATGACGATCTCATCGCCTTCCCGGCATACAGACTGGGCGTAGCTCTGAGCGACCAGGTTAATCGCCGTCGTCGTTCCCCGGGTGAAGATGATCTCTTCCGTAGAACGGGCGTTAAGGAAAGCCGCTACCGTTTCCCGGGCGCCTTCATACGCATCGGTGGCACGGGAGCCCAGGGTATGAACCCCCCGGTGAACGTTGGCGTTCTCCCACTGGTAATAATGCTTGAGCGCTTCGATAACGGCAACCGGCTTCTGGGAAGTGGCGGCGCTGTCCAGGTAAACGAGCGGATGCCCGTTTATTTCCTGGTCCAGAATCGGGAAATGCCGGCGGAGTTCACTCGCCTTCATTGGCCCAGCTTCCTTTCGACGAGCCGCTGGAACTGCTCTTCGAGCTGCGGCAGCGGAATTTCGGACACAACCGGCGCCAGGAAGCCGTAGATGATGAGGCGCTCGGCCTCTTCCTTCGAAATTCCCCGGGACATCAGGTAGTACACCTGATCGGGGTTCACCTGGCCGACGCTTGCCGCGTGACCCGCTTTAACGTCGTCCTCGTCGATCAGCAGGATCGGGTTCGCGTCGCCGCGCGCGCCCGGGCTCAGCATCAGCACCTTCTCCGTCTGCTGCCCGTTCGCTCCCGTAGCCCCCTTCTCGATCTTCGTGACGCCGTTGATAATGGCCGTCGCACTCTCGCGCATTACCGCACGGGTGATCATGTCCGAGGAGGACATTTTGCCGAAGTGAACGTTGCGTGTCGTCAGGTTAAGCTTCTGCTCGCCGTTCCCGACGCAGATGACCTTCATATCGGAGAAAGAGCCATCGCCCTTCAGAAGCGAGGTCGTATCCGACATGCCGTTGCCCGCGTTCATCTCGCCGATGATCCACTCCATGCTGCCGTCGTTCTCTACCACCGCACGGCGGTAGGAAAGATCCGTCACGTTCACGCTCATGTTATGAACAGAAGCGAAGCGGACTTTGGCTCCCGGCTTAACGAACACTTCGACAATCGAGCTCGCCACAAGGCTTTCGGCGTTGCCGGCGGTTATGAAGTTGTCGACGTAGGTAACGGAGCTGTTCGCTTCCGCTACGAGAAGTACGTGGGGAGCAAAGGAAGCGTTGGCTTCCTCGGATACGAACAAGGCCTGCAGGGGCAGCTCCACGGTCACGTTCTTCGGAACGTAGACGAAGATCCCACCGTTCCATACGGCCGAATGAAGGGCCGTCAGCTTGTTCTCGTCCTGGGCTACCGCCTTCAGGAAGTACTTCTGTACCAGATCGCCGTGTTCCCGGACAGCGGTCTCCAGGTCGGTGAAGATCACACCCTGGGAAGCCAGCTCTTCGGAAACGCGGGCCCATACGGTCCCCGAATCCTTCTGAATAAGCTGGTTGCCCTGCGCCGAGTCTCCGGCCAGGCTGCGGACGGCTTCCGGCAGCTCCTCCGTTCCGTTAAGCCGGCCCGGAGCACGGTAGGTGCCATAGGACTCCAGATTCCAGCGGTCAATTCTTGTTTTCTCTAATTTAGGCAGTTCCAATGTTCCGGCCAATTCCAGACCTTTCAAGCGGACAGCGGTCATCCATTCGGGCTCGCGGCTGGCTTGGGATCGTTCCGTTACGGATTGGCGGTCGATTGGAAGAATGGTTTGCGTGCTCATCTCTATTCCTCCCGAGTGGTTATAGGCTCATCTTAGGCTTCTTGACCGACCGTTTCATCAACGATTCCAAGCTCTTCCTTGATCCAATCGTAACCTTCGTTTTCCAGCCGCTCGGCGAGCTCCGGTCCGCCGGAGCGTACGATGCGGCCCTGCATCATGACGTGGACGAAGTCCGGCTTGATGTAGTTGAGCAGGCGCTGGTAGTGGGTGATGATCAGGAAGCTGCGGTCTTCGTTACGCATAGCGTTGACACCCTCAGCTACAATACGCAGAGCATCGATGTCGAGACCGGAGTCGATTTCGTCCAGAATGACAAGACGCGGTTCAAGCAGCAGCATCTGCAGGATTTCGTTACGCTTCTTCTCTCCGCCCGAGAAGCCCTCGTTCAGATAGCGGTGAGCGAACTCAGGGTTCATCTCGAGCTCCTTCATCTTGCCTTCCATCTGGCGGATGAACTTGATAAGCGAGATTTCGTTTCCTTCCCCGCGGCGGGCGTTGATGGCGCTGCGCAGGAAGTCGGAGTTGGTTACCCCGGCGATTTCGCTCGGATACTGCATGGCGAGGAACAGGCCCGCGCGGGCTCTCTCGTCTACCGCCATATCCAGGACGTCTTCCCCGTCCAGCGTAACGCTTCCGGCCGTTACTTCATATTTCGGATGGCCCATCAGGGTCGAAGCGAGCGTGCTCTTCCCGGTACCGTTCGGTCCCATGATGGCGTGGATTTCCCCGTTGTTGATCTCGAGGTTGAAGCCCTTCAATATTTCTTTTCCTTCGATCTCGGCTTTCAAGCCGTCAATGACGAATTTAAGCGAGTTGCTCATTTGCCTATTCCCTCCGGATTGTATTGGTTTGATTCCTGGTCCGATCCCGACAATCAGTTTATAATGATTATTAAATGATTATCAGTGATTCTCAATGACATATTTCTATTATAGCGCACTTGCCTCCGACAATAAAGTCCAAACCCCTCTTACTGTGAAAAAGGTCACAGCCTATTTCTGGTTCGTCCTTTATCCTTGTTTGTCAGCCCCAGCGCTTCTAACGGCCTATCGCCCGGCGGATTTCCGCCATCCGTTTGCGAAAGGCTTCCTCATCGAGGACGGGTTTCTCCGCCCTTCCCGACAGCTCCACGTCCAAGCCTATCCAGGACCTGCAGCCGTTATACTCCGGCTTGACGGGAATCTCCAGAGGCTCGTCCAGCTTGTATACCCGCAGCAGCAGAAGGTGAAGGGGGTTCTTCCGTTTCCACTTCAGCCTTTCCTCGGCGAACCGGTCCGTTCCGATATGAAAGCCTTTCAGCTTCTCCAACTCCTCCGCCTCGAACACCTCCAGGTCCTCCTCCACTTCCGCCCGGGAAGTGATGGTTACCGTTCGGTCGTCCGGCGTCCACCCTTTTAGTGTTTCCTCCAAATAAGGGTGGTATTTATCCTGCAGGAGTACCTTTTGCTGGTGCTCGTAGGTGGGATATAGATAAAAGGAGCGGCTTTTCAAGGTGAACGCCTTCGTCTCCTCGACGATTCCGCCCTTTCTCATGATGAGAATCTGGGTGCCGTCCTCCAGCGCCTTAATCGCCGCCGCCCATTCCTTCAAGGCGATGGTTTCCGTGCTCATAGGGACATCCTCCTTTCGGCTCTAACGTCAAAACTACTCCATTATATAAACAAATGGCAAAACAAAACAACCGGTTTCCCGCATAAAAAGGGGGCGTCCCTTCCATTCTATAAAAGCTCGTCCAAACCATTGACTCAGGAGGGAAGATCCATGCGTGAAGGATTGATACCTGCTATTCTCGGAACGGCGGTTACCGCCACAGGAGCCGCTCTGTTGAACCGTAACTCCGCGGCGGCGTGGGCGGTTATGGGCTTCGGAGCCGCTCACCTCGTTCTGGGAGCGATCGATTTGGTGGAGCACCGCCACCAGCCGTGGGTGTAAAGGAAAGTCCTGCGCAAGCGAAAGCCAACCGGCCTTGCCAAGCTTAGGTCTCTCCGCCCAGCCCCGCTTGGGGGCGGAAATAGGGAAAAACAGAGGACGGGTCTCCCCGCCTCTGTTTTTTTGTATCCCTTATTTGAATCTCGAATAGTGGCCGGTTTGCGCCTGGATTCTCTCGAAGCGTTCCACGTCGATGTTATGCGGATTCGGATTCGTCCCTCCCGTTTGGACGGACTCCGATAAGCTTTTATCCCCTATCGGCATTCGGCCGGACATGGCCATCAGAAAGCCTGCCAACACGACTGCGAGCGTCAAGCCGGTTACTTTCATGGGGCATCCGCACCTCCCTTGTTATCCTTTTGGCCAAGTATAAAGGAGAATTGTTCGGCAAGTGTTTATCCGATGTAAAAGATAAATGAAGAAGGCTCTTGCCCTCGTCTCCTAAAACCAACTGGAACACTAGGCATTGAGTCTTAAAATATAGTATGATGGGTATTATTTAATCCAACCATCAGGAGGGTCCCCATGTCCCACTATCATCCTTTAACCGAACAGGAAGCCATCGACTACGCCCGCCGTCTCCCGGACGTGTTTCCGTCTAACGCTGAACTGTCCTCCCGTGAAATCGGGGACGGCAATTTAAATCTCGTTTTTCATATAACCGATTCGGTAAGCGGACGCAGCCTCATCCTGAAGCAGGCTCTCCCTTATGCCAAAGTCGTGGGGGAATCGTGGCCCTTGTCTCTCGACCGTTCGAGAATTGAAAGCGAGGCTCTGGTGGTCCAGGAGGCGCTGTGCCCCGGCCTTGTTCCTCATGTCTATACCTACGATACGGAATTAGCGTTGACGGTAATGGAAGATTTGAGCGACCATGTGATCATGCGAAGGGGGCTGGTGGAAGGAAACCGGTATCCGCTGTTCGCGGAACATATCGGACATTTTCTGGCCCATACCCTCTTTTACACCTCCGACTGGGGGATGAACCAGCAGGAGAAGAAAGAGCGGCTCGGCCGATTCATTAATCCGGACCTGTGCAAAATCACGGAAGACCTTATCTTCGACGATCCGTACCGGGATGCCGAAACGAACAATATTCACGAGCCCATCCGTCCCGATGTCGAGAAGCTTTGGGCGGATCAGGAGCTTCTGCTTGAGGTGGCGTTCTTAAGGGAGAAATTCCTTACCCATGCCCAGGCGCTGCTGCACGGCGACCTGCACACGGGAAGCATCTTCGTGACTCCGGAATCGACCAAGGTCATCGATCCCGAATTCGCCTACTACGGACCGATGGGCTTCGATATCGGGGCGGTGCTCGCGAACCTGCTCCTTAACTACTGCGGACAAGCCGGCTGGAAGTCGGATCAAGCCGACCTGGAAAGCTTCCGCAACTATTTGCTCGAAACCGTGGAAGCCGTTTGGACCCGCTTCGAGCAGGAATTCCGCGCCTTGTGGGAAGAGAAGACGGTGGACCGGATGGCCCGCACGCCCGGCTTCCTAGACAGCTTCCTTGCCCGTCTCCTGCAGGATACGTTCGGCTTTACGGGAGCGAAAATGGTCCGCCGGATTCACGGTCTCGCCCAGGTGGCGGATATCAACCGCATCGAGGATGCCGGCGTCCGCGCGGTGGCGGAACGGACCGCCCTGCACATCGGGACGGCATTGATCAAGCACAACCGCCAAGCGGCGGACATCAAGGAAATGACGGACTTGGCCCGCCGGGCCGTCCAGCTTCATTCCTAAGGAGGCTTTCATCATGGAAAACCAACAAGAAACGGCGGCTGCGGAGCATCTGCAATCCGTCCGCTGGAACAGCGACCATCTGGAGATGCTGGATCAGAGGCTGCTTCCCGAGGAGATCGTCTTCCTCGAACTGAATACGGCCGAAGAGGTATGGGAGGGCATCCGCCACCTCAAGGTCAGAGGGGCTCCGGCCATCGGCATTTCGGCCGCCTTCGGCGTTTACCTCGGCATCCGCGGCTTCGAGCCGGCCGGAAGCGGACGGGAAGCGCTGGAGGAGCTGTCCGCCGAGGTCGGCCGCATCGCCGACTACCTGGCAACGTCCCGGCCGACCGCCGTCAACCTTTTCTGGGCGCTGGACCGGATGCGGGCAACGGCCCAGGCGCTGGCGGCCGAAGGCGTGATGACGGCCGACGAGCTGAAGGGCGCTCTGCTGGAGGAAGCCCGCCAGATTCAGGCCGAGGACGAAGAAACGTGCCGGCTGATCGGCGAGAACGCGCTGACGCTGCTGCATGACGGCATCGGCGTCCTTACGCACTGCAATGCGGGCGGCCTCGCCACCGCGAAGTACGGGACGGCGCTTGCCCCGTTCTACCTGGCGAAGGAGAAGGGCTGGGACATCAAGGTGTTCGCCGATGAGACCCGCCCCGTCCTTCAAGGAGCGCGGCTGACCGCATTCGAGCTGCAGCAGGCCGGCGTGGACGTCACCCTGATCTGCGACAACATGGCCGGAATGGTCATGGCGAAGGGCTGGGTTCAGGCCATCATCGTCGGCACCGACCGGGTGGCCGCGAACGGCGACGTGGCGAACAAAATCGGCACGTACAGCGTAGCCGTGCTGGCCAAGGCGCACGGCATTCCTTTCTATGTAGCCTGCCCATTATCCACCATTGACCTCCAGACCCCGACGGGCGAGGAGATTCCGATTGAAGAACGGCATGAGGACGAGATCACCATCGGCTTCGGCAAGCGTACGGCCCCCCAGGGCGTCAAGGTGTACAACCCGGCCTTCGACGTTACCCCGAACGAGTACGTCACGGCCATTATTACCGAGAAGGGGATTGTATATCCCAACTATCAGGAGAATCTCCCCAAGCTGTTTGAGGAGTAAAACGGAACGCCAAAAAAACCTGAAAGCCGCCGCGAGGCTCGCTTTCAGGTTTTTTTTGGTTAATGCTGTTCAGCATAGGGGCTCTTGGGGCTAGCCACCCCTAGGCGTGCAGGGTTAGTTGGTGACGGTGCGCAGCCACGCATCGGCGATCAGGGCATGCCCTGCCGGCGACGGGTGAACCCCGTCAGGCGCCCAGTAAGCGGGCTCCGCCTGCATAGAGCCTTGGGCGAACAGCCCGTCCAGCGGGACGAGCCGGGCCCCGTACTCCCTCGCCAGCTTGCGGACGACTTGGATCTTGGGATCCAGGTCTTCGCGCCAGGATTCGCGGTCCTGCGGAACGGGAAGGACGAACGGCTCTATCAGGACGAGCCCGGCCGTCAGGTTCTCCTTCGTGCGGTTCAGGATGTCCCGGTAGCCGGCCTCAAATGCCTCCGCCGACGTCGGATCCTGGCGGTCATATTTTCTCCACGTATCGTTGATGCCTATGTAGATCGAAACGAGGTCCGGCTTCAGCTCCAGGCAGTCCCGGTCCCACCGCTCCTGCAGGTCCTTGACGCGGTTTCCGCCGATGCCGCGGTTGTAGAATTTCACTCCCTGCCCCGGTTGTTGGGCCCCGTAGAGAGCGGCCACCAGGAAAGCATAGCCTTTGCCGAGGTCGTCCCCGTTCTCCCGGTTGCGTCCCGCATCGGTAATGCTGTCCCCAATCAGGAGCACCCTTGCTCCTTCTTTAATAAGCGATCCCATGTTCTCCTCCTCCTGCCTTCGGTTAAAGGCATTTAGCGTGTTAACCGCTTCCATTATACCCCATTCCCCTGGGTACGTCAGTAGCCGGATTGCTCTGGAACGCATCCGCAGGTTTCACCCAACAAAACAAGCGGATAGGCACTAGGTAGTGTCTGATCCGCTAGCTTGCTGATGAAAATGGTAAGACGTCCAGCCATTCCTTCAAACTCTTGCTCCTTAGTGAATGGAGAGCCGGCCCGCGGCTTCGGCCGCCCGCTTCCTTGCTTCCTCCACGGTATCCGCGGAGCTCAGCGCCACCGCCATACGGCGGCCGTGGCGCGTTTCGGGTTTGCCGAACAGGCGGAGCTGCGTATGGGGAACGGCCAGCGCTTCTTCCATCCCCGAAATTTGGTAGTCCGCCTTCTCCTCCCACGCCTTCAGCGTGTGAGTAGCTCCCGGCGTCAGAAGGCGGATGCCGGGAATCGGGAAGCCTAGAATGGCACGGACGTGCAGGGCGAATTCCGACAAGTCCTGCGTAACGAGGGTAACGAGCCCCGTATCATGCGGCCGCGGGGAAACCTCGCTGAAATATACCTTCTCCTTGCCGAGAAACAGCTCTACGCCGTAGATCCCATACCCGCCCAAGGCATCGGTCACCGTCTTGGCGATATGGCGGGCTTCGGCGATCTGCTCCTCCCTCATGCCGTGAGGCTGCCACGATTCTATGTAATCTCCGTCCTTCTGGACGTGGCCGATCGGTTGGCAGAAGGTGGTTCCGGAGACCGAGCGGACGGTCAGGAGCGTAATTTCGGATTCAAACGAGATGAACTCCTCGACGATCACCCGGGTGTTCTTCGCCCGTCCCCCCTCCATGGCATACTCCCAGCACGTGCCGGCATCCTCCGGAGTCCGGCAGACGCTCTGGCCTTTGCCGGAGGAGCTCATGATCGGCTTGATGACGCATGGCGTGCCGATGCGGGCAACCGCCTCCCGGAGCTCGTCCAGGCTGTCGGCGAACGCATAGGCCGCGGTCGGAAGGCCGAGCGTTTCGGAGGCGAGACGGCGGATTCCCTCGCGGTCCATCGTCAACCGGGAGGCATTGGCCGTCGGGATAACCCGGTAGCCTTCCTTCTCCAGCTCCACGAGCTCGTCGGTGGCGATCGCCTCGATCTCCGGGACGATGTAATCGGGCCGCTCGGCCTCGATCACCCGGCGAAGCTCGGCACGGTCCAGCATGTTAATGCAGTAGGACCGGTGGGCCACCTGCATGGCCGGGGCATTCTCATATCGGTCGACCGCCACGGTCTCCACCCCGAGCCTTTGAGCTTCGATAATCACTTCCTTGCCCAGCTCTCCCGAGCCGAGCAGCATCATCTTCTTAGCATTGGCGGAATAAGGCGCTCCGTACACGTTGGATCAACTCCCATATGGTATATAAGATTCATTGTGAAGGTACCCGTCCGAAAATGCAACCATCCGCCCCCCCACTGTTCCCCCGGGAAGAGGACCTAACGAGGCACTATCTCCCGACAGCCGAAACGTTCTCTCTCCCCGTCAAAAAACCGCTCCTCCTCCGCGAGACGCGGGAAAGAACGGTTTTCTATCGGTTCCCTTAAGCCGAACCGGTCAGGCCTCAACCAAAGAACGTTTGATAAAGCAGGTAAGCATTCAGCAGGATGATGACGGCGGTGACCGTCCAGGCTAGAATCTTAACCCACAAGGGGTTAACGAACTCGCCCATCTTGCGGCGGTCCGAGGTAAACTGCACCAGGGGCACAACGGCAAAGGACAGCTGCAGCGAAAGAATGACCTGGCTCAGGATCAGCAGATCGACCGTTCCCTTCTCGCCCGCGACCGCCGTCACGATGACGGCCGGAATGACGGCTATGAGACGGGTGATCAGCCGGCGGAGCCACGGGGTTAGCCGGATGTTCAGGAAGCCCTCCATCACGATCTGGCCGGCGAGCGTCCCCGTTAAGGTGGAGTTCTGTCCGGAGGCGAGCAGCGCCACGGCGAACAGGATGCTGCCCACCGTCGTGCCTAAGAGCGGAGTGAGCATGTGATAAGCATCCTGGATCTCCGCCACCTCCGTTAAGCCGGCTTTGTGGAAGGTCGCGGCCGAAAGAATCAGAATGGAAGCATTGATGAATAGGGCAAAGAACAAGGCAATGGTCGAATCCGCCGTCGCATACCGGATAGCCGATTTCTTCCCTTCCTTCGACAGGTCGAAACGCCGGGTCTGGACGATGGAGGAATGCAGATACAGATTATGCGGCATAACCGTTGCCCCGAGAATCCCGATGGCAATGTACAGCATGGCGGGATTCGTTACGATCTCGGAGCTTGGGACGAATCCAGTCAGAATGCCGGTGGTGTCCGGTTTGGAAAGGAACAGCTCGACCGCAAAGCAGCCTCCGATCGTAAGCATGAGGACGATGACAAGCGACTCGATAAAACGGAAGCCCTTGTTCTGCAGCAGCAGAATCACAATGACGTCCAGCGCGGTAATAATGACCCCCCACAGCAGGGGCAATCCGAACAAGAGCTGCAGGGCGATCGCCGAGCCGATAACCTCCGCCAGGTCGCACGCGGCAATGGCCAGCTCGCACAGAACCCACAGGACAATCGCCACCGGCTTGCGGTAATGGTCGCGGCACGCCTGGGCCAAGTCCCGTCCCGTTACAATGCCGAGCTTGCCGGAGAGAGCCTGAAGCAGGATGGCCATCAGGTTCGAAACGAGGATGACGGACAGCAGCGTGTAGCCGAACTTCGAGCCGCCCGCTATATCCGTGGCCCAGTTTCCGGGATCCATGTAGCCTACCGCCACGAGGTAACCGGGACCGAAGAAAGCGAGAAATTTTTTGAGCCACGATCCCTTAAGGGGAACGGCCAGCGACCGGTGCACCTCAGGCAGACTTCCTTGGGTCCTTTGTCTTTTCCAGCCTGGCCCTGTTTCCGACGAAATGGCTTTGGTGTTCATGCCGTTCAGGCCTCCTATCTCACGTAAAGTTTGTCTTATCTAACTCATTTGCCTTATCCTATAAAAGTTGTTCGAGGGAAACTTTTAATCCAAAAAAAAGAAGCTCTTGAAAGGAATTATATGCGAGCCCCGTAAAAAGGATTCTATTTCAGATTGTACTGGCGAAAGTTTTTTTGTCAAGGGAAACTTTTACGGTGATGGTCAGCGTTGTTCCGCCTGCCCGTCTGCTGTTTCGGAAGAATGCGGCTGGTCAGAAGGCAGATTCATCTCCCGTATCCGCATAAGCTTGCGGTCGAAGTTCTCCCTTAGCTTGATCAGCTTGTCGATCCGGTCGTCAATCCGGTGAACCTGGCTTTGAAGCAGCGTGGTTACGTCCGCGATGACGCTTCTCCGCTCCTCCTCGGTCGCCTTTTCCCGGTAGGAAGCCTTCAGTCTTTCCAGGTCCTCCTCGGCCTCCAGTACGCTCAAAATTTCCGGAAGGGAGCTTCCGAGCAGCTCTTTCATTTTGATGGCATGCTCGATTCGGTTTACCGTCTCCTCATCATAAAACCGCTGGTCACCGGAGAGAAGGGGCACATCCCGGATCAAGTGCATTTCCTCATATTCATGAAGCTGGCTCTCGGTTATCCCGAGACGCTGGCAAACTTCCTCGACGGTGTAAGTGGCAGTCACGGTTCTCGCTCCTTTCTTTTACTCGCTATTATATCACATCTGACGTTAACGTTAAGGATGTAAATTCTGTTCCTTCCGGTTGCCGCTCCGGGTCATTTATGGGTAAGATAACGATAGCGAAAATAACAGAGGGGGGAATCAGTATGCCCATTTATGTAGTAGTATCCCTCGAAGGCGAAGAAACGCGAAATGTATTCGTCGGCACGGATAAAGACCAGGTGCTCGCCATGAAGCCGGAGGATTATGAGAACTCCTCGGCCCTGTTCGTGGAGATTTGGGAGGACGGCCAGCAGGTCGACGAATTCCGGCTGCCCCTGGCGGATGAGGAGCAAGAAGACTAGATGCCAAAAGAAGCGGTCTTTCCCAAAAGGAAGGCCGCTTCTTGCTGTGGTTTATTCGTGAGTCCTGCTCCGCTTTCCTGCCGATGATCGCAGCATACGGAGAAGGCTTACCCGCCATCAAAGTTGCCGGATAAGGCACTAGCATAGGACGGCTGAGGTGCGGCCGCTTAGCGACGACCGCCGATCCCGGCCGGTTCTATGCCTCCAGCAAACGCTCCAGCACCATCACGGCGGCCCCGGCCGCCAGCGCGTCGTCCCCGAGCTTGCCTCTGGAGAACATCACCTGATACTCGGGGTAGTAATACGTTTTGCGGACGGCCGTTTGGGTCGCCACCCGGAAGAACAGATCGTTGCCGGCGATAAGCGGCCCCCCCAGAATGACCTTCTCCGGGTGCAGAATATTGAGCAGATTGGACAGGCCGATCCCGAATTGAACGGCGGCCTGGGTGAACAGCTCGACGGTCAGCGGGTCCCGCTCCGCCAGCCCTTGCAGCAGGTCCGGGTACTTGACCTCCTCCGGGTCGGACACCCGGGACCGGACGGTGCTCTCCCTGCCCTGCTTAAGAGCCGAACGCATGTTGCGCTCCATCGCATACAGGGAGGCATAGGATTCCAGGGCGCCGTAGTTGCCCTGCTTCTCCCGGTGCGGAAGGCCGTCCGTCTGGATAATCATTTGGCCGACGGCCCCTTCCATGTCCACCGCCCCGTACACCAGATGGCCGTTCGACATCATCGCGGAGCGGATGCCCACCCCCGCATGAAGGTACAGCATATGGCGGTAGGACTGGAAGGAATCGGCCCAGAATTCCCCCAGCAGGGCCGTATTGGCTCCGTTGTCGAGCCACACCGGAATCCCGAGGCGCCGGGAGAGTGCCGTGCCTATGTCCACATTCCTCCAGCCCGGGGCGGGGAAGTAGAGCGGCTCGAGAATAATGCCCCGCTGGCGGTCGACCGGACCGACTGAGCCGATCCCGAGCCCGAGGACGGAGGACCAGGCCAGCCCGAGCTTCTCCAGCATGTCTTCGGCTTCCCGGCCGACCGTCTCGGTCAGCACCTCCGGCGTCATGCTTTCCGTCATGTTCCAGCTGCGGGACTCGAGCTTGTCCATCTGCAGATCGCACAGCACGAGACGGCAGTGGATGCGCGAAATCTCCAGCCCGAAGGCATACGCATAAAGCGGATTGATGCGGTAGAGAATCGGCTTCCGCCCGCCGGTCGAATCCCCAAGGCCCACTTCACGGATGAGCTCCTGGGAAAGAAGCTCCTCGAGCAGGCGGGTCACCGTGCTGCCGGTAATCCGGCTCACGTCCACGAGATCCTGCTTGGAGACGGTTCCTTTTTTACGGATACAGTCATAGATTTCCTTGGCCTTACCACTCAATGACCAAGCCTTTCCCTTCATCAAGGTGCACCATTCCCTGCTTTAATCGGATAACGCCATTATACGGTAAAGAACGCGGCGCCCGCCAGACCCGAGACGAGGAGCACGACAAGCGGATGCACCTTGTATTTGCCGAGGGCGACAAGAGCGCCCCCCATGATGACAACCGACCAGAGGATCGACACGACCTTCCCTCCCAACAAACCGTTAAGCACGGCAAAATGAACCGCCGCATAGAGAATAAGCCCGGTTACGACCGGCCGGAGCCCATAGAAGACCGATTTGGTCGTCCGGTGCTTATAAACCTTGCGGAAGAAGGCGGCCGCCAGGATGATCAGCAGAAAGGAAGGAAGAATAATGCCCGCCGCCGAAACGGCGGCTCCCGCCACCCCCGCCGTTTGGTAGCCTACGAAAATGGCGCTGTTCGTCGCGATCGGCCCGGGAGCCATGCCCGCCGCGGATACCGCCTGGCTGAACTGCTGCGAGGTCATCCATTGATGAGCCTGCACCTCATGCTCGATGACCGGGATCATGGCATAGCCTCCGCCGAAGGAGATTACCCCCACCTTGGTGAATGTCCAGAACAGGTCCCACAGCATAGCACTCCCCCCTTATATCTCTAGATGCCGTCGCCTATAAAATAATCCGAATATTTATAATGATTGCCGTATTCATCGACGTATCCCGATGACTGTTCCTCAAAGTCAATCGGTTTTCCCTTCGCCGCCTTCAGCCTGGCGGCTCCCCAGCCGGCCAGGGCGCCGCCTGCAATAAAGAACATAGGATGCAGATTGGAAAAGAGGAGCAGCGCGATCGCCAAGACAAAAAGCCCGACGGTCGTTTTATCCCGCAGCGCCTGCTTGCCCATCCGGTAGCCGGCCAGGGCAATCATCGCCACAATGGCGCATTGGATGCCCTGAAAGGCGGCAGCAACCTTAGGAATCCCGCTCAGCGTTACATACATATAGCTCAGGGCAATCACGATCGCAAAGGTCGGCACCGTAATTCCCGTTACCGCGGAAGCGGCTCCCGGAATCCCCCCCAGCCGGTAACCGACGAACACCGCCGCGTTAACTCCGATCCCGCCGGGGGCGGAACCTGATACGGACAACACATCCGCCATCTCCTTGGACGTGATCCATTTCCGGTTCTGGACTACCTCGCGCTCGATAACCGGGATCATGGCGTAGCCTCCGCCAAAGGTAACGGGGGAGATTTTGCAAAAGGACCAGAAGATAGACCCCAGCTGCCTTACATATTCCTTTTTTGGACTCACACCGGTTCAACTCCATAGAAGATACTGTCCCTTAAGTATACCTGACTTAATTCCAAATTGGAATAAACATTTTACCCAACTAACGGTAAAACGATAAAATAGACGGGTGTAAAGGGAGTTCAGCGAGCGATATCTTCAACTTCTTATCTTTATGACATAAACCCAGTTAAACCATAGGAATTAAGGGCTTGTCCGTCACCCTTTCTTTCCTGCCGTCTATTCTTTAAACGACAAAAGCCCCCGTTCTTTCCATCGGGAAGAACCGAGAGGCTGGGTTAAGCGGATTCTATGTAAGCGCATTCGCAACCGGGCTAACGAAGAAGAAGATAAAGCGATCCAAGAAGGATCCACGCGCACAGGCTGAACAACAGCCCGTTGACAAACCCCATCGTAAATTGACGGCTTCCCCACATACGGCTTCCCTCCCGTTCTTTGGATGTTTAGTTCTTCTTACCCCAATGGAGGGCGGGAAGAAACAGGCCGTAGGGAAGAACACCGATGGAGGGAAATGGTTGAGTGAGACTTTCTCCTATTTCCGAAGGAGGATTTCCATATCCCTTCCTCCGAAGGTTAAACCGCCATCCCCATACGCCGAATAACCTTGCCGGCAAGTCGGCAAGGTTCAGGAGGTCGTCGGCGCCTGCGGCTCCGGCAGGGGGAGAAGCTGGCGGAACTGCTTGACCCGGTACTCGCTGTCAATCACGCGGGTCGAGCCGACTTGAACCACGCCCGACGTGGAAATACTCGTAATGTTAACGACCCCCACTTTAATCGGTGCGGACTGGTTGCAGGGAAGCCGGGGAACCGCATCGGTTTCCTCAGCCCCAAGACGGAGCACGGGAAGACCGAAGATCGGGTAATCCCGGTAGTCTCCTTCCCGGCCAAGGAAATCCGGTATCTCCCTCAGCACGGCAATTGCCAGCGTCTGCGGAATCACCGCCCGGTTGTCCCCTACGAACACCGTAGACGAGAAGAGAACGGTCCGGACTTTAAGGAAACCTAGGAAAACCGGCCGGCTCATTTATAGCTCTCTCGAGGGGGGAAGAGGAACGAGCGGGCCGATCTGGACCGATTCGGGGGGAGTATCCGCAAAGGACGAGAGGTTAACCTCCGCCGTATCCCCGAGCAGAAAGACCGAGGAGCTCGCTACCGCAATGATCCGGATATACCCCACCGCCACCTCGTCATTGTAAACCGTCAGATTCATTCCGTTCTCCTCCCTGTTCGAGCAAACGTTCAAAATGGCTTTGCAGCGCCGCCTCGATATCCTGCTTCACCTGATCGGCTATCCGTTCGGCAGGAGAGGCGCCTTCCCCGTCTTCCGCTTTCCCGATTCCGCGGGCGTAATGCTCTACCCGGGGCTTAAGCTGCTTGCGCAGGTCCTCCACCATCCATTCCCGGTACCTCTCGCCGAGCGGAAGCCGGTGGCACTCCTCCAAAGCGCGGATGACCCCGGGAAGCTCCCGGCGCAAGTAGCCCTCCACCACATTTCCCGCCTCCCGGACGAGCTCCTCCGAAGGGGCACCGGCTTCCGCCGGCTGCCCCTCCGCCTGTACCGGCTTCCTTTGGTTTACCGCAAATTCCTCTATCGAATCAGCCCCGTCCTTACCGGGCGTGATGCCGATATTCAGGGTACCGTCCAAGCGTTCCACCTTCAGCTGGTCAAAATGATAATCAATTTTATCGATCCGGGTCTGCGGCTTATCCTGCAGGGAAGCCACGGAGGATTCCAGCTTGACCAGCCTCGCCTCCACTTCCAGCAGCTTTCGGCTCTGCCACTCCAGATGACCCTTGATTTGACAAAGCATACCGTAAAAGTCCATAGCCCGCCTCCCCGCCGTCTTAGTCTGCGGCCTGCCGGCTGATGCCGGTAAGCCGGGACCGGGCCTGGCCAGCGGCACGGATAACGGCTTCTACATCTTATGCCTGGGCTCCATCCGTTCATGTCACCATTTGCGGGGAGAAGGAAGGGGGACCACGATGGGCGGAAGCTTGGGGGGCTGGCCCGGCACCGGAGCCGGGCCCGTGAACCCCCCGGTGTTATAAAGATTGGAAAGCGCCCGTACCGTTCCCGCCGTTCCGATCTGCAGCACGGAGGAGTTGGTGATGGTGTCTACCTTCAAGGTGTGGATGACGATGCTTTGGTGAACGGTGAGGTTCATACCACTCCTCCTCCGACGGACCCGTCAACGCCATCGGGGTCATAGGTGTTGGTGTTGTTGACTCCGTTGTTGGTTACCGGCAAATCACCAGTATTGAATGATCCTGAACCGGCATAGGTTTTGGAGGAGCTGACCGGGTTCAGTACGAGCGAATCCCCGATATGCACGATGGAGCTGGGACCGACCGTCAATATTTTGATGTTGCCTACAATGGAGGGCATAAACAGACATCCTTTATCCCGTAGTTGCTACAGTATATGTGGCAATCGCCCAATGGTTCTCAAGGCATCCGACCGGCCCGGCCGTGTCAGGACTGTTCCGAGCCCTGATCAAGCATCGAAGAGAGGGGTGACGCCAGCTTCCCGAAAGCCAAAAAGCCGCAGCCCCCCTTCCCTTCCGCCACCAGCACACAAAAATACCGCCCAGACTCTCTGAGCGGCGTAAGAGAAACCTTATGGCCGGAAGCTTACCTCACTGAAACACAAGGCAAACCGGCTTAGGAATACGGACCGTGTAGCCGGTCTCCTTAAGAAGCCCCGTCTCCCCGTCCAAATGGAAGGAGACGACCGTATCGGAATCCTGATTAGCGGCTAGCAGCAGGTGCCCCTCGGGGGACAAAGCGAAGTTGCGCGGCGTCTTCCCGCCGGTCGGGGTATGCCCGAGCGGCTCCGGCCTTCCCGTTTCCCCGTCTATCCGAAAGACGGCAATGCTGTCATGCCCCCGGTTGGAGCCGTACAGAAAGCGTCCCGAAGGATGAACATGGAGATCCGCCGCATAGCTCGTTCCCCTGAATCCGTCCGGGAGCGTGGAGACCGTTCCGACCTCCTCGAGCCTGCCTTCCCCGGCGTCATACCGGAAAGCCGTGATCGTGGAATCCAGTTCATTGATGACATACGCCCATCGGCCCGTCGGATGAAAAGCCATATGGCGCGGACCGGCGCCCGGGGCCAGCGCGGCGCTTCCATGCGGCGTGAGCTTCCCGGATGACCCGTCCAGCTTGTAGATTTCCACCTTGTCCGTTCCGAGGTCCGGGACGAACGCATACTCCCCGGAGGGGCTCGTCAGGATGGAATGCGGATGAGGCTCCCCCTGGCGGTCCTTGTTCACGGAAGAACCCTCATGCCGGACGAGGTCCGCGCTCTCGCCTGCCGCCCCGTTCTCATCCAGCGGGTGAACGGAGACGCTCCCCCCGGAATAATTGGAAACGAGGAGCCATCGCCGAGGGGGATCCAAGCTGACATAGCAGGTCGCCTCACCGTGGGCGGGAACGCTTTGAAGCCCTATGAGGCCGCCGTCATCAGGAGAGAAGGAATAGGAGCTCACCGATCCGCCCGGGATCTCTCCGAAGAAAGAAGCCTCGCTGACGGCGTACAGGACAGCCTTCTCGCTGTCCACTGTCAGGAACGAAGGGTTCTCGATCCCGGAAACGGAGCCTTTCGTCCGGATTTCACCGGAATCCCCGTCCAACGTGCATACATAAATGCCTTCCGATTCTTTCTGCGCATAGGTTCCGACAAACAGCAAGCTTTCCTTGTTTGGATTCGTCTTCAAGAACAACCGCCTCCTTGTTCCTTCGATTATGACGGTACCTTCCGGGGCCTGTCAATTTGGCGGCGCCCGACGACCGCTTCCGCGGCGGAGCAGCGGTTGCGTCCCGCATGCTTGGAGCGGTACAGAGCCCGGTCGGCGGCATCAATCAATTCATTGGGGTATGGATTGCCGACAGTGGCGGCCACCCCCGCGCTAATCGTCACCCAGGGCGCTGCCTGGGAGTGCTCGTGGCGGATCGCCAGTTGCTCGATTCCGCAGCGAATCCGTTCGGCCCATTCCAACGCCCTTCCGGCATCCGGGCCGGTCAGGATGACGGCGAATTCCTCTCCGCCGTAGCGGGCCACAACCGCCTCCCGGTCCCGCAGAAGGGATTCTGCAGTTGATGCGACGAGCTTCAGGCAATCGTCGCCGGCCAGGTGCCCATAGTTGTCGTTGTAAGCCTTGAAGCAGTCAATATCGAAGATAATAAGGGCGGGTGCCGGGCCGCTGCCCCCCGCCACCCGGCACTCGTGCTCCAGTCTTTCGTTAAAGAACCGCCGGTTCGCAATGTTGGTCAGACCGTCCATGGAGGAGAGCACCTGCAGCTTGCGGTTCGCCTCCTGAAGGGCATCCTCCGCTTCCTTTCGGACGGTAATGTCATTCATGGTGCCGGAGGTCCCGGTCACGAGGCCGTTCTCATCCTTTAGAACCTTGGCCCTGATCTCCATCCAGCGGGTTTCCTTCTCCCGTGTTTCGTACCGGGTGATGAGATGCAGAGACTCCTTCCATTCCGAAGTGACCGCCGAATAACGCTCTTCCTTGCCCGCCAGATCGTCGGGATGCAGGTACCGGGTGAACGGAGTACCGAGGCTCTCTTTCACCGGGTAGCCGGTCAGGTGCTCCCACGCCGGGTTAAGAAAGGTCCAGCGCCCTTTCCAGTCGGTCTGGAAGATAATCTCCTGGACATTGTTGACAACCGATTCATACCTCTCGGTAAGCTGGCGGAATTTCCCTTCGTTCTCCGCCACACGCCGGCGGGCTTCATTGCTGTACCGGATAAAGTGGGTGACATAGAAGGCGACGGCCCCGCCAAGGAGCGAAATGGGAATATGGTAGGAAAGCACCAGGCAGAGAAGCTCCCGCTCCTCAAGGTGCAGATAGAACAACACAATAATCGCAGCCAGACTGAACACGTTCATGAGAAAGGCTTTGAGCGCAAACCCAAGCCTGAGGCGAAACAGGAGGCCGCAGATCAGCCCGATCAGAAGGATACCTGCCGCGGCATAAATTGAAGTGGGGGTCACGCCGAACATGACCAGGCGGGCGGCCGCCATGATTCCCGCCGCTGCCAGAGCGGCCCCCATGCCTCCGTAGACGGCGGGAATGACAATGGCCAGATGGCGCAGATCGGCAATAACGCCGAACTTCAAATGAAGGGAGAACTGCATGAGGATAATCCCCACGATTCCGTATCCGACGGCCCAGCCCGCCCGAAGGGGCCACGATAAATGCGGGGACAAGGGCCGGCTTTTGAAGACTTCGCCCAAAATAACGAAGCAGGAGATGAGGAGACTGATATTGATAATAAAATCGCGAAGCAAATGGATCCCCTTCCCGGATTACGCTTAAGAAATCGCCAAAATTAGACAAACTTTTACAAATATTATAACCCAAGCCCGGGTGATTAGGAACCCGGTTTTTGGATTTTGCCGTTCTACTTTACCCTATTCCATGACTTATGGCCTACTAACGTTAGCTTTTCTCCCATCCCCGTAAGAAAACCCGCCGTTTTCCTGGAGCCAGGAGCACGAAGCGGGTTTAAAAGGGGTTACTTATTGGGGGACTCCCCGTGCCTTGGCCGCAATGGAAAGTCGCCCGCCTCTTAGGATCCTGCTGCGGATGGACCGGTTTATCCGCCAATATGGTTACTGTATCCGGAGTGCCCTAGGGCAGCGGCAGGCGGAAGGAATCCGCCGTCCGGTCGATCCATTCCTGCAGCTTAAGGCCAAGCCTCCGCCGTTCCTCCCGGTAAAGCGGGTTATGGGCCAGGTTGACCTGCTCGAACGGGTCTTCGTTGAGGTTGAACAAGAGCCACGGCACTTCCTCAAAGCAAACGTACTTCCATCCGTCACGGGTAACGATTCCGCGCCAAGCCCGGTCTACGCTGTTATGGTGCCCCGTCGGAACGACGCACTGCAAATAGGCGGAATCGGGTTCCTCCTTCTTCGGACGCGTCGCGAGCCGGTAATGGGAATAATCCGTCCCGTCCATCCAAGCGGGCGGTTCGATTCCGCACAGCCCCAAGGTCGTCGGGGCAATATCGACGTGATTCAAAGGCACGGGAAAGAAGCCGTTGCGGTATTCATCGTAATAAGGCTGGGCCCCGCTCATGATAAAAGGCACCCGGATCGCTTCTTCGTAGGCGGTCGTTTTGCGGATCTGCCCGTGGGACCCGTGCATATCCCCGTGATCGCTGAAGAAGACCAGGTGGGTATCGCGGGCAAGTCCCGCGCTCTCCAGCGCCTCCCGCAGGCGGCCCAGGTTCCAGTCCAGATTCTCGATCATGGCGTAGTAGCCCGCCAGCTCTCTTCGGGCTCTCGCGGTCACTCTCTCCACGGCCGGGACGTTCGGCCGGAGCCGGATCTCCGCGGGACGGCGGCGCCCCATGAACGGCTCAGGGCCCGCATAAGGGTCATGGGGCGGCTGCACCGACAGCACGGCGAAGAACGGCTGGCTTCGCCCTTCCCGGCGTGCGCCCCCTATTTCCCGTACATAATCGATCAGCAGGTCCGTCAGGGCGTCGGTTTCGAAGCCGGGCAGCCGGTAATGAAAGGCCTCCTCCCCTTCGCCTCCATGAACCCAGCAGTCCCAGGGACTGTTATTGTTCTCGTACCCGACCCAGCGGGAGAAGCCTCCCCGGCGTTCCGGCGGCACGATGTGCATGGCGGCTCTGCCCTTGTCCTCCTGGAAGCCGTCGAGATGCCATTTGCCGAAATAAGCGGTATCATATCCATGATCGTTGAAGACATGGGCGACGGTCGGCATATCCGGCGGCAGCTGCTTCTGGTGCCCGGGGACGGCCTCGTGAGGGTATTTGCTTGTCAGCAGCGAGCCCCTGTAAGGGCAGCATAGCGGGAAGCCCGCTACGGCGGAGGTGAAATGAACACCGGTTGCGGCTAGAATGTCCATATGGGGGGTGGAGACGTTGGGATCTCCGTTGCAGCTCATGGCCTGGGCCCGGTGCTGATCGCCGAAGATCCAGATGACGTTCTTAGCGCCGTCCGGGATTGGGGGAACCGAATCCGGCATGCTCTTCTACTCCTTTCGGCCGCGCCTCTCATTCTTGCGTTCTCATGAGGGCTTGACCCTTTTATAATGGAAACAGGCCATTTCTGCGGCCCTGCTACCCCTGACTCCGAGGTGAACCATGAAGGAATCCAACCAAGCATTTATTCACAGCTACTTGTCCAACACCCAGGTCAATCTGGAGGTGGTGGCCCATACCAAAGTATCCGAGAGCTGGAAGGACACGAACAACATATCCCCTTACAACCGGTTTTACTTCATCCGGCAAGGCAGGGGACGAATCGAAATCGGCGGAAAGGTCTATTGCCCGGTCCCGGGCCAGTTGGTCCTCATTCCGGCGGGTACCGTTTATTCGTACGGAACGGAGCCTGCCGACACCTACCTGAAATACTGGTGCCATTTTACGGCCGAGATCGGCGATGTGAGCCTGTTCGATCTACTCGTTCTGCCTTCCGTCATCGACGTCCGGGACGAGGCTTATCTGGAGGGATGCTTCCGCCGGCTGATGGACCTGACCGAAAGCGGGGAGTTTACCTCGGCCCTCCGAAGCAAAGCCGTCCTGCTGGACATCATCTGCCTCTATATCGAGCATACATCCGTCGACACCATCCGAACCGGCGGCTCCTCCATGGAGAAGATCAACCGGGTGCTGCAGTACATCGATAGCCACCTGGCCGAAAGCGTAACCGTCGAGGAGCTGGCCAAGCTCGTGCATTTTCATCCGAATTATTTCATCCGCTTCTTCAAAACGATGCTGGGCTCCCCGCCCATCCTCTACATCACCAAACGGCGGATGGAAAAGGCCAAAACCCTCCTCGTCACGACTGACAAAAGCATTTCGGAGATTGCCGAGGAAGTGGGCCTTCAGCTTCATTATTTCTCCCGCGCCTTTCGCGGGCATTCCGGCTTCTCCCCGACCGAATACCGGCAGCAGCGGCTGGAGGACTAGTCAACTCCCTTCATTATCCGCCAACATACCACACCTTTCAATCCCAAAACGGAAGAAATGCAAAAAAGCCCTTCCGGGGGAAGGGGCTGAAGGTTGCGGTATGGAGGAGGAGACGAAGTCCAGCTTAGCAGGAGGAAACCAAAACACCAAGGAGAGCCGGTCAGAGGTCCGGCCTTTTCCGTTCGCCCGCTGCCTTAGGAAGCGGATCGACACTACCGGCTAAGGCACTAGTGCCTTAGCCGGTAACTTTCTTGGTGAGAAGACCCTCTCTAAGCGCACGAAAATGAATAAGAAAGCAGAACTTCATTTGCGGCTAAGGCACTAAATGCGCACGAGCCGGTCTGTCGCTCGAAGCGCCGTCACGTCCCGGGCGCCGATGCCGAACATCGCTGCCCGCAGCTCGAGCGTGATGCGCGCGAACAACGCATCGAGCCGTTCGGCGGAGTCGACCGCGGGCGCAAGCAGCGACCGGCCGAAGCCGGCCAGGCTGGCGCCCAGCGCCAGCGCCTTGGCGGCGTCGACGCCGGTGGCGAGCCCGCCGCTCGCGACGACGGTGCCGTCCGGCGCGGCCTCGCACACGCGGCGCAGGCATTCGGCCGTCGGCGTGCCCCAGCCGGCGAAGGCATCGGCCGCCGCCCGGAGGACGTCGTCGCGGGAGCGGTGCTTCTCCACCTGGCTCCACGAAGTGCCGCCAGCTCCCGCGACGTCGACGAAGCTCACCCCGGCGTCGAACAGCCGCCGGGCGGTGCCGCCGTCGATGCCCCAGCCGACCTCCTTCACGCCGACCGGCACGCTGAGCTCCCGGGCCAGCCGTTCGATCTTCGGCAGCAGCCCCGCAAAGTTGACGTCGCCTTCCGGCTGAAACACCTCCTGAAGGCTGTTCAGGTGGAGAATCAGGCCGTCGGCGTCCACCCGTTCGATCACGCGGCGGCAGTCCTCCACCGATACGCCGTAATTCAGCTGAACCGCGCCAAGGTTCGCGAGCAGCGGAATCGACGGCGCGGCATCACGCACCCGGAACGTCTCCGCTGCGGCCGGATTCTCGATCGCCGCCCGTACGGAGCCGAGCCCCATCGCCCAGCCATGCCGCTCGGCTGCCTCGGCAAGCCTCCGGTTGATCGCTCCGCCCTCTGTCGTGCCGCCGGTCATGGAGCTGACGAGCAGCGGGGCTTTTAGCTTCCGACCGAGGAACTCCGCTTCGAGGGAAACCGCGGCGAAGTCCAGCTCAGGAAGGGCGTTGTGAAGAAACCGGTACTCCTCCAGCCCTGTCGTAATCCCCGTTCCTTCCACCGTCTCGTTCAGGCAGATGCCGATGTGCTCGTTCTTGCGTCGCTCCGTCCCCACTGCTGTAACCTCCCGTTGTGTTCTAGCTCCTTATCCGTCCCCTTGGTTGGCAAGAAAGTCTGTGTCTCGCGCTTCCCTAACTCTAGGATGGCGGACCCTCGTTACCGGATAAGCGCACTTATGCCGCCGTCCACTTTAATAGCGGTATTAGTATAGCGCGTTTTCCCCTGCCTTCACAACCGCGCTTGACGAAAGGCCGCAGCCCGCCCCCTGTCTTCCTCCAAAATGCGCTCGGCCACCAGCTGCCCGGACAGGGTCACCATGGGCGTTCCGCCGCCGGGATGCGTGGTGCCTCCGGTGAACCAGAGACCGGGAATATTCGCCGCCCGGTTGGTGGGCCGGAAGAACGTTTGGCGGGCGGAATTCGAGGAGATGCCATAGATCGCCCCGCGGTAGGCACCGGTGTCGCGCTTCAGCTGCTCGGGGGTGTAGACGGCAGACACGTCCGGCCGGTCGATCCCTTTCAACCCGTACTCCGCAAGCCGGCGGAGGATGAAATCGCGGTACCGTTCCCCGTGCTCCTCCCAATCCCAGGCTTTCGAGGTATAGGGAGCGTTCACGAGAATAAAAAGATTGCTCCCTCCTTCCGGGGCGAGTCCCGGCTCGCTATGTCCACTGTGGCACAAGTAGATGGCGGGGCTTTGGGGAGCCGTCCGGCTGTCAAAAATCTCGCCGAATTCCGAGCCGTAGTCTTCCGGGAAGAAAACCGTATGATGAAGCAGCTCCTCATACCGGTTCCGTACTCCGGCCAGTATAACAAAGCCGGACAAGGAGGGCTCGTAGCGGTCGATCCGCTTGTCGGGCATGGCCGGCCGGTCCTCTTCGTCCAAGAGCTCGCGGCAGACGGTCAGCACATCCCCGTTCGCCACGACGAGATCGGCCTCGAGCCGCTCTCCTTGCGGCGTCGTCCGGGCGCCGTACCCTGCATCCGCCGATTCGCCGGGTCCCCCCTGCGGCTCCGTCCTCTCCTGCAGCTCCACGCCGGCTGCCCTTCCACCGCGGACAAGAATCAGCTTGACCTTACCCCCGGTTCGGATGTCCACGCCAAGCTCCCGGGCCAGCCTGACGAACGCTTCCGGAATCGCATACGTTCCGCCTTGTACAGCGTAGATGCCGAGAGAGGCCTCCACATGGGCCAGCATCGCGAAGATGGCCGGTGCGCGGTAGGGGGACGACCCTACGTATGTCGCGTACCGGCCAAACAAGCCGAGCGTGTAGGGATGACGGAAGTGTTTCTCTAATCTCTCCTGCAGCGTCGTGAGCGGCCGGATTCTCAGGAAACCGGCCGCCAGGCGGGGACTCAGCTTATCCTTCCAGGTCAGAAGCATCCGGCTCAGAAAATGCTTTTCCGCCTCCCGGTACAAAGCCTCCGCCTCCTTCATGAAGGCCGGGTAGCGTAGCGCATCCTCGGGGCTGTAGCGGGCGATCTGCTCCTGCATGGCCTCCCGGTCCTCCGTCAGGTCCACCCGGCTGCCGTCCGGAAAGATATTGCGGGCGGCAGGCTCCAGCCGGCGGAGGGTCAAATAATCCTCCATTCTTCGGCCGACCGAGGTGAACACCCGTTCAAAGAGATGCGGCATGGTGATCGTGCTCGGGCCCCGGTCGAACGAATACTCTCCCATCCGGACCCGCTGGAGCTTGCCGCCAGCCGTCTCCTGCGCCTCCACTACCGTGACCCGGTACCCCGCGTGGGCGAGCCGGATCGCACACGACAGCCCGCCGAGTCCGGCGCCGATGACGATGACCTTCTTCATGAATACCGCCTCCCTTTCCATACGTACCCTTGGCCTCCCGCTCCGGCCTTCCAGGAAGCAAGCGCAATACCGGTCAGGCAGACGATGCTGGCCGGAAGCAGGAAGGAAAGCCAGAACGGCTGTCCGTTCCGCAAGTCGACCGAAAGCTTGACGGCCGTCCCGAGCCCCCAGCCGATCAGGGCGGGAACAAGCCCGTCTCCTCCGCTTGCCCAGGCAAAGAGAGCCGCAGCCGGAGGAAAGAGGTACATCCCTCCGTACAGGAGAAGAATTCCCGCCAACAGAAGACGGCTCCGGCCTACGCCGGCGTAAATATTCTTCTTGTAGCCGTTCCATACGCCCTGCGCATCCTGGTACATGCGCATGGAGACCTCACCGGTAACGTCGGCAAGCAGAACCGGCCGCCCCGCCCGCTTGACTGCGCGCGCGAGGCTCATGTCATCGACGAGCTCATTCCGGCAGGCGGTATGGCCACCTGCCGCCCGGTAGCTCTCCGCTTCGATGAGGAGGAACGCTCCGTGGGCGGCGGTGAAGCGGGGATCGGGGGACGTGCGCACCAAGCGGACGGGGAGGTGGCACGCCACCGTGAAGATCATGAGCGGCACCACCAGCCTTTCCAGCCAGGAGCCGACCTCCTGGCGGGGGAAGCCGGTAATGAGGCCGCTTCCCTGACCCTCGGCTGTCCCCATTGCCCGCTCCAGTGCGCCCGGTCTCAGCCTGGCGTCCGCGTCCAGGAAGAGCCACCAGTCTCCCTTCGCCTCGAGCGAAAGCTGGTGGCAGGCGAAGCATTTCCCGACCCAGCCGTCCGGCTTCGGCAGCCCATGCAGCAGCCGCAGGCGCGGATCGCCCTTCGCCGCCTCCCGGACCGCTTCCGCCGTGCCGTCGGTCGAGCCGTCGTCCAGCACGAGCACCTCCAGAGGGACGCCGCTCTGCGAGAGCACGGACCGGAGGCAGTCCCCGATATTGCCCTCTTCATTCCGGGCCGGGATCAGCACCGACAGGAAGGGAGCATCCCTCGGCGAACCTTTTCCCGCCGAGTAGCCTCCTTCAGCCGTGTCCGGCCTCTCCCCGTCGGAGGAGCACTGGCCGTTTCCAAGGCTCGGAAGCTGCGTCAGGTTCCACCAGACGAACAGCAGCTGGGCGGCCAGCAGGCCGGCGGTTATCCAGAGCAGGGCTGTCATAGGCCCACCCTCTTCTTGAAGGAATCGAAGGCGTCGCTGGTCGAGACACCGGGCTTCATGAGGGGACGGAAGCCGCAGGGCATGCCCCCGTCTTCCGCGGCAACGGCCCGCAGGGCCAGCTCCCGGTGGCCGTCGAGCTGGCTTTGGAGCAGGCGGCGCAGCTCCTCCGCTGCCGCCCTTCTGCCGAGCCGGCGCCAATCCTCCTTCACGGGCGTTCCGAAGAGGAGGGAAGCGTCCGCCTTCTGATGGCCGGCGAGCGAATAGTACAGGGTAACCGGGACGGCCGCCGCCTCCGGCACCCTTTCGAGCAGGCTGCCGATCCCTCCCTGGAACGCAAGCGGCCTCTCCTCGAGGTGCCGGATCTCTCCCTGCGGGAAGAGCCAGATGCTTCCCCCGTGCCTAATCCGGGTTTCCGCATACCGGAGAGAGTCGCGGATGGAGCGGGGGCTCGTTCGGTTAATGGAGAAGGCGCCGATTTTGCGGAAGAAGGGATAGCGCTCTAGCTGCTTCTCCTCCATCATGACGTAGTGATCCCCCCTCGAGGCCCGGCGAACGGCATAATGGACAAGAAGGCCATCCCACCAGGAGCAGTGGTTGGCCATATAGACAAGGGGGCCTCGAGAGCCGGTGTCCGGATCCCCCGACAGACTTACGGAATGAAAGTGTCGGGGCAGCAAATAATGCCGGTTGTAGCGGTCAAACAGACGCTCGAACCAGAGGCTTTTGGCGGCTTCGATCATCGGGCGCTCCCCTCCTTCCTCTGGACCCTCCCATACACCAGCAGCAGGCCCACGGCGGCGAATCCCGCCGGAAGCAGCATCCCTTCCTTTATCCCGAGAAGGGCGAACATAACGAGCATCAGGCCATATAGCAGGCCTGCCTCCCGGCGGACAGGAGCCGGTACGGTCCTCCGCGGATAGACGAAGGAGAGCAGGGCCGCAATCAGGAACCACGAGGCAAAATTCGTCCAGGGAATGCCCGCATATACACCCGTCCCTTCCCATACCCAGAAGCCTCTGGCGTAGGCGACCGGATCGAGCACCAGATCAAAGAGAAGCAGACCTCCCCCCACCTGCAGGGCGCGAACCCAGCGCGGCCCGTCTTCGGCGAGCAGCAGCATCGTCACCATCACGCCGATCCAGGCGCAGGCTATGGCGAGCGGGACACCCCCCGCGGCTATGCCGAGAACATCCGTGTAGGCATACGATCCGAACGGGAACCCGGTCGCCACCCCCATGGCTTCCACGCCGAAGGTAACCGCGGCCACGAGCGTTGTGCGGAAGACGATCCCCGGGATCCCTCTCCCCGTTCTCGTTTCCAGAAAGACCGCATAGGAGGCAAAGAACAGCAGGAACAGCCCGTTCGAGAAGCCAAGCGCCTCCGGCACCTTGTAGAAAAGCATCAGGAGCAGCCCGGCCGCATACCAGAACCAGAAAACCGGCCGGATCACCCTTGCCGCAAGCCCCGCTTTCGTAAAGCCCGGGGGAAAGGACGCTTTGCCGGCCGGTTCCCCACCGCCCCGCTGCCCGCCAGACTCCGGCCTTCCGGCCGCAGGGCCAGGGGCCCTGGACACGGCTGCCACCGCGCTCCGCCGCGTATCTTCAACGCCGAGCCTAGTCTCTTGTGTCCGCAGGCTCCGGCCGGCCGGTCCCCACGGCCCTGCCTCCCGCCTCATCCGGGCACCGCCGCTGCTTCGGCGGACGCCCTTTCGCTCCGGCGGCTGCTCACCTCCCGGTAGATGGCGAGCTTGCGGAGGCTGCCGACGTAGGCCCGCTTGCGAAACACCTCATACCCGTTTCCTTCGACCTCATCCAGGATCGCCTGGTAGAAGAGTGCCGCAAGCTCAACCGAGAAAGCGCTCTCCGGCGGATAAGCCTCCAAGTCCCGAAGCCCGGCTGCAAACCAGCGGCGGGCCAAGCCATCGAGCTCGCGAACCGCGGAGATGAAGGCCGGCGTAACCACACCATTCTCGATATCTTCCGGCGGGCAGCCATGACGCGCAAGCAGGTCGAGGGGAAGATACCTCCTGCCCCGACCCCGGTCCTCGCCTACGTCCCGGACGATATTGACGATCTGCATTGCTTTGCCAAGCGAGATGCCCGATTCCACAATGCGCTCGTCCGGATGCCCGTGCAGGACGGGAAGAAGCATCTCCCCGACCGTTCCGGCCACAAGGTAGCAGTATTCCTCCAGCTGCTCCATCGTGTCGTACCGGGTCAGAACGAGATCCCTCCGCTGTCCTTCCATTTGCCGGAGGAAAGGGGTTGGGGTCAAAGGAAACCTGGCAAACAGCCAACGAAGCGACGGCCAAATGAAGTGCCCTTCGGCCGTATCCAGCCGGATAAACTTGCCCTCCAGCTCCTCCAGGGTAAAGGGAGAGCTTTCCGGCTCATCCACCGCGTCGTCGATCAGCCGGCAGAAGGCATAGATGACGTACACCGCTTCCCGGCGGGGACTCGGGAGGGAACGAAAAGCGTTGTAAAAGGTTGCCGATCCTTTGCGGATCATGGCTTCGCAGGCTGCCAGGCAGGTTCCGATTTCCATAACGCCATCTCCTTTGTCATATGGTGGGCCAGCAGGCGGGCCCCCTGCATCACGATGGGAACTCCTCCCCCCGGATGAATGGAGGCTCCGACTGCGTACAGATTGGCGAGCGAGGGATAAGGCACGAACTGCGGACGGAAGGCGCCGGATTGGAGCAGCGTGGGGGCAATCCCGAAGCTTCCTCCCTGAAACAGGCCGTCCCGTTCGGCGTCGTCCGGCGTCCGGACGTCAATCCAGCGGATCGCCTCTTTTAACCCGGGAAAGCCCCTCCGTTCCGCCTCGGTCAGCAGGCGGTCGACATAAGCTTCTTTCTCCTTCTCCCAGTTCACGGTGCCTGTGGACGGCACCGGCGACAGAAGATATAGCACGCTGTCCGTTTCGGCAGCCGCCCCGCTGTCCACCGCCACCGGATTGAATACATAGAAGGACGGATCATCGGGCAGAAGGCGTTCCAGGAAGCTTTGCTTCAGGCCGGCCGTGAGGGACTTCGGAAGGAAGAACTGGTGGGCCTTGGCCTGCGGCCAACGCTTGTTGACCCCGAGATAAACGAGAACGTTCCCGCCGGAAGGGGTGAACTTGCGGCGAGGAGCCTCGAAGCCGGGAAGAAGCGTAGGGAGATGAGGAAAATCACCGTTATAAACGATCGCCTCATGCTCCGCTGTCCGGCCGTCGTGGAGCTTAACCCCCGTGCAGCGTTTCCCTTCGCGGAGGATTTCCCGGATTCGTGTAGTTAAGCGCACCGTGACGCCCTGCTTCTCCAGCTCATCGGCGAGAAGGGCGGAGAGGGCCGCATAGCCTCCTTTCCAATACCACACCCCGAAGGCATGCTCGGCGTAAGGCAGGAGCGTGTAAAGCGACGGAGATTGGAAAGGCGCCCCTCCTATGTACAGCGACTGCAGCGAGAAAGCGTCCTGCAGCTCTTCGCTGCGGAAATAACGGGATGCGAGCCCCTTCACGCTCCGGTACGCCTTCAGCCGGAGAAGAAGGCGCAGGATGCGCGGCGTAAAGAATTCGGACCGGCGGAGGAAGGGACGCTCCAGCACCGCCTCCCTTCCCTCGGAGAAAGCCGGGGCCATGTCCTCCATATACCGGCGGAACCCTGCGCTTTCTCCGGGAAACAGCCTCTCGATCTCGGCTGCCTGGCGGTCCGTTCCCCGCCATTTGGTGAACACCCGGCCATCCGCATAATGAATATCGTAGAGCGGGTCGCACTCGAGCAGCGGCATACGGGACCGGTCGATCCCGGCTTCCTCCAGAAGCCCGGCAAGCATTTCCGGCAGCAGCACAATGGTAGGACCGCGGTCAATCCGGAACCCGTTTCCTTCCTGGAACGCCAGCCGGCCGCCAAGCTGACCGGCTCCTTCATAGAGCGTAACCCGGGCCCCGCGGCGGGCAAGCAGGAGAGCCGTCAGCATGCCGCCTACCCCGCCCCCAATGATCCCTACTTCCATAACACAGCCTCCTTCGCCGGGACCTGACGGACGTTGCTCTTCGGAGCGAACGGGGAGACTCCCGCTCGGGCATCCTGCTCCATAAGCAGCCGGGTGCTGATCCGAGCCGATTCGATAATCGTCGGCAGCCCGCTTCCCGGGTGGGTTCCCCCGCCGACCAGCCAGCAGTTGGCCGCCTCCTGAAACCGGTTGTGCGGACGAAGGTGCATCATCTGGTCTAGCGAATGCGCCAGATTGAAGGTGGCGCCCCGGTAGACCCCGTAATCGTCCTGCCAATCGAGCGGGGTCGTGATCCTCTCCTCCTCGATACAGGCGGACAAGCCGGCGAGCTCCGGCTCCCTTTCCAGGCGGCGGATGATGGCGTCCCTCACAAGCGTCTTCTCCTTCTCCCAATCGATGCCTCCGGACAGATTCGGAACGGGCATGAGCACGTAAAGAGCGGACTTGCCTTCCGGTGCCAGCGTCGGATCGGTAACCCCCGGGTTGCAGACGTACACGGAGGCGTCCTCCGAGAGGACCAGCGTTTCCGTAATGTCCCGGACGTTAGCCCGGTAGTCCTCCGCGAACATAATGGTGTGATGGGGAAGCTCGACTCGCCGGTTTACGCCCAGGTAGAGCATGTAGGTGGAGCAGGAGTATTTTTTGGCCTCAAGCTTCCGGGGGGTGTATCGTTTCAGTTGCCCGGGCTCAAAAAGCGACGTCATGGCCGTACCGAAATCGGCATTCAGGATCACGTGGGAAGCCTGAACCTCTTCTCCCCCGGCAAGCCGCAGGCCGACGGCTCTGCCCTTCTCCAGCAGCACCCGTTCGACGGGTGACGAAGTCAGGACACGGCCCCCATATTCCTTAATGACTTCGGCCATCGCCTCGCAGATCCGGTTAACCCCCCCGATCGGATGATAAAGACCGTAGGCGTGCTCTAGATAGGAGAGGATGGTAAACGTTCCCGGGCAGGCCCAAGGGGACATCCCCAAATATTTGGCCTGGAAGGTGAAGGCCAGCTTCAGCCTCTCGTCCGTAAAATAGCGCGACAGCCTTCCATGCACCGTATCCAGGGCGTGCAGACGGGAAAGTGCGGCAAACACGGGAGAGGTCAAATAATCCGTCAGCCGGGCAAAAGGCCGCTGAAGCAGGGGACCCACCCGCCTGAACTTTTCCTCCTCTTCTTTCATGAAGCGGAGATAGCCTTTCCCGTTCCCCGGGAACAGCGCTTCGATCCGTTCTACCATCCGGTCCGGCTCCCGAACCGGCTCGAAATCCATTTCCCCAAAGCGAAGCCGGTACAGGGTGTCGAGCTCCACCAGCTTGACATAATCGTGAACCGAACGGCCGGCGGAGGCAAACAGTTCCTCCAGCAGGTAAGGCATCATCAGAAAAGTGGGGCCGCAGTCGAACCGGTAGTCCCCCAGCTGAACGCGGGAGGTGCGGCCTCCCACAAAGGGCTGCTTCTCATAGACGGTCACTTCGTAGCCTTGGGAGGCAAGAAGCATCCCTGCCGCCAAGCCTCCGGGCCCCGCACCGACGACAGCTGCGCGCTGTTCGGTCATTCTCGTTCCCTCCTTGAGATCGTATTCCGGTAAGTCCGGACCTTCCTGCATCCCTAAGTTCAACAAACATTATACAAATAAGTCTACACACATTATACAAAGTTGTAAAGGCTTTTGCGAAGAATAGCCCTTTCGAGGGGGGCGGTCCTTTCGCCTGAACGGACGGGCTACCCGAGTTCCTCGGCAGCCCATCGGTTCCAGCCCTCGGCATCCCCCGGCAGAATCCACTTCCGGTACCTGTCGGGAGCCCCGGCGAATCCCTCGCCGCCCAAAATGATTTTCAGATGGGGAAAAAGGTCCACAAGAGAGTTGACAAGCCTTAGGGCTCCCGGGAGAAACTGGGGATTGGTGAGGGACAGGCAGACGTAATCCGCCTTTCTCTCCACGAGCATGGCCTCCAATCCGTCCGCCGGCGTATCGGGACCGAGGTAGATGACCTCGCAGCCCTTCTGCCGCAAATAGAGTGCGAACAGAAGCAGTCCCACCTGATGCTGCTCTCCGGACGGACACAGGGCGAGCACGGAAGGCATGGCCGGATCGACCGGGAAGACCGGGAAGAAGCTCAGGCATTTCTGGGTAATGAACTGGGTGATGAAATGCTCCTGGGCCACAGTCGCTTTTCCTACCTCCCAATCGTCCCCTACCCGGATCAGAAGAGGAACGAGCAGCCGGTACAGCGTCTTCTCAAACCCCAGCATGGTAAAAGCGAGCTCGGTAAGGGAACGGGCTCTTTCCGTCTGGAACTCCAGCAGGGCCGAATAGAGACGTTCGGATAGGTCGTCCAAGGCCTCGTCCTTCCCGGCTTCCGCCGGGGGCTCGGCGAGCCGTTGTTGTTTGCGCTGCTGCTGGAGAAGGCGGGCGGCCTGGGAGATGGAGATTCCTTCCTCCTCCAGACAGCGCTTGAGCCAGAGCAGATCCTCTATGTCCTTATTCGTAAAAAGCCGGTAGCCCGCCGGACTCCGGACCGGCTGAACCACCCCGTACCGCTGCTCCCACGCTCTTATCGTGACCGGCGTGATGCCGGTAAGGGATGATGCTTGTCGGATCGTATACACCTGCTTCCCTCTCTTTCCGTTTTGCTGCTGATTCTGCCTAGGCGGATCCGGTTGTACCGCTGAACCCAGATGCAGGGAAGATTGGCGGCGAGCGCATAGCCCATCAGGATCCACCCCGAAGCCCGGTCGTTCCATAGAAAAAAAAGAGGAGCCGGCGCCATCGCAAGCCAATGCGTCACCTCGGCCCTCCGCGTTTCGAGAAGAAAACGGCTCAGGTAGGCGCTGTCGGCCGAGCGAAGCTTCTTCTTGGAGAACCCTCCTTTGAACCAGGAACCTCCGTCCGGCAGCCAGCCTTTCCACCGCTTGATGGCCAGGCCGCGCTCATACAGGCGGCCGCCGCGCTCCAGCCCCCAGGGCCGGAGCCACCGCGTTTCCCGGAACCAGCGGTCAGGGGCCTTCAAGCAGCCGTAGGCCGCTGCCAGCTGGATGGCGAGCCATGCCGCGATATCCAGCAGGAGGGTCCCCAGGGCGGGGAGCTCCAGCACTCTCATGAGCCCGCCCCCTTCCTCCGCGTGCTGACGGAGCGGCCCTTCCAGCTCACCCGGCCGCCAAGAAAGGTCTGGACGGCGGAGCGGGCAAACACGGCGAAGAAGACAAAAAGGGAAACGGGATAGAAGAGGGCTGTCCCCCAGCCGAATTGACCGGCCCGTTTGAGCGCCGGCTGCACCTGGATGGCATATAGCAGGTAGACCGCCAGCGCCGCTGCCCGAAGGCCGGCCGGTTGTCCTGCAGCCGCCGGCAGCGCCGCTGCCGCCGTTGCCGCTCCCGACAGCCACAGCACGACGGCGGCCAGCACAACAGGCCGGGCCGAAGCTGCACCCGTGGCGAAGCTCTTGCCCCATCCGGCGGTCAGCTCCCTCCAGCCCTCCGGATACATGCGGAAGGATACCGCGCCTTCCCCCAGAATAGAGGCGACCGGGATCCCCATCCGCCGGAACACACCCGCCAGAGCGTAATTCTCCAGCACCCGGCCGATAACGGAGGAATGGCCGCCTGCGCGGAAATAATCGTCCCGGCGGCAGAAGAGAACCGGGCCGAAGCCCCCTGCCTTACCGCAGCCGAACGGGGCGAGAACCGAAGCCGCCACCACCAGATTGAAGAAGGCGGACAACCGCTCGTCCGGCCTCTTCATGCAGTGGTACGGCTGCACGGTCAACACTCCGCCGAGCCGCCGGTGCCGGGCCGTAAGCTTCGCCAGCCCGCCGGAGGCTAGGGTCGTGTCCGCGTCCAGGAAGAGAAGCAAGTCTCCCTTCGCCGCCCGCGCTCCGTTCCAGCAGCCCCAGCTTTTGCCGAGCCATCCGTCCGGAAGCGGACCGCTGCGAATCACCCGGGCGCCCGCCGCCGTGGAAATGTCCGCCGTCCGGTCTTCCGAATCATCATCCGCAACGAGAACCTCATACGGAGGATCGGTTTGAGAAGCAAGGGAAGCGAGCAGCTCCCCGATCCTGCCTTCTTCATTGCGCGCCGGAATGATAACCGTCACGCGGGCCGCAGCGGCCCCTTCCCGCTCGCCAGCCGGTCCCTCCGCCGACCGGGCCTCCTCCATCACCGGCTGCCGGGCAAGAAGAACCCAGCCGCACAGCCAGCCGGCTGCTGCCACTCCCCATGACCACTCCATTAGACGCCCTCCTTTCGGCGAGTTATCCGTACCATCGGCTCAACCAGGCTTTCATATAGGGGAATGCGGTTTCCCGGTAAGGAAACCAATTGACGGCACTCTTGGCCAAGCCGCGCTCCCGGGTAATCGTTTTCGTCCGGCAGAAGGCAAGCAGCCCTTCCCGCCCGCGGATGCGACCGAATCCGCTTCCTTTCATCCCCCCGAAGGGAAGCCGGACGTCGCTGACCGGCACAATGACGTTGTTGATGCTGCAGCTTCCCGTCTCCAGCTCCCGGGCCAGCCGGAGGGCCCTCTTCCGGTCCTTCGTGAAGACGCTGGCCGAGAGGCCGTAGGGGACGGCATTGGCAAGACGCACCGCCTCCCTCTCCTCCCGGAAGGTCATAACCGGAAGCACGGGAGCAAACGTCTCCTCCTGCATGATCTTCATTCCGGGAGTCACGCCTGTCAGGACCGTCGGCGGGAACAAGGGCGAATCGACTCCTTCCTCCCAGCCTTTCGTCTGAACCACCGCCCCGAGGCGGACGGCTTCGTCCAGCTGGGCCATCGCCTTCTCCCAACCGTCCCGGGTGGCCAAGGGGCCGACGTCCCGCCACCCCCGGTCTCCATAACGGAGCGAATTCGTCAGCCGGACGGCTTCCTCCGTGAATTCGGCGAAGACGCTCTCGTGGACGAGCACCCGTTCGACGCTCAGGCAAGCTTGGCCCGCGTGCAGGAAAGCTCCCCATACCGCGGCCTGTGCCGCCCGCTTCACATGGGCATCCCCGCAGACGATCATGGCGTCCTTGCCGCCGAGCTCCAGCTCGCAGGGGATCAGCCGGCCCGCCGCCCGCCGATAGACGCTTCTTCCCGCCTCGGTCCCTCCGGTGAAGAGCACCTTGTCCGGGCCGGCGTCGATCAGTCCTTCCACGGCCTCCCTCGCGCCCTCTGCAAGCTGAACGACCCCGGCTGGGAATCCTGTCTCAGCCAGCAGTTCCCGGAGCTTGGCGTTCAGCCGGGGAAGCCGTTCCGACGGCTTCAGCAGAACCGTGCAGCCCGCCATTAAGGCGGCCGCGGCCGGGACAAGCGCCAGCTGAAGCGGGAAATTCCACGGCGCCACCAGGAGCACGGTGCCGACCGGCTCCTGGAGCACCCGGGCCCGCTCGGACAGAAAGCCAAGCCTGCGGTAACGGCGGGGCCGCAGCATCCGGGCGGCTTTCTTCTCGTAATGCTTCAACCCTTGAGCCGCCGTAACCAGATCGGTGAAGAGGGCGTCCATCGGAGTCTTGGCCCCCTCCTCGCCCAGCAGGCCGATCCACTCCTCCTTATCACGGATGAGGAGCTTGCGGAGCCGGCGCACGTAGGCCGCCCGTTCCGGGAAGGACAGCCTCCTCCAGTCCGGCTGGGCGTTTCGGGCCGCTTCCATCATCCGCACGTACGGCGCTTTTTCCGGATGATCCGGCCCGGCAGGGTTACTTTCCGGCTGTTCAGGTTGATAAAAAGCGGGGAAGGTCATGCGGCAGCCTCCTTTGGCAAAGCCTCGACAATCATTATTCAAACATTTGACACAATATGTACAGTGATTATACAATGAAGAGGATCATTTGTCATCTACGGAAAGGAGAGTCAGTGATGGGCTATGAGGCAGTTGTGGTTGGAGGAGGTCTGGGCGGCTTGTCCGCCGCCATCCGGTTAGCAGCGGATGGCCACCGGGTAACGGTGCTGGAGAAGAACGAAAGAGCGGGAGGAAAGCTTAACGTCCGGTCCGGAAAGGGATTTACGTTTGACACGGGGCCTTCGATTCTGACGATGCCGTGGGTGCTGGAGCAGCTGTTCGAAAGCGCCGGAAGAAGGCTCGAGGACTACCTGACCGTCGTCCGGGTCGAGCCTCAATGGAGAACGTTTTTCGAGGATGGGGTTAAGCTTGATCTGGTGGGGGATTTCCCTTCCATGCTGGAGGAGATCAAACGGGTTTCGCCCGCTGATGCTTCCGGCTTCCTTTCCTATTTGCAGTACGCCCAGAAGATGTATGATCTGACGATGAAAGGGTTCTACCGGCGCAGCTTGTCCGGCCTGACCGATTTGAGAAGCCGCCATACGATGCCGGAGCTTATCTCGATGGATCCGCTGAAATCGATGCACCAGAGCACGGCCAAATACATCAAGGACCCCCACCTGCGGCAGCTTTTCGACTTCTTCATCATGTATATCGGCTCCTCCCCTTACGCCGCTCCGGCCATTCTGTCCCAGCTGGCCTACGTGCAGCTCGGCCTAGGCATTTACTACGTGGAAGGCGGCATGTACCGCATTGCGGAAGCCATGCTGAAGCTTCTCGGGGAGCTTGGCGTGACCGTGAAGACCTCCTCTCCCGTTGAACAGGTCCTTGCGGACGGGAGGCGGGCGACCGGCGTCCGGCTTGCGTCGGGGGAGACCGTGGAAGCGGATCTCGTTGTGTGCAACCTCGAGGCGATCCCTGCGCACAAGTCTATTCTTAAGCAGCAGCAGGGAGCGGCTGAGGCGGCGGACAAGCTGAGCAAATACGCCCCTGCGGTATCGGGGCTCGTCCTGCTGCTCGGCCTGGACGGCAAGTACGACCAGCTGGCCCATCATAACTTTTTCTTCTCCCACAGCCCGGAAAGAGAATTCGGAGACATGTTCGACAAAGGCATCCCGACGGAGGATCCGACGGTGTACGTCGGGGTTTCTTCGAAGTCGGACCCTACCCAGGCTCCCGAGGGCAAGGACAATCTGTTCGTCCTGACTCATGTTCCTCCCCTGAAGGATGGGGAGACGTGGGAAGGCCACCGAGAACGGTACCGCGAGCTGGTGCTGGACAAGCTGGAGCGCAACGGACTGGCCGGCCTGCGCAGCCGAATTGAGTTCGAATACGTCTTCACTCCCGACGACCTCCGGGAGCTGTATGGGGCTAACGGCGGCTCCATTTATGGCGTGGTCACGGACCGCAAGCTGAACGGCGGCTTCAAGGTGCCGAGCAAGAGCGAGCTGCTCGACAACCTGTACTTCGTCGGCGGCTCCACCCATCCGGGCGGAGGGGTTCCGATGGTGACCCTCTCCGGGCAGCTGACGGCCGATCTGATCCGCGAACAGTGGGAAGCGGAATCCGGCTCCGCCGCCGTCCGCAAGGGCGGTTGACGGTTGAACCGGCCGCTTGGTCGGATAGGCTCTTAAGCCGTTATTTTCCGATTGTCGGGCACAACCGCAAGAAACCCGGTCCAGCTGTTTAGCTGAACCGGGTTTCTTCCTAATTGTAACGATTTTTCTTGAAACAGGTCATCATGCTTTCTGCCCGCCAATTGCTTGTGCCCCTGCCCTAAGCGATCGGGTAGTCCACCACGACGACATTATCGAGCAGGCCGTCCAGCGCCCGGACGAAACGCTGGTGAGCCGGGTGGGGCCCGTACGCCTGCAGCGCCACCTTGCTTTCGAACGTAACCCGAAGCCCGATGGCATAACCGCGACGATTATCGGTCTCCTCGGTCACATTTCGCCCCGCCGTCAGTTCCGCGATTCCGGGAATCTCGCCTTTTAGACCGAGAAGCATTCCGAGCAGCTCGTCCTCCTTCTCTACCGTGAGCAAATCATTAAACCGGAAAACCACCAAATGCTCGTACATGTTCCCCATCCTTCCGCTTGCTTGGTTCTTGAAGTCTAGGCGCTTCCGTCGGGGGAAGGCCTCTTCCTCATTCTAGCTCTTCCCGCCCCCCGGTCAACACCGCCTCCTTCTCTTTATGCCCGAACATCCCTTTAACCTGTTCCTTGTTCTCTTTGGGACCGAGAACGTAGACCATGTCCCCCGGCATCAGCTCGGAGCTGCCCGTCGGAGCGACCATTTCCCCGTTCCGGACGATCGCCGATATCACCGTGCCGGAAGGAAGCTCCAGCCGGTGAAGGGGATGCTCGGCTGCTTCGGAACCGGCATTCACGGTCACCTCCCGCATCTCCATATCGGTCTCCTCCGTGGAGACCAGCTCTAAGCTGTGAGGGGCCGACGGTTTCTTCCCGCTCGACAGGCCTAGCCTTTCCGCCAGCCAGGAAATGGTGGAGCCTTGAATCAGGGCGGAGGTAAAGACGACGAAGAAGACGACATTGAAGAACTTGACCCCGATGTTAAGCTGCGCCATAACCGGATAAGTAGCGAGCACGATGGGGACGGCCCCTCTAAGCCCCGCCCACGAGAGAAGAAGCTTCTCCTTTCCCGTGAACCGGGTGAAGAGGGTGCTTATGTAGACCCCGACGGGACGGGCGACGAACATCAGAATGAGGGACAAGGCTACTCCTTCCATGATGATTCCTCTCAGCTGTTCGGGAAACACCAGCATCCCGAGCAGCGTAAACATGAGAATCTGCATCAGCCAGACGAAGCCCTCGTTAAAGCGGACAATGGCGTGCCGGTAAACAAACTCGGAATTGCCGATGGCCACCGCCGCGACGTAAACGGCCAGCAGGCCGCTTGCATGAAGCAAGGCCGAGCATCCGTAGCAGAGAATCGCGAAGGAAAGAGCGAGGATCGGGTAGAGGCCTGACGATTCCAGGTTGATGCGGTTGATAACCCACACGGCCAGCTTGCCGAACAAAAGCCCGAGCAACAGCCCGGCTCCCATCTCCCACAGAAAAAGCAGCGCCAGAACGAGAAGGCTCGTATCGGGAGCGTGAATAAGCTCGATCAGCGAAACCGTTAGAAACACCGCCATGGGATCGTTGGTCCCCGATTCCGCTTCCAGCGTGCTAGAGACGCTTCTTTTGACATTCTTGTTTCCCAGAACGGCGAACACGGCCGCGGCGTCCGTCGACCCGACTATGGAGCCGAAGAGAAGCGCCTCCAGCCACCCGACCCCGAGCAGGAATTTCGCCGCCACGCCGATAATGCCCGCGGTCAGGAGAACCCCTACCGTGGCGAGGGAAAGAGCGGGCCCGGCCACCGGCCGGATATCCTTCCATTTCGTCTGCAATCCGCCGTCAAACAGGATGACGATAAGCGCAAAGATCCCGAATATCTGGGTCAGGCTGGCGTTGTCGTAGAAGAAGTAATGCCCGATGAGCATCCCGACCGCTATGTAGAAGACAAGGGAAGGCAGGTTGAACCGTGCGGTAAATTTCGTCGCCAGAACCCCGAACAACAACAATGAGGCAAACAGCACAATAATAAAATCGTTTGTTATGACCGCCACTCCTTTGCCGGAACAAGCCATCTTCCTTACTTATCCTTACCCGCTTTCCTTTCTTTTAAAAAGCCCCCGGCGGGCAGGAACGGCAAAAAGAAAAGAACCCGTTATAACAAACGGGCCCTTCGCTTACGGGTTGAGGCTGTTACGCCGCTTTGGGGGCGGCTTCGCGCTCCGGAAGAAGAAGACTGTCGAGAGCCAGGTAACGGCTGCCCGTCAGCACGAGCGAAACGGCCATGCCGAAGAGAGCCAGCTCCAGCTCATAGCCGGAGAACCCTTTGGCCAGCTTAACCTTGAAGATGGCTCCCAGCATAATGACGGCAAACAGGGCGCCGATCACGCGGGTTCCGAGTCCCAGAATCAGGCAGAGGCCTCCTGCCAATTCGACGACCGCAACCCCATAAGCCATAAAGCCGGGAAGACCGAGCGAGCTGAAGAACCCGGCCGTCTTATCCAGGCCCCCCTGAAATTTCAAATACCCGTGCACGGCAAAAACAAGGCCCAGTATGATGCGGGATAGCAAAATCCCTATCTCCATTTTTCTGTTCATTATAAAATCTCCTCCTCTTGAATGAGCACTACACTATGTAGTGTTAATGGCTGTCAGGCAGCCGGCCCTTCTTAGGGTAAGGCGGGCCGGCTTCGAACGGCTAAGCAGTTAAAGCATGAACAACAGGGCGGAACCGATCAGCAGAAACGTGGATGCCGATACGAGCACCGCGCGAACGGGAAGGTTTAGCGGCAGCTGTTTCGCCGGATCGAGAATATGCCGGATCCGGTCGTTGACCGAGGTTTCGGCGAAGGACACATAGGACAGCGGGAGACGGGATGGCTTGTCCCGCTTGAGCAGCTTCAAGAGAGCACTGCCTAAAGCTTCGGGAGAACCCATTCGTTCCATCGCGTACCGGTCGGCCAAAATTTCCCTGGCCGTCCGGTAAGGGAGCTCGAGCCACCGGAGAAGCGGAATGTAGCGGAACACCGAGGCGAACAGCGAAAGCAGGAAGGTTTTAAACGGATCCCCGTGCTTCTGATGGTAGTGCTCATGATGCAGGACCGCCTCCAGCTCCCGGCTGTCCAGCAGGCGGATCAGGCCCGTGGAAAGAACGATCTGCGGCTTCCACAGCCCGACCGTACAGGCGAGCGGCTCCCCGCTTTCCACCACGTGTACCGCAGCCCCGATCTTTCCGTACCGATGGTTGATCTCAGAAGTCAGCGGTTCCAGCTCGATTTCCTTGAGCCGCCGGCGAAACCGGAAGGACCGGATCGCCTCGCTTGCAAGCATGCCGGCGACCGCCGCTAACGTAAGCACCACAAGGCCGTCCAGAACATAGCCGACCACCGTCCAGCCGAGCTTCTGGAACACACTCTGGCAGAACTGAAAAAGATTGAATTTCCACTCCCGGTTAAGCAGATCTCCCGTCAGGTAGAGAGCCATTTCCAGTAAGATCATTCCGGCCGTCAGCGTACCCAGCAGAAACAGGTTACGGGATCGTTTGCTCCACATGATCAGCCTTCCTTCTTGAGTTCTTTGATTTTGCGCTCCAGCTTGTCCAGGAGATCGCGGTCGGCTTCCTCCAAAGCATCGAGCATGTGGTTGACCGCACGAAGCCCGAATTCCTCCAGCAGGTCCTGTGTCAATTCCTTGGACTGGTTCTCAATGAATTCGTCCATGGTCTGGACCGGACGGTACAAGGCTCCCCGGCCCGCCGTCCGCTTGGAGAGGATTCCCTTGTCCACCAGGCGGTTCATGACGGTCATGACCGTATTGAAATTGGCGCTCTTGTCATGCTCCAGGCCTCTCTGGACATCCTTGATCGACATCTCGGGCCCGTTCCACAGAATGCTCATGATGCGCGCCTCCAGCGGGCCGAAAAACCGGTTCAGCCCCCTCTCGTTCGTCTTGAAGCTGTTGATCTTCATGTCCCCACCTCACACTACCCATTGTAGTGTTACGACAGGCAGGCGTCAACCCGCTCCATTCGGTGAAAATGGTGGAAGCTTGACGGAAGAGTTCTGCCGGAATGCGAATGAAAAAAGCCGTGCCTGTGGCGGCACGGCTTAAGGATAAGTTCCATGGGAGCGGTCGGCGAAGCGGGTAAAAAATCGCCTGCCGGAAGCCCGGTCTTGCCCAGCCTTAGCGCAGACGCCAGGCGATATCGCTCCAGCGCAGCTCCTGGCGGAACGTAGCCGGGGTCGTGTTCTTGCCGATGAGCGCGAACTCGATTCCCGTCATCTCCGCCCAGTCGGCCAGCTGCTCGGCCGTTACCTCGTAGGAGAAGCCGGTGTGGTGCGCTCCGCCCGCCAGAATCCACGCCTCGGCGGAATCTCGGAGCGACGGCTCGGGCTTCCACAGCACGCGGGCAACGGGCAGTTTCGGCATCTCCTGCTGCGGAGGAACGGCCTCCACCGTGTTCACTAGCAGGCGGAACCGCTTGCCCAGGTCTATCACGGAAGCATTGAGCGCCGCGCCGGACCGGCCGTTGAAGATCATGCGGGCCGGATCGGCCTTCCCGCCGATGCCGAGCGGATGAACCTCGATCCGCGGCTTGTCCGCGGCGATCGTCGGGCAGACCTCGAGCATATGGGCCCCGAGCACAAGCTCGTTGCCCGGCTCCATGTGATACGTATAGTCCTCCATGAACGAGGTGCCGATGCCACCCGCCATGATCTTCATGATGCGGACGAGAGCCGCCGTCTTCCAGTCGCCTTCGCCGCCGAAGCCATAGCCTTCCGCCATCAGGCGCTGAACGGCGAGGCCCGGAAGCTGCTGGAGCCCGTGCAGGTCCTCGAAGGTGGTCGTGAAGGCGCCGAAGCCTCCCTCTTCCAGAAAGCTCCTAAGCCCGAGCTCCAGTCGGCCCTGGTAGAGAATGGCGTCGCGAACCGCCCCTTCCTCCCTGGCCTCGGGAGCAAGCTCGTAGAGCTCCGAGTATTCCTCATAGAGCTCCTTCAGCTGGGCATCGGTCACGGCATCGACGCGTTCCGCCAGGTCCCCTACGCCGTATCCGTTGACGGACCAGCCAAACTGGATTTGCGCCTCCACCTTGTCTCCTTCGGTGACGGCTACTTGCCTCATGTTGTCCCCGAAGCGGGCCACCTTAAGCTGACGCCCTTCCGAATAGGCGACGGCGGTCTTCATCCAGCCTCCGATCCGGGAGCGGACCTCCGGGTCCTCCCAGTAGCCGACCACAACCTTGCGGCTGATTCCCATGCGCGCCCCTATAAACCCGTATTCCCGGTCACCGTGAGCCGCCTGGTTCGTATTCATGAAATCCATGTCGATGCTGTCCCAAGGAATGTCCCGGTTATACTGCGTATGAAGATGCAGAAGGGGCTTGCGCAGCTCGGAGAGGCCGGCAATCCACATTTTGGCCGGGGAGAAGGTATGCATCCAGGTAATAATCCCGGCACAGGACTCATCGGCGTTGGCTTCCAGACAGAGGCTGCGGATGGCTTCGGGGGTGGTCAGAACCGTTCGGAATTCGAGAGGAAACGTAAGCGCCTGATCCCCGTCCAGTCCTTGCGTCATTTCCCGGGAATGGCGTTCGACTTCCTCGATCGTCTCCGGTCCGTACAAATGCTGGCTTCCGGTCACAAACCAGAACCGATAGTTTTTTATTTTCAGCATGCTCCCTGTTCCTCCTCTTGTAGGAATGATTAGTGCCTTGCCTCTTCGCGGATGGCTTTCAGCCGTTTCATCACATCGTTCGCCCCGCGGCCGAAATAATCGTGCAGCCGGTTATATTCCTCGTACAGCCGGTTGTAAACCGCCACATTCTCGGGAATGGGCTTGAACCTCTCCTCGCGGACCCGGGCCATGTTCTGCGCCGCCTCGACCAGGCTGTCGTATCCGCCGTTCTCCACTCCAGCGGCCACCGCCCCGAACATCGCGGCGCCGAGGGCCGGCGTCTGCTTCGAATCCGCAATCTTGATCTCGCGGTTCGTCACATCGGCGTAGATCTGCATAAGAAGCCGGTTCCTTTGCGGAAGCCCGCCGCATGCATACAGCTCTTGCACTTCCAGCCCGTTGTCGTGGAAGGCTTCCACGATTTTGCGGGTGCCGAACGCCGTCGCTTCGAGCAGCGTCCGGTAAACCTCCTCGGGCTTGGTCAGAAGGGAGTAGCCGACAATCAGCCCGCTCAGCTCCGTATCGACAAGGACGGACCGGTTCCCGTTCCACCAATCGAGCGCGAGAAGTCCGGTTTCCCCCGGCCGGTACGCGGAAGCACGTTTCTCCAGCCATTCATGGACGCTGATGTTCTCCTTGGCGGCCGCCTCCAGCACATAAGCCGGAACCCCCTGCTCCACAAACCAGGCAAAAATATCCCCCACCGCCGACTGGCCCGCCTCGTATCCGAAGTAGCCCGGAATGATGCCGTCCTCGACCACTCCGCACATGCCCTCGACACTCTTCTCCTGGGAGGCAAGCAGCATGTGGCAGATGGACGTGCCCATCGCCATGACGAGCTTGCCGGGGGTAACGACGCCTACGCCGGCCACGGCTGCGTGCGCATCGACATTGCCGACCGCCACGGCCGTCCCCGCCTGCAGGCCAAGCGCCTCGGCCATTTCCTCCGTCAGCCCGCCTGCTCTGGAGCCGAGGGGGACAACCTCTCCGCGCAGCTTCGTCTCCGTCAGATCCTCCAGCCGCGGGTCGAGCGACCGGAAGAAGTCCCGGCTCGGGTAGCCTTCCTGCTTGTGCCAGATGGACTTGTACCCGGCCGTGCAGGAGTTGCGCCGGATGCTCCCCGTCAGCTGGGAAACGACCCAATCGGTCGCTTCCACAAACCGGTCCGTCCGCTCGTAAATCTCGGGCGCCTCGTTAAGAACCTGCCAGACCTTCGCGATCATCCACTCCGAGGAAATTTTGCCTCCGTAGCGGGGAAGGAACGTTTCTCCTCTTTCCTCCGCGATTTCATTCAGCCGGTTCGCTTCTTCCTGGGCGGCGTGATGCTTCCACAGCTTCACCCAGCTGTGGGGGTTGTCCTTCAGCTCCGGGTGCCAGCAGAGCGGCTTGCCTTCGCCATCGATTGGCAGAATGGTACACGCCGTAAAATCGATCCCGATGCCGATAACGTCAGCCGGATTAACGCCGGACGCCCTCATCACCTCCGGCACGGAACGCTTCAGCACTTCCAGGTAATCCGAGGGATGCTGGAGCGCCCATTCGTAGCCGAGGCGGATTCCCGACTCGGGCAGCTCCTCATCGATGACGCTGTGGGGATACGGGGTGACATGCTCGGCCACCTCGGTACCGTCCGCGAGGTTCACGAGAACGGCGCGGCCGGACTCGGTCCCATAGTCTAAGCCGATGGCATATTTGTGATTCACGTATAAGTCCTCCTTGTTGATCGGGTCTTTTAAAAGTAATGGTTTATTTCAAAGTAATGGTTTAAAGCCTTCGTTAAGAAAGCGGTTACTTGCTCTGCCCGTAATAAGCGTTCGCTCCGTGCTTACGGAGAAAATGCTTGTCGAGCAGCGTCTGGTCCATCGATTCCAGGTCCGGGTTCAAGCGGAAGGAACGGGCGGCGATTTTGGCCACTTCCTCCAGCACTACTGCATTGTGAACAGCATCATGGGGTGTCTTTCCCCAGTTGAAAGGAGCATGGTTGTGAACGAGGACGCCCGGAATCTGCATCGGATCTAGGGTGGCGAACGTTTCGGCGATCACATTCCCCGTCTCTTTCTCGTAGGCTCCGCTGATTTCCTCCGCGGTCATGGGACGGGTGCAGGGAATGGTGCCGTAGAAATAGTCCGCATGCGTCGTTCCAAGAGCCGGAATGCCCCTGCCCGCCTGCGCCCAGCTCGTCGCCCAGGAAGAATGGGTATGGACGATTCCTCCAATATGCGGGAATGCCCGGTACAGCACCAGGTGGGTAGGCGTATCGGAGGAAGGCCGTAACGAGCCCTCCACTATGCGGCCCTCCAGATCAAGCACGACCAGATCTTCCTTCTTCAGCTTGTCATAGGCTACGCCGCTCGGCTTGATCACGACAAGGCCGCGCTCGCGGTCGATTCCGCTTACATTTCCCCATGTAAACGTAACCAGTCCATATTTCGGGAGGTCCAGGTTGGCCTCCAGCACTTCCTGCTTCAACTGTTCCAAAGACATCGTACAAGCTCCTCTCCGGCATGGCTTCAGAATGCTAGGTTCGTCTACCGCCATTATACACTTGTACGTACAAGTCGGCCATTGTTTTTTTGGACCCTTCCTCAGGGGATGCGGCGCGTCGACTCCCGGATGATGAGCTCCGGCGGGTAAAGCCGGATCCCGGCGTTTCCGGCGGTGTCTCCATCCGGGAGGCCGTTCTCGATCATGGCCATCAGCATGGCGGCCGCCTCCTCTCCCAGCCGGTATTTCGGATGAGCGAGAGTCGTCAGCTTCACCTCGGTCGCCGTGGCTAGAGGGGAATCGTCAAAGCCGACGATCGACAGATCCTCGGGAACGCGGAGACCGGTTTGCCGGACGGCCTCCAGGAGGTGAACGGCCAGCTCGTCGTTGTAGCAGACGAAGGCGGTCGGCCTTCTCTCTTCTTCCCGGCGCAGCAGGGCCAGGGCCAGCTCGAACGGCTTGCCGTTCTTCTCCTCGGTCGAGTAGGCGGCCACCAGGTCGGGCTGCAGGGGAAGGCCGTTCTCCCGGTGCCCGCGGACGAAGCCCTTCAGCCGGTTCACCCCTTGCAGATCGTCCGTCTTGAAGAAGCCAGCGATGCGCGTGTGGCCGAGCCCGATCAGATGCGACGCGGCGGCAAATCCTCCGCCCTCGTCGTCGGACTTCAGGCACGGACAGGTCATTTCCGGATACCGCTCATTGATCATGAGATAGGGAATGTTCCGGTAATCGAGCGACAGGTACCGGTCGAGGTTAGGGTTGCCCTCGGCGCTTTTCGTCGGCTCGATGATCAGCCCGCTGAGCGGTTCCCTCATCATCTCGTCGAGGCGTTCTCTTTCCCGTGCTTTGTCGTTGTCCGTGCTCGCGAGCAGGAGACGGTAGCCCCGCCCCCGGAGGGAAGCTTCCGCTCCCCGCACGATATGGGGGAAGATATAGTCCGAAATATAAGTGGTCAGAATCCCGACCGTAAAAGCTCCGCGTCCGCCGGCTGCCGCCGGCTCGGAGACGAACGTTCCTCTCCCCTGCTTGCGGTACAGCTTCCCCTCCTGCTCGAGCTCCCCGAGCGCCTGCCGGACGGTTTGCCGGCTCATGCCGAACATGGCCGAAATCTCGTTCTCCGACGGCATCCGCTCGTGGGGCTTCATCCGGCCGGCGGCCAGCCAGGACAGAATTTCGCCCTTCAGCTGCAAATATTTAGGTAGCGGTTTGTCGTTCATTCGGGCGCCTCCCGTCCGTTCCTGTCGATCCGATTGTAGAGGTAGTATACCATCCCGTCCGGTTGTCTGTACAACTTAATCTATAGCGGATTCACAGCAAATACCCCCGTCCCGCTACCGCGGGAACGGGGGCTGCTCGGACAACCGGACGACGTCTGCTGGCGGGAGCCGGGATCAGCCGGGCACATGCCGGCCCCAGCGGGTCAGGACCCGTTCCATTTCCCCCGGAACGATGGGCTTGCTGATGAAGTCCTTCATGCCCGCCGCCAGACACGCTTCTTTGTCTTCCTCACGGGCAAAGGCCGTCACCCCGACGATTACCGGGAAAGGTCCTCCGCCTCTTCTTACCTGCTCCCTTATGGCCTCCGCTGCCTGAAGCCCGGTCATCCGGGGCATTTGAACATCCATCAAGATCAGGTCGTAGCGCTTCCGCAGGACGGCCTCCAGCGCCTCCTGCCCGTCTCCGACCGCATCGGCGGGATACCCCATCCTTTCGAGCATGCGGAGGAGCAGCTGCCGGTTGACCGGGTGGTCCTCGGCAATAAGAATGGCCAGCTCCTTACCGCTGGAGAAGGCCTCGTTCCCCATGCCCGTGACAGCCTCATTCGGGTTACCCGCAGGAGAATCATCCGGAGGAGAGCCGGCGGGTATCGAGAACCGGAAGGTCGAGCCCACGTGCTCGGTGCTTTCTACGGAGATCGTGCCTCCCATGAGCTCCACTAACCTTTTGCAGATGGCGAGGCCAAGCCCCGTTCCCCCGTATTTCCGGTTGATGGCCGGATGAAGCTGGGAGAAGGTTTGGAAGAGATGGTCGAGCTTGTCCTCCGGAATGCCGATTCCGGTATCCTTAACGGTAAATTCCAGCAGGACGGAGCCCTTCTCCTCAGGCTCCCGGCACTCTACGGTAACCAGAATCTCTCCCTTTTCCGTGAATTTGAGCGAATTGCCGATCAGGTTGACCAGCACTTGACGCATGCGCATTCCATCCGTGAGGATTTCCTCAGGTAGGGACGGATCCAGAACGTATGCCAAAGTCAGCCCTTTATCCTTGGCCTTCTGGGCGAAAAGCTCTACCACGCTTGTCAGCATCTGACCCACTTTGACAGGCTCCTGGGTGATGGACAACTTCCCCGCCTCGATTTTGCTCAAGTCGAGAATATCGTTGAGAATGGTCAGCAGAGCATTGCTGCTGTCCTGAATAATTTCCGCGAACTCTCTCTGCTGGTCATCCAGATCCGTATCCAAAAGAAGGCTGGTCATCCCCATAATCCCGTTCATCGGCGTTCGGAGCTCATGGCTCATGATGGCCAAAAATTCGGACTTGGCATGGTCGGCGCGCTCCGCCGATTCCTTCGCCTTGATGATCTCCCGCTCGGAGGTGATGTCGTTGAACACCACGACGGCGCCTTTGATTTCCCCTTTGTCGTATAAAGGAGTCACCCGGTATTCGACAAGGAAGCTGGATCCATCCTTGCGCCAGAAGATTTCCTCCTGGACCGAACGGGGAAATCCATCCTGCATGGTACGGAAGACGGGGGATTCCTCCGGAGGGTAGCTGGTTCCATCGGCCCTCGAATGCTGAATAGTCCCGCGGCTGCTCTGTCCGATGAATTCCCCCGGAGTATACCCGAGCATTTCCGCCCCGGCCGGGTTAATGAACATAGCGGTGCCGTTTCGGTCGATCCCGTAAATCCCCTCCGATACCGAATCCAGGATGAGGGAATGCTCATAGCTCAGCTTCTCGATCTGCTCCACATAGCGCCTGCGCTCGGTGATGTCCACAGCTATCCCATATACCCCGACCACCTGCTCGCCGACGACGATCGGCACATTCGTTACACTGATGATACGGCTTTCGCCTGTCGGGCGGATCAGGCTGCATTCATAATTTTGCGGCTCCCCTTGGGCCGCTTTCTCAAAGTAATACCTCACCTTCTCCAGATCCTTCTCCGCCACAAGCTTCTCATAAGACATCCCGAGAAGCTCTTCACGGGTGTACCCGCTCAGCTCTTCCAAATGAGAATTCACCGACAGGTACCGGCCGTCCAGGTCGAAGGAGTAGACGCTCGAAGGATTGTATTCGAATAACGATTTGTATCGCTGTTCGCTCTCCTGCAGCAGCTGCTCGGCTTCCTTGCGGCTTGTAATGTCACGTGAAATGGCAATGATTTCCTTGATGCTGCCTGTCCTCTCGTCATAGCGGTAGCGTCCCGTGCTTTCGAACCAAATGTAGTGCCCGTCTTTCCGGCGGATCCGGTAGGTTACCGTATACCTTCCGCGGGCTTCGAGGCTCGCCTGCAGGTAATCGTTCACCTTGTCCACATCGTCCGGATGAAAATAGTCGTAAGCCCGGGTCCCGAGCAGCTCCTCCGGCTCGTAGCCGAGAAGAGATCGGCAAGCCGGGGAGGCATAGAGATAAGTTGCCAGCTCGTCGGCGGAATGGCGGGAGATGAAGTCCAAGGAATTCTCGGAGATGAGCCGGTACTGCTTCTCGCTTTCCCGCAGCCTCTCCTCCATCAGCTTGCGCTCCGTAATATCCTGCGCGGTCCCCACCATCTTCACCGCCCGGCCTGCTTCGTCGGTGCGAACCCGGGCCTGGGCGTGAATGATTCGCATGCCCCCGTCCTCCGGAAAAATGCGGTGCTCGGAATTATAGGGCTTGTTTCCCTGAATGGCCTCCTTCAGCTCCTGCTTCACTCTCTCTACATCCTCCGGATGGATGGCCTTCAGGAACATGTCCAGCCGGACATCCGGTCTTTCGGGCGGCATGCCGAAGATTCGGAAGAGCTCGTCCGTACACACCATACGGTCATCCTCCAGGCTCAAGGTCCAGGAACCGATCTGGGCCACCCGCTGGGCTTCCGCCAGGTTCTCCTCGTATGACCCGGCTCCTCTTTCCACAGCCTGAAGAAGAATGCATGGGACTCCTTCCGGCCCTTCGATCAAAGTCAGATGCAAGGTAACCCTAACGGCTCTTCCTTCCCTGTGGACGAATAGTCTTTGGGTTTCCAGGCTTTCCCCGGGTTCAAGCGATTTATAAGCAGAGCCCTGATCCTCCCCCGCCGGCTGAACGGGAGCGCTCAAGCTCTGAAACGTGGTATTTATCAACTCTTGTTCGGTATAACCCAGCATGCGGCAAAAGGAGGGGCTAATCCTCAGCCATTTCCCGCTCTCTGCCGAGTAAACGGCGATTCCGATGGGCGAACGGGCAAATAGATGATCATAAATTACCAGGTCCCAATCCGACCGACCTTTCACAAGCCACTCCTCCTTGCAGTTTTACGACTGTCTTACAATTATTAACCTAATCTGACGTTCTTGATCACCCGGCCAAGGAAATTGGGCAAAACCCTATTCATGAAGAGTCCCCTTAGACGGGCAGCCTGAAATTCGCCATAGCCAAAAAAGCCGCCTTCGTCCGAAAAGCGGACGAAAACGGCCTCACGAAGCGGGCAGCCGGTGCTCCATCCGCGACCGCAGGTGCGGGAGGGACGATTTACCTTGGCTTACCCTGTTATTCCCATTCACTCAACCCGCGTTCTTGCCCGCCTGCGAAGCTGCCGGATTGGGTGCGGCAGGCGGAAGCTACTTCACAAAGGTTAGCTTGATTCCCTGGGCGTGGTTGCCGAAGCCCTGTCCGAAAAGGTTGAGCCCTCTGCGGTTAGCCGCGTCGCTCTCCACTTCAAACCGGATCAAGATCGGCTTATGATAATGAAGCCCAAGAGAGGACAGAACGGGCCCATCCGCCTCTTCCCCGTTAATCCGAACCGTATCCGGGCCGATGTCCCATTCATACAGATTTCCATACTGGGTGCCGTACAGCCACCAGGACGGGGTGAGCTTGCCCTTTTCTTCGCCGTAATCCCCCGAAGGCGTCACGGTGCCGATCCGGCAGCCATTCACAAAAAGGGTGATATCGGAGGGCCAATCCTCGTGAAAGCCCATCGCTTCCGAGCACAGCTCCGCGCTGACCCTCAGCCCTTTCAACTCTACTTCCGGAGGAACGGGATTAGGGAAACGGTATTCCACATAGCCCGACTCGCTGAACCAGAGCAGCTCCGCTTCGGAACGCTCCGGAAGGAAGAAGGAGCGGGGATCGTCGGGACAGCCGAGCAGGCCTTCTTTTCCCGCCAGACCGCACGGCGGAAGAACGGAGCAATCCGTATACAGCCCTACCGGCATGGAGATCTCTTCCCGTTCATGCAGCGCTTCTCCCGGAGAACGAGGCAGCTCAAGCAGCAGGCTGTCGTAGGTGCGGGTGCACCGCTTCTCCCGGTTGGAGCCGGGAGTGGTTGTCACTAGCCCTGCCTGCTCCAGGATTTGAACATTGATGGAAACGGTAGGCTGGGCGGCCCCGAGCGCCGCCATCAGCTCGGTCACGCTCATCGTCTGATCGCCAAGCGTCTCCAGAATGCGCAGCCGAAGATCACCTGACAGGGCTTTGGCCGTTTCCTGCAAACGGGCCGGCGGAATTCGTTTCACTCGATCCGAGAGTTGACTCATGGAGGCCTTCCTTTCTTCCATTTCAGATATTTTTAGTTTACAGGCCTTCTCACACATTGTAAAATTACAATATACATTGCATAAACACAATTATAAAATGGGAGCGTGTTCCGACATGTCCAAGGCAAGTCTTCCCCGGCCCGAATATCCGCGGCCGCAGCTTCAACGTGAGAACGACACCTGGCTTAATCTGAACGGAGAATGGGAATTCGAATTCGACGACGCCCGCCTCGGCGACCGGGAGCAGTGGTACCGGGAGCATGCTTTTTCCCGCCGCATTCAAGTTCCGTACTGCTTTCAGAGCAAGCTGAGCGGAATAGAGGATACGGGCTTTCATGAGCAGGTCTGGTACCGCAGGCAGGTCACCCTGCCGGAAGGGATGGCCGGCAAGCGGCTCATTCTGCGTTTTGGCGCGGTGGATTACCAAGCCTGGGTATGGGTGAACGGCCAGATGGCCGCCTTTCATGAAGGAGGGCATACGCCTTTTGCCGTAGAGATCACCGATCTGATCCGGGAAGGATCGAACGAGATCGTCGTGAAAGCCAGGGATTTCGACGAGGACGTTACCCTGCCGAGAGGTAAGCAGTACTGGAAGGAGAAATCCGAATCGATCTGGTATACGCGCACGACCGGCATCTGGCAGACCGTTTGGCTGGAAGCGGTTCCCGAGGTTTACCTGCAGAAGATTAAATACACTCCGGATATCGACACGAACGAAATCCGGATCCGGGCTATGGTCGACGGTGACTTGAACGGCCGCGAGGTTGTGCTTAAGACGACCGTCACCTTCCAAGGGGAACCGGTGGCCGAGCACACCGCCCGCCTCCTGCGTCCCGAAACCTCCTTCCGGATCGGCCTGCATGATTTCAACGACCACAGCATGGGCCGGTGGTGGTCGCCGCGCAATCCCCGCCTCTATGATGTCCGCTACCGGCTTCTCGTGGACGGAGTGGAAACAGACTTGGCGGAAAGCTATTTCGGCATGCGCAAAATCTCGATAGAGGACGGCAAAATCTGCCTGAACAATTATCCGTACAAGATGAAGCTCGTCCTGGATCAGGGTTATTTTCCGGAAGGCCTGCTTACGCCCCCTTCCGATGAAGCCATCCGGCAGGATGTCGAGCTCACCAAAGCGATGGGCTTCAACGGGGCCCGCAAGCACCAGAAGATCGAGGACCCCCGCTACCTGTATTGGTGCGACAAGCTCGGCCTGCTCGTCTGGGGAGAAATGGCCAACTCGCAAGCCTATTCGGAGGAATATGTAAGCCGGATGACCCGGGAATGGCAGGAGGCCATCGAGCGGGATTACAATCATCCCTGCATCGTCGCCTGGGTTCCGCTGAACGAAAGCTGGGGTGTGAACCAGATTCTCGTCAACCGGAAGCAGCAGCAGCATGCCTTAACCATGTACCATTTGACCAAGTCGCTCGACGATACGCGTCTTGTCATCTCGAACGACGGCTGGGAGCATGTGAAGTCGGACATCTGCACTATCCATGACTACGAAAGCCGCCGGGAGGTGCTCACCGAGCGTTACAGCACAGCCGAGAAGGCGGTCACCGGCAAGCCGGCAAGCCGATGGATTCATGTGCCCGGCTTCGCCTACGGAGGCGAGCCCATCCACATTTCCGAATATGGAGGCATCTCCTTCAAGAAAAGCGACTGGGAAGGCTGGGGCTATTCCGCCGCCAAGGACGATAAGGATTTCATCGAGCGGTACATGGCCGTCACCCAGCCCCTGCTGCAGTCCCCCATCGTGCAGGGCTTCTGCTACACCCAGCTGACGGACGTCGAGCAGGAAATCAACGGGCTGTTGACCTACGACCGCAAGCCGAAGGTGCCGCTTGAGATCATCCGGCAGATCAACGAGGGCAAGCAGCCGGAAGGGTATTAAGCGGGGAAGGTATGGATCGGAACGGAAAGAAGGCCGGGGCGCCAAAGCCCCGGCCTTCTTCTTGTTGGATCCCCGTAAGCCGAGAGGGCGGGAGGCCTTTCCCTTAGCCTTACGCTAAGGGATGATCCGGCTTAAATTCCAGCAGGTCCCAAAGGGTTCCGTACAAATCCTTGAAGACGGCAACGGTCCCGTAGGGCTGCTCCTGGGGCTCGCGGACAAACTCGATTCCGTTGGCCAGCATGGCCCGGTAATCCCTCCAAAAATCGTCGGTCCGCAGGAACAGGAACACGCGGCCGCCCGCCTGGTTGCCGATGAACGGCTCCTGCTCCGGCTTGGAGGCTTTGGCGAGCAGGAGGTTTGTTCCGCCCGCCGGGCCGGGAGGAGCCACCACCACCCAGCGTTTGTCCTGCTCCGGCTGGTACAGGTCCTCGACCAAGCGGAAATTAAGCTTTTGCGTGTAAAAGGCGATGGCCTCGTCGTAATCTTTGACGACCAAGGCGACGTGGACAATGGATTGGTTCATAGTTCCTCTCCCTGCTTTTCGTTTATTCCAAAACCACGCGGTCCTTCTCCCGGTTCCGGTATGCGTTCAGAATGGGAAGGTGGGTCTCGGCCACCGGAAGCTCCCCGAGCCGGTCCTCGGGAACAAAGGCAAGCTCTCTCGATTCTTCGCTGATCACAAGCCGTTCAAACGGTTCGACCTCCACCTCGTAAGCGATGGTCAGAATCCGCTTCACCTTCCCGTCGGGAAAAGCGATGATTCTCGTGGGATCCGAGAAAGTGCCGAACAGCCGGATGCTCCGGACCGTCAAGCCCGTTTCTTCCTTTACCTCCCGGATCAGCGCATCGGTCAAGCTTTCGTCCCCATGGAGCGCTCCCCCGATAAAGGCCCACCTTTCGCTGTCCGCCCGCTTCTCCAGCAGGAGGCTGCCGCTGCCGTCCCGGATGAGAGCCGTTACTCCTATGCTCGGAGGATTATTGGGCGCCGGGGCCGCCGGATTGCGGTAATAAAATTGAGCTTCCACTCTATCTCTCCCTTAATCATCGGTATGATTTATACTCCTCTTATTTTAGCGGAATCTCTAAAATACCTCTATCACTCTCGATCACATACTCGGAATCGGAGCCTCGAATATTCTTCTTGAGCCGTAAACCCCTTGCCGTCATTTCAAGAGCCAGCTCCAGCGGAAAACGATCCATCGCATCTTCTTTCTTTTCTTCTAAGCTCTTTAGTATGGCCTCCCTTCCCTGAGTGCATAGCTCCATATCCAGATCGCGGCCTCGAACGGAAAAATAGGATGCGTAGAACTCTAAAGGATAATACAACTTATAGAATGCACTTCGCACGGCCATGATGACATAGGAGACGGCAAAGGATTTGGGGAAAAGGTACTGGATTTTCTGGCAAGATTCCATGTACCAATCCGGAACCTTGGATTTCAACATGACTTCGCGGAACGAATCCGAAATCCCTTTCCCTTTACGCACGTCGTTCGCAATCGCGTAAGCTTTGTCCTGCTCTATCCCGTACTCCATGAGGTCCAGCATCAGCTGATCTCTGCTTCCAATCGATTCCGTAAGCGAACTTCTTCCCGCCTGCATCCGTTCTTTGGCGTTACCTTCCCATGTTCCGTTTCCATGCGAAAGCCCGCTGATCTGAACCAATTCAGTAAAGGTCGAAGGCTGCATAATTCCAAGCATTTCCCGCACCCACTGAATACCCATTTCCGGTACACCATAGGTAGCAACACCGGACTTGATTTGACCCGAAGTTACGCCAAGCGCCCCGGTTGACCGAAATAAGCTCAATACTTCGGGATCGTTCATGGGGATATCCCGTGGATGAACGCCCGTAAGAGCATGCAGCCGTTTCATAATGGAAAGCTCTTCATGAGCAAAGAGATCGACCAAAGGCTGGCTGCTGTCCGATCCAAGATTATCAGTATAAAGCCTTAATTCTTTTTGTTCCTCTTCCTCAAATTCTTTGGGAACATAGATATCGATATTCGGTGGAGTGTTGCCATCGATTCCAAGAAACATTTCATACGGGATCCTGTGCCCGTCCCCCACCCATTCGCTCCCGCACTCCGCGCATTGCTTGTTCGGCAAATCGAAGCCGCTGCCTGTACCATTTGCAGCCCATTCGAAATGTCTGCATTTCCGGCAAAGATAATGAGGTGGCAGCGGATTGGAGTCGGTTATTCCGAGCAAATAGGCCACGAAGCTCGAGCCGACCGAACCTCGGGGGGCCGTCAAATATCCTGCAGACTTCGCCCGATCGGCAATCCTGGCGGCAGCCAAATAAGGCTCAGCGAACCCCTTTCTTAAGATGTGTCCGAGCTCCTCCTCTACTCGTGAAACGGCCAATTCCGGAGCGGTATCCCCGTAAAGAGTTCGAATGGCGGCGTTACAAAGCGAACGAATAGGGTGATTTTCGCTTTCCAATGGGTTTGTCATTTTCATCTACCTCCGGTTTTTTTATATCCATAAACCAAATCGGCTTATAGTTGCGTTGACACTCAACTCAACATGCAAGGTAAAAAAAATTACAAGTCCAGCATCATCTGCTCGTACTTGGGCTTATTTCCTGCCGAGCTGGGATCTCTTACTTCGCCATCTGGATCGATATGCAGAAGCTGAAGCTGGGTCAGGCGGACCGATAAAGCCGAGATGGATACCCGAAAACAATCCGCCAACTTATAAAGCTTGGAAAGATGAATGCGTCCCATTTTTTTGAGCTGACCGACAGCAAGATCCACCATCGGATGCGGGAGCAAAAGACAACCCGCAAACAAATCCGCCTGCACCTCTTCCACCGGTTTCGTCCGACTTTTCTGTTCCAGATCCTGAAGGCGAAGGATGTAAGGAGATTCGCCGGTATGCAGCACCCAATGTCCGAGCTCATGAGCCAGTGTGAAATGGTACGTACCAAGCTTTCTGTCGAATAAATCGCGGTGGGTTTCATTCAACACGATTTGCCTTTCATTCGGGAAAAGCGCTGCCATAACGAGACCTTCCGCATCCAAGTGATCAATTCTCTCCCAGCAGATCTGCAACTCGAAATGAAATTCCACAAGCTCTTCTATGGGGACAGGCTGAATGATTTTCCCTCCGGGATTATAGCCATAATCGAGTAATATTTTTTCGGTGAGCTTGTCCATACGTTCACGCGTAATAAACCGGGTAGCTATCATAGCGGGTCGCCCTCGCCTTCTTCGCCAATAATTTCCTTAATCTTCTTCCACTGTGCAGGAGAAAGCTCGGATGCTTTTCTAAGAAAGACCGGAATTTCTTTGTTTTCCGTAATCAATCTTTGAAAACTTTTGGGTACTTTATTCGCAGCCAAAATAAGCCCTTCCGGGTCCACTTGAAGTTCTTCCGCGATTCTTATGATTTTATCTTCCGCAGGAGGATCCATCGTTCCACTTTCAATCTTGCTGATATAGGTAAAATCAATGCCCACCCGATCTGCCAGCTGGCGCTGCGTAACCTTACGCTGCTTTCGCAGATTGCGCAGAAGCTCGCCAAATTCGCTCAAAGATGCCACCGCCTTCCAGTAACTCTTATTCTATATATGTTGAGTGATTTGTCAACAAAATTTATAAATAGTTCAGACCGTTATCTTGTATTTTCAAGAAGCCAAGATCACGGATTCAGGGGTATGATGAAGAGGAACTTAGAAGCCATTCGAAACGGAGGATTTGCCGATGAACGACGATACAGCCGCCGTCCTTGCCTTCCTGCGGGAAGCGGGACGTCTGAAGGATACCGAACGCACCGCCTGGACCCCGGGCGGAAGAAGGGAAAGCACGGCCGAGCATTCCTGGAGGCTTGCTCTGCTCGCCATGGTGCTTCAAGAGCAGGCACCGGAGCTTGACGGTGCCAAGATCCTGAAAATGTGTCTCGTGCACGACTTGGGAGAAGCCTACGAAGGGGACATCTCCGCCAAAGCCAATCCGGACCCGGACGCCAAAGAAGAGGCGGAGGAGCGCGCCATGGCGCAGCTTCTCTCGCCTCTTCCGGATGGAGTCCGCCGGGAGCTGTACTCTCTGTGGCGGGAATATAACGAAGGGGTAACGGCCGAAGCCAGGTGGGTAAAGGCGCTGGACAAGATGGAAACCATCGTCACCCATAACCAGGGCCGCAATCCGGGGGATTTCGATTACCGCTTTAATCTCGCGTACGGCCGGGAGTACGCATCCGCTCATCCCGTTCTGGCCCGGCTGCGCGAAGCGGTGGATGAGGAAACGCGGGAACGGCTGCAGCGGCAGGAGGATTCCCGCAGCCGTTAGTTCACCGCGGCCTCCTCGGCTGGGAGTTGGTTCTTTTCGAGGAACCGTTCGGCGTCGATCGCGGCCATGCAGCCGGTTCCGGCGGCGCTGATGGCCTGGCGGTAGCGGTTGTCCTGCACGTCTCCGCAGGCGAACACGCCCGGTATGGCCGTCTCCGTCGTTCCGGGAGTGACTAGCAGATAGCCGTGCTCATCCGCCGCCAGCTGGCCTTCGAGGAACTTCGTGTTAGGGGTGTGGCCGATCGCTACGAACACACCGTCGGTCTCCATAACCTCCTCGGCGCCGGTTTCGTTGTTGCGGACCTTGAGTCCGGTCACGCCCCGTTCGCCGGCCAGCACCTCAAGCGGAGTCCGGTTCAGGCTCCACGAAATTTTCCCGTTGGCCCTGGCGCGGTCCTGCATGATCTTCGAGGCGCGAAGCTCGGTGCGCCGGTTCACGAGCACTACCTCGGAAGCGAAGCGCGTCAGGAAGTTCGCTTCCTCCATCGCCGAGTCTCCACCGCCGATGACGATGATTTTTTTGCCTCGGAAGAAGAAGCCGTCGCATGTGGCGCAAGTGCTTACTCCACGGCCCACGTTCTCCCGCTCGCCGGGGATGCCCAAATACTTAGCGGACGCCCCGGTGGAGATAATGAGCGTCTCCGCCTCCAGCTCGCCTATCCCTTCCACCGTTAGGCGGAACGGCCGCTTCGACAGGTCTACGCGGTTTACCCAGCCCGTCTTGAATTCCGCACCGAACCGCTCGGCCTGCTTGCGCATGTTATCCATAAGCTCCGGTCCCAGGATGCCCTGCGGGAAGCCGGGGAAGTTCTCGACTTCTGTCGTCGTGGTCAGCTGTCCGCCCGGCTCCGGTCCCTCGATGACAAGTGGCGACAGGTTGGCCCGGGCCATGTAAATGGCGGCGGTAAGACCGGCAGGGCCGGTTCCGATAATAATGGATTTGTACATCCTTCATTCCTCCTTGAATGCTTACCGATTTCTCGTTGATAAGGAAAGTATACTCCCTCCCCCTACCGCTTTCATGAAGGTTTGATGAAGAACCCGTGCCTAGTCGTCAGCCTTCTCCGCTTCTTTCCCTTTCGATCCCTCTTTTGAAACCGGACCCGGAAGCGAATGAATGAACCGGACCGGCCCCTCGCGGAAAATATCCTCCGGCGAATGCCCGCTGTCCCGCAGATGCAAATACAGCTCCGGCGCCAGCACCCCGAGCACCATATGGGCCGCAAGCACAGGATCCAGCGGAGCAAGCTCGCCGCTTTCGATTCCTTTCACCAGCAAACCCCGGATCGTTTCGTGCAGAAACATATAGGCCGGCGACTGGTAGAACGATTTGCGGCCCGTCTCAACATGGGACTTCTTGATCTCTTCTATAAAAGGCCCCTGCTTCTCCAGAAAAGGAATGGCGCAGCGGATAACATTCTCCAGCCGGTCACGAATCGGCTTCTCCTGGGATTCCGCCAAATACGCCCTGATGTCGACAGTGAAGCAGGAGAAATTCTCTTTGATGAGCTCGAAGCACAGGTCGCCCTTGTTCGCGTATCTCCGGTAGAGAGAGGCTTGACCGATCCCGGCCGACTGGGCGATTTGATGCATGCTGACCTGATCCACCCCATGCTCCCGAAAAAGACATTTGGCGTTCTCGATAATGTTTTCGGAGATTTCTCTCGTATTTTTGCGTTTGCCGTTGTCGTGCATGGCTGATTCCCCGCTTTGCGCAAAAGATTTTACGAAAATTTACAAGTTCGGTTATTGACAAAGGGACAATTGTCCCTTACCTTAGAGCAAAAGGACAATTGTCCTTAAGAGAGACGATTCGGCCTGCCGGCCGCAGGTTTGTCTTTATTCTATCCGCTAGCGTCCTTGCGCGTCAACGACAGCGGTCCCGGCAGAGCCGACGCCCTTAGGAGGAGGAAGAACCGTATGTCAGCATCACCCCAAGGAGCCGTTCCGGAAGAGGCTTTTTCCGTCAAAACGATCATCGCTCCGCTCGTATCTATTATCGTCGGCATGTTCATGGTTATCCTGGACGGAACCGCCATGAACGTCGCCCTGCCCGGCTTGGTCAAGGACTTGAACAGTCCGCTGTCCACCTTAAGCTGGAGTGTTACCGGGTATGCCCTTGCCCAAGCCGCCGTCATCCCGCTCGCCGGCTGGCTGTCCGAGCGTTTCGGCGCCAAACAGGTTTTCCTGTTCTCGATCATTATGTTCACCATCGGCTCGGGCCTCTGCGCTTTGGCCGGAACGGCCGAGCAGCTTATCGCCTTCCGCGTCCTTCAAGGACTCGGCGGCGGAATGGTTGCTCCGATCGCCATGGCTTTCACCTATCGGCTTAGCCCTCCGGGCAAGGTAGGCACGATCATGGGCATGATCGGCATCCCCATGCTGCTCGCCCCGGCGCTCGGGCCTATCGTAGCCGGCTGGCTCGTCGATTATGCCAGCTGGAAGTGGATCTTCCTGATCAATCTGCCGATCGGCGTAATCGGCGTTCTTCTCGGCCTGCGCACCCTGCCGAAGCTGGACCGCTCGCGCGTACCCGGGCTGGATACCCTTGGCATGGTGCTCGCGCCGATCGCTTTTGCCTCACTCGCGTACGGGGTAAGCGAAGGGGGCGTCAGCTGGACGTCCACGAAGACCTTGACCGGTCTTGCGGTAGGCGGAATCGCCCTGATCCTTTTCATAATCGTGGAGCTCCGCCGCGAACAGCCGCTGCTTGAGCTGCGCGTCTTCCGCTCCCCGGACTTCACCCGCGGCATCGTTGTGCAGTGGATTTCCCAGATTGCGCTCTTCGGCTCGTTCTTCCTAGTGCCGATGTTCCTCCAGCAGGCGAAGGGCTACTCCGCCTTTGACTCGGGACTGATCATGCTGCCGCAGGCGCTGGCTTCCGGGATCTTCATGCCGCTTGGCGGACGCCTGTTCGATAAGGTCGGGGCGCGCCCGCTCGTCATGACCGGCATGGGACTCGTCACCGTCGCCGCCTTCCTGCTTTCCGGGATCAACGCCGATTCCAGCACCGTCGCCATCATGATCCCGCTGGCGATGATCGGCGCGGGCATGGGCTTCTCGATGATGCCGCTCAATACCCACATCATCCAGTCGGCTCCTCTGCATCTCGTCAACCGGGTAACCTCACTGACCGGCGCTGCCCAGCAGGTGATGACCTCCTTCGCCGTCGCCGGTCTGTCGACCATCCTGACGAGCCGGATGACCCACTACACGGAAGCGGGCAACGCGAATCCCCTCCAGGCCTTCAGCCAATCCTTCGGGGACACGTTCCTCTTCGTAGCGGGGATCGCCGTCATCGGCGCCGTCGTCGGATTGGTTCTGCGCCGGCCTAAGAAAGCCGAAGCCCCACCCGCCGAAATGCCGGATCCGGCCATGATGATGGGCCACTAAAGAGAAACTAAAAACGACGCAGCCCCGGTTCTTTAACCGAAGGCTGCGTCGTTTTTTATAGGACTCTCTCGACGGGGCTGGGGGCCGCCGCTTCCCGGCGGAACTCCATCAGATGCTTAACGAAAGCGTCATCCTTCGCCAGCCACGCTCCGTGATGGCGCTTCACGTACCGCTCCGCCTGGGCAAAGGTTCCAAAAGCCTCTTCCCTTACGGCGCCGTTGATCTCCACCCTCCATTCCTTCTCCAAGGGGAACAAATACAGCAGCTCGCCCTCCCTGCTCTCATACACGCATCCGGACGGGGACTCCTTCAGGTTATAGATATTCCGGAACGCATCCGGCCGGATCGGCTCCAGCGGAAATGTGCCGGCAACGAACTGCCGGTACGCATCTTCCGTCATGGAACAGCCGGCCGCTTTGGCATGACCTCCGCCCCCGTAACGTCCCGCCACCTCGGACACATCCACGTCGTCATGAATGGTGCGCAGGCTCATGCGGCGTCCGCCCATGTTGAGAATGGCGATATAGTCGAGATGAGGGTATTCTTTGCCAAGCTCATTGCCGAGCTCCGAATGATAATTCTCCGCGTGGACAACCCCGGCATACTCCCCATTCAGGAACAGCTGAACGGTTTCCCTCCTCTTCCGGCGTACATAGCGTTCAATCTTTTCATCTTCCATGTCCAGAATCTTTTCCTCAAACTCGTCAAACGTAAACCCGCTGCCGGAACCGAGACGTTCCACCATTTTCTCTTCGAACTCGTCAATCGAGATCATGTAGAACAGGTCGTTCAGCCGCTTCGCCTCCAGCTTGCCCAGCCGGTCCCACTCCCAGGTGTCGTAAAGCCTTACCAGTTCGACGAATTCATCCAGCGCCTGGGTCGGAGCGAGGAGCCCGTTTCGCACCAGATAGTCGTAGAACAAAGAGGTGGCGGAGGCTAGCCTCCCGTCCTCTTCTTCCACCTTCACGGAGGCCCATTCGTAGCGGTTAAGGGAAAGCGCGGATTTGTGATGGTCGATCAGCCTCACGCGTCCTCCCCCTCTTACGAGCTCCTCAATCGCTTTCTCATTCTGCTCATGAACGGACAAGTCGGTAATAAACAGAAACGCGTCCTTGAAGCCTTTATTTCCGGCCCGCTCCAGATAACGCTCCACCTGGGCGTTCAAGCCGGAAACGGACAAATAACGGATCTCCACCCCCGTTCCAAACGCGCATTTGGCGACGATTCCGCAGCCCACCCCATCCAAATCGTTATGGGAATACAAGTGATATTTCAACCCATCCGCCCCCTTCGGTACAGTCGTTCAACTTTACTACTTTCCCATGGATGATGGAAACTTATTCCCGGTCTATAACATTAAACGCCTTTGCTCAACTAACTAGAAAAAGGAAGCGTTACCGCCGGCCGCACCGGCATGTAACGCTTCCTTTTCTTATGCTCTTACTTGCTTACCTTCCTTATTACGGCTCATATACGTTGAATTCGTGGATACTCCACCAAGGCGAAGCCGTCGCCGTAAGCACCACCTTAATATACTGGGCGGTCTGGACCGGGAAGGTGATGGTCGTGATCGAGCTGGTGCCGGTGCCTGTCGCTACAGCCGTTCCCCACGTCGTGCCGTTCGAGGAAACGTACACTTCGTAGCCTCTCGGATAGTCGTTTGTGCTGTTGGCGTCCAGCGTAATCTTGTTGAATGTCTTTGCCGAGCCCATATTCAGTTGATAGTACAGTCCCGCTATTTGGGTACGGCTTGTTGTCCAGCGCGTCGACAGGACGCCGTCCAGTGCATTGGCGGTTCCGGTCGTATTCGACGCCGTCGCCGTCCAGCCGGTGCGGCTCAGGGCTGCGCCGCTGGTGGGCGTTGCGGACGCAGAGGCGGAGTCTGCACTTTCCTTGCTGCCCGCGAGCGCACTGACGACGTAATAGTACGGAGTTCCGTTCGCTAAGCCGGAGTCGGCGTAAGCCGCCGACGTGACGGTAGCGACCGTCGTATAAGGTCCTCCGTTAGTCGTACTGCGTTTCACGTTGTAGCTGGCCGCTCCGGTGACCCCCGTCCAGCTTAGGCTGACCGATGCATTGCCGGCGGCAGCCGCAAGGCCTGTCGGAGCCGGAAGCGGAGCCGTTACGGAAGCTTCAGCCGAATTCGGGCTGGAACCGTCATTGTTCGAAGCCGTGACGACATAATAGTAGGTCGTCCCGGCAGCAAGGGTATTATCCGTATACGTGGTGGTCGTCACGTTCGACGCCAAAACCGAGTACGGCCCGCCGCTTGTGGTCGCACGTTTCACTTGATAGCTCGTTGCGCCCGACGATGCGGTCCAGCTAAGCTGTGCCACTCCATTGCTCAGGCTGGCCGTTACGCCGGTCGGAGCTTGAGGCGCGCTGCTTAATTCGTCCGCTCCGATGTCGTAAGCTGTACCCGTAGGACGAAGCTGTCCATCCCTATCCGCCGGAACGTCGATCGGCAGCGCATAACCGGTATCGATCGCCGCTTGAGCGGTTGACGGATTAAGATGGTAGTCGCCTGCGGCAGCATTCACGAGCCAGCCTGTGGTGGCGTTCGTAATGTTGTTGCTGGAGGCGGCCGTTCCGCCGTCGCGAAGCTTAACCGCCTTATCCATCAGATTGTTGCGGATCTCGCCGCTGCTGCCCGCAAAACGGGATTCGATTCCGCCGACGCTGGCGCTTGGCGCAATGTCGAGCATCGTGTTGTTATAAACTTTGAATCCGTTCGCCTTGTTCATGTACACGGCCGTATCCTGCGTGCCCATGACCACGTTGTTGCGCATAATGCCGCCGCGGTGCTCATAGGCCGTATCTCCGTTGCGGAAATATTGAACCGCCGTGCCGCCGCCGCCGAACGACATGGCGATGGAGCTGTTCTTGAATACGTTGTTCTCGACCACCGTATCCATCGAGTTGCCTTTGGCGAAGAAGCCGTAGGCCGGGCTGCCATCCGCTTTTTTCGTATTCTCAATCGTGTTGCCGCGGATGATCCAGCCTTTGGAGGCGATCAGATCGATGCCTTCCACGCTTCCCCTCATACCTGCAGTGGTGTAACCGATCAACGAGTTCTCGATAATGCCGTAATCGGCATAAGGAAGCTCCACATCGCCGCCGGATGTCGACTTGAACCCGCCTTCGCCGTTATCCCAAGTTTTTACATGATCGGCATGGAAATAATCCGACCCGCTGTTGACTTGAATCGAGTGGTAGTACGAATCGCGGATCGTCAGATTCCGGAAGGTAACGTAATCCGAGTCATTTACTTTGAAGTTGATATCGAGCGTTGTGCTGTTGATGCCCGGTCCGGCAATGACCGTATCGTTGTAATTCGAGGTCGCGCCCTGAATCGTGATGTTGTTTTTGCCGTTGATGGTAATCGTAGACGCCTGGCTGTAAGTGCCGGCCGCGAGCGTAATCGTCCGGCCGTTTGCCGGAGCCCCGTCGATGGCCTGCTGCAGCTGCGCCAGAGAGCTGACCGTGACACTGTCCGGAACCGGCGTGAAAGTAGCGGCGTTCACCACGTTCGACAGGGCGGAATAGTTGCCCGCATCGTCATAGGTTTTGACGGCAAAATAGTAGATCTGCCCCGTCGCCAGCTGGTTCACCTGGAACTTCATCGCAAGTCCCGGATCGCGCTGGGCCAGTTCATCTTGCGCTTGTGCGGCGGAGGCCCAGTTCGCTTCCGTAATCGGAGAGGTCGAATAACGAACGTCGTAACCGGCCGCTTTGCCGGTAGTGCCGTCGTTGCCCGGCGCCGTCCAGGTCAGCTGCACACTGCGGAGGTTCGGGCTTACGGCCTGCAGATTCGCAATGGCCGCCGGAGGCGTAGGATCCGAAGCCGGCGTCGTCACCGAGACTATGTTGGAAAGCGCGGATGCGTTAACCGCTTCGTCGAAAGAACGCAGGGCAAAATAATACGTTGTTCCCGGCGTCAATCCGCTTATGTCAACCGACTGTGTCGTATTGGCGGCTTGCGGCTGCGGTTCGTTCGTCAGCTGGACGGCGTCATTCCAATTATTTTCCGTAATCGGTGCCGTATGGTAACGAATATCGTAGGATTGTGCGGTCCCCGTTGTTCCGTCGTCACCCGGAGCGCTCCAGGACAAGCTGGTCGACTTCCAAGTCGTCAATCCGGCAGCCAGGTTGCTTACAGCCGCTGGAGCGGTGCTGTCCCCCGGATTCGCATATACCTCGATCTCGATCGGCGTATTCACGAGGTGAACGTCCTGGTTGACCCGGATATGGCCGTTAGCCCAGTAGCGAACATAACGGGCGCTGATCGGGGTCGAGAGCACGATATCTTTACCGGATCCGTCCACGGGCTCCAGGTAAGGGGCATCCGTACCCGCACCTTGACCTGCCGTATTGTCGTCGTCGTTGTTAAACACCGTCGTTACGCCGCTGGAGAAAGTCGGGCTGTTCGACAGCTGCACGATGATGTCGCGGCCGGTCCGCGCGGTGCCCGAGCTTGCTCCCCAGTCGTTGCGGATGTTGATTTTGCTGATCGGATAAGCCTGCGTCAGATCGACTTGAACCCACTTCGGTCCGTCGGCGATGCTGATTAAGGCATAGGAGTCCGTCGCCCTATCGGTCAGGATGGAAAGCGGAACTCCGTTCGAAACCGTGCCGTTCGACGTCACCGCTTTGCCCGGAGCCACGTTGATGGACGTTTCCATCACGACCTGCAGCACGTTGGACAGCGCCGATTCGTTGTTGGCATTGTCACGGGTTTTCATGGCAAAATAGTACGTCGTCCCTGCCGTCAGGCCAAGCACCGTAAATTGCTGCTTGGTTCCGGCCGCTTGTGGTGCGGGTTCTCCTACGACAGGCGTGGCGGAGGCCCAGTTCGCATTGGTGATCGGCGACGTGGAATAACGAAGGTCGTACTCGCTTGCCGTCCGGTCGTTGCCGTCGTCGCCCGGTGCCGTCCAGTTCAGGTCAACCGTGCTGAGCGTCCGGGTTCCCGCCGTCAAATTCGTAATGGCGTCGGGAGCCAGCACGTCCGTTCCGTCCACGAGCAGAATAGGGCGGTTATACGCATTCTCGGAGGTATGGAACGTCACCGTTCCCCCAACGGCTTGCGGGTCGTGCAGCTTAAACGACACGGTTTTGTCACTCATCTGGCTGTTTACGAAATCCGTCACGTCAAAAGCATACCAGCCGGCCGCGCTGACCGGAATCGCACCTACCGTCACGCTGCCCGTTTCGCTCGGGAAAGTGGTAGTGGTCATGGTGGATTCCGTCCAGGCATCATCCTGGAGACCGGTTACCGTTAGCGACCAGGATTTGTTCGGTTTGTTCGGCGCGTACAGCATGAGGACCGCACGCTCCGCCGACGAACCGGAGTAAGCCGAGAAGTTAGCCTTGATATAGCCGTAATAGATGCTGTTTCCGTTGTTTTGAACGGTCAGCCCTGTGGAAGAACCATAAAAAGAGCCGTTATTCACAACATTAACGTCATCCGCCGGTGTATACTCCCCGGCCGAAGAAGCCAGCATCGTAATCGAAGGAACGTTCGACAGCGCCGACACGTTGCCTTGATCGTCGATCGTCTTCATGGCCGCATACACCGTGGCACCGGCCGTCGGGCCGTATACCTTAATCGATTGCTGCGTACCGGCCGCTTGCGGAAGGACCGACGTCTCGATCTTCTGCGCACTGGCCCAGTTCGCTTCGGTCATCGCAGCGTTGGAATAACGAATGTCGTAAGCGTAAGCCGTCCCCGTGCTGCCGTCATCGCCCGGGGCATTCCAGGTAAGCTGTAAGGAGCGGGAGGTCACGCTGCTTGCCGCCAAATTGGATACGGCCGCAGGCGCAATCGTTTCGTTCGGGACAAACTCGTCGGCTCCGACATCCGGCGCACCGCCGTAAGTCCTCGCCTCGCCGTCCCGGTCGGTCGGCACTTCCGGAAGGGTAATGCCCGCGTCACGGGCTGCAGCGCCGTAGAACGGATGCAAGTGGTAATCGCCGTTTGCCGGATCCACCAGCCAAGTCGGGGCGGCATTCGTAATGTTGTTGCTTTGGGTAGCGGTTCCGCCATCACGCAGCTTCACACTCCCGCTTAGCAGGTTGTTGCGGACCTCTCCGCTTGTCTGCGAATAACGCGGTTCGATCGCGCCTACGCCGGAGCCGATATTCAGAATCGTGTTGTTGTAGATTTTGTAGCCGTTTGCTTTGTTCAAATAAATGCCGGCATCCTGCATGCCGTAGATGACATTGTTGCGCATGATGCCGCCGCGGTGTTCGTAGGTTTGGTCCTGGTTGCGGAAGAAGGCAGCGCCCGAACCGCCGCCGCCGAACGACAAGGCGATAAAGCTGTTTTTAATAACGTTGTTCTCCATAATCGTGTCGATCGAGTTTGCCTTGGCAAAAATCCCATAAGCGGTGCCGCCGTCGGCCCTCTTGGCGTTCTCCACGGTGTTGCCGCGGATGACCCAGCCACGGGAGGCAATGAGGTCGATCCCTTCCACGACGCCCCGTTTACCGCTTACGGTATAGCCGATCAGGGAATTCTCAATGAGTCCGAAGTCGTTGTAACCGTTGCCGGAGTTCAGGTTGAAAGTCGTCTTGAAGCCGCCTTCCCCGTTATCCCACGTTTTCACATGGTCGGCGTGGAAATAGTTGGAGCCCTCATTGACCTGGATGGCGTGGTAGTACGAGTCCTGAATCGTCATATTCTTGATCGTGACGTAGTCGGAATTGTTAACCTTGAAGTTGATGTCCATCGAGCTGACGTCGATGCCCTGCCCTTTGACCACCGTGTCATTAAAGTTAGCCGTCGCGCCCTGAATCGTGATGTTGTTCTTGCCGGTGATGTTGATCGGGGTCGATTGGGTGTAAGTTCCGGCCGCCAAGGTGATGACACGTCCGTTGGCAGGTGCGCTGTCAATGGCCGTCTGGAGGGCGCCGATCGAATGGACCGTAACGGAGTCCGGCGTCGGCGCAGCGATGGTTGCGCTCACCACGTTGGACAAATCCGACAAGTTGCCTACTTCGTCTAAAGTGCGGACGGCAAAGTAGTAGGTCGTGCCCGGCGATAATTCTTTGACCTTGAAATTGGCTGTTGATCCGACCGGAGGCTGAGGAAGCTCGTCGACCGCCTGCGCAGCCAAAGCCCAGTTTGCCGCTGTAATTGGGGAGGTCGAGTAACGGACGTCATAAAATGCGGCATTGCCGGTATTGCCGTCGTTGCCCGGTGCCGTCCAGGTCAGCTTCGCCGACTTGAACATCGCCTGCGTAACCTGCAGATCGGCTATTGCCGCAGGCGCCTGGGTATCGGACATCGGCGTCGTGACCGTCAGGACGTTCGACAGCGGCGATTCATTCACGATATCCTTCGTCTTCATCGCCATGTAATAAGTCGTATTCGGCGTAAGCCCTTCGAGCGTAAACGTCTGGGTTGTTCCCGCCAACTGAGGAGCCGGCTCGCCTACGGCGCTTGTCGCGTTCGCCCAGTTCGCAGAAGTGATCGGCGAGGTCGAGTAGCGGATATCATAGGAAGTGGCTGTGCCGGTTGTCCCGTTGTCCCCAGGGGCCGTCCAGCTCAGCTGAACCGCTTTCCAACTCGTGTAGACGCTGGAAAGATTCGTGACCGCCGCCGGCGGCGAGTAGTCTTGCGGATCCGCATAGACCTCCACTTCGACGGGCGTGTTCACGGTATTGGTTTGACCGTTAACCCTAACATGACCGTTGGCCCAGTATCGGACATAACGGGCATTCACGGTGTCGGTCAGGTTGATATCCTTCCCGCTGCCGTCTGCCAGCTCCATATACTCCGCATCGGTTCCAGCCCCGAGTCCTGAGCTGTTGTCATTGTCGTTGTTGAACACGGTCGTTACGCCGCTTGTGAACGTGGAGTCGTTCGATACTTGCACGACGATATCCTTGGCATACCGGTATGCGGAGCTATCCGAGCCCCAATCGTTGCGGAGATTGATCCGGGAGATGTCATAAGCCTGGCCCAGATCGATCTGGGCCCACTTCGGGCCGTCCGCTACGCTGTAGAGGGCATACCTATCGCGCGTTACGACGCCGTCCGTCAGCTCGGAGATCGGCCGGTTGGTAACACTGCCCGCATTCGTCGTGACCGATTTTCCGAGCGCCACATTCGCCACCGGAAAAATGGAAGCGGTTGCAACATTCGAGAGATTGGAGACATCCCCGTTCGATCCGACCGTTTTCATGGCAAAGTATACCGTTTTCCCGGACGGCAATCCCTTCACCGTAAACGATTGCGAACCCGAAGAAGCGGGGAGCGGCTCGCCTGTGATCCGTTTCACGACCGCTCCGTTATCCCAGTTGGCACTGGTGATCGGCGTGGTCGAATACCGGATGTCGTAGCCGGCTATCGAGCTGCCCGGGCTGTTCCAGGTAAGGACAGCGCTGTTTACGGTAGGACTGCCGGCCGATAGGCTGACCGAGCTTGGCAGTGAGGCATTGACCGTCGGAATTTCGGAGTAGACTTCCAGCTCGACCGGGGTGTTCACCGTCTGAATCGAGCCGTCGGAAGTACGGGTGTGGCCATTCGCCCAAGAGCGGACATAACGGGCGCCAACCGGTGTGCTAAGGGTGATCGTTCGGCCGCTGCCGTCGACCGGTTCCAGGTAAGTCGGATCAGAACCCGCTCCCTGTCCCGCCGTATTGTCGGAATCATTGTTGAATACAGTCGTTACGCCAGTGGAGAAGGCAGGATCGTTGGAGAGCTGAACAATGATATCTCGACCGGTTCTCGTCGCCTGCGGGTTATAATCATTCAGCACATTAATGCGGGTAATGGCATGCGATTCCCCTAAGTCGTACTGTACCCACTTAGGTCCTGTGGAGGCATTGATCAGGGCGTAGCTGCTCGACTGGCGGTCGCCGTCGATCAACCGGTCAAGCGATACGGCGTTGTTCACGATGCCGTTGGTGGTTACCTTCGCGTGGCCCAAGGCTACGTTGGCCTCAGCGGCCGCGAAAGCCACTGGAGCAGCCGTAAACAGAAGCTGCGTGGAAAGTACGGTGGTCATGAGCATCGTTATTCCCGACTTTTTTACAAGAGGCAAAACCAATTTTGACACTTCCTCTCCTAATTAGGTGCCGGCGTTGCATCTGCTTGCAACTTGTGTCATCCGCAGTTCCTGAACTCCTTCCTCCTTTCCACTGGCGTCTATCGAATATGAAGCGCTTTCACGTGCGCTGTCTGATCTGCTGGGCCCTTTCGCTTCCCTCTCAGATTGACATAGACCGCGCTCGTTCGCCATTAGATTGAATTATCTTCTTCTTAGTCATTTCTATCCTCAGTCGTTTTTAGATGATTAAAAGATACGAGGCATCGAATGGACAAAGGACGGAAGTAGGGCTGGCGGCTCTCCCGATGGAAACTTATTCCCCGGCTTCCAACATTTTTGCCTACCATAGAGAACGTTTTCTTGGTAACTTTACCTCAAAGCGGATGGCGCTTCCGTGCCGTCCTCTTATCTATACATAAGGAGTGAAGAACCATCAAGAAACGAATTGCCCTGCTGCTCGCTGTCGTCATGCTGTTTGCCTTTAGTCCGTCCGTCTTCGCCGCCACCCGATACGAAACCAAGATCGAACGCGGCGTTAACTTTCGTTCCCAGCCAAATTTGTCCTCCAAGGTATACCGCAGTCTAAAAGTAAATGAATATGTACACGTCATTCACCTGGAAAAGCCAGGCTGGATCAAAATTCAAACGAAAGAGGGACGCACCGGCTACATGTCGTCGCTCCCGAAATATTCCACCTACAGCCTGCCAAGCGTATCCACTCTGCGTTCTAATGTGGTAAGTTACGCCAAATCCCTGCAAGGCCGCGTTAACTATAAGTATGCCGCGCGTGATGAGGCCCGTCTGCTGTTCGACTGCTCCTCCTTCACCCAATATGTTTACAAGAAGCAGGGCATCTACATTCCGTGGGGAGCCAACGCCCAGACGAAATACGGCACCACGATCAAGTACAAGTCCTCCCTGCAAATGGGCGACCTTGTCATGATGAGCTTCAGCAAGAACAGCACCAGGATCGGTCATGTCGGCATTTACATTGGAGGCGGCAAGTTCATCCACAACGTGAATCCGACGGATGATGTCGTCATCAGCGACTTGAACACCGGCTACTGGAAGGACCGTTTCGTCAAAGGAACCCGGGTCATCCGTTAAAGCCCAACTAATCCTATCCCACTAAAAAAGGACAGGGAACGACCAAAAGGCCTGCTGCCGGATTCCGGTTAGCAGGCCTTTTGACGGGAACCGCAAGATTCAAATCATCCAATGTGCCAAAGTCGGACCAACAAGAACCGGCCCTCCAGGAGATGACTGGAGGGCCGGACGTCTTGCATCAATGGGGGTAAATGAGCCCCGCCTGTCGAAGCAGACGCTGCAGGATCACGGCGGTTTCCGCCCGGGTAATCGAGTCCTGCAGTCTTAGTTGGTTCTGGCTGCCTTCCATTATGCCGAGCCGGACGGCCGCTTCGGGTAATTAGAATGGCAGTTTATCTAACAAGTTGTAGATCATTGTCGCAGCTTCCGCCCGTGTTCCTTGGCGCTGCGGTTGCAAGGAATGGTCCCCATAGCCGCTAATCAGCCCGTTAGCCAAGGCCGTGGTAAATTCACCCTGGAACCAACTGCTCACAGTTGCGCCGTCAGCATAAGAATTCAAAGCGGCAGAACTTCCAGAAGCCGGGGTGCCATATTTGGTGAATACCCGGGTAAGAATAGCAACCATCTCTTCCCGGGTGATTTGCCGCTCCGGGTGGAAATTCCCTTGATCATCCCCCGTGACGAAACCAGCATCCCAGCCCGCCGCAACGGCTTGATAATGCCAGTTGTCGGTGGAAATATCCGCGAAAGGAAGCTGTTCATCGCGCTGACCGCGGGCAAATACCGCTGCAGTGATCATTTTGGTGAACTCCGCGCGAGTTACCAACCCGGTAGGTTGGAAGCGGGAATCCGGATAGCCATCGAGAATCTCCTTGTCCGCTAAGAAATTGACGGCATTTTCGGACCAGGAACCAGGCATGTCGCTGAAGCGCTGGGTCCGGAATCCGAGATAAACTTGTTGGCCTTCTTGCACCGTCAAGACCTTTTGCCCATCCACGTTCCGGCTTGGCAGGATGTGGGGCTGACCGTCCATGCCGATGACATAAGCATTAGCCCGCCGCAGTTCGTCCGCGGTTTTTCCAGGCAGCTTAGCCACGAGAGTAAGGTCGTTTTTCCCTGCAGCTTTAACCGTAAGCAGTGGAGTTAAGGGCTGCAGGTTACTTGGCGCGGCCGGCACATTCTGCGGAACGAGAACCAAGTCGCCCGTGATTTTCGCCAGTTCTCCATGCGGCACCGTAAACTCGCCCGAATTTGTAGCGAGACTCAAAGCCATTTGGCTAGCGCGCAGTTCCGCAAGCACAGCCGGTGAAACTTTGAATTCGTTGTTGATGCCGCCTTTTATAACTACCTTGTCGGCGTGCATTCCGTTCTTTTTAAGATCGCTTAAAAGTCCTGGAATGTCAGATGGCTGTTGCACCGTTGTGTATGTTGTTGTCCCATCCTTGCCAATTACAGGAGTAGGGGCCGGAGTAGGGGCCGGAGTAGGGGCCGGCGTCGCGCTCGGGGTCGGCGTTGGCGTCGGTGTTGCATCGATAATAGGTCCGGTCCAAACCGGCGGTGTTGGTTCCGGCGTTGGTGTTGCAGACGGTTCTGGCGTCGGCGTCGGCTCCGGAGTTGGCGTCGGAGTCGGTGTTGGAATCGGGTTCGGCAGGGTAGCAATGTTCGCATCCGATACGGCCACATCCGTCCATGCGGTGATCCGCCCTTCCGAATCGATCGCCGCTATATAGAGATGCTGGCCGCTCGACACGGGCACGTCCTGGTTCAGGACCAGCGGTTGGACATATCCCGACAGAGAAGCGGGTTCCCCTATATTAGGACGGGGAAAAGCATTCGCCCCGCCGACCGCATACCTAAGAACAGGCTCGCCGGACGCCCCGGTCAGCCGGGTCGTTCCCGGAAGCAGACCCGGTGACCAGCTCAACTCCGTAAGCTCAGGAGCAGGCTGCGGCTCGGGCTGCGGCCGTGGCCCCATGGTCAGCTCCAGGTCCGGAACATAACCGGGGATGCTGTATAGAAAATTTAAGAAGGAGACATCGGAAGAATGGGCCGCAGCCGGTCCTTTAAGAACCATGGTCAAGAAGGGCTCGCTGCGCTCCCAGCTGTCCCGGACCAAGGAAGTCACATCGAACGAATACCACTTAGGGGCTCCATCAATGGAATAGGTCCCGGTTGTTACACTTGTCGTAGAAGGAACGGCTGCGATGGGTCCGTTCTCCAGGGAAGGTGGCTGCCAGGCCGCGCTTCCTTTATGAATGGTCATCGTGAGATCCGGCGCACCGCTCGTGACATGTTTCTGGGTGACGAACACCTTCAACTTGGCGGAAGCAACCGAGCCTGCATCCGGCGGAAGGAGAAAGGAAAGCACGGACGTCAGGTTGCGGCTCCCTCCTGTAGTCGGGTCACCTGCATTTACTCCGACATTCAGGGTATCGATCCCGCAAATCACCTGAGCCTCATCCGGATTATCCGTCCAGGAGTAGACACATCCTGCCATTGGCGAAACAGCTGTCACTATCCCCGCCGCGGCCGAGACCTCCTGTGAATAGTCACTTTCCCCATCGGGCCCGATCGCTTTGACGGCAAAATAATACGTCGTCCCGTTTGTCAAATTCCCTACCTTATAGCTGAAGATGCTGCCATCGACAATACCCACGGGCTGCGCTCCGTACTCCCCGCTCACGGTTCCCATATAGACGGCGTAAGACGTGACCGCGGAACCGCCCGGGTTCCAGTTTACCGTTACGGCCCCATCTTCAGGCGACGCCTGCAGACCGGCTGGAGCCGGAAGGGAGGGGCTGTAGATGGCTGCGTGGAGCTGGCCGCTATCGGACCAAAGAAGATAAAGCTTGTCCCCAGTAGCTTGGATTGTGTTCTCGTACGGCCCCATCGCAACAGGAAACCCGTTATCGGCAGGAGACCAGTTGGTGCCGTCAAACTGCATAACACGACACTCCATACCAAAACCCGAAGAGCTGCTTTCTACCCATGAAAAATACATTTTATCGTTAAGGACTGTGAAGTTAGGGTCCTGGGCGCTTCTGTTGGGAGTGGTGGGGATATTTCCATCTCCTACTAACGTCCACCCATTCCCATCGTATTTTCGGATTTTGAAGCTATTCGTGCCCCAGTCACGCCAAACGCCATACAAGTGGCCGTTGTAGGCTTTAATCGTTGCGGCAGCCGAAGGAACGTTGCCACCGGTTATTCCGTTAATTCCGGAAATATTCGTCCAGGGTGAATTTCCGTTCTTTTCGAAAACGGGCATGTAGCTTCCACTGGTTGCTCCATTTTCATCCCACGTCAAGTAAAGCTTGTCATTGAAGATTTCAAATTCCGGTCTAAAGGGACTTCCACCGGGTGTGAGGGTCAGTCCAGAGACTTCATCCGTCCAGGTCTGCCCGTTATATTTCTTAACGATCAGGGTTCGGGCTCCCCCGCCTTGGTTTAGCCATGCGGCGTACAACTCGTCATGGTAAGCCATAAGAACGGGCATCATGCTGGTTTGACCGGTTATAGCGAAGGACGTACCCCCGTCTGCCCATGACCAGTTTTGGCCATCGTATTTCTTGACCCGAATGTAGTCCGTGTTAGAGCCGTTGAAATCAGGAACCGTTTCCGCCCAGATGGCATAGAGTTCACCATCATATACGGCTAAGTTAGGAGCCGAGGCCGAGGTATTCTCATCATTTAGTGCGGCCCCGCCGTCAGCGGATGTCCATACTTGTCCATTCCAAGCCTTGACCCTTATCTGCCCGTAGCTGCTGCCGAACGAATTGGGCGGTTGGACATCTTCCTTCCAGATCGCATAGAGCTGGCCGTTCCAGACTGTCGTTTCGGGGGTGTCCGCATTTTGACCGGTATCCCCATTTAAAGCACTCCCCCCACCCAACGGCTTCCACCCCGTATCCGGCTGATAGGGCTCGGCGAACGAGATAGACGGAACACTGCCGAGCAGCAGCAGGACCACCAATACGGCGGCCGTCAGCTTTCTTGCTTGAGCTGCCTGTTTTCTAAAAAATAACATCGATGATTCACCTCTTATTAAAATTCTTCGTTTCCCATTCCGGCGTGCAGCGGTTGTTCAGAACGGCTTGTCTCTCTTGGTGTTTTCTTTTGTCTCGCCTTCCGGACCTCCCCCATCGGCAAATCACTTCCCTTGCCATGTTCCATATTGTACCAACTGACTCTAAACATTTTCTGAACAAAATGTCGAAAAACCCAAAACCAGTAGGTCTTGGGTTCTAAAAAATATAGAATAATGTCGAATTCTTACAAGCCCAGCTTGCTTTTCACCGCAAGGGTTTCCGGAGAGAGCTTCACGCCCAGCTCTTTCTTCAGCCGGTTCTCCAGCTCCCGGTACTGCTGCCGGGCTTCGGGCTTGTTCCCCCTCTCGACCAGATAGGAAGCCAGCCGGCAGACCAGAGTCTCGGAGTAGGGCTCCAGCCCGATCATTTTACGCAGGACGGCTTCCCTCTCCTGCCCTTCAGTGTGATCCAGCCGGCCCTCCAGCCACTGAAGGAATCGGGAACGAAGAGAAACCCGCTTCGGCTCCGCCCATTCATACGACTCGGCTTCGAAGTAATCCCCTCGATAGAGCGACAGCATCTCCGGAAGTACAGGCACATGCTCTTCTCTCCACCCTGCCTCCAGCGCCTCGATATCGCTCTTTACGATCCCCTCCGCCATCCGGTAGCGTTCCTCGCGGAAAGTGATTCCCTCGGGATGCCCCGCCGCCCGGAGCCCGCTCCTCAGGTGATACATCGTGGTGTGGAGCAGCGCCTGGGCCCGGTCGACCGTGAGATCCGGCCACAGCTCGTCCAGGATCCGGTCCCGGGATACCGGCGTTCCCTCCGCATGCCACAGGTATGCGAACAGCTCCTTCGTCTTCTTGGTCCTCCACGCAACCGGACGGCCGTCCGCACACAGCTCCAAGGCACCCAGCGTCCGCAGGTACAGCCCTTCGTTTTGAGGATCGGCGGTGCGCTCCGTACCGGATGAGCCGGGCTGGAGAACCTGGCTCCGGTACCGGTCCAGCGCTTTCGCGAGCCGTTCTTTCGAAACGGGCTTCAGCAAATAATCGAGCGCCTCGACCTCGAAGGCCTTTACGGCGTATTCCTGATAGGCCGTGACAAATACGATTTTGGCCTCCGGATATAGGGCTTGGATCCGCTCGGCGGCTGTCAGGCCGTTCTCTCCCGGCATTTCAATATCAAGGAAGACCAGGTCGGCCTTGTGACGGGCCATAAAGTCCAGCCCCTCCTTGACATGCTGGAACCGGCCCAGCACCGATACCCCTCCCAGTTCTTTCAGCAGGATATCCATCAGCTGCAGGGCCATGGCTTCATCATCGATCAAAACGGTTCTAATCATAGGCCTCCTCCGGTATCGTAACCTGTATCCTCGTTCCCCGGTCCAAGCCGCTTGCGATCTCCAGGCGCGTTCCGTAAATCATCTCGAGCCGTCGGTTCACATTCGGCACCCCGACGCCCCGCGTCCGGTCCGACGCCAGAGCATCCAGCTGGTCGGCGGACATCCCGGTTCCGTTGTCCTCCACTTCCAGCACCGCTTCCTTCTCCCGGCGGAATGCCTTCACGGTGACCGTTCCTCCCTGATCCCGGGGAGCGATGCCGTGACGCACCGCGTTCTCCACTAACGGCTGAAGGGTAAGCGGAGGGAGCAAGCAGGCGAAGCCCTCCTCCACCTCGTAATGTACCTGCAGCCGTTCGCCGAATCGAAGCTGCTCGATAGCGAGATACGCCCGCACCAGCTCCAGCTCCCATTCGAACGGAACGAGCTCGCCCTTAGAAGGAAACGTAAATTTCGCCCGCAAATAGGTCGTGAGGTCATAGATCGTTTCCCGGAGCTTTCCCGTATCCATGTAGCTCAGAGCCACCATGGCATTGAGGCTGTTATAGAGAAAATGGGGCGTAATCTGCGCCTGCAGGGAGTCGATTTCCCGGCGGACCGCCTGCTCCGTTGATCTCTTCATCGCCAGCAGGGACTGCACGCGTGCCTTCAGCTCCACCAGCTCGAACGGCTTCTGGAGGATGTCGTTCGCTCCGGCCTCAAGCGACATCACGGAATCCGCCATTTGCCCCGACGCCGTAAGCATCAGCACGGGGAGTTCCGCCAGGCTGTAGACGGCGCGGATCCGCCGGCATACCTCGAGGCCGGAGACGCCCGGCATCATGAGATCGAGGAGCACGAGGTCAGGCGGGGGCGACATATCGAGCTGACGGAGCGCCTCCTCTCCCCCGAGGAACGCTTGGTAACGGCAGCCGAGGGAGGACGCGGTATCCGTTAAAATTTTGATGTTCGACAGCTCGTCGTCAATCATCCATAGAACGGCGGAAGCCGTTCCTTCCCCCGCCCAGCTGAGGGAAACCGAAGGTTCCTCCGCAGCCGGTTCATCCGGAGCCGGCTTACGGGTCTGTCCTTCCGGTTCTTCCGCGATCGGCAGGGTGAACGTAAACCGGGAGCCCTTCCCGAGCTCGGATTCCACCTCCAGGGCGCCTCCCTGCAGCTCCACCAGCTGCCTGGTGATGCTTAGGCCGAGGCCGATGCCTCCCCTGACGGGGACATTCCCCGTCTCCGCCGCATACTGCTCGTAGGGCTCAAAGATCCGGGCCTTCACGGAATCCGGAATGCCGAAGCCGGTGTCGGCCACGGTAACCGCCAGCCGCCCGTTCTTCTCCTCCGCCAGAATGCGGACCGTCCCCTCGCTTGTGTATTTCAAGCCGTTTTCCAGCAGATTGAACAAAATTTGCCGGAGCCGGCTTTCATCGGCCCATACCAGGGGAAGCTCCTCCGGCAGCTCCTTTTGGATCGAAACCCGTTCTTTCCTCGGGGTGATGGACAGCATGTCCAGCACGACATCGACGCTGACCGCCACATCCACCGCGGTCTTGTCGATCCGCAGAACGCCCTGCTTCATTTTGGACAGGTCGAGAATATCGTGTACTAGGCTCGCAAGCCGACGCCCCACCTGATTGAGCAGGCGTACGTTTTCCCGGTGGCGGGGGTGTAGGGCCGCTTCCGGATCGTCCAGCAGCAGCTGCGACAAATTGATGATTCCGTGAAGGGGCGTGCGGAGCTCATGCGACGTTTTGGCAAGGAATTCGTCCTTGTTCCGGTCATATTCCAGCAGCTTCCGCGAAAGCTTCTCGTTCTGCTCGTAAGCCTGCTGCTGCCGGGAAGAAGCGAGAAAAGCCTGAGAAAACACAAGAAGAAGAGGCGTGACGATCATATAGTAAGGATTATCGAGCGCAAGCTCGTAACGGAAATGGGCGGTCAGCCAGGAAACGAGCAGAAAGAAGACCCCGAGCGCCAGATAGGCGGTCCCTGGAACGCCCTTTCGCCTGCTGCGGACAAGCACCTGTAGAATGGCCACGAACATTAGGGACTGCAGCGCGATATTCGTAAGAAAGATTTGGGACAGAACGGCATTTGGAACGAGCAGCATAACGAGGATATACGTCCACGCCACCAGTTTCAGCCAGCGGAACAGCCGGGAATCCCGTTCACCGAGAAAACGGAAAATATAAAGCCCGAAAGTCAGAAAGGCGAGAAACGGCCAGAACAGCAGCATCTTCTGGAGCCACGGAAAAGGAAAGTCCGGAAAGAGCTCGGAGAAGAGAATCTCATTGTCGATGCTGAAGAAGAAGCCGAGCGACAAAGAAAAAAAGCTCAGGTACATCGCATGCGGCTCCTTGCGCCACCGCCGGAACATTCCGATAAAATACAGTCCGAGAACGAGCATAACCGTAATGAGAATCATATCGGCCAGCCGGGAGTGATCCCTCCGTTCCAGCATCATCAGATGAGGGCCGAATTCGGGAGCCTGCACCAGACCGCTGCTCTTGAAATCAAAGCTCGCCACCTGGATGAGGATCTCGACCCGGCCGGTCCCCGCCTCGACCGTTCCGAAGTACGGCAGGTTGCTCGGGACGAAATCCAACCGGTCCGCAGAGGGACGCCCGTTGCCCCCGAGATCGGTTCCATTCAGGAAAAAATGGCTCGAGAGCCGTACTTTTTTGGCCCGAAGGCTGTACAGCTCCTTCTTCCCGGTCTCGATGACCAGGCGGTACGTGCCGGCCCCGTATCCTTTCTCTCCTCCGGACGACACCAGCCCGTCCCAGGCTCCCGGGACTTGAATCGTTCGGTGTCCAGCCGCCAGACTTGGCGTATCCCGGAAATCCTCCGGCCGCAGAAGCCGCCCCTCGTAGAACTCCCACTCTCCCCGAAGCGGGAGAACCCCTTGCTGGGCGAAGTCCCACGCGCGCGCATCGAGCCGCCCGTCGTGCGCTTCCGGATAATGCTGGACCGGGTCCAGCCAGCGCAGCATAATCCAACCCCAAAAAATAACAAAAATACTGACCACGCTTATCGTGATCGCCCGCTGTCTGTTCATCGGTCCCTGCCTTTAAAGTGGAACCTTGGCTTGGTTCCTTGAAGTTTTTCCCATTATAGCACAAGGGCGGTTAGGCTCGGCCTCTTTTTGCGAAGGTTGTCGAAAAGACGGCAGGATTCGGTTCGGGTGCCTTATCCGGTAACTTTGTTGGCTTAGAAAACCCACTGGATGCGCACGAAGATCATAAGGGAAGCCAACTTTATTGGCGGATAAGGCACGGGAATCCAATAAAAAGCTCCTTATCGGCTGCCGGGCAGCGGATAAGGAGCGTCTGTTGAATTATTTTTCCGATCGGGGAGCCGTCTGTCCGGCGCTCGTCGATCCGGGCCCGGGCAGCGCTGCTTCTGTTTCTCCAACCGGCTGCGGCTTCATCCGCTCATAGAGGAAATCGACCAAATGGACGGCTTCCATCCGTCCCGCCAATCCCTCTCTCTCGATGCCGAGCTTCATCTGCAGCAGACAGCCCGGATTGCTCGTCAGCAAGTACTGTGCTTCCGTTTCTTTCACGTGCTCCATCTTATGATCGAGCACCTGCATGGACATCTCCGGCTGCACGAGGTTGTAGATGCCCGCCGATCCGCAGCAGCGGTCGGCCCCCTGGAGCTCGCGGAAACGGACGCCCGGGATGCGGCTCATCAGGTTGCGGGGCGCATTGCCCGCTTTCATGACATTGCGCAGGTGGCACGAGTCCTGGTACGTGATGACCGTCTCTGTTTGGTCTCCGGAAGGCCTGCCTTCGCGCAGCCTCTCCGTCAAGGCGGGAACATGGCCGCGCTCGAGAATGACCTGGGTTATGTCCTTCACCCGCTCGGCAAACCAACGGGCCTCCTCGGCCATTACGGGATCTTCATGCAGCAGATGATGATATTCCACGAGCAGGGCGCCGCAGCCTCCGGCATTCGAGATGATGTAATCCACACCGGCCTCGCGGAAAGCGCGTATGTTGCGGCGGGCGAGGTCTCTCGCCTGGTCGAGCTCCCCGCTGTGGGCATGAAGAGCGCCGCAGCAGTTCTGCGTGTCGGGAATGACCACATCAAAGCCCGCTTCCGCAAGCAGCTTGGCGGTGTTGACGTTCGTTTCCGTGAAGAGCACATCCATGATGCAGCCGCGGAACAGCCCTACCTTCGCCACGGCTGTGCCCTTGGCCGGGTAGAACGTCCCTAGCCGGTCCACCACTCCGTCGCCGGAGGCTTCGGGGAGGATCCGCTCCATCTGGCGCATCGTCTCCGGGAAGAGCTTCATCACGCCCGCCGAACGGACGAGCTTCGCCGCTCCCGACCTCTGGTACAGCCGGAGTCCGGAACCCAGGAGCCGCATCCGCTTCTGGTGCGGGAACATGTGCCGGAAGGTCAGGCTTCGCAGCCCCTTGACCCACCAGGAGTGCTCGGCGTGGTCCTCGATGGCGTCTCTTGTCTGCTCAAGCAGCTGGCCGTACTTCACATCGGCCGGACAGACCGGTTCGCATGCCCGGCAGCCGAGGCAGAGGTCCATTTGCCGGCTGAACGAGTCATCCGGCTCCATCACCCCGTCGACGACCGCTTTCATCAGCGCGATCCTCCCCCTCGGGGAAGCCGCCTCGAGCCCCGTTTCCTTGAAGGTCGGGCAGGACGGCTGGCAGAACCCGCACCTCATGCAGTTGGTCAGCTCGTCGTAATTCAGTGTCAGCTTCATGCGCTCGGCGAGCGGGCTTCCGCTCTCCTTCACGATCAGGGGCTTGATGGACGTATTTCCGCTCATCGCTGCAGCACCACCCTTTTGCGGGATTCCTTGGCAAAAATTTTGCCCGGGTTCATGATGTTGTTCGGGTCAAAAGCCTGCTTCACGGCTTTCATAATGGCGATTCCCTCCGCCCCGACCTTCCACTCGAGGAAGGGAGATTTCACGGAGCCCACGCCGTGCTCGCCGGTAATGGTGCCCCCGAGCCGGATCGCCGCCTCAAAAATCTCCTCGAACGCCTGCTCCACCCGGTGAATCTCCTCCGGGTTGCGGGCGTCGGTCGTGCACGTCGGGTGCAGGTTGCCGTCTCCCGCATGGCCGAAGGTGCAGATGTGCACTCCGTACTTAAGCGCGATCCGGTTGATTTCCTGCACCATCTCGGCGATCTTCGACCTCGGCACGGTCGCATCCTCGAGGATGGTGGTCGGGCTGATCCGCGCGAGCGTCGACAGGGCGCTCCGCCTTGCCTTCATGAGCCCCTCCGCCTCCTCGGCGCTTCCGGCGAGCTTCACCTCGGCGGCGTTCTCCTCGAGGCAGATGCGGCGGATCGCTTCGATGTCCGCGTCGATGGAAGCCTCGTCGAACCCGTCCTGCTCGATCAGAAGCACCGCCTCCATGTCGAGCGGCAGGCCGATCTTGTTGAATTCCTCCACGACCCGAAGCGTCGGGTTGTCGATGAACTCGAGCGTAGCCGGAATGATTCGCGAGCCAACGATGCTCGATACGGTGCGCGCGGCCGCTTCGATGTCCCGGTACATCGCGAGCATCGTCTTCTTATGCGTCGGAGCGGGCAGCAGCTTGACGGTCGCCTCCGTGATAATGGCCAGCGTACCTTCCGAGCCGACGAGCAGCTTCGTCAGGTCGTACCCTGCCACATCCTTGTACAGCTTCCCGCCCGTTCGGACGATATCGCCGTTCGGCAGCACGAACTCTAGGCCGATCACGTAGTCCTTGGTCGTTCCATACTTCAGGCCGCGAAGGCCTCCGGCGCATTCCATGATGTTGCCGCCGAGCGTGGAGATGACCATGCTGCTCGGATCCGGCGGATAGAACAGGCCTAGCCGCTCCACCGCGAGATGAAACTCCTTCGTGTTCAAGCCGGGCTGGAACGTGGCAGTCAGGTTGTCCGTGTCAATCTCCAGCAGCCGGTTCATGCGGTTCATGACCATGACGAGGCCGCCTTCGAGCGGAACCGTTCCTCCGCATAGGTTGCTTCCGGCGCCTCGGCCCACAATGGGAATCCGGTTGGCGTTGGCCAGCTTCAGAACAGCCGCCACTTCTTCCTTCGAGCCGGGATAAACCACGCCGTCCGGCAGTGTCTGCAGCATCGGCGTAGCGTCATAGGAATGGGTGACGCGCGCCTCCATATCGTCCTTGAAATGGGCCTCGCCCACAATGCCGCGCAGCTCGCGGCGTATGTTGTCGTCCAGCATGGGAACCCTCCGTTGTTTAAAGATCAGGTGATCTGATGACTTTTCTTTTAGTATAGCGTATGCTTGAATGAGTGTATATTGATTTTTTCTCGGAGGAAGCTCATGTCCCCTAATCAAGTAAAGCCCCAGAAAGGCTCGGACATCGTCCGCGAGCATCTCAAGCGGGAGATCTCCTCGGGCCACTATCCGCCGGGCTCGCGGCTGCCAACCGTCGTAAGCCTGGCGGACAGCTTCGAGGTCGGCCGTTCCACCATCCGGGAAGCGTTAAGCGGCTTGAAGGCGATGGGCTGGATCGAGATCCGGCACGGCGGCGGCACATTCGTCAGCAAGGAGCTTCCCGCGGAGGAACCGCCGGAACCGGAGCTTATCGATTCGGCGGAATCGCTGCAGGAGGTTCTGGAGGTCAGACGCTTCGTCGAAACGGGCAGCGTCACCCTCGCCGCTTCGAGAAGAACGGAAGAGGATCTCGCCCGGCTGGAGGACATCCTCGCCCATATGGAGAGGGTGCTGGGCGATGAGGAGGAGAGTGAGCGGGCCGACGTCGGCTTTCACCGCCAGATCGCCGCAGCTAGCCATAACAAGCTCCTGATTCAGCTGATGGAGACGCTGACGGGAAGGCTTCATGAGAGCATGAAGGAATCCCGGCGGCTCTGGTTTTTCGCGGAGCGTTCATCGGCCGAGCGGCTTTTGGAGGAGCACCGGACGATCTATGAGGCGATTCGCGACGGGGACGGGGAAGCCGCGGCCGCCCGGATGGCCAGCCATCTCCGTAAGGCCGACTCCGTGCTTCGATGGAACCGGTGACGCGGGTTCTGAAACGAAACGGGTTCCCGGCGGAACTCCTCTCAGCCTGCTGCGGGAAGGGCTCCGACGGACCGCACACACTTGCCATTCGACAAATTTTCCGTTTACTCGACCAGACGGTTCGACACCTTTTTCAAAGCTTATCCCCTACTATAGTCTTGTCTCGTTCATGCGTTAATGCTTAAGGGAGTGTCCGCCGAAGGCGGCTCGTCCCTCAATTCCTCGGAAAGGATGAATACCCATGCAAATCAAGAAGAAAGCCGACGCCGAATTCGTGATCGACCGATTCAACACCGTGGCCCATTGGGATTCCGATGGGGAAAAGCATTATTTTGTTTTTGCCGACCGTAAGCGCGGGGGCCAGTGGACCTTGATGAAGGACGGCGAGGACCGCTTCAGCATACACGGCCTCGGGGAAGACTACCATGACGAAGATGAGATGTTTTTTGAGGAGCGCAGCAGTGTCGTTTCCTTCATGTGGGAGAACCGCTCCGCGCTTAACGCGGCCCTTAAAAATCCTAGCGGACAAGCGTAATCTTGTCTGCTGAACGGTGCGGCGCCAGCCTGAAAGGGCCTGGCACCGGCCGGCCCATACGAACGGACGGTTCGCGCGAGCCGCCCGTTTTTGGCATGTTCCGACCCGGGGGCCGACGTCTGGAGAGCCTGCGCGGCTCTTTCTTTTGGGGATTATGCACGGGGACCTTCCCCAAACGGAAGGATGCGGCGGCGCAAGTATAATCATGGCGGGCGTTGAAGATGAATTGTGCTTTGGCGAACTTCGAAACTTTTGGTAAACTGAAGCAAGCTAATGACAAATAGAGAAACCAGGTGATCCAGATGAAAGGCAAGATGATTTTTTTCGACATTGACGGTACGCTGCTCGATCATGACAAACGGCTTCCGGATTCCACCCGGCAGGCGGTGCGCGAGCTTAAGGAGAAGGGACACTCCGTGGCCATCGCCACCGGGCGGGGGCCCTTTATGTACAAGGAGCTCCGGGAAGAGCTCGGGATCGACTCCTATGTAAGCTATAACGGACAGTACGTGGTCTGGCAGGGAAAGCCCCTTTACACGAATCCCATCCGGCCCGAGCTTCTCGATTCGGTAACGGAGTATGCCGTCCGGCATAATCATCCCATCGTATATATGGACCACGATACGATGCGGTCCAACACGGAATATCATGCCTATGTGGAGGAAAGCATCGGCACCTTGAAGGTGGCCCAGCCTTCCTTCGACCCGAAGTATCACCTCGGCCGGGAAATTTATCAGTGCCTGCTGTTCTGTACGATCGGGGAGGAGCAGGCTTACAAGGATACGTTCGGAGAGCTGGATTTCATCCGTTGGCATCAGTTCTCGATGGACATCCTCCCAGCCGGCGGCTCCAAGGCAAAGGGCATCGAGAAGATGATCGAGAAGCTTGGCATCGACCGCAGCGACGTCTATGCCTTCGGAGACCATCTGAATGATTTGGAAATGCTGCAATTTGCGGGTACGGGAGTGGCCATGGGCAATGCCCTCGATTCCGTCAAAAAAATCGCCAAGGTGGTCACACGCGCCGTTGACGATGACGGGATATGGCACGGACTTAAGCAGGTAGGATTACTATAGCAGCAGAAGGCCGGCCGGAATAGGCTGGCCTTCTTATTTGTCTGCCTGAAGCCATACAGCCGCTTGGAGATGGAGGCATCCTCTCCTCATTCGGAATCTTGTCCTCCTTCTTCGGAAGGAGGTCTTTTTGTCGTTTTCTCTGTAATAATACAATAACAATGACTTTTGTCCTGTTGTATAAATAATAGCAATGTAATACAATGTAAGCATCAAGATTTCCTGTAATAATACAGATTGGGTGAAAGCGGCCCGGGGAGGAATGTTTAAGATGGAGAATGAACTGCCCCTAACGGAAAACGCGGCCAAGGCCTGCTCCCAATGCGGAGCCCCGATGGAAGACCTGTTCGACTGTCATCTCACCACCTGCCACACCTGCCGGGGACATACGTTCTATGACATTTCGCCGGCCGGATCGGCCGTGACGAAGCTTCCCACCGTGGAGTAAACCGGGCTTCTTCCGCCGGCCTACTCCCGGCTGGAGCTTCCCATCAAAAAGGAGCAGCACCTATGCTGCTCCTTTTTGACGTTGAAATCGGCCGCCATAGCCCTTTCCCTCACCATCTTGGGGCCGGGAACTGGTTAAACGGCGGACGGTCCGGCCCTGCCATGGCGGCGGGTTACTTTCCTTCCCGTGCCCTACAGCACCCGCGCCGTAAACATGGAGCGGGCCACCCGGTTTCCCCGGCAGAGCACCTCCATGTCGATTTTGCAAAACCTCCGGCTCAGCTCGACAATGACCGGCACGATCTCGATCGGATCGTCCACCTGCAGGGGGATCAGGTAATAGTGGGCGGAGCTGTCGATCATCAGATCCCCTTTCTTGCGGTCCTGAACCGTCCGGTAGGCGGCCCGGGTCATCAAGGTCGTCAGAATACCTTCCGAGACCATCCCTTCCAGGCTGGTCAGCTGAGGAGTAATGCGTCCTTGAAAAGAGAGGCTTCCATCATCGCCGCGCACCTCTTCCATGCCCGACCAGATCTGGGCCTCGAACGTCTCCGTATTCTGGGGCTGCTTCTGGATCGACTGCATCGCCTTCATGACATCCTTGCGGGAGAGAACCCCGACCAGTACGCGCCGGTCATCCACGACCGGAAGCAGGTCGATGCCCTCCCATACCATGGTATGGCCTGCGGAAGCGACGGAAGCCCGGCGGCCGATGACGAGAGGTTCGGGGGTCATCCGGCTGCCGACGGTTTCCTCCTGCTTCGCTCCGATCACATCCTTGGTCGTGATGATGCCGCTTGGCCTCCCTTCCTCGTCTATGACCGGATAGCGGGTATGCGTGGTCCGCTCGACGAGCTCGAGCATATCTCTAACCTCCGCCTGCTCGGGTAGGGAATAGACCGGGGCGTCCGCCGGGAGCAGGTCCTCCACCAGGAGAATCTTCTTCCGGATGAGGCGGTCCTCGATGGCCCGGTTAATCATAATGGCGGCCGTGAACGTATCATAAGAGGTTCCGATGACTGGCAGGGACAACCGGCCGGCCAGCTCCTTCACCTCGGGTGCGGTGTCGAAGCCTCCCGTTATGAGAACGCCCGCTCCCAAGCCGAGGGCGCAGCGGTGGGCCTCCGCCCGGTTGCCGACAATCAGCAGATTCCCCGCCTCCACGTACTTCAGCATGGCATCCAGCTCCATGGCTCCGATGACGAACTTGCTGAGCGACTTCTCCAAGCCCTCCGAACCCGCCAGAACGGTCCCTTCCACCATAGGGACAATTTCGGCGAAGGTCAGCTTCTCGAAGCTTCCCTCCTCTTTCTTCTCCACGCGGACCGTCCCTATGCGTCGTTTGGTGCTCACCAAGCCCAGATTCTCGGCCTCCTTGATGGCCCGGTAGGCCGTCCCTTCGCTCACATTCAGCTCCTGGGCAATCCCCCGCACCGAAAGGCGTGTCCCTACCTCCAGCGTTTCGATGTATTTGGTAATGTTCTCGTGCTTCGTGGTCAGTTCCTGGTTATGCATCCCGGCCCCCTCTTCCGCTGCCTCTCTCGTTCCCTTCATTATAGGCTAACGGTAGGGAGAAATACAGACGGACCGGACAGGCCCTTCCAGGACCGGCTCCTCCAAAGGGCTGAGCGCAAAAAAAAAAGCGCTGATCCTCGATCAGCGCCGCTGGTTTGAATGGGTTCCTTATTGAGCGATGGGGACCAGAGCCAAGGCGTCCTCCCGGACGGGTGCTCCCCACTCCGCCGTTTGGGAATGGATTTGAAGGATCAAGGGCTGCTGGCCTGACGAAAGGGCCCATACGGTCTTGTCCGCATAAAGGGAACCGGGAATCCGGTAAGAGCATTTCTGGAACAGATGATCGCTTACCTCGTCCAGATTCGAAGAGCAAAGCACCACGCTCATCTTGCCATAAACCCGGAACTGTCCGCTATGTTCCGCGAACTCCACTCGGGCAAAGGAAAGGTCCTCTACCCTTTCCGTATGAAAAAGCTTTTTGTCGCCGTTGTGATTGATTAAGGCAACCGTCGAAAAGTCAAGGCTGTTCGGATTAAACTTGTATGGGAAGGCCTCCGCGGCTTCTCTCTTGCTGCGTGCTTCGATCAGGAAAGAAAACGAAGTCGTTAAAGTCAGGTAACGGTACAGGTCTCTTTTTTTGAATACCATCCGGGTCGGCTCCTTTATTTAGGTTTACCTGATTTATTTACCCTGTACCCGCCCGTTTGAAACACAGCCGCCTGGGAAAGTTTCAAAAAAAGGATTCCGGTATCTGTCTTTCGCCCTCCTTAGTTTCCGGCCGTCTCGATCATATCCTCCCGGCCAATAAATCTCCAGAAATTGTTACGCAGAAGATCCGCGACGTCCCGTTCGATCTCCGAGCGCTCGAGCGTCCATCCCGTGCGCAGGACATCGTGATATTTCTCGATAAGCACCTTCTCCAGAATCTCCTTCGAGTGCTTCCACTTGTAAATGAGCTGGTCAAGAACACGGGCATCGGAATGCTGGGGAATGACGCTGAGTCCCAGCAGCTCCACGCGCATGCGGGTCATCTCTTCAATCAGCACCGGATTGTTCAGGAACCACCAGCAGCCGAATACCATGAGGTTACGGAATTTGCGGGCGAGCACCGCCAGCTCATGCTGGTTTTCCCGGGAAAGGAACGTCGTGATGAATTTGTTGTCGGGATGATGCTTGAGCATGTACTCAAGCGGCTCCAAGCTCGCTTTGTCCACGCTGTCGCTTGCCGATTGCAGCGCCGGGTTAACCCCCCGTTTGACACCGATCATCATGGCGAACGGGACGCTCCTCTCCCTTGAGACCGGGAGGATACAGTCCCGGATAATCCGGCCGCGGTCGGAATCCTCCGGATAGGCGAAGCTTGGAGGCAGCGAGACGGCCATGTACAAGGGCTTCATCCGGCCGATCCAATCCGTAAGGAAGCGGCTGACCTCCTTCACCGACTGCTCCGTCCACTCCTCCTCCACCGCGTATCCCCACTCGCGGAGCCGTTCCCGGCTGCGGGCATAATCGTTCAGAAGCGGATCGATGCGCAGCGCGGCATGGAAGCGGCTGTCCGGCGCCGTTCCGTTTAGCCAGAACGGACGCTCCTCGTCATCGAACGGATCGTTCGTCATGACGACGTGGTCCACGTTCGCAAGCTCCAGGACACGGTCCACCTGGCGGTATTCGTCGTATCGGGCGTAGACCTCACGGAACTGGTGAAGATCCCTTGTCTTCACATCGACGCCGAAGCCTTCGAGCGAGGTCAGAACCCCGCGGCACGCTTCGCTCACCGGAGAGTGCTCCAGAAAGAGCGTCTTCCAAATATGCTCGGCCTGCTCCTGCTTCGACAAGGCCCAGAACTCCTCGTAGTCGATCGGGCTCCAGCGCATGACCTCGGCCACCAGATAATGATAGGTCAGCAGCTCATCCACGCCCCACAAGAGCAGGCCTCCGAAATTGGGCGAGTACAGATGGGTATGCATGTCGGTTACCTTTTGTTTAGCGACAACTTCTTTAACGGTTCGGGCGAGCTCCTCGTAATGGGTAATGGTCATGTTCGGATTCCTCCTTTGGTTGTGCACACGTTAACAATTCCATTATAAAACACTTTCCGGGGAAGGTAAACGGCGTTTTCTTAACCGCTTTCAAGAAAAAGACCCGCCCAAACCGGCGTTCCTTCCCGCGGCAGCCTTTACTTTCCCTTCGTCCGGTTGGTATACTAAACCTAACCTTTCAGATAATTCAATCACCTACGGTACACGGATTTTTCGGAAGGGGCGCAGCGCTGCTCAAGCAGCTTCACATCACACCACGGGGAGGGATGGCATGCCGTTTAGAACCGACAAGACGCTCTGGAGACTGTTCATAGCCGGCTTCGTTGCCATTGTTATGCTGTTCGTAATCCCTACCCCTTCTCCATCCGAATCGTTGCGCCTATCCTCTTTTTCCGAAACAGACCGCGTCAAAACCGAAAGCGAAACCAAGCTCACGGTCCGCGCCTACAAGAACAAAGTTCATCCCCCTAACCTGTTAGCCTTATGGGCGGTCGCCCTATCCTTGACCGTTCCCGCACCCCATTTATGCCCGTCCGCCCGGCTCCGTCTGTTCACTCCCTATCTGTCCCGCCGGCTTGTCCGACGGCTTCTGACTCCTGTCCGCCGTACCTCTAGAATGGCGTAAAAAGCCGCTGACGGCTTATTGGCCCTTGCCTATCCCCAAAAAAGCAAGGTTATTTTGCATGCCCGTGGAATGGCATTCCAAGCCAATGGCCTTCTTTATCCGTGACGCTAACCAAGAGGACGACCATACGATACGGAGGGTGAAGCCTATGAAAATTAGAGAAACCGATCTGCCTGGAATCGGAAAAAAGTTCGAGCTCGTGACCCGAAGCGGAGAGAAGCTGATCGTGATTATTCATGATGACGGCCGGCGGGAATGCTTCGGGTACGGGAACGGCAGCGAGGAAGAGATCGTGTCTCTTCTTACTCTTGAGGATGACGAAGCGCGCAAAACGGCCGCGATTATCGGCGGAATGAGCTATACCCCTAAAGCACTGGAAACCATTGAAGTCGCGCTGGACGATTTGATTATGGAATGGTACCGGGTCGAAGACGGGTGGAGCTGCATAGGCCTCACCATCGGCGAGCTGGGCATCCGCCAAACGACAGGGGCGAGCATCATTGGAGTGGTTCAGCGGGACGGGCGGAAGTTTATCAATCCGGGACCCGAAGTCGTGCTGCAGCGGGATTCGCTTCTGATCGTAGCGGGGGAAAGAAGCCAGCAGAAGCAGTTCCGCCAAGTTCTCGCGAACGGGTGTGAATGATATGGATCATCTGGTATTCGAGATAGGGTTGGCTGTCGCACTCATCGCCCTGGCGGGCTTGCTCTCGGCCCGCCTGAGATTTTCCGTCATTCCCTTCTATATTCTCATCGGAATGGCGGTCGGCCCCCATTCGGTACATTGGGGAGCGTTCGACCTTAGGTTCATTTCGAGTGCTCCACTTATTGAATTTATGGGCAGAATCGGCGTTCTGTTCCTTCTCTTCTACCTCGGCCTGGAATTTTCCGTCGGGCGCCTGATCAAATCAGGACGGTCCATCGCCGTCGGAGGAACCATCTACATCCTGATCAACTTTACGATGGGGCTTCTCTTCGGCTTCCTGGCCGGGCTCCCGTTTGCGGAGGTGCTCATTGTCGCCGGCATTACGACGATTTCCTCAAGCGCCATCGTCGCCAAGGTGCTGGTGGATTTGAAACGGACCGCCAACCCGGAAACGGAGATGATTCTCGGCATCATCATGTTCGAGGATGTTTTTCTCGCGGTGTACATTTCCATTGTTTCGGGTCTCGTCTTAAGCGGGTCTTCCTCCCTCGGCGGAATTGCCTTGTCGGCCGTGATTGCTCTAGGCTTTATGCTGTTCGTGCTGATCGCCGGCCGGAAGCTGGTCCCCGTTCTGAACCGGCTGCTCGACATCCGCTCCAACGAGCTTTTTATGCTCGTTATCTTCGCGGTTCTGTTCCTGGTGGCCGGCTTTTCCGAGAAAATCCATGTAGCGGAGGCGATCGGCGCGCTCCTGGTCGGCCTCGTGCTGGCGGAAACCGCGCATATGAAACGGATCGAGAAGCTCGTGCTGCCGTTCCGCGATTTCTTCGGCGCCCTCTTCTTCTTCAGCTTCGGCTTGACCATTGATCCGCTGGCGCTCGGAGGGGCGGTGTGGCTTTCGCTAGGCGCCGTTGTGCTCACCCTCATCGGCAATTTTACCGCCGGCTTATGGGCCGGACGGTCGGCCGGCCTGCCGCCCAAAGCGTCCGTCTCCATCGGGCTTACGATTATGGCCCGCGGCGAGTTCTCTATTATTATGGCGAATCTGGCGAAGGCGGGAGGCCTGCTTCCCATCCTGCAGCCGTTTGCCGCGCTGTATGTCCTCATCCTGGCCGTTCTCGGGCCGCTCTTAAGCAAAGAAAGCAAGCTCGTTTACCAATGGCTGGATCCTTTATTTAAATGGACCGCCCGGACGGAAAGCAAGAAGAACTATGCCTCGCCAGAAGGTTGACCGCCGGAATGGCTTCCACTGGCTTACCCGGCTTACCATCAAACGGCAGATTCGCTGCCCGGGGAGGAACGGAAAATGATCCCTTTGTATGGAAGAAGGACGCAACGCTGCTATTTTCAACGGATGGTGCGCATTCATTCGGAGCGTCATGAACGGATTAAGGAGCGTCTTCAGGACCGCAAGGAACGAAGCATCCGGCCGCTGAACTCCCATCCGATGCATCGGAGCGCCGAGGAGAAGGTCCTTTATATCGTCGTCTACCGGTTGGAGCTCGTGACCATTAGGGAGCTTGTCCGATCGGTCGATCCCGACGCGGGACTTACCGTTTGGAGAATGGACCATTGGAGCTAAACGCAACGGGAACGACGGAGAAAGGCATCTTTTATTCCATAAGGGGCGGGACGCTGCTGAACGCAAGCGGGCTCCCGCCTCTTTTTTCGGTTGGCGGGAAGGGGCTAAGGGAGTATAGTAAGAATGGGCCAAGCCCATTCACTATGACAACAGGAGATTCTGCCCCATGACCGACACTCGACGTTTTCCCATTCCGCTGTGGCTGCTGCTGCTGATCGGCATCGTCGCCATTTCCTTCTCTTCCATCTTCATCCGCTGGTCGGACGCCCCTGTATCGGTTATCGCCATGTACCGGCTGCTGCTGACCAATCTGCTGATGCTTCCTTTCCTTGGTCGCAACTGGCCCGAGATCCGCTCGATTTCTGCGCGGGACGGCCTGCGCCTTGCTCTTTCCGGCCTGATGCTCGGCCTTCATTTTCTATTCTGGATGGGTTCGCTGCGGGCAACGACGGTGGCCAGCTCCACCGCCATCATGGCTTTGGAACCGATACTGGTGATGCTGGGCTCGTTCTGGCTGTACCGCCACCGGACCCATCCCCTCGCCGCGGCGGGCATGATGATCGCCATCGCCGGAGCCGCCCTGATCGGCTGGGGAGACTTCGGCTTGTCCGTACAGGCCCTGAAGGGCGACCTGCTTTCCTTCCTCGGAACGGTCGCCGTGGCCCTGCATATGCTCATCGGCAAAAGCTTAAGAAGCCGCATCAACGCCTTTGTCTACAGCTTCACGGTGTTTGCCTCGGCCGCCGGCGTCCTCGCCGTCTATAACGCAAGCGCCGGCTATTCCTTTACGGCGTACGCGCCGAAGGAATGGGGAATCTTTCTTATGCTCGCCGTCGTTCCCACGCTCTTCGGCCACTACCTGTTCAACTGGCTGCTCCAATACATGAACGCCACCTCCGTCTCCATGACGGTCCTGGGCGAGCCCCTTGGGGCCGGCCTGCTCGCGTACCTGCTGCTTAACGAAGCCGTGACGGGTCTTCAGGCGGCCGCCGCCGGCCTGCTGCTCTTCGGCGTCTGGCTGTTCATCCGCGCCGAGCGGAAGGAGCCGACGCCGCCTTTAGCCGAGGAGCCTGGACGGGCGGCCTGACGCCCGTCCTCTTCGCGCTTCTCTCAAAGCATGCGGGCCAGCGCGTCCATGCCCTTCATCCCGGGAACGATCCCAAGCGCCTCCGCCGCCGTCGTGACCGATTCCAGGGGCGCGTCCAGCAGCTCTTCCAAGGTCCGGACTCCAACCGCTCTTCCGGCGATGATCCCTCTTTCCTTGAGCTTCTCGTTCAGAAGACCGACGTCCAGCGCCCCGCACATGATATAACCTTTCTCTGTGGAGACCGACAGCAGGGTCGTTTTGGGCAGCTTGACCTCCACACCGATCGCCGTTCCGCCATCCACCTCAACCGGAATCATCCGAATCATGGCACCGCCCCCATCCGTTTTTTGCCATTGTATGTCTGTCCTCCGGCAAGCGTGCTCCCGGAAGCCGTCTTCCGCTTGGCAATGGTAAAATGGGCCTATTTTCGGGTAATAGATCGTGATATAGTGATAGGGAGAAGAGGGTGGATGAAGATGAATACCGAACCAAAGAGCGGGAAAAAAAATTATCTCTTCACCGTGGACATCCTAGTGGAAGGCTACAGCAACGGCATTGCTCTTGAAAGTTTGCTTCACCTGCTGAACCAGGACAAGATCAAGGATTACCAGATCCGTAAAGGAATAGAGCTCGGCAAGCAGATCGAGTTCCTCCTCGAGAAAGGAAAGAACTCATCTCCTCCCCTTATGGCAGACACGCAGCCGTCCTCTTCGGCGATGGCCAGGCCGCCTGCCGCTCCGCCCTCCAAGAACAAGAAGCAGGTTACGGACGAGGTGGAAAAAATCAAGAGCAGCAATGCCTTGATTAGGCTCACCGTCCCGAGCGCCAAGGAAGGCAAACTAAGCATCCCCTGCCGGATTCTCAACTTCGATTATGATACGGAAATGCTGACGGTGTACCACGTGGACGAGAAGAAGGTTTACCAATTTCATCTGAGCGAAGTGGAAGACCTCGCCGCTCACTAAAAAGAAACGACCGGGATTCCGATCCCGGTCGTTTCTTTATGCGGTCAGGCACCGGCCGGGCCAATGCCTTAACCGGTAACTTTGTTGGCGGGTAATCCTCCGTATGCGCACGAAAATCAATGAGAAAGCAGAACAACACTCTCGGCTACTGCACTAGTCCCGCAGGCTGCTCGGCCACAGCACATAATGCTTGCGGTCCCGCTCGGCGCCGATTTCCTCGAGAAGCCCGGCCGCTTCGGATTCCACCGCCTCGCGGCCGTTCCACGATTCCACCACGATTTTGCGGATTCCGTTCTGGCGAAGCAGCGTACGGAACAGGCCGGAGAGCTCCCGGCCCCATTCCTCTTCGGCATCCCCCATGCTGACCAGCCGGCGCCCGTTGTTCTCGATCCACATCACCCAGCGGCCCTCACGGAAAACAAGGAAATTCCCGGGCTTGCGGGCAAACGCTGCTCCCGGACGAGCCGGCCAAGAGGCCGCCGCTCCGTAAGGATTGGCGGGGTCCACCGCGGAGAGCAGGGTGAGGCCGGGTTCCCGGCCGGCCGGCTTTCGCAGCCCCTCGACGGTTTCCCGGGTCGAGTACTGAAGGGAAGCCACACCCTTGATGAAGAAGCCGCGGGTAACCATTCCCCATTCCTCGAGCTGCTTGAGAACCCCGTAATGCACGTCCCAGGCGTAGGGGGACGACTGGGACGCCAGCTCTCTCGTTACCAGTCCGAACTGCTGCAGCAGGTGGCGGGTCCACCGCACGGCGGACTCCCCGGGGTCAACCGGTTCTCCGGCAAGCCCGGAGAGGGCGTACCAGCGGCCGAGGCCGGACTGAAATTTCCCGGCCTTGGCCCGGTTACCACCCAGGTGAAGCCGCAGCGGAGCAAACTGGTCGTTCGCGGCATGGCCCTCCCAGACAAGGTCCATCAGCTGCTCGAGCACCTCCGAGGGCAGCTCGCCGGTTTCCCGGCTCAGCGCCGAGAGGAAGCTCGCCCCTTTTCTCCGCAGCCGCTCCAGGAGGGCGGGATGCTTGGTATCGCCGGTCCTGGCCGCAAGAGGACCGTACAGCTCGGCGGCCTCCATCAGGAAGAAGGCGACCCTCCCCTCCTTCTCCCCCTCTTCCTTGCGGCCCATCCAGAAGAGCTCGCCCGAGGCGCAGAGCAGATCGAGCTCGTCCGGCCGGTAGCCGGGAACCCTCGCCGGGAAAATAAACTTCTCCCAATGACTCAAGGGAAGAAAAAGCCCCTGAAGCCGGCCGATCACCTCGCGCAGTTCGGCGCCACCCGAAGCCGTCCCCAGCGTCACCCCTTGAAGCTCGGCCAAATAGGCGGCATACCGGTCGGCAGGAACCCCCTCGCTTGCCCTCCGGAAATCCCGGATGGAGAAGCGGATGATGCGCGAAGCCACCTTGGCGCTCGTCCACAGCTCTTCCCGGCCGGGCTCGGCAAAGGGAGCCGTCTCCACCGTTCCTTGTCCCCGGGCTTCCTGAACCAGCCGCTCCGCCTCCGGCCGGGGGATGGCATACCGCTCCGCCAGCTCCTCCGTGGTGAAGGCGAGCCGGTGCTCCATGAACCGTTTGCCAATGAAGGCAGCCGATCGGCTGCTCCCGGGGAAGGCCGCGTAGAGCTCCGCTTCGTCGGAGCAAATATAGCGCGGTTCCCCGCCAACGGCGGCGACGGCTACCTTGTCCTCCTCGATTAGAGAGTCTACCCATTCCGCGGAAGCCCGACCAGCCAGACGGATGAGCTCCTCCCGCGTCATATCCCCCCGCTCCTTCAGCAACCGGTACAGATCCTCCCGGCCCTGGATGTCGAGCCCTTCGCCCTCCTCCAGCCGCCGCTTTTCCTCCTCGACGATTTCCTGGGAAATGCTTTCCCGGAGGGCGTCCTGTCCGAACATTTCAGCCGCCAAGCCCTTGTTTACGCCGAGCAGACGAACCTGCAGATCCTTGCTCAAGGCATCCGATTCATAGAACGAAGCGTTAACGTAATCAAAAAGAAACTGGGCCGCCATAGGCGACGGGAAGCGGGAATCCCGGTAAGCGAGCTCTATCTCTCCCCTCTCCATGGCCTGGAGCATCTCCTGAACCGGTCCGGTGTCCAGCGACTCCCGGAGCGACTCCTCGAAGGCTTCCCGTAGGAAAGGGAAATCCTCAGCGTAGGGCAGCGCCTCCTTAAGAAGCTCTTCGCTCCTCAGCCTCTTCTTCCAGGCCGGCATACGGGTGAAGCTGCGGGAAAGGAGAAGCGACACCTCGGCAATGCGCCGAAAGTTGATGCCGAGCAGGGGCGAGGAGGGGATCGCTTGAAGGAGGAGCGTTTCGAGCTCGCGGCTCCCCAGCTGCCGGATCAGCAGAGGCCACGCCGGGTCCCATTCGGTGAAGACGAATTCAATGCCGTTGTCCCGGGCATTGGCATACAACCGCCCGGTCCCCTTCTTCTCCAGCTTCGCCTGAAGGGCAAGCTGCCAGGTCCGGTTGAACCGGCGGCCGAACCAGCTGTGAAGAACAAGATGATGCTGCGCGGCATCGTCCGTAAAATGCTCCAGGACGAGCCGCCGGGAGGTAGGCAGCGGAGTGGAGGCCCGCTGGGAAGCGATAAGGGACAGCAGGCTGTCCGCCGCGCCCGCCTCCATGCGGAATTCCTCCATGAGCCATTCCTCGGCGAGCAGCCGGGAATCCCGCTCCCTCCGGTCCAGCTCCTCCACGAACCGGCCGACCGCTTCTCCCATCTCCCGGCTTCTGCCCAACGCTTCCGCCCTCCAGAACGGGATCTCGCTGTAGGCATTGGCGCTCTCCGTTACATAGATCCGGTCGTGGCGGATCGCCTGTACCCTCCAGGAGCTCGTCCCGAGTTGGAAGGTGTCGCCCACGCGCGTTTCGTGGACGAATTCTTCGTCCAGCTCGCCCAGGTGCAGCTTCGATTCCGCATGATGCACGGGATACCCCGAGCTCTGCGGAATCGTGCCGGCGCCCATGACCGCCGCCATGGGCGTGTTTGCCCGGCGGCGGAGCACCCCGGCGCCGCGGTCCCACTCGAGCAGCGGGCGTGCGAACGGGTACAGCCCGGCCAGCACCTGCAGCACCGCCTCGAGCCGCGCCCGCGGCAGGCCGCGGAAGCCGTCGCTGCGCGCGAGCGTGCGGGCGAGCCGCCCGAGCTCCCAGTCCTCCGTGGCCGTCATGGCCACGATCTGCTGGGAGAGGACATCGAGGGAATGCCGCGGAACGCGGATTTCCTCGATGTCCCGGGCGGCGATGGCGCGCGCGAGCACGGCGGCCTCGGGCAGCTCGCTGCGGGTGCGCACGAGGATCACGCCGCGGGAGATGCCTCCCACGGCGTGGCCCGCGCGGCCGAAGCGCTGGATGCCCGCGGCGGCCGTCTTGGGCGAGTCGACCTGGATCACGAGATCGACGTGGCCGACGTCGATGCCGAGCTCCAGGGAGGAGGTCGCCACCAGGCAGCGCAGCTCGCCGTCCTTCAGCATCCGCTCGACCTCGAGGCGCTTCTCGCGGGACACGCTGCCGTGATGCGACCGGGCCATCTCGTAGCCCGCATGATCGTTCAGCCGCAAGGTCAAGCGCTCGCACAGCCTCCGGCTGTTGACGAACACGAGCGTCGTCCGGCTGCCCGTCATGAGCCCCGTGATCCGGTCGAGGATCGGCTTCCACATGTCGCGCTCTTTCCCGCCGGAAGCCCGCTCGGGCATCGTCACCGTGACCTGGAGCTCCTTGTTCATCCGGCTTTCGATGATGTGGACCGGCCGGGGAGTGTAGCCGCTGCCAAGCGCTTCTTCCGGCGCCCTCTCTTCCGCAGCCGGCGGAAGGCCATCCCTTTCCTCACGGCTCCCGGAAAGGGCGGCGCTCTCTTCCCCATGGGAAGCGCGTGCGTTCAACCCGCTCCCGGCGGCTTCGGCTTCGCTGCCCCGGCTGTCCTCTTCCGCCCCCGATTTCCCTGCGGGTTCGTACGGTGTTTCCGTCTCTCCGGCAGCCGGTTCTTCCCAGCCCCCGAGAAACCGCGCCACGCGCTCCATCGGCTTCTGGGTGGCGGACACGCCGATCCGCTGGGGAGAACGGCCGCACCAGTCGACCAGCCGCTCGAGCGTCACCGTGAGATGAAGCCCCCGCTTGTCCGCCGCGAGATCATGAATTTCGTCGACGATGACCTGCTCCACTGTCTTCAGCATCTCCCTTCCCTTCCGGGAGGTCAGCAGGATATACAACGATTCGGGGGTCGTGACAAGCAGGTCGGGCGGGGTGCGCAGCATCGAGGTCCGCGTGCTTTGCGACGTGTCCCCGGTGCGGACGCCGACGCGTATTCCCGGCCAACCGGCTCCCGACCTCTCTGCTTCCGCCTCCATCTCCTCGACAAAGCGTACGGCATGGTGATGAATGTCGTTATTGAGCGCCTTGAGCGGGGTTACATAGAGAATGCGGACCCCGGCTCCGCTATAGCTTCCTGCCAGCTTGCCTTTGACGACCCGGTCCAGGCACGGGAGCAGCGCCGCCAGCGTTTTGCCGGAGCCGGTCGGAGCGGCTATCAAAGTATGGCGGCCGGAGCTTATGGACGGCCACGCCTGCAGCTGAACATCGGTCGGGTTCCCCACCTCTTTGGCGAACCAGCTTCTCAGAACCGGATGAAAGTCCTCCGTTCCCTTCATACGCGTCACCCCTTTCGCAACCTTTTCTGGTTAAGCTGATACTCCTGTCCCTATTCATAATTCAGCACGTCCCGGATGTCCATCCGGGAAGCTTTGCGGGAGGGAAGATAGGTTGCCACGGCGGCCAAGACCAGAACACCCCCCAGCCACAGAGCAAGCCCCAAGAACGAATAACGGTAATCGAGCGGGGCCTGAAACAGGCTCAGGCCCACTTGGCTGCCGAGAATACGGCTGATCGGATACGCCAAGCCGGCGGACAGGCCCCAGCCGAGCAGGGCGGCACACATCCCCTCTACCGTCACCATGGCCCATACCGCCGAATCTGCGGCACCTATGCTCCGCAGGATTCCGATTTCCTTGGACCGCTCGAGGACATTAAGACTCATCATGCCCATGAGACCGAGAGAAGCTATTACGGTAAGCAGAACGGCCATCGCCGCAAGAAACCCGATGAGGATCCCGAGCCGCTTCTCCTGAACCTCCCGTGCCTCCGCGGTAAAAGACGGAGCATTGAGCTTCCAGCCCTTCTCTTCCCCCAGCCGGCGAAGCTCGGCCGCGGTGCTCCTCTGCTCCTCCAAGTCCGCGCCGTCCATTCCAAGCTGAAGCAGGCTGGCGGTTCCATCCGCCCCAACGGAACGGGTAAGGGAGCCGTAGCCAACATACGCGTCCACTTCCTTCGGGGCCGGGACGATGCCCGCTACCCGCCAGGTCTGCTTCACCCCTTGAACCGTGAGGGTGACGGAATCGCCAATCCGAAGGTCCGGCTCTTCTCCTGCGAAGGAGGAGGTCAGTACGATGTCGGCTTGGTCCTTCCGGAGCCAGCGTCCTTCGCTCATAACAGGGGTAAGCAGACCGGAATCTTCCGGTGGAGCGGCTATCGCCAGATCGCGGCTTTTGGTGCCGTCCCGGCGGAGGAGGGTGCCGGTGGCGGAGTACCAGCTTTCCGCCTTCTTCACGCCGGGGAGCCCGAAGGCGAGCTTCTCCAGGGCTTCTCCAGGCTGCGGAACCGGAAAGGTGAACCGTATATCATAGCCCATAAAGCCGAAGGAGCGGTCCAGTGTGCGGCCGATCGAGGCCTGCAGGCTGAATACGGAAAGCACCACCGCTCCTCCGATGCCGAGCACGGCTGTCGCCAAGGCCAGTCTGCCCTTGCGGCGGAAGGTATTGCGTATGGCCAGCAGCAGGGGCCGGGGCAGCCCTTTCAGCCCCATGATCGTCTCCCCCGCCTGGGCCTCTCTTCCCGGATCCGGTCCCCCAATCGCCTCTCTTTCGGGCATGCGGGTGCCGCGGTAAACCGGAAGGAACGCCGACAGGGCCGGAATCAGCAAGCCCACCGCCGCTTGAAGCCCCACCACGGAAGGAGACAGGCCGTAGCCGGATACATCCAGATTGAGAAGATCGGTCGTCCGGCGGGTGATCAGGAAAGCGGCCCCCCAGCCGAGCGGGATGCCGACGGCGGCTCCTATCCCTCCCAGGATCAGCACCATCCCCAAATAGAGACGGAACAGGCTGCCGTCCCCCGCCCCTATCACCTTCATGACTCCGATCTGTCTCAGCTGTCCGTGAATGAGGGCGGTCATCGTGTTGACCACGAGACCGGAGCCGAGAAGAAGGGCCAGCCCACCAAAGGCGAGCAGGATGAAGGCCATCGACGTGATCAGGTCATAGGCCCAATGCTTGCCCGGCTCGGGGACCGATAAAGAGAAGACCGCTTTCCCTTCCGCATTAAGAGCGTCCCGTACCCGGACGGCCAGATCGTTAAGTAGCTTCTTATCGGCGGAGGAGGATTCCGCCTTGCCGGACAGCGTGTTATAGGTCTCCGGCAGCCCGAGAGCCGCGGCTCCCTCTCCCGTCAAATAACCGAAGCACAGGCCCGACACCTCGGCCGAATTGCGGAGAGGATCTTTGACGGTCCCGGCGACGGTAAACCTATGCTTCTCTCCGTCCGATAAATCCAGCCATACCTCATCCCCTATGGACAGGCCCAGGTAAGCAAGCGCGGTCCGTTCGAGCAGCAGGCCTACTCCCGGAGGGGGCCACTCCCCTTCCTCCGGGTAAAAACGGTCCATGACGATGCCGCCGAAATCCTTCACCACCTGCAGGTTCACATTCTTCCAGCCGTCCGCTCCGGCAGCAGGCGCTTCGGTTGACGGGCTGATCCGCCCATAAACGGTTCTTCGCGCTTCCACCTGTCCCAAGCCGGGAACAGCAGCTAGAGCCGCCAGTTCCTTCTCGCTGAAAGGCTCGGCCAGCAGCGTAAAATGCGAAGGGGAAGAGGCGCGGTAGCTGTCCTCCATTCCCTGGACGAACACCATGCGGGACTGTCCGATCATTCCCACCCCGGTCACCCCAAGGGAAATGGACAGAACGACCAGCAGCGTCCGGACCTTCTGGACCACCAGGTCCCTCCCTATTTTTCTCCAGCGGGGGCTGATCCACATACTGCCTTTCGTCTCCTTACGAAATTTCTTCGATTTTGATCGCGCGGGTGTGCTTCGTATGGCTCCATTTCTGGTTGTTGCTTGTAAAAAAAGCCCAAACCGTCACCGGAATCCAGCTCAGCAGAAACAGATTATAGGGGATAAGACCGACAAACGCCTTCCAAGACCTACGCTCGAGCAACAGGACGGCCGCCGGCTGCAGGTAGAGGAGCAGGCTGCTGCCGTACCAGAACCAGGCCGGCAGAAGCGAGCGGAAGCCTTCTCCTCCCCCGCCGGTCAGCTGGACCCACAGCATCACGCTGTAGATGATATAGAGGAGGAACCGGAACGGCTGGAACAGATACAGCGCCGCATCGAGCTGCGACAGGCTCCGGTTCGCGAGCGCCGCGTGCAGAATTCTCCAGAAATACCGCCTCGCACAGAAGAAGTGCCCCTGCATCCACCTAAGCCGCTGGCGCATGGAGCTCCACAGCCCGATCGGCTTCTCGTCGTAAACAAGGGCGTCATGGGCCCACGTCGGAAAAATCCCTCTTTCCACGCAGCGGGCCGTGAACTCCACATCCTCGGTCAGTGACCGCGCTCCCCAGCCGATTTCCTTCAGCAGACCGGATTCGATGCAGATCCCCGTCCCTCCCAGAACACTGCCCATCCCGAGATTGTGGCGGGCGAGCTGCCAGTTCCGGTTCATGAACCAGTACATGATGGCGTAGGAAACGCTTACCCAGGAGTCGAATGGATTTTTCGTTTCCAGATAGGCTTGGATCACCCGGTCTCCCCGGCCCAGCTTGTTATTCATAACGGTCAGAAAATTCGGGCTGATCAAATTGTCCGCATCGAGAATAATCACGGCATCGAAGCTCCGGTCCTGCTCCCACAGCCGCTGAAGCATCCATTCCACGGCGTGGCCTTTGCCTCGCAGCGTCGGGTGCTCCCTCACCATGGGCTTTCCCCCGCCGGCTTTCGCGATCCTGGCCGTCCGGTCCGTACAGTTGTCGCAAATGACGAAGACCTCGTAAAGCGCTTTCGGATAATCGAGCTTGTGGATATTGTCCAGCAAAGAGCCGAGCACCGCCTCTTCATTGTGGGCGGCCACCAGAATGGCGAAGGAGTGCTCCGGTTGCCGTTCATAGGTTTCTCTTTTGCGAATGTATCCGGCAAAGCCAAGCAGAATCTGATAAACACCGATGCCGCCAACCAACAGCTGCAGAGCGGCAAAGGCGTACCCAAGCCAGGAACCAATCAAAGCTTACCCTCTCTCTTTCCTTCATGGACGGCCTCTTTCTCCCAAGGAGAACGGGGAGCCGGAGGCCTCCTCCTAAATAAAAAGGTCATTAACTTCAAAAAAACAACCTGCTAAGGCAGATTGTTCCTTCGGTCTTCGCGGGCCCGGCGCCCTATCCGGTTAGGCCGGCTGAATCGCGCCGGAAGCCGGGAACTGATGACGTCGGCGCCTTATGACAGATAATCCTACAGCCGACGCTCTTTCCAGGCGGCCGCCGCCAGGCATGCCCAGCCGGCGATAAAGGCGACCCCGCCGATCGGCGTAATGGCACCGAGCACTTTGATCCCGCTCAAAGCGAGAAGGTACAAGCTGCCAGAGAAGATTATGACCCCAATTACGAGCAGAAGGCCCGCCCGCGCGACCAGCTTCTTCGCCTCCAGCCGGTCATGCAAGAGGGCGATTCCGAGGAGGCCGAGCGCATGGTACATCTGATACTGCACCCCGGTGTGATAGATGGCCAGCATATCCTCCGTCAGCCGGTCCTTCAGGGCGTGGGCGCCGAATGCCCCCAGTGCCACTCCAAGCAGGGCAAGCACGCTGCCCCACAGCAGGTAAGTTCTCACGTCTACTTCCGCTCCTTTACTGTTGTCCTACATCATGCTGTCCGACAATAAGGGTGACCGGCTCCAGAAAGACACGCACGGCCGTTCCGTCGCCAAGCAGGTCTATTTCCATGTCCATGATTTTGGAACGGCTGATCCGTCCTTCCCTTCTATCATAAACCACATCGAATTGTTTCAATCCGAGTGCGTGGTTGATCACCGTGGCTCCGATAGCGGGAAGCGGGGATTCCACCTCTCCATGATCGAAGAGCACCTCCGAGAGAATTTCGGCGTTCATGTCGACGGTCTTGACGGTCTGAAAAAGCCGGTATTTCATGAGTCCACTCCCTCTGACAATGATAACCTTATCATACCAGAATGCCGCCCGGCGAGACAGCCGCTTTGCAAAAGCCTTCTTACCCCATTATGATAAGAAGAGCTTAAACCGAGTTCAAAACGAGGTGATACTATGCACAACGAACCGAGCGGCCGGGACGATTCCAAGAGCCCGTGGGGCGGGAACGGAGGACACTCGGGACCGGCCGGGGACGAGGGACGGAAGCACTCGGGTCCCGGACTCGCTTCGCTGATTGTAGGCTCCGTGATGATGGCCGGGTTCTTTACCCTCCTGGTGTACATGGGTACGCTGATCAGCAGCGAGCTTCCCGCAGGGAGCCCCATCGACCCCCGCCAGCTGGTTATGAGCGATAGGCTCAAAGCAACGCTGGTCTTTGTCAGCATCGGCTTAATGGGGACGGTCGCCGGCTTTCTGGCCGGCTTCGTGCTTGGCCTCATCGGCCTGCTGCAGAGGGACCGCCGGAAAGCCTTCGCGGTTGCCGGAACGGCGCTTAACGGGGTTATTCCGGTCTTTGTGCTTTTGTTCCTTCTGCTGGCGCAAATGGCGGCACCCGCTTAAGAGAGCGGAATCCGGGGAGGCGACGCCCTCCCGGACCGTACCTTCAACTATTACCAAAAAAGCAGGCGCAAAGCATCCTTCGGGGTGCCTGCGCCTGCTTTTTGTATTCCAGCCTCTGGAGGAGGTTGGTTGTTTTCCCATTAACCCACTAAAGAAGCAGGGCGGATGGGAATGTTACAATGGCCCTGTTCCGTTGAAGCCGCTTTACAGCCAAACTTTAGGAAAGGGGACTTGTCCTTCATTATGAAAAAACTGATGACCGCGTCCATATTAGCCTTATCGCTGCTCTTCTCGGCAGCCGGAATGGCCAGCGCTTCTCCCACCGGGGATAAGATCGCTTCTACAGCCAAATCCTACGTCGGAAAAGTAAAATACCGCTGGGGAGTCCGCGATCCTCGACATCTTATCTTCGACTGCTCTTCTTTTACCCAATTCATCTACCAGCGAAACGGCGTCCACATCGGCTGGGGAGCCAACGCGCAAACAAAGTACGGAAAATCCGTCTACAGCAAATCCAAGCTGCAGAAGGGCGACCTCGTGATGCTGAGCACGAGCCGTCCGGGTAAGATCGGCCATGTCGGCATCTACGTCGGAAACGGCAAGTTCGTTCATGCCATCCAAAGCGGAAGCGTGGTATCGGATCTCTATTCCGGCTACTGGAAGAACCGCTTCGTCAAAGGCACCCACGTTAAGTAATAGTCACGGAAGGCCCGGGCCTTCCGCTTCGAGCCGTTCCCTTTTCGGGAACGGTTTTTTGGGCTTCTTTCCCTATTTCCCTTTTAAGCTGAATGGACCGGGTTCTCGCTTTTCTGCCTTCTCCTAATGCCCTTTTCCTCCTCCTCCGCTATACTGGCTATAAATAAGTAGAAAGATAGAAGAGAATCATCCGACTCGTACAGGGGGTTGTCCTATGAAGCTTCATTCCTCTCCAACCTTAATTGACTATACTTTGGCAGATGGGCGGAACGTTCCGGTTTCCCCGGTTAATAGGCCGGGCGGGACGGAAAAGATCGTGGAATATATGCCCGTGTGGGGCTACTATACGGGGACGAAGGTCACGGCCGCCGAGGTCGTGCTGGTGGAGACAGGGCGGCCGACATGCTACCGGGTGGTGGAGGTCCATCCCCCGTCCGGTCCCCGCAGGGGAAGCTCCATCCCCGGTAACGGGCTTGTCCTCTCCGCTCTCCCGGGGGAAACGGCGGACAGCGGCGGGCCGCTGCTGGCTCACTTCCGGGTCGGCGATTTGGTGACCCGGCACGAACGGACACCGGCGGAAGCGGACCAGCGGGGGAACGACGGCGGAACAAGCCGGCCGGCCGCCGAGCAAGGGCTGAACCGGGCGGAGGATAGCATCCGGACCGCGGAAGCCAGCCTGGACCGGGCGCGGGAGGAGTACGCGAACGTCCCGTTCCGCGAAGCCGATTCCCGCCTTTCCTCAGCCCGGGAAAGGCTGGAGCTAGCCCGGCGCCTGGCCGCCGCCTCTCCCGCCGAAAGCGTCCACTGCTCCCGGCAGGCGGAGGCATGGGCCCTGGAGGGCTATTGCCTCTCGCTTCCGAGCCGGACGGCAGAGGCGCGGGGCGTCTGGTACCGGCCGGTGGAGCGGAACGCGGAAGAGGTCGGCGTGACGCTGGACCGGATGGCGGCTTCGGGCCTTAACGAGCTTTACCTGGAAACCTTCTTCCAAGGGTATACCATCTTCCCCAGCCGGACCGCCTGCGCCCATGGAATTGCCGGGCAGAACCCGGTTTTTGCCGGCTGGGACCCGCTCGACGTCTTTGTTAAGGAAGCCGCTAAGCGGGGCATTGCCGTGCATGCCTGGATCAACGGCTATATGGTCGGGATCGACCCGTCCGGAGGCCCCATCCTCCGCATTCATCCGGAATGGGCGGCGGTGCCCCGGGACAGCGTCGGCCGGGACCAGCCTGCTCCCGATCCCGGCACCGGGTACTTCTGGATGGACATCGTAAATCCGGAGCCGCGGGGTTACCTGATCGGCCTCATGAAGGAAATGGTCGGCCGCTACGGGGCAGCAGGCGTGAACCTGGATTACATGCGGTTTCCGTCCGACGGCTTCAGCTATTCCCGGTACGTCCGTTCCGCTTACGCCGAGGAAATCGGGACGGACCCCTATGACCTCGATGCGGACACCGATCCCGCCGGGTGGGAGCATTGGACGGCCTGGCTTCGCCAAGCCGAGAACGAAGGGATGAAGGCGGTCTACCGGGAGCTGAAAGCTCTAGCCCCGCAAACCGTCATCTCGGCCGCTCCGGAGCCGGGACCCGAGGCCGACCGGATCGGCGAATGGGCGGAGGTGGTGGATGTCGTCATCCCCCAAGCCTATTTCGCCGAATCGGATAGGGTCAGGGAATCCGTGAAGGAGCACAAAGGAAAGCTGGCAGAGGGCTGTCTCATTTACAGCGGCCTTTACCCGCTGTACATTCATCTGGATGCCTTCTCGACGGTCACCCAGCTGTTCGCTGCTCGGGACCTGGACCAGGGCGCGAGCCTCTTCTCCTTCGGGCAGGCCGGGCGTCCGCACGTGAAGGCCTTGCGCCAGGGACCTTGGCGGGAGGACGCCGTTTCCCCCGGCCTTCATCCGATCGAAGCCGTGAGCCGCCTCATCGCGGAGCTGGTCCGCGACCTCCGCGAGGTCTACCTTCCGCGCGGAGCCGCTTCGGACCGGACCGGCGGTGCCCTGCTCGCGGCGATCGAGGCCTTCACGGCGGAGTACGATAGCCTCCGGGAAGCGGCCTCCGGTCCGGTCATGGCCCCTGATGCTCACGACCGGCTTCTCGGCTGTCTCGGCGGGGTGCACCGCGCCGTCGCTTCCGGCAAGGCGGAAGGCGGCCTTCACCCGGCGGCGGAGCGGCGCCTGCAGGATCAGCTTCGCTATGCGGAGGACCTGATCTCCTATTCGCGGAAGAAGGGGATTTGGTAACGATCCGGCGGGGTCCCTCCTGAAAAGAGACACTCCTGCAAGGACCGGAGGACTTTCACCGGCGGGCGCCTTATCCGATTTCGTTCTGCTGCTCTTTTATTTTCGTGTGCTTACGGGCTTACGGGGACCACTCCGCCAACAAAGTTACCGGAAGAGCGCCCGGACGGGCTGTGGGACGGATAGAGGAACGATGATCCTCTATCCCCGCTCCTGGAACCTCCTCCCGCTAAGGAGAGGAACTCTGCTCCTCTATTGAGGGGCATGCAGGCTTGAGAAGCGCGTTTGGCGGTGGAATAGGAAACCGTAGTTCCTCTATGCCCGGCGAAGCGCTCTTTTTCCTGGCTATAAGATACTGTAGTTCCTCTATGCCGAAGAAACGCTCCGTTGCCGGGCAATAGGATACCGGCGTTCCTTTATTCGCGGGGTTCCTTTTCCGCTCGGGGAGACGTTCCTTAACGCATCTACCCTCGAATTCCGTTGATGGAAGTCAGCTTGTTATAAACCAGGGTGGGCAGCACATGCCTGCCCCAACATGCTCCCGGTAAAATGGAAGACGCAACCTTCCGGGGCGCCCCTATACAAGAAGCCATGTGCCGGGGCACATGGCTTTTACTGTAATGATAGGTGGACGGACGGCACAGGCGGAACCTGACCCCTCCATGCGATAAGTCTACTTGGAAGATTTCGAGCGATTCGAGAAAGACGGAATACCGTTTATTTCTCCTCGGGCCAATGAAGCTCCACTCCATGCCGGACGAGGAGCTCCTGGTACGCACGGAGGTGGTTCGCCTCTTCCCGGACGTCATGAGGCCGGCAGTCGTTCAAGACCGCATAGGCTGCCAGATAACCCGCGGCTTCCCCGATGTTCCATTCGGTCGGATGAAGCCGGTAGCAGCCGTTGGTGACCTGGGTGGTCCCGATGTTTTTGCAGGCCGGCAGAAGATTCTTGACGCGGATGGGCAGCAGCGCCCCAAGCGGGATTTCGTAAGGATAGACCGGGATATAGATCGCCCGCTGGGTAACGGTCGTCGGATGCAGGTCGAGCGCATAGCTGCCCACTCCGACGCTGTCCTCGTACCGGAGCGTACCGGCTTCCCCCCGCACCTCCATGCTGACGTCGTTCTCGGTAATCGTGTACACGGCCTTGATCCGCCGGGATTCCCGGATATAAGGCGCCTTGGCGAGTCCGTCCTCCGTGCCCAGCACGTCGCCCCTCGGCCGGACCCCGGGATAGCCGCGGCCGCCGTCGGGGCGCGGGGCCTCCGTTTGCAACCAGTACAGAAGCGACAGGCTCAGCTGCCGGGCTCCATGCAGATGCTTCTCCCTCTCCTCCTCGGACACCCCGTAGATCGGGCCGACGTAATAATCATTCTGCGGCCAGTTGACCAGCGTCACCGGTCCCTCGTACAAAGGCTCCGTGTAGATCGAGGGATCCACAATCTGCCGATAGTCCCACAAGGAGACGACGCCCCGATCGTTCGGAAACATCGTGTATTCCTTCAGCCGGGTGGAATCATGAGGATCGATCGCATTCCAGTTAAGCAGGGGCAGCGTGGAGAAGGAAGGGATGTAAGCCTTCCAGTAGTCGTACATCTCCGGCCGTTCGATGGTGAAGTCTCCGCCCTCAACATAATCGGCGGCAAAGACATGGGTGATGGACTGCATGTCCAAAGGATCCGCCTCCCGGGCGGCATGAAGCTCCCCTGTTTCGCTGGACGCTTCGGCGCCCATGACGAACTCGACTCCCGCCAAGGGAAGCACATCCCCGCATTCCGTCGCATCGAGGAAATAGGCGCCCGTCAGCTCCAGCCTCCTGCCCGTGCCCCGCTGCTCGACGGTGACGGACCGTACCGAGTCCCCTTCCGTCTCCGCCGCAACCGGCTTGTATTCATAAAGCACGGTGATTCTCCCGGAATTGACATAGGGCGCCAGCATGTTCTCCAGCACTTGGAGCGCGACGCGCGGCTCATGGGCGAGCCGGCTCACCCAGCCTTTGCCGGGGTTCAGGTGGGGATTGTTCCGGGCTTCTTCCGTAAGCGGATAATGGTCGCGGTAGTAGGCCCGGACCCTCTCCCGGAATTCCCGGTAGCCGGCCGTGGAGCCGAACGACTCGATCCATCTATGCTCATCGGGCGGCACCCCCTGGCTCGTCAGCTGGCCTCCCAGCCAGTCGGTCTCTTCGGTCAGGATCACCTTCATGCCGGCCTTCGCGGCCGCCAGCGCCGAGGCGGTGCCTCCCAGCCCCCCGCCGATCACGATCACATCCGCCTTCCGTTTCTCCATTCGGTTTCCCTCCTGCAACTGTTTAGTAAGTCTCGTGCCTTATCCGTTCAATGGCAAACATGAGTTACCCTCCATACGGTTCCTTACGAAATAGTTTCTGACGAATAGTCCCTTACCCATTGTCCATTCCTAATTTTTTCATACGGAAGGAAAATCCGGCCCCGCTCCCTTGCAGACGGCTTCCTTCGGTTAATAGATTCGTTCAATTACGGCCTTCGCCGTCCGTTCCTTCATTTCCTTCGTCCACTCCGGCCTCTTCTCGGCCAAGCCCTGGCAGAGCAGGTCCAGCACGAACAGCTGGGCGATTTTGGCGGCCATCGAGCCTCCTTCTAAGGGCGACTCTTTACCCGCCGTCAAGAGAACGACATCCGCCACACCGGTAATCGGAGACTTGGCGAAGTTCGTGATGGCGATTACCGACGCTCCGCTCTGCTTCGCCTTGGCAAGCATATCGTTCGTGTCGAGCGTGCTTCCCGACACGCTGAAGCCGACAGCCACGTCCCCGGGGCGCATGGACATCGCGGCCATCATCTGCATATGGCTGTCCGCCACCGCTTCGGCGCGCCGCCCGATCCGCATGAACCGGTTTTTGGCGTCCAACGCGGTAATCCCCGATGCCCCCACCCCAAAAAATTGGACGTGGCCCGCCGCATCGATCAAGTCGACGGCCTTCTGCAGCCTGTCCTTGTCGAGCAGGCTGAGGCAGGTGTCGAGGGCTTGAACCGCGTGACGGTAAACGCCCCGGGCCGTTTCCTCTTCTCCGTTTCCGGAGTCCGGCTGATCCGGATTCTGGTACGCCTTGTCCTGGGCGAGCGCGAGCTTGAAGTCCTGATAGCCCTTGAAGCCGATTTTGCGGCAGAACCGCATAATGGTCGTTTCCCCGACCTCCGCGAATTCGGACAGCTCCGTGACCGAATGGTAGATGAGGTCTACGTTCCGCTCGAGAACGGCGTCGGCCACCTTCTGCTCCGACTTCGTCAGAGAAGGATAATAGCTATAAATCCGAGCCCTCACGTCCATCCGCATTCCCCGCCTTTCGAATTAGCTCCGCATACCGGGCCGTCACCACCTGGGGCCGCGTAATCGCCGAGCCGACGACAACCGCGTAGGCGCCTTCGGCCATAGCCTGGACCGCCTCCTCGGGAGAGAAGATCCGCCCTTCGGCCAGTACCGGAAGGGTAAGTCGATCCGCCGCCCGCCGGATCAGGGCGAAATCGGGCTCCTCCTGCTGAGGAGAATACGGCGTATAGCCGGACAGCGTGGTCGACACGCAGTCCACTCCCAGGGAGGCGGCGTATTCCGCTTCCTCCAGGGTGGAGATGTCGGCCATCATCCGGATGCCCCGGCTCTTCATGTAAGCCGTCAGCCCTTCCAGCGTCTCCCCGCACGGCCGGGGCCGGCGGGTGGCGTCGAAGGCGATCATGTCGGCTCCGGCCTCGGCCAGCTCGTCGACCTCCCGGCTCGTCGGCGTAATATAGACCTCGCATCCGTCGTAGTCCCTCTTGATGATGCCGATCACCGGCAGCCCGGTTGCCGCCTTGATGGCTCGGATGTCCTCCGGCCCGTTGGCCCGGATGGCGGCCGCTCCTCCCTGCTTGGCGGCCTTGGCCATTTGGGCCATCGTAGAGGCTCCGTGCAGAGGCTCGTCAGCCAGCGCCTGGCAGGACACAATCAGCCGGCCCCGGAGCTGTTCGAACAGCGAGTCTCTTTCGGCGGGCGTCACGCTGATTTGCCCGGCCCTGTCAGCCCCGTATGCCCTGTCTGTCCCGCCGGCTTGCCTGGCCCCGTCTGCCCGGCCAGCCCGGCCGGCATCCGTCCGATCTTCTTGCTTCAGCGGCTGCCCAATCGGAACCGCCCGGACCGTCAGTCCGACCTCGAACATCCGGCTCCACGGCATCCAGCAGTCTTCGATTTCGATCCGGAACCGCTGGTCGGCCAAGTGCTCCTCCGCAAACTGCTCCAGCTCCCGGCGGACGATCCGGGAGATTTCTCCTCGGCTGCCGTCGATGGAGAAATAGGTGTGCCCCAGCTCCTTGACGGCTCCATTGCTTACCCGGCGGCGGACGGAGGAGCAGTAGCCGGCATCCTCCACATGGCGCAGAGCCAGAAAATCGCGGTGAGCGCCGGTATCGCCGTACACCAAATAGAGCATACCTTGGGCGATGCAGGTGCCGAGGGTGTTCGAGCTCGTGTTCCAGCCGGCATATCCAGCCAGCCGGAACAGCATGTCCTTCTGGCGGAGCAGCTTCACCAGCTGCAGATCCGAGCCGTTCGCATAGGCAATATCGGCAACGATGCACGGCTTGCCGAAGCGGCGCATGGCCATATCCGCGTATTCGACCAGCTCCACGAGATTGCGGAAGGCATCGTAGCCCGGATTAGGCTCATGCTGCACCACGGCTTCCCTCATGACATCCCCCGGCGTGTTGCAGAGAATGACGGCATCCGCTTCTCCGAGCGAGGAGGCCAGCATTCCCCCGGCCGCAAGAATTTGATACTTCAGGCTTTCATAGAACGGGCGGTCTTCATAGAGCGGGGTAAGGAACGGGCCTTGGACCCCCGCGAATTTCGGATAAAGAAGCGGCGTCCGGTTATGCATCCGGTTCACCATGCGCGACAAAAGCGTGCAGCCGACCTCGTCGGCTCCCGGGTACATGTACACCTTCTGCTCCACATCCAGTTCCCTGATGCGCTGGCGGACCTCCTGCTGATCGAGGGCGGTCCAGCCGTAAGGAGCGGAATCGTCTTGGGGAACGATGAGGAAATCGATCGTTCCGTCGGCCGCATAGTCGAGCGCCAGGCGGTTCACTTCCCGATTGACCGCGCGGCGGTCCAAGTAATCATCCAGCACGCCGGGACCGGGCAGCCGCTGGTCGTGGCCGGCCAGCTCCGTCAGCTCCTCGCCGGAAGCGAGGCCGAGCTCTTTCTTGTGACGGAGGAAGCCGGTCCGGAAAATCTCCCGTCCCCAGTCACCATAATAATCCGGCTCCTCGTCGTTCGAGGAGTACTGCGGGCAGCGCATGATCAGCTGGAACGCGTACAGGATTAAACGCGGGTTCTCTTCCTTCACCCGGCGGAGTCCTTCGAGCCTTGCGGCCGCTTCCTCTACCGTGTCGTGGTGAAGACGGGAAGGAATAATTCCCCCGTACAGAAGGGTATCCAGGGCGACAATGGCACCGTCCGCCTCCTTCGCTTCCTCCAGAAACCAATCCCACAAACCATTGGTGTCGCCGGGCTGTTTTTTACGGCCCATCAGCTCCATACCGGGGCGAACCAGATGAAGGTCCGTGCGTGCGGCAAGCAGCGGGGGAAAGTCATAATTGCAGGGCCGCTCGTCGAGCGGAATGTAGATAATTTTCGGCATGCGGGATATCCGGGAGCAGGCGGCAGGGTTCCGCCTCTCATCAGCCTCGTAAGGCTCCGGCCTCCTTCTATTAGAATGGGGAAATAGGCAATCTCTTTACCGCCATTCTAGCACGGAAAGGAATGATTCTCCACAAATAAATATATGGGCGGAATTTTTCTCCGAACAGTGGTCAAGAAGCCGCTCCCCTCTTAACGCTTAACAAAAGGGTTCGGGCTATCGCCCCCTCCCCCTCCAAATGGGCTTGTAACCCAATCACATATCCCCCGTTCTCGTGAATATATTTGATAACAAGCTATCCGACTTTCCTCCGGCCCGGCGGACGGGTCCGGTGTCCCTTAGCGTCAGCGCCATTCTTCAGGAGGTGTAGCCATGACGAAACCCGTATTTATCGTATCCCGCGAGGACTGGTCCCTGCACCGTAAAGGTTACCAGGACCAAACCCGCCATCAGGAAAAAGTGCGCGAAGCGATCAAACAGAATCTTCCTGATCTCGTCACCGACGAAAGCATCATCCTCTCCAACGGACGGCAGATTATCAAAATTCCGATCCGCTCCCTCGACGAATACCGGTTCCGCTATAACTACAGCAAGTCGAAGCACGTCGGCCAGGGAGACGGAGACTCCCAGGTAGGCGACGTGCTGGGCAGCGAGCCGGCCAAAGGTCCCGGCAAAGGCGAAGGCGCGGGCAGCCAGCCCGGAGAGGATTACCTGGACACGGAAGTAAGCGTGGAAGAGCTTCAGGCGATGCTCTTCGATGAGCTGGAGCTTCCGAATCTCCAGGAGAAGGACAAGAAGCAGCTGCACACCTCCGAGGTGGTGTTCACAGACATCCGCAAGAAGGGAATCATGTCGAACATCGACAAGAAGCGGACGATTCTCGAGAACCTGAAACGCAACGCCAACGCAGGCCAGCCGGGGATTCACGGCATTTCCCCCGACGATCTGCGCTTCAAGACGTGGGAGGAGATCCACAAGCCCCATTCCAATGCGGTGATCATCGCGATGATGGATACGTCCGGCTCCATGGGAAGCTTCGAGAAATACATCGCACGCTCGTTCTTCTTCTGGATGACCCGCTTCCTCCGCACGAAGTACGAGAACGTCGAGATCGTTTTCATCGCGCATCATACGGAAGCGAAGGAAGTGACGGAAGAGGAATTCTTTAACAAAGGGGAAAGCGGCGGAACGATCTGCTCCTCGGCTTACCAGAAGGCGATCGATATCATCGACTCCCGGTACTCCCCTGCCATGTACAACATCTACCCGTTTCATTTCTCGGACGGAGACAACCTCACTTCCGACAACGAGCGCTGCGTCAAGCTGATCGGGCAGCTGATGGAGCGCACGAACATGTTCGGCTACGGGGAGGTCAACCAGTACAACCGGAGCAGCACGCTCATGTCGGCGTTCAAGCATATCAAGAACCCCAAATTCCAGTACTGCATCATCCGGGAAAAAGGGGAAGTGTATGACGCCTTGAAGGCCTTTTTCTATAAACCGGAGGCGGGGTGAGCCTATGCAGTCCCATGAAATCAAAGAGCTGGAGCGGGCCATCGAGGAAATAACGGAGATCGCCCAAGGCTTCGGGCTGGACTATTACGAGATGCGCTACGAAATCTGCCCCTCGGACATCATCTACACCTTCGGCGCCTACGGAATGCCCACCCGCTTCAGCCACTGGAGTTTTGGAAAAACCTTCCATAAGATGAAGACCCAGTACGATTTTGGTCTGAGCAAAATTTATGAGCTCGTCATCAACTCGAACCCGTGCTACGCGTTTCTTCTGGACGGCAATTCGCTTATCCAGAACAAGCTGATTGTCGCGCATGTCCTCGCCCACTGCGATTTCTTCAAGAACAACATGCGCTTCTCCAATACGAACCGCAACATGGTGGAGAGCATGTCGGCAACCGCCGAGCGCATCCGCCAATATGAAATCGAGCACGGCACGGAGAAGGTCGAGCAGTTTCTCGATGCCGTGCTCGCCATTCAGGAGCATGTCGACCCCGGCCTCATCCGGCCGTACCGCCGCGGCGAACGCACGACTCCCGACAGGATAAAGAGCCGGGAGGCGGCCGCCGAGTCCGGCAGCGAGCCGCAGACCGGCTACGAGGACCTGTGGTCCCTCGAACGCGATACCCACTCCAAGCCCGAGCCGATCACCGTGCGTAAATTTCCCTCCCAGCCGGAGAAGGACCTGCTGTGGTTTCTCGAAATGCATTCCCCCGAGCTGGAGGACTGGCAGCGGGACATTCTGACCATGATGCGCGACGAGATGCTGTATTTCTGGCCGCAGATGGAGACCAAGATCATGAACGAGGGCTGGGCCTCGTACTGGCACATCCGCATTATGCGCGAGCTCGACCTGACGCCGGAGGAAACGGTGGAGTTCTCCAAGCTGAATTCCTCGGTCGTCCAGCCGTCCAAGAGCAGCCTCAATCCCTATTACCTCGGCTTGAAAATCTTCGAGGACATCGAGAAGCGTTGGGATAAGCCCACTCAAGAGGAGCAGGAGCGGTTCGGCCGCAGGCCCGGCCAGGGCCGCGAGAAGATGTTCGAGGTCCGCGAATTCGACTCGGATACCTCGTTCATCCGCAGCTACCTGACGAAGGAGCTGGTAGAGGACCTCGATCTGTATATTTTCGAGAAGAAGGGCACCGACTGGAAGATCACCGACAAAACCTGGATGAACATCCGCGACCAGCTGGTGTACTCCCGCGTCAACGGGGGCTTCCCTTACCTGGTGGTAGACAACGGGGACTACAAGCGGCTCGGAGAGCTGTACCTGAAGCATTCCTTCGAGGGGATGGAGCTTGACCTGAAATACCTGGAGCGCACCCTCCCCTCGGTTCAGAAGCTCTGGGGCAAGCCGGTTCACCTGGAAACGATCGTCGAGGATAAGAAAGTGGTATTCACATACGACGGGAAGAAGCACCACCGCCAGTTTATTTAGGGTCAAACATTTAGGGTCAAACGCCGGGTCGCGGACCGCTCCGCCTGCCCGGTGTTTTTTTGTGCCCTCCCCGTCGCTCTTCTCTAGTAAACTTCCACGAATACCGGAGTCACCCTTCCATTCCGTTACATAGAATAGAGCGACAACAAGAAAAGGAGTTGGTAGATTTGGCTATCGTTTTATCGACAGGCACTATTAACAAAACCCGTTCCACGGTAAATGCACACATTGAGCTTCTTAACCTGAGCAATTTCTTTAGAAGGGTGCGGGTGCAAGTTATCAACTGGGATAGCAGGACAAGTCTTCTCGACCAGACCGTCAACGTATCTCCCAATACTAACTTTGCGATCACAACAAGTGTTCGCGATGTCTCCTTCCACTACGAAATCCGGGTAACGGTTCCCACGACCCGCAACCTGATCGTCAACACTTTTGCCGTAGACAGCGGTACCTTTACCGTCGAGAACAACACGGTTCTTCAGCATCAGCTGGTTCGAATCTTCCCGCCTTTTGCGATTTTCAAGAAAGCCCAAACCAAAAGCCGGGTCAAAGTAAGCAAAAAGCCGCTCACAACTAAAGCGCTCATCCGCAAATCTGTAAAAAAATAACAGAGAAAACCTCAAGATTGACGGGCCTCCCAGGACTTAAGATCTATAATTTTTCCCGATAAATATGGTATAATATGTTAAAAAACTTCTTGGGGGATCTCTGTGAAAAGTCTTGGCATAGTGAGAAAATTGGACCGGCTGGGCCGCATCGTTATTCCGAAAGAATTGCTGGAGATTCATGATATCCGCATCCGGGATCCTTTGGAAATTTTCACGGATGACAAGCGGATCGCCCTGCGGAAGTACCGGTCGACGGACTGCATCTTCTGTGAAAATTATGACAACAACATCTATTTCAAATCGTATTTCATTTGCGCCTCCTGCCTTAAGCAGATCCGGCCCTCCGAGGCGCCCGGAAAACCCGTCTCCTCCCGCCCGTCGTCCAAGCCTACCGCGCTGGACCGATTCCGGGAAGCGAAGGAGAAATATCCCGACGCCTCCCAGAAGCAGCTTGCCGAAATCCTTGGCATTACCCAAGGCCGGGTGAGCCAGCTGAATAAAGAACTGAAGTAAAATAAGCATAACCGGCCTAGCAGCCCGACCTCTGGTTCGGGCTGTTTTGCATCGGTGGGGAATACAGGGAAGCTTCCCAAACCCTTTTATAGTATAATATGGTAGACGGCAACGAAGAGGACGCTTCCGGATTATCTACACCCTACACCGAGGAGGGATTCGAATGAAGTCCATCACCCGGCAGGCCGGCATGCTCCTGATGTCCCAAGCCGAGGAGCTTGCGGAGGAAGTGACCGCCCGGCAATATTCCCGGCAGCCTGATCTGACGGCCCGCTTCGGAGCCTCCGGACGGATAAGAACCAGGCAGGACTCCGTTTATAACCTGCAGTATTTGGCCGAAAGCGTCCTGGTCGACAGCCCCTCCTTGTTCGTCCATTATATCGCCTGGCTCAAAACGCTTCTGGACGGGTACCAGGTTTCCGTGGAGGAGCTGCGGGTTAACCTCCAATGCATGGAGGAGGTCATTCAGGCCCACGTGAAGGAACCCGAACGCGGGACCCTGCTGGATTACTTGCGGCTGGGACGCCAGCAGTTGACAGCGGCGGAGACTCCCTCCTCCTTTCTTAAGGAGGACCAGCCCCTCGCGGAGGAGACCAAGCTTTACCTACAAGCCCTGCTTAACGGGGACCGCCGGTCCGCAAGTCAGCTGATCACCCGGTTGGTCGAGGACAAGGTCCCGCTGAGAGACTTGTATTTGTATATTTTCCAGACCACCCAGCATGAGATCGGCCGCCTGTGGCAAACCAACCGCATCCAAGTAGCCCAAGAGCATTTCTGTACGGCCGCCACCCAGATGATCATGTCTCAGCTGTATCCTTATTTGTTCACAAGCCCCCGCAAAAGCTATACACTCGTCTCCGCCTGCGTCGGCAAGGAAATGCATGAGGTCGGCCTGCGGGTGCTCACGGACCTGTTCGAGCTGGAGGGCTGGGATACTTACTACCTGGGCGCGAACGTGCCTGCTCGAAGTGTGATTCATTCGCTTATCCACCATAAGGCGGACGTGATCGCCATCTCCGCCACCATGACGTACCACGTCCATCTCGTGGAAGAGCTCATTTCCCAAATCCGGGGAAACCCCGAATGTGCGGGAGTCCGAATTATCGTTGGCGGCCTGCCCTTCAATATCGATTCCAAGCTGTGGAAGAGGGTGGGAGCCGACGGGTGGGCCTCGGATGCCGAAGAAGCCGTCCGGGTAGCGGAAGGCCTGCTTCAAGGCCAGACGGCCCAAACGGAATAATGCGACCGACTAAAGGAGCTAATGAACATGGAGTCTCATGCCGAGTGGCATTCGGAAATAGCCAAGCTGAGGGAAACCGTCCGTCAGCTGTCCGACCGGGTCATCCGGTTTCAGGAACAGGAGGACCGGCTGCTTTCGGAGCTATCGGAAATGAACAACGAATTGATTACCGTTCAGAGAATGCTCGCCAAAACCAATCTGGATCTTAAGAAATCCCAGAAGAAAGCGGTGGAAGCGGAGCTTGCCAAGGGATCGTTCCTCTCGATGATGAGCCACGAGGTCCGTTCCCCTATGAACGGCATCCTGGGGATGACCGAGCTGCTCATGCATGCGGAGCTCCATGCCGAGCATCGCAAGAAAGTGATGCTGATCGAGGAATCCGCCAAGCTTCTGCTGACGATCGTTAACGATATTCTCGATATCACCAAGATCGAAACCGGTGAAGTGAAGCTGAACGAGGAGCCCTTCGATCTTCGCAAGCTGCTTCATCATATGGTGGAGCTGATGAAGCCGAACGCCGCTTCCCGGACCATCCTTCTTCCCGTCTGGGACAGCCGGATTCACCCGATTCTGATCGGCGATGCGGTGCGCATCCGTCAGATTCTGCTCAATGTGATCATCCACTCCACCCGCCTGTCCGGCAGCGGGACCCTTACGGTCCGGGCTCTGCTGGAGCGGGCTGAGAAAGGCAAACAGGCCATCCGCATCGAGGTGTCGGAGCCCGCAGGAGAACGCCGTCCCCTCCCGGCGCCCTCTGGGCAAGAAGGAAGCCATCTCGGGGTGCGCATTGCTTCCCGGCTCCTGCAGCTGATGGGCGGTTCCCTGAACGTGCATGGAGAGGACGGGAAAGGCCCTCTGGTGTCCTTTCAGCTGACCCTACCCGAAGCCCGGGCCGAGGGAAGCCGGACCGGCCTCTACGGGGAGGGTCCGGAAGAAGCATCCCCCTTCGCGCTCCGGCTGACCGAGTGGTTCGACGAGGAGACGCGGTCCCTTCCCATTCTTCTTGCGGTGGACAATGCCATCAACCGGCAGGTCGTTCATATGCAGCTGACCCGGATGGGCTTCTCCCAGGTTGACGTCGTCCAAGACGGGGAGTCCGCCGTCCAGCGATATGCCCGCCGGACCTATTCGCTTATCGTAATGGACCACCTTCTCCCGACGGCGCACGGCCTGGAGCCCGCCAAACTCATCCGGGAGGAAAGCGCACGCCGGAAGCAGCCGCCCGCTCCGATGGTGTGCATCAGCGCCAACCCCGGCCCCGATTTCACCGCCCACTACCGGGAAAGCGGCTTTGACGATTGCATGGCGCTGCCGATTACGCTGGAGCAGCTGGAAGCGATGCTCCTGCGCTGGCTTCCGGCGGAAGGGCCGGCACCTTCCCGTGTGCTTAGCCTGCCGATTATCCAGGACCTGAAGAAGCTCGACGAATCCGGCGTTCTTCTCCGCAGCCTTCTCAACCAGTTCAAGCAGATGGCTCCCGGGCTTATGGACCGGATGAAGCATTCGGTCCGGGACAAGGATGCGGCCGAGCTGCAGAAAACGGCCTACATGCTGAAATCGAGTGCGCTTGGCTTGGGACTCGTCAGCTTGTCGGCCACCTTCTCCCAGCTCGAAAGCATGGGGGTAGCCGGAGTGGTTACGCCCGAAGCCGAAGCGCTGCTGGCCGGCCTCTGGGAGGATTACGAGGCCGCATGCCGGGCGCTTGAGCAGTACTTGTAACTTAAGTTCAAACCGCAAAGGCCTGTCCGGCATTTCTTCGACCGGACAGGCCTTTTGGCGTTACTTGAGAATGGATTGGAACAGTTCCGAACCCGGCTGGGCCAAGGAGCGGTGCCCGCCTTCGATGTGCAGGGGAAGCAGGATGTCGATGGTCGTTCCCTTGTTGACCTCACTCTGAAAACGCATCTGGCCTTGATGATTCTCTATGATCTGGTGGCAGATCATGAGGCCGAGGCCGGTGCCTTTCTGCTTCGTGGTATAGAACGGCTCGCCGATCCGGTCCAGCTGCTCCTTCGGAATGCCGCAGCCTTTGTCGACGATGCGGATCATGACCTTGCCGTAAACCGCATTGCGGATCTGAATGAAGATTTGGCCCCCGTACGGCGTCGCCTCGATCGCGTTCTTCAGCAGATTGACGAACATCTGCTTGATCTGGTTCTCGACACAGTTCATGTGCACGCTTTCGAGTTCACACTCCACCACGAATTCTATATTTTTGAGGATAGCCTGGGAGCTGAGCAGCATCACGACGTTCTGGAGAATAACCCGGAGGTCCTTCGTCGCGAATTCGAAAATTTGGGTTTTGGCGAGCAGGAGCAGCTCGTTGATGATCAGTTCCATGGAATCCACCTCAGCGGAAAGAATCTCCATGTATTTCTCCTGATCGCCTTGCTTCGTGTTTAGAAGCTTGAGAAAGCCCTTGACCGAGGTCAGCGGGTTGCGGATTTCGTGAGCGATTCCCGAGGCCAGCTGGCCGGCCACGGAGAGCATTTCGGATTTTCTCAGCAGCCCCTCCGTATGCTTCTTCTTCGTGATGTCCTCCGCTACCTTAAGGTAATGCACCACTTCTTTCTTTTCGTTGATGACGGGAAGAACGGTGGCCGATTCCCAGTAAATTCTTCCGTCCTTGTGCCGGCCCTGCAGCTCTCCCTTCCACTTGCTGCCCGAGCCCACCTTCTCCCAAAGGATGTCATAGACCTCCGTCCCCCCCTCCCCGCGCTCCAGCGCCCGGGCCTCCGTTCCGATGACTTCCTCCCGGGAATAGCCGGTAATATCCGTGAAGGCGGGGTTGACGTATTCGATCTTCATCTGCTTGTCCGTAATCATGACCACGGACGGGCTCTGCTCGATGGCGAGCGAAAGCTTGCTCAGCTGGCTGTTGATCGACTTCAGCTCGGTAATGTTGACGAGGGTCATGATGATGCCTTTGATGTAGTGATCCACGGTACGGTAAGGAGAAATTTTGAGCAGGTACCAGTTCTTCTGGTTGCTCTGCACCTCCCGCTCAATGGGAACGAGCGTGCGCAACACTTCCTCGATATCGGGCACCATGCGATCGTAAACCAGATTATGCGAGATATGCATGATCGGGCGTCCTACGTCGACCTCCATCAGGTTGATGACATCCATGACGTTCGGGGTAAACCGCCGCACACTCAGATCGATATCCAGGAAGATGGTTCCGATGTTGGAGGCACTCAGGAAATTGTTCATATCGCTGTTGACTTCGATCAGCTCGTGAATCTTGGACTGGAACTCCGAGTTGACGGTCACGAGCTCCTCGTTAACCGAGCTCAGTTCCTCGTTCGTGCTCTGCAGCTCCTCGTTCGACGCGATCAGCTCTTCGTTCGTGGCCTGGAGCTCTTCGTTGGACGTCTCCAGCTGCTCGATCACCGTCTGCAGCGTTTCCTGCGTCGTAACCAGCTCCTGCTCCAGATCCAGAATGAACTGCTTCTCCTTCAGGTCGAGATCGGGAGGGGGGGAGGAGGCAGGTGCCAGCTTCTCCAGCTCCCTGTCCGGCAGAAAGGCGATCAGGATGTACTTGTCGTTCGTCTTTTCCGTCCGGAACAGTTTGACCTTCAACAAGATGCGCCGAGAAGCCCCGTTCTGCTCCATGACGATGTTCTTGTAGATGACCTCCGACTTCTCCTTGCGGGCTTTGTGAACGGCCGTGCTGAGCGCAACGGATAGGCTTTGGGGAACCATCTTGAACAGGTTGTGGGAAAATTTCCCGCGCGGCACGTTCAGGAAGGCATTCACATCCCCGGTCGTGTGCACGACATCGTGATTGTCGTCGATAATGATACAGGGAGGAACGAACTCCTCGATCAACGATTGGGATAGATCGTCCAGCTTGCGGAACAGCTTCGAATCCTCCATAATCTGCGAGCCCTGCAGCGTCTGCCCCGGAAGGGTGACCGGTTCGCTGATCTCCACCATGTTGAGCGGCCTGCGCTGGATGACGTTCCGCTTCGAGAAAATGTTCCACTTGTTGTGTAGCGGAGCGTAAAGCTTCCCGAGTTCTCCGATCGTTTCACTTGCTCCAAGAAACAGAAAGCCGCCGGTAGCGAGTGAAAAATGAAACAGCGAAAGCACCTTCTTCTGCAGAATGGGCTGAAAATAGATCAGCACATTCCGGCAGGTGACCAGATCGATCGAGAGAAACGGAGGATCCTTCACGAGATTATGATGCGCGAACACAATCATTTTGCGGAGTTCCTTGGAGACCTGATAGCGGTCCCCTACCTTGACAAAATATTTCTCCAGCCGATCCGGCGTCACATCGGCCGCGATGCCGGCGGGATACATGCCAAGGCTTGCCAAATCGAGCGCATCCTTGTCCAGGTCGGTGGCAAAAATTTTGATCGCCGGCTTCCGGCCGATCGATTCCATGTATTCCCTGAGCAGAATGGCGATGGAATAGGTTTCCTCTCCGGTCGAGCAGCCGGCCACCCATATGCGGATCTCCTGGTTCTCCTTGTGAAAGATCCGGGGCATCACCTCTTCCTTCAAAACCTCGAAAGCCTCTTTGTCGCGGAAAAACCGGGTCACGTTAATCAGCATCTCCTTCCACAGTACGGATGCTTCCGAAACATCGCCAAGCAGCATCTGGTAGTAATCGTGTAGGTCGCCGATGTGATGAATGGCCATCCTCCGTTCAATTCGACGAAGAATACTATTCTGTTTATATTGGGTGAAGTCAATATGGAATTTCTGATGCAAAAGCCGGAATATCTTCTGAATGGTTTCTTCGCTCGTCTGCGCTCTCGTGACCAGCTGGTTCGGTCCGGCCGACTGGCAGTAGTTCATGAACCGGACCAGCTCGCCGCCCATCTGCTGAGGGGGGAGGATGCAGTCCACGAGCCCCGTGGAAATGGCGCAGTTCGGCATCCCGTCGAATTGGGCCGAGCCCGCTTCCTGAACAAGAATCAGGCCACCCGCATCTTTGATCGCCTTGATGCCCCGCGACCCGTCGCTTCCGGTGCCGGACAGAACGATGGAAACCGAATGTTCCCCGGAGTTTTTGGCAAGCGACCGGAAAAAGACATCGATGGGAAACACCAGAGGACTTCCCGGCGTTATCGATTCGAGGTGAAGAGCGTCATTCTCTATCGTCATGAGCTTGCCGGGAGGAAGGACATACACGTGGTCCGCCTTGACTTTGTTTCCTTCGGCGGCCTGCACAACCGGCATGGACGTAACCTTGGACAATATATCCGCCATCAGGCTGCGGTAATCGGGGGACAGGTGCGGGACAACGACATAGGAAGCTCCGCTATCCGGGTCAAGGTGCGTAAAAAAAGAATGGAGAGCTTCCATTCCGCCAGCCGAGGCACCAATTCCTACCACGTATAACGGTTTGCGGTGTTCCGTGGAGCCATTCGTGCTGTTATTCATTCTATCATCTCCCCATCACTTTGATTAGGCATCCTCTGGTGGGGAACGATGACGCCTAAGCCCCTCTGTTTTTAATGTGGCTGCAGGGTCCGTCTTCTCTTGCTGCAGTCCGGCCTTTCGCTGCTTCTTCCAAGGCAGTTCAGCCGAATTTGTCTATCCATATAAGATCAGTATACACGAACCCAACAGCTTCTTCCATAAAAAGTAAACTTTTGGTCAAGAAAACCGCCATATCCGGCATGGCAAAAGCCCGGATAACCGAAGCGTCAGCCGGGCCGTACCTCACCTTTATACGATAACGGCGGAATAAGCCGTTTTCCGGGCTGCAAGGGACTGCTTCATGGTCAGGACGCGCACCCGCCGCTGCTGCTCGGGCTCCTCCTGCTCAAAGAACGAATCATCCGTTCCAAGCTCCAGCAAGGTCTCGCGGGCGGCCTGAACCGCCTCCTGCTCCTTCTCGAGAACATAATAAGCAATCTGGTAGCAATAGCCTTCGAACTTTCTCAGGACCGCTGCTTTGTTCTGAAGCCGCGGGCTCATGACACACCCTCCTTTGCATTATGGGGAATGGGGAGATTACCGGACCGAACGGGCGACTTCCACCGCCTCCTCTTCCGTAAGCGGCCCCGACACCTGCAGGACCGCGTAAGCGGACGGCCACTGAACCGTAACATAGCCGTCTCCTGGAAGAAGAGTGCCCGGGCTCCCGTTGATCTCGATCTCCCGCGCTTGTGCCTTGCCTCCGAAGGAATACACGCCTTCCGGCTGCCCGGAAGCCGACCGGGTATAGAGGAATAGAACGGCCCGGTCCCCGTTTCGATAGAGCAGAAGCGCCTGCTTAAGCCCTTCTTCTCCGTCCGGGGTTAGCTGCGCTGTATCCGGTGCGAAGCCTTCGGGGAGCCGGGCGGGTGCCGGCAGCTTCCACCGTTCGACGGCTTCCGGGACGCTCATCTCTACGGGCCGCGCCGGCACGACGGACCGCTGAACCGCCGGCTGGCCCGCTCCGGAGGATGTTGCTTCGCCCTCCCCCTGCGCAGGGGGAGCAGCCGTCTTGGCACGGGCGGTTTCGCGGTCCCCGTCCCGGCCGTACCAGAGGTGAACGGCCCCGTCTTGGACCTTCCGGCCCACATGGAACCAGAAGGTTTCGGCGGCAGCCGGACCGAGCGCGAAAGATCCTGCCGCCGCCCCGATCAGGAGGGCCGCCAGACTCGCGGCCGCAAGAGCTTGGGAGAAGACGGGGCGGAGACGGCTTCCCCGCCTTTCCCTGGCCAGCCTCTCCTGCATCCGCCCCCAGGCTTCCTCCCCATCCGGGACCGCAAGCCCGTGGTGAATCCTTCTGACAGCCAGGGACACCTGCCCGCCAGCCGTTCTTTCCCGGCCCGGTCCGTTCACCGGTCATCCCCCCATTTACGTATAAAGTGACCCGCCAGCTTCTTGCGCGCTCTGGCCAGCCTTTGGGTAAGCACCTGCTCGGTAATCCCGAGCTCCGCCGATATTTCAGAGTAGGACAATTCCGCTATGTAATGGAGAAAGAGAACCACCCGGTAGTCCGGCTTCAGCTCTTGGATCGTGGCGTGAAGAATTTCGTTGCGCTGCATGCGTTCCACCATATCCTCCACCTTCTCCACTGGCAGGGAATAGAACGCCTCTTCCTTATCGATAACGTCGTCCAGGCCGGACATCTGACGATATTTTTTCAGCTTTCTCAAAAAATCATAAGCCCCGTTGCGCGCCAGCTTCTTCAGCCAGGCCCCCATTCGGGAATCGGAGCGTGTCTTAGGGCCGCTTCGGACCGCTTTCATGAAGGTTTCCTGGATGCAGTCCTCGGTTAAGGCATGATCGTTCAGAAGAAAATAAATGTCCCGGTACACCCATTGCCGGTAGGCAAGGAATAGCCTGCGCTGCGCTTCATGATTCAGGGAATGGATATTTACGCGAAACAGCTCGAATTCCTGATCGGACAACATCATCCCTCCAGCTCCCGGCCCATACTTCAAGTCCCTTCTAAGTTAACCATAGGTCAAACGAACGATCAACAATAATTTCCAGCAAAACCACGCGTTGGGAGGAAGGCAGCAGCAGGACGGCAGGGCCAGAGACGTCCTGGCCGGGATGTAATCCCTATCACAAAGCACAAGGCTGCCGGAGCTTCCCGGCAGCCTATCGCTTGCATGAAGCGCATCCTTTCTCCGCCTGGTCCAGCCGGGAGCCGGAAATCGGAAGCCCTTTAGGTCTCGGTGCTTGAGCCGACGGAGGCCGACGGATCCACGGTAAGCGACTCGGTATACTCCACCCGCTCCACCTCGCAGTGGGGACCGATCACGACACGGTTTCCCCGGATGAGCCGGGCCCTTGTATATTCCACGTTCACGAGCGTTCCCTCGATCAGGTCGGCATTCATCATATTCGGCCTCAGGTCCCTGCCGCGGAACAGGCCGGCGATAGAGTGCAGAAGATCGGTGAAGATGGAAAGGACCGCGGCCTTGCGGACCGTAATCTCTTCCCCTCCAATTTCTTTGGCGTAGCTCGTTCCGTACATGTCCACCTGAACCCGGTTGGCGTTAAGCAGACCGCCGACCGATAGGCCCCCGGTCACCTTGACCTCTTCCGCTTCGAGATCCTTTCCCGCCTGGATGTCTCCCTTCACCTGAATCCGGACGGCCTTCAAGGCCTCCCTGGTCTTCAGGCTGCCGCTAATCTCGATCTCGGAAGCACGGATGGTGTCGTCGGCTTTAAAGGAGCCGGATACCGACAGCTCCCCGCTTTCCACCGCTCCCTCGACAGCGCAGCTTCCGCTGATTTTGATTCGCTCAGCCGAAACATTTCCCCGCGCGTGCCCGGAACCGGATACTTTAAAAAGCCGGGCGCTGACGTTACCGGTAATTTTCCCGGAGCCCGAAATGCGCACCTCATCGAAATGACCTCCCCCCGCCGACCCGCTTCCCGATATGATCAGGTCCCCGTTCGGGGCCGTCCCCGCCGCTTTGTTAATCATGGCTTCCGTGCCCTCCTTGTTTCGGTCCATGCCTTATTCCTCCTCCAGCTCCGCTTTCAAGAGACGGGCGATTTCCTCCAGGTCATAGACCTGCTTCACCTTGGCGTCGGTAAGAAAGGGGCTGTCTTTCGGCACAACGGCAGCCATACCCGCTCCATCCCTGACGCAATAGTACAACCGGTAAGAGGTATCCCCGAGCTGCGGGATCCATCCTTCCATACCCTCCAGCAGCTCTTCCAGCCTACCGTCGGCCAATTCGTGCTCCTCCCGAAGACGGCCCGCCACATAAGCAAGCACCGCCTCCATAAACGTCAGTTCCAGCTTATTCAGCCGCCTGGCGAGCCTCACGAGCAGATCGGGATCCCATAATCCTTTTTCCTGCAGGCGGGAAAGGGCGAAGCTCTTGTTCGTGAGCTCAGGGGAAAGCAGCTCGGCCAATTCCTCGAGGGAGTGACTGTCCTTCAGCTCCAGAATGCCCCTTACCCGGGTTAAGATTTTGTCGCGGTGAAAGAACGTTTCCTGCCCCGTGAAGCTGGACTGCTTGATAAACCAGGATTCGGGGATCAGATTCTGCCGCTTCCAGCGGTAGAGCTGGCCGTAGGAAATGCCGGTCAGCTGCAGCAGCTCTTTTTTGGATATCAACTCCTGCTCCATAGCGGGTGCCCTCCTGATGTATAGCGTAACATTGTTCCGTCTTCCGTTAGATGAATCGTAACATAACATTGTTTCGTTGTAAAGAGAGCCATGGCGGAGAAGAAGCGGCCCTTGGTTCCGTCCTTGTCTTCGCGGCAACGTATAGCCGGCGGGGGCCATCCGCCCGATGCTGGCATTCCACCGCTTAACCCGCCCCAGCGGCCGCGCTAACCTGGTATCGGACCTCCGCCTTGTTGCGGAGGAGGAGCGTGGAAGACAAGAGGTCCCCGTTCTGAGGGTCAAGTGTCAGCCTCCAGATTTCATTCTCCCGGTACCAGCGGCCCTTCTCTTCATAAAACCGGTGGTTTCTTTCCTCGATCCGGTAACGGAAGGCAAGCGGCCGGTCCGTGCGGATCGTTCCCTCGAGAAACTCCTCACTCAGCCAAAGCCGGTATTGGAAGGTAAGCTCGGTCGGATTGTGCAGCCTTAGATCCACATAGTTATAAGCCACGCTGGTCCCGCTGCCGAATGGGATCACCCTCCGGTCGTCCGGGAAGAGGTCGAAGCTGTGATGGTGGCGTTCGCGGATTTCGAGCGGGGTGTGCAGCGCGAGCCAGAACAGCAGGTTCGCCATCTGGCACAGCCCGCCCCCGGTTCCTGTCGTTACCCGGCCGTTGGCAAGCTGAAGGCCTTCGATATATCCTTTGGCTGCCGTCGGCTGTCCCGTCAGCCTCCAGAACGAGAAGGTTTCTCCCGGAGCGATCTGAATCCCGTCCAGGGTCTCAAGACAGATCTGCAGGTTCGTGATTTTGTTCTCCTGCAGCTGAGGATGCGTTCCGGCGAGCACCCTTCTCAGCACGGATTTGTGCTTGTGGGCCACATGAGGGAGGGAAACCGGAGACCGCTCCAGGGCAAAACGAAGGCGGGGGTCCAGATTCTGTAGATGCCTCTTCAGGCGCAGCTGCCGGACACGCCACTTGTACAGAAAGGGAAAATGACGAAGAAGAAGCTTCTTCATAGGAACAGGTCCCACCCTTTAAAGCGTTTTCTCTTAGTGTACAAGGGCCCGGCGGCGGGAGCAACCCCGGCATGTTCAAGATAGGGAGTAACCGGAACGGGAGGACGCCGCGAAGCAGGAGAAGAAGGATAATCGGAATGCCTGCTCACTGCAAAAAGGCTCCGCCTGGGGCGAAGCTTGGAGCGAAGCCTGATGCGGGGCCTTGGCGAAGCCTGATGCAGAGCCTCTTGCGGTGCCTGGGCGAAGCCTGATGCAGAGCCTCTTGCGGTGCCTGGGGCGGTGCCAGTGGAGAGCCTGGTGCGGGCCCGGTTAGTCATTGGGAGGCATGGCGCCTGATCCGATGTCTTCGCGGGCGGGATCCGTCGCTGCCCTTCCCCCATTGTCGTGGACAGGACTGGCCGCCTTAGCCCGGCTGCTCGGTGCTGACGAACTCCGGATCCTCCGTTTCGAGCAGCGGCGAGGGGTTCCCGGTGTACAGCACCCACAGCTCATGCAGGGCGCGGGTGCAGGCCACATAGAGCAGCTTGGCGTCCGGCGCGGTGGCGGAGTAGTGCGTTTCGTCCGCATCGAGGACGAGCACGGCGTCGAATTCGAGTCCCTTGGCCAGGTAAGCCGGGACGATGGACATCCCTCCGCCGTACCGGCTCTGTCCCGCCACGATGCGGTTCGCCGCGATGCCCTCCCGGTCGAGCAGCTTCTCCAGCCCGGCGCACTCCTTCTCCGTCCGGCCGATGAGGGCCACCGTCTGGTATCCGCTCCCGGTCAGCCTGCGGACCGCTCCGAGAATCGTCTCCTCCCTGTCCCCCTTCGGGGTGCCGATGACCCGGACAGGGCTGCCGCTGCGAAAGACGGGAACGGCGAGCAAGCTGCCCGCCACTCCGCGGCTGAGCACGACGTTCGCGAAATGGATAATTTCCATCGTCGAACGGTAGCTCCGCTCGAGCTGGAAATAAGCCGCGTGTCCCTCCCCGAACAGACGGCTGAATTCCTCCCAGGCGGAGATGCCCTGATAAGCGTGAATCCCCTGGGACAGATCGCCGAGAATGGTGAAGGAATGATTCTTCGTGAACCGGTCGAGAAGCGCTACCTGGAAGGGGGAGAAATCCTGCGCCTCGTCGAGCACCGTATGGTCAAACAGCCGGTCCCCGGTGATGCCGTAGAACGCCGCGTGGAGATGCACAAGAGGCGCCAAGTCCTCCGGCTGAACCTTCTTCCGGCGGAAGAGTTTGCGGGATTCCTCCGCCAGGCCGGCGATGCCCGGCCACCCTCCGGCGGACAGGTCCTGCGGTACACCGGCCAGGAAGAAGGGCGATTCCTGCTGAAACAGCTCCTTGTAGAAGGTAAACGGCGTGTACTCCGGCCAGCCGGCGAGATACGTGCGCAGCTTCTGCGACGCCTTCTTCTTCAGCTCCTTGCGCTCGTGGGGAAGCCGTTTGTCCACCTCCATCTCGAGCCAGCGCTTGATGCGGGCCACCACCCGCTCCCTGCGCTTCAACAGCGGGTAGTGCTTGTTCTCGACATGGTACCATTCGTGCACCTTCCGCGCCGGGAGGACCAGACCCTCCCACGGGGCAAAGCCGGCTTCCGGTACGCAGCCCTGCTCATAGACCGCGAGACAGCGGTCCAGCCACAGCCGGAAGGCGTCCGAGCCTTTGATCCGGCCCGGCGCCCGGTCGTCCATTGCCGGACGGTCGGGCCCGAGGCCGAACCACTGCTCCAGGCGGCCCGCGGGCTCCTCAAGCTGAACCTCATGCCCGAGCAGGTCCAGCGCCCATTCGCCGAAGGTGCTCTGCTGGATGTTCCCGACCCCGAGCTCGGGCAGCACTTGAGAGATATAATCGAGGAACATGGCATTCGGGGCAAAAATGATCATCCGTTCCGCGCGCACGTTCTCCCGGTACTGGTACAGAAGATACGCCAGCCGGTGCAGGGCGACGGTCGTCTTCCCGCTGCCCGCTACCCCCTGGATGATGAGAGCCGTATTCCGCGCCGAGCGGATGATCCGGTCCTGCTCCGCCTGGATGGTCGACACGATGTCGCGCAGCTTGTTGTCCTTGTTCTCCCCAAGCCGGTAGACGAGAAATTCGTCTCCCGCCGAGGCCGTGTCGGTTTCCCGGTCGTACGTATCCACCACCCGCTGCAGGATCCGCTCGCGGATCACGAGATTCCGCTTCAAATAAACAAGCCCTTCGATGAGCCCCTCGGGGGATTCGTACGCTGCGGCATCCCGGCCGCCGGAGAAGGAGTAGAACAGGCTCGCCACCGGAGCACGCCAGTCGATCACCATCAGCTTGCCGGTCTTCTCCTCTTCCACCCCGACTTTGCCGATGTAGAGCGCTGCCGGTTCTCCTTGCCCCGTTTCATGAAAATCCAGCCGGCCGAAGTAAGGCTCGGCCTGGGCCCTCCCCAGGCTCCGGCGGGAGGATTCCCGCACGCTTTCGAGCGCCTGCTCGGTCAAGTCGGTCCCATGATACACGGGAACCTTCCGCAGCCTTTCCAGCTGGCGGTCGATTTCTTTTTTGGCGGCTTCGAGCCTCTGCTGTTCTTCTTGATAGGCACTTTGAGTCTTTTCGTCCAAGATCAGTTACCTCCATATGACCTGCATCTTAAGAAAGAGCAGATGTAATTCCTCTGAAGTCAAGGAATCTAATCATACCGAATCCCCGGCCAAAAGAAAAGTCCGATTTCCCAAAAGCAAAAACCGACCGTCAAAGAAAGACCCGGGCCCCCTTCTGGTTTATACTGGAAGTAAAAAGGGAGGGATCCTGGATGAAAGAACGGTTCCGCCGCGATCTGCTGCGGTACATGAGCGCCCACCGGCATCCGGTGAACCGCGCCCTTCATTACGCCGCGTTTTTGCTCGCTTTCCTCGCCTGGGGAACCGTCTGGGTGGACCTCACTTGGACCGTGGTCCTCGCGCTTGCCCATTATGTCCTGTCATGGATCGGCCATTACGGATTCGAGCGCAACCGCCCCGCCTCCTTCCGTTCCCCCTGGATCGGCTTCTATGCGGGCTTCTCCTGGTTCTTCCTGAGGACGATCGAGCTTGCGACCGGGCGGCGCCTCCTGGACCGATTGACGGCTGGCTCTCCTCCGAAAGCCGAGCCCGGTCCCCCGGCGGACTGATGCCGGAGCGGGATGGCTGCGGCCAGCTATCCGGAGCGAGGGCCGGCCGCTAAAAAAGCTGCCTGCCGGTGTTGGTTACCCGGAAGGCAGCTTTTGCTAGCTATGGCTTATTCGTCTTGCCGGGCTCAACCGGCTTCCTTGACGGTTACCTGACTCCAGTCCGTCCGGTAGAACCGGATAAGGACCGTTACCCCATAGGCCGTCAGGAAGGTGTACAAGGAAATCCAGGCGCCTACGCTGTCGAGCCCCCATACAAAGGTAAGCAGGTAAGCGAGCGGCACGAAGACGAGCCAGCTGAGCAGGAAGGAGGCTTTGACGAGGAAGGACGTTTCCCCGAGGCCGCGCATGCCGCCCGCGAAGAAGTTGAACAGCCCGTCGAACAGCTGAAGGAAGGCGGAGATGCGGATCAGCTTCTCCGCCAGCTCGCTCACCGCCGGATCGGCCGTGTAGATGCCCGCGATCTGGGCGGCGAATACGAACTCCACCGCGCCCAGGACGAGCAGGAAGAGCGAGCCGAGCACGGCCGTGTCGGTCTGGTAGCGCTTCGCGAGGAGCGGATTGCCGCGGCCGACTTCCCGGCCTACGAGAATTGTCGCGGTGGCGCTAAACGCAAAGGCCGGCATGAAGCCCAGGCTCATGACGTTCAGCGCCACTTCATTCGCCGCCAGCGCCTCGTCGCCAAGCCGTGTCACGAACATCGTGAACACGAACATGGCGAGGCTCATCGCGAACTCCTGCACGCCTAGCTTGCCGCTCTCCGCGAGGATCAGCCGGGACTCCGCCCGGTCGATCACGGCGCGGATGCGCGTCGCGAACCGCTTGTGCAGGCGGACGAAGAACACATACGCGCTGCCGAGCAGCCCCACGGCTTCCCCAATCCATATCCCCCAGGCGGCGCCCGGGAGTCCAAGCTCCGGAAAGCCCCAATGGCCGTAGGTCAGCCCGTACGTGAAGAACACCATGAGGATGTTCGAGGCGATGGACAGGATCATCGGGGTTTTCGTATCGCCGACTCCGCGGAAGAAGCCGTGAAAGATAAAGCTGAGCGTGGCGAAGGCCATCGCATAGAAGCGGATCTCGAGATAATCCGTACCGGTTTCGACAAGCTCCGGCGATCCGCCCATCAGCCTTAGGATGGAGGCGGGGGCGAGCCATCCGATCAGATGAAGGAGGACGCCCAGCCCCAGGCACATGTACAAGGCGAGATAGGTGCGGGCGACCCCCTTTTTCATATCCCCGGCTCCGTAATTTTGCGCGACCAGGTAATTCACCGTCAGTCCGAAGCCGGAGCAGAGCGCCCAGGCATTGTACATAATAATATTCGATACGCCTACCGCTGCGATCACAAGTGCTCCCATGTGCCCGACCAGAATAAGATTGATCGTACCCGTCAAGGTAATCGTAGCGAAGGAAATGATGGAAGGCAGCGCAAGCCGCAGGATGAGTCCCCAATGTCTAGTCAACTCTTCATCCCCTGTTGTCTGATATCGCTTCATTCTAACGTGCCGGGACAAGGAAAGCAAAGGGCCTCCGGCTTACTTCCGCCCGACCCGTTTGGTATACTGAAAGGAAAACCCGGGGAGCCTTTTTCCCTCCATTAAGAAAGGAAGACCTCCATGGAAGAATCGTTAAGCGGCCTGAAGCTCGTCCCCCACCATCTCTTGGCTGAACGGCTGGAGACCATACGGGAGCTCGAGGCAGACGCGCTCGAAAGCTATGAAGTCATGAAGGATAAGGTAACCGGCGAGCATTACCTGGTTTACCGGTATATTCACCGGGACATCGCACAAGGTGGAGAAGAGGAGAAATATCATCATCTCATGCCGGTGGACAGTGACGAGGTGCTGGGCCTTCTCTTCGGCGAGCAGTCCTACCGCTATCCGGAGCAGTGGACGAAGCCCTATTTGCGCAACGGCGGGCAGGGGGACTCTTACGTCTGGTTCGATCCGGCCAACGTGGAATCTTATAACGAGTATGAGCAGCTCGGCCATGAGGTGATGAAGAAGCTGGCGGAGTTCAAAAAATCGGGCCAACTGGACGAGGAATCGGTCCGCAAGCTGATGAATGATCTGGATAAGCTGTAGATGACCGCCTATCCGCCCATTCCCCCTGCCGCTCCTCCTGCTGTGAATTACCGGACACTCCCTCTAACCGAGAATGGGGAGCCCCTGCTTTCGCTAACCGGTCTCTCCCCTAGGGTGGAGGTGCACCCCTTCTACCGGGAGATGGGAATTCCCGGGGCGCTCCCGGACTGCTGGCTCCGGGAGGGAGCCGCCGCCCGGCTTCTTGCCGCGGCCGCCGCCCTCCCGGCGGGCTTCCGGTTCGTCGTACTGGACGGCTTCCGCCCTTACGAGGTCCAGTTGGAGCTGTACCGGCGTTTCCGGGAGGAGATTGCCGCGTCGAACCGCTTCGCGACCGAAGAGGAAGTGGAGAAGGAAACCGCCCGGTTCGTGGCCTACCCAACGCCTGATGTGGAGACCCCGCCGCCGCATATGACGGGCGGAGCGGTGGATCTAACCGTGGCGGATGAAGCCGGTTGGCTGGACATGGGGACCCCCTTCGATGACCTGACCGACCGGGCCGCGTCCGACTCGTTCGAGCTTCTGCCCCAGCCGACCATGCAGGAGCAGCGCATCCGGCACAACCGGCGGATGCTGTACCACGCCATGACGTCCGCCGGCTTCGCGCCTTATGGTAACGAATGGTGGCATTTCGATTACGGCAACCAGCGCTGGGCCATGATGACCGGCGGCAACGCCTTCTACAAAGGCAAAAGAGCCTTCCCTTGAAGCTTGGGGAAGGCTCTTTTGACGCTGTCGGCCCTAAACGCCGGTCTCTTTTATACGAAATTCCGGGTTGTGTTGTTCCGTCCGAACCGGTAAACCGCCACCAGGAAGAACACGAGAGCGAAGGCGGCGAGCACCGACAGGTTAAACCAGAGACCGGACAGGCTCTCGCCCTCCTGAAGGCTCGTAATCGTCTGCAGCACCCAGCTTTGCGGCATGAAATCCGAAAGGCGGCGGATCGTGTCCGGCATGATGCTGATCGGGAAGAAGCAGCCGGACAATAAGCAGGTCGGCGTGACGATCAGGCTCTGCATGACTCCGACCGAGGCGGAGCTTTTGGCGAAGGTTACAATGACGAGGGAAAGGCTGACGGCGACAAGGCCGAACAAGACCAGAAGTCCTACCATTTCCGCCATCGGGATGCCGGCGTCCATATGGAACACGAATTTCATCAGGAGCAGGGCGACGGAAATCTGCAGCAGCATGATAAACAGGTTAACGATAATGTTGGAAGCGACGTATACCCGGGCACTCACCGGGGAGGACAGGATGCGGAAGTACGTCCGGTTCTCCCGGTTCTTCAGCATGATGTCGGACAGGCTGATCGCCGACATCATCATGAACATGATCAGGAAGCCGATCGACTGGTAAGACATGCCCTTCACCACCGAGGTGTCATTGACGGACTGGGCCGTCAGCTTAAAGTCTCCGTTCCGGTACTGGTCATAGAGAAGCTGAAACTTGGCTTGATCCGGTCCCGCCAGCTTGCCCATAGCCGCCACATTCTCCAGGTAACCGTTCAGCATCGCTTTCACATACGTTGTCACCTGGGCACCCTTTACGGATTGGATGGTAAGGCTTCCGGGGTTTCCCTTCCGCAGGCTGTCCGAATAGCCCTCACCGATCAATAGGCCGACGTCCAGCTTGCCGGCGGCAAGCTGGGAACGAAGGTCTTCCCCGTTCAGCTCCACCAGCGTGACGTTGCCCATCCCCTTAACAAAGCCGATCGTCTCCTTCGCCAAAGCCTGGGTTCCATCGGCGTTCACCACCCCGATCCGCAGAGGCGTAGTTCCCATATTGCCATACAGGAGGCTCGACAGCAGAATGCCGATCATGGGCAAGCCGAAGTACAGAAACAGGCTGGAGCGTTTGCGGAAGGTCATCCGCAGGGTCGTTCTGACAAGCAACCAAAGATTTGACATATTACAGCCCCTCCTTGCGGCGCATGATGAAAACCGAGACGATAAGCAGGGCGGCCGTCACGGCGAGGTTCAACCCGATGACCGGCCAGGCGGCGGAAACGGTCCCTCCATAGATGACTTCGGTCAGGGCACGGTTGGCCCATCGAATGGGGGATAGCTTGACGATAAAGCTCATGACCCCTGTCCCGTCGTCCTCCCCAAGCGGAAAGTAAGCTCCGCCGAAGAAGGCGGCCAGCTGGACAAACATATTAATGACTCCTCTTGAAGCGCTGCCCTTTAGCATATAACTAAGGGATAACCCCAAGCTCATAGCGAGGATGACCAAGGAGACCAGGACCAGAAAGACGATCCCGAGGTGGTCCCCCCAGTAGGCGCCGAAGGCGAGCATGCTGAAGAAAACCAGAACCGATACGCACAGCACGTTCACCACGAGACTGCCAAGCAGCTTTCCGCCAATGATTTGCCCTTTGCTTACCGGTGCCGCCACCAGCCGGGGAGCCGTGCCGCGCACCATCTCACTGCGGATGAGCCCTCCCGCCGATATGGCCGCCCACATGGCCACCATGATTGACATGGCCAAAGCGTAGTAATCCAGCGAACCCGGCTTGCGGTCGGCGGTAAGCGAGGTTTCTTCGATGTAGTCCTTGGCATGGCCGGCGCCCGCGGAGGCAAACACCGCCTCCACCTGGGACGGATCGACCGCCGCCACGGCGGCCGCGGCCTTATATTTGTCCGTGAAAGCCGTCAGCATGCCCTGAACTACGCTGCTCTCCAAGGTGCTCCGGCTGCTGCCGTGCAGGGAGATGCCGCTGGTATTTACCTCCACATAGTCGGCATAACGATTGTTCTCCACCTCTTCCTTGCCGTCAATTCCTTCCTTCCAGGAATCGACCTCGATTCCCATCTCCATTATCTGCTTCGTGAAGGAACCGAAGGCATCGGCCAGCGGCCCTTTCGCCGTCTCATTCTTCACCAGAATCTTGATCTCTCCCAGGCTCGACTGGCTGTTGAAGGCATTGCTGAGCGCCGTCCCGAGGATGAGCATAAGGACGACCGGAAAGAGCAGCATGAACAGCAGGGTGCGGCGGTCGCGGAAATCCTGCTTGAATTCTTTTAGGGCTATCCACAGCGTGGTCATGTTGGCTTCTCCCTCCTTTTCTAATCCCTCAGGGTGCGTCCGGTCAGCGTCAGGAAGACCGTTTCCAGATTCGGCTCCAGCTCCTCGACAGCCCGGATCTCGTTGCCTTCCTCCATCAAGAGCCTGAGAATGCGGTTCAGGTTATCTACTGAAGCGTCGCTCTGGATACGAAGCAGGTTCTCTTCGGTTACAACGGAACGGACGCCGGGAATCGCCTTCCACGCCCTGGATTCCCCTTGGACGAGAGCCCTCAGCTCGATCCGGATGTCCTTGACGTCCGTAATCGTCGCTTTAAGCTGCTCCTTCGTTCCTTCCGCAATCACCTTGCCGTGATCCATGATGGCGATTCGGGTGCAGATTTCTTCGACTTCCTCCATATAGTGGCTCGTGTAAATGATGGTGCAGCCCATCTCGTTCAGCTTCCGGACGGAAGCGAGAATATAATTCCGGGACTGGGGATCGATGCCGACCGTCGGTTCGTCCATGATGATCAGCTTCGGCTTGTGGGCGATGGCGCAGGCGATATTCAGGCGCCGCTTCATGCCCCCGGAGAAGGTTTTGGGATAATGCTTGGCCTTGTCACTCAGACCGACGAACTCCAGAGCCTCCTCGGTTTTGGCGCGCAGCTCGCTTCCTCTCAGCCCATACAGGCCGGCAAAGAAGCTCACATTCTCGTAAGCGCTCATGTCTTCGTAGATGGCGAGGTCCTGGGGAACGATGCCCAGGTTCCGCTTGGCGAAGCTCCGGTTCTTGCTGATGTCCTTCTCGAGAATGCGGATTTCCCCTTTCGTCGGCAGCAGCAGCGAGGCGATCATATGAATCGTGGTGCTCTTGCCCGCTCCGTTCGAGCCTAGCAGACCGAAGATTTCTCCTTCCCTCACCGTCAGCGACAATTTATCCACGGCTGCAAAATCACCGAATTTCTTAGTCAACTCTTTCACCTGCAGTACATTCATGGCCTTCCCTCCGTGTTTCCTTTGATATGCCTTTATTCTAAAAGAAAAGGATGCCCTTATGTCAGTGCATAAGTTCATCCTTTTGGCATGAGAAATCTCCTGTATGAGTATCACGGCCGGACAGGTGCCGCCATGAAATTTATCCCATCACTCGGGCTGCTCCTCCGGAACCGAGCGAGGCAGAAGCGTTGTCACCCGGAAGCCCCGGGTTCCGTCGCAGACAACCGTCCCATTAAGAGCCGCCGCTCTTTCCTCCATGCCGATTAAGCCGAGTCCCTTCGCCCATTTCGCCGCCCCCTGGCCATTGTCGGCCACAACGGCCTGGATGAACCGGTTCAGCACCCGTACCTCTACATGGACCGCCGAGGCTTGGGCATATTTGCCGCAGTTGGTGAGGGCCTCCAGGACATTCTCATGGATGACTTTCCACTGCCGCGGAGAGATGATTTCCATCTCTCCTTCATGCACGAGCGTAACCTGGAGGCCGGTCCGGGCCCCGAAGGCTTCCGCCGCCGCCTTCAGCCGGACCAGCCCGAGCTGCTCGGCCGGCGGCTTCGTATTCTTCAGCGTCACCCGGATCTCCTCGATCCCTTCCTTCGAGATGTCGATGGCGTTCTGCAGCAGGCGCCCGGCCGTCTCCGGATCCGAGACCAGCAGCCGCTTGGCCGCCTCCAGCTGAATGAGAGCCCCTGTCATCGAATGGCCGATTCCGTCATGAATGGCCTGGGACAGCCGGTTGCGCTCCTCCAGCTTGCTCATGTATTCCGAAACCCGCAAATACTCCCGGTTGTCCGCGAGCCCCTTGGCCAGACGCTCCCGCTCCGAGCGCAGCTCCTCGATACGGACGGCGTGGCCTTCGGCCTTCTCCTGCCAATACCGGACGAAGGCGAAGTGGAAGAAGCCGAACAGCGCGACGAAGGTGTATTGGACAAGCAGGTCACCTCTTATAAAAAGCACCGGAAGAAGCACGGCCGGGAGGACCAGCCGGCGCCTGCTCTCGGAGAAGGAGGTTAACTCGATGGCGTTAAAGGGAAGCAGGAGCAGAAAAAAGGGATAAGCATAGGCTGAGCAGACCGCCAGCCCGGCGCACAGAAGGAGGAGAACTCCCTGCCGAATCCGGTCGTAAGGAAGCACCAGGACGAGCAGATTGAAAAAAAGGTAGGCGAGGACATACAGAATGACCCAGGGAGAGCGTTCCCCCGGCGATTCGAAATACGTGGCCGCTATGACATACAGGAGGACGAGGGCTTTGCTGCCCACCATCCATAATTCCAGGGAAGATCCTTTTCTCATCAGCGGGCCTTGCCTGTTAAATAGAAGATGGCGATCTGGGTCCGGTGCTCGAGCCCCGTCTTGTTCAGGATGGAAGTGATGTAGTTGGCCGTCGTTCCCTCGGCGATGAAGAGCTCCTTCGAGATTTCCTTATTGGAAAGCCCCTTTGCAATCCGCGACATGACCTCCAGCTCCCTCTCCGTGAAGGGGCTGCGGTCAAAGGGACAGGCATCCGGGGCAGGAGCGTCGCCCTGCGTTCCTCCCGGCTCCACACGAGGCGGCTCCACGCTTCCCGTACCAGCCTTCCGCTCTTCCGGCCCGTTCTCCTTGCCGGTTCCCGCCGGCTTCCACGCTTCCATGTTCGTCTTCAGCTTATCGAGCACGCTGTCCTGAAGGACATTGTTTCCGTTATAAACACTCTTGATCGCGTCGCGGATGCGCTCCGGGTCGTTGTTCTTCAGCAGGTAGCCCTTCGCCCCGCTTCGGATGGCGTCGAGGATGTATTCGTCGTCGTCGAACGTCGTCAGGATGAGCGGGCGCGTCCCGGTTTCGCTGGAAAGGATCCGGGACGCCTCCACCCCGTTCATTCTCGGCATGCGGACATCCAGGAGAGCCACGTCGACCTCTTGCCGCCGGCAGAACTCCACCGCCTCCAAGCCGTCCTCCACGGTCCCGACCACCTCGAAATCTCCAAACGTGGTCAAAATAATCTTCATCCCTTCCCGGATGAAGGAATTGTCATCGGCGATCAGCACTCTGATCTTCATTCACTCGCACTCCCCTTGCCAAAAATCTGGTAACCGTTAGGCCGATCTTCACCTATTTGCTGTATTCCACTTTAATGCGGGGCGGAGATTCTGACAAGGAGAAATGCTATAATCAACCTAGATCCGAAAGGCAAAGGAGCATCGGCATGGATTTTCTATTGGACAAGCTGGAAAGCAAAGTTGAATTCTTTGAAGCGTATGACCTTAAGTCGCTGGAGAAGCAAATTGAGGAGCAGATCGACAAAAACAAAGCCCTGCTGCTCGACGTACGATCCGTTCAGCATCAGGTGACGTTCGATCCTAACCGGAACCGGCTGCTTTACACCGCCGTGGTTCATTTTCAGGCGAAAAGCTCCTTGTAGACGCCATGTCGGCCGGTCTCCGCGTCGGAATAGCGGGCCGCCCTATGGTCATAAGGAAAAACAGCCCCCGGGACTCGAACGTCCCGTGGGGCTGTTTTTCGTGTTTAGGCAGCACGCCACTCCCAGCTTCTTTAGGAAATCGCATATAGGGCTCACTTCACCCCCGTCGTTCGAACCCAGAAACGGAGACAAGCTCCCCCTTCAGGGCGGCTCCCGGCGCGGATGCCTCCTCCGTGCTTCTCGGCAATCAGCTTGGCCGTATACAGCCCAAGCCCCGTCTGCCCCTTGTCTCCGGTATAGAACTTATCGAAGAGATGGGGCAGATCCTGGTCCCGGAAGCCGGGGCCATTGTCGCACAGCTCGATCTCGAGGGTCCCGGTCTGCCGGCGGACCCGCAGGTCAAGCCGGGCGTCAGCGGATGGCACGTACCGGATGGCGTTCGCCATCAGGTTGTCGAGCACCTGGCTGATCCGCTCCACATCCAGATCCACTTGCGGCCCCTCCTCCGAGGCCTCATCTTCGAAGGTAAAGGTACAACCGATCCCGCGGGAGCGGCATAGGAAGCGGAGCTCCCGTTCCTTATCTGCAAGAAACTCGGCCAGAGTAACCTTCTCGACCCGGAGCGGAAAGTAGTCGATATCCTTCTCGGATGCGATCTCCACGTCCTGGATCAGCCGGTTGACGCGGCGGATGTTGTCCTCGAGCACGCGCAGATGGCCCGCCGCCTTCTCCCGGGTAAGTTCCGGCATATCGGCGAGCAGCTCGACATTGCCTTGGATAATCGTCATCGGCGTCCGGAAATCGTGGGCGATGGCGTCCATCATATCCCGGCGCTCCTGCTCCAGTCTCCATTCCCGGAGCAAGGAGCTTTTGAGGGCGCTACGCATGTTCTCGAACGATTCCGTCAGCAGCCCCAGCTCATTGTCCACCTTATACGTGACCGTAAAATCCAGATCCTGGTCCCGGATCCGCTTCGACGCTTCGATCAGCTCCTGAACGGGTCTCGCGAGCCGCCTGCCGAATCGTCCCGCAAACAGATAAGTGAAGAGGGTGATGAAGAGAAAGGGCGAGACGAGGAAGAGAAGCGCCAGCGCCGCTTTTGCCCAGAGGACGCTTCCGCCGCTAGCCGTCGCCTCCAGCTTGTATTGAAGCAGGATCGCCCCCTTCCATTCCCCGCCGGCGGAAGAAAGGGGCATTACTTCCCTAAACCTTCCTCCGAATCCGAACGAAGGGTCGGCCGCAGCCGTCCGGTTCAGCTGTTCCAGCAGGGCTGCCTGGCCGGGGATGGCCCGCTCCGCCAGCGTTCCGTAGATCGGCCGGCCGGTGGTGTCCGTCACTTGGTATTGAATGCCCTCGGACGGGATTCGTTTCTCGAGCTCCGGCCGGCTCGCGGGATCCAGAATCCGGTCGTGCTGCGAGCGGACATAGTCCTTGATGGCAGGAAGCTGGTTCTCGTAAGCGTTGGCCGGCTGGAACCAGCTGCTCCGGGTGAGCCACCAGAAGCCCGAAACCATGGCGGCAGCCGAACACACGGCACTGAGCAGGAGGATCCAGACAAAGGTAAGGATCAGCTGCCTTTTGAGAGGCTGGCGTTCGATCAGTCCGATTTGACCCATTTGTATCCGACTCCCCATATGGTCTGGATGTAGCTGCCTTCCGGATCCGCTGCGGCGAGCTTGGCCCGGATTTTCTTAATATGCTCCGTTACGGTGCTCGAGTCTCCTGCTGCTTCGAGCCCCCAGATCCGGTCGTAGATCTGCTCCTTCGAGAACACCTGCCCCGGGTGCAGAGCAAGCAGCTTCACAATCTCGAATTCCTTGGCCGCCAGGGGAACCTCGGCCTGGTTCACTTGAACCTCCCGCCCCTTCAGATCGATGCGAAGCAGGCCGTACCGGAGCAGGGAACGCTCCGGAGCGCCCTCCTGCCTTCTCCGGCTGCCCCGCAGATGCGCCGCCACCCGGGCCTTCAGCTCACGCAGACTGAACGGCTTCGTGATATAATCGTCTCCCCCGATGGCCAAGCCTTGAATGCGGTCGGCCTCCGCCTGCCGTGCGCTGACGAACAGGATGGGGCAGCTCACCTCGTCCCGAATCATCTGGCAGAGCTCGAAGCCGTCCAGTCCCGGCATCATCACATCCAGAATGATCAAGTCGGGCTTGCGGGGGAGCAGGGTTAACGCTTCTCTGCCGCCGGAGGCGGTCAGCACCTCATAGCCTTCCGCCGTCAAGGCCTGCTCCATTAAGGACACAATGTCCGCTTCGTCATCGGCAATTAATACTTTTTCCTGCATGGTCACTCTCCTGATGCGGGCATTAGTTCACCCAATTTCTTCGTTTCCATCCCACCATTGTAACGGCAAAGCAGAGCCCCATACAAATGAGAACGGGAAGCAGCCGGACGGCCGGGCCGCTTTCCTCCATCCAATCGAACACGGAGCCGATGCCGTACAGCAGGAAGCTTAAGGCATCTGTGGCGTACAAGGAGCCGACCGCCACGCCGATCCATCCGAGGTAGCAGAGCACAGGATTCGGCAGCAGGAAGCAGAGCAGCGCCATTACGCTGAGCTGGGCGAGCAGGATGAGCAGAAACAAGCCGTATGCCTTCAGGCAGTAGAGGAACGCTCCGGTTGGATCGTACGTCTGCTCAGGATTTCGGAATACCTGCCAATCCACGCTCGGCTTGAACGCATAGCCTGCGGATTGCCCAATCACGAAGGTCACGATCAGGAAAAGGGTGAGAAGGATGGACAAATTCAGCCATTTGGCCGCAAACAGCTTACCGAACGAAATCGGCCGGATCAGCACAAGCCTCAGCTGCCCGCTGTGGGCCTCTCCGTTAAAGCTGTCAATGATGAGCATAGGCCCGATAATCAGCGACAGAAAGAAGGAGACCTCCTTCAGCAGGAACAAAGGAAAGTTTTGGGCAGTCAGCGGTACTCCGCTCACGCTGTCGAACGCCCCCATCTGCTGCATCTTGAGAAACAAGCTGTCCAGGCCCACGATGGCGGCAAATATTAGCAGACTGATCATCGTTTTGCGCCGCTTCCAGATGCGCTGCCAGTCATTAAGCATAAGAGTTATCATGGTCGTCCTCCTCCATTTGTGCCTTATCCAAGGCTTTCTCGTCAACAAAGTTACCGGATAAGGCACTAAGCCCAACGGTCCGGTTTCGTAAAAAGCAGGCACGCGCCCGCAAAGAAAACGGCCACGCTCCCGGCCAGAATGCCGGTCATCCACAGGCCAAGCTCCATACTGGGCAGCGCCTTCGCGTCCCCCAGCATCACCGCGATGCCGCTGTACTGGATTTCGGTGAGCGACAGAAACTTAAGCTTCCCGGGCAGACCCCAGGCAAGCACGCGGTTCGCCAGCTCGAAGAGGACCGGATAAGCCAGGGAGGTTAACAGGTACCCCATGCCGAGGCCGATGGCGGCGGTCGAGGTGCGGGAGACGACGGCCGCGGCCAGAAACACGGAGGACGTGCCGAGAATGGTAGCGAAGGCCAGGCCGTAATAGCCGAGTGTATACCGGAGCATGTCACCGCTTGCCACCGCTTGATCATGATAGAACAGAATCTGCTCCGAAGAAGACGGGAAGGCGAGCCTTCCGACGACGGCTGCCGCAAGGAGATAAACGAGGAAGAACAGCGCCGTCATCAGGACAAAGGCCAGCCATTTGGCGGCAAACAGCTGCGTTCGGCTGTAAGCCCGCAGCATCACCATCCGAAGCTGCCCTGACCGGTATTCCTCGGTGAACGAAAGGGTCAGCAAAACCAGCGCCCATACATTGAACACCAGGATCAGCTGCTCGACCATGGCCATCACCGGGAAGTTCTCCGCCGTCGTGTACTCCGGACTGCCGGGTGCCACTACTGCATTATGCCCCAGGTAATATTTGGCCGTACCGGCAAGAATGACGGGAATGCCGATCAGGAAGAGCCAGGACGTTTTCCTCTTCCACAGCCTTTCCCATTCACTGCTTAGAAGCCTCATCATGATGTCATCATCTCCACGAAGTAATCCTCCAGGCTCCGTTCGCCTGCCGCACGCTGCCACTCCTCCCGGCTTCCCTGCCAAAGGAGACGTCCTTCCCGGATCATGACGAAGCGGGTGCAGACGCGCTGAAGCTCGTCCAGCAAGTGGCTCGACACGAAGAAGGTGATGCCGTGTTTCTCGTTCAGCTCGGAGATAAGCCGGCGAAGCTCGCGGATGCCCATCGGATCGAGCCCGTTCGCCGGTTCGTCCAGCAGGATCAGCCTGGGGTTCCCGAGAAGAGCCTGCGCGATCCCCAGGCGCTGCTTCATGCCGAGCGAGTAGGTCCTGACCTTGTCCCCGCCCCGCCCGTCCAGGCCTACGATACCGAGCACTTCTTCCACACGGGCGGCCCGCTTGTCCTTCGGCAGGTCGGCATGCAGCTTGGCCAGGTTGAGCAGATTGTCCCTCCCCGACATATAGGGGAAGAAGATCGGGGATTCGACAATCGCTCCCGCTCCGTTCATCGCCTGGATCCGGTCCCGCCGGATATCGAAGCCGTTCAGGCGGATCGTCCCGTTATCCGGCCGGATCAGCCCCGTCATCATGCGGATAAGGGTCGTTTTGCCGGCGCCGTTCGGCCCTATGAACCCGCAAACGTCACCTTCCCCAACCGTAAAGGATATATCGTTCACCAGCGTTCTCCGCCCGGCTTTTTTGCTAATGTGGTTTACTTCCAGTATGTTCATGTCTTATCCCTCCTGTCCTTTATGGTAGAGGGCATTTCTAAACAATTTATAACCTCCAAAAATATTTTTTAAGAGCTGCCCCCGGAAACCCAAAAAAAACAGGCGCCTGTCCGAAGACAGAAAGCCTGTTCTTGGCGGGCTGCCCTTTTCTAGGGCCGGATTCCCGTAAAAATATGAACCGCATCGCGGAGAAACTCCGCCGTCCCCGGCTGGTCCCGGTCGTAGTAGGTCTTGAACCGCTCGTCGTCCACATACATCTGGGCAACGCCGGCATGGGCTTCCTTCGTGTATTCGGGCCAGTAGAAGGTCAGCCACTTCTTGTGAAGGGCCGCGGCCTTCTGGGCCTTCTCACCGGCCGGGTCGCCGGCGGCTACCGCTTCCGCCAGCGTCTCTCTCAGCTCCTCCGTGAGCCGGTTTAGCTCGGCATTCTCCTCTTGCGTCATGTTCTTCACCTTCTCGTTGGAGCGGTTGACCTTGTCGTCCCCGTACTTTTCCCGGATTTCGCTGCCGTACGCTTTCTCGTTGTCGTCAATCAGCTTCTGCTTGAAGCCCTCGAATTTTTCCTTGTCGCTCATGACCGTTCTTCCTTCCTTCTGCGCTAGAGTCTTGTCAACATTGGCGATGAGTTGATCCAGCTGCTTTCTTCTGTCGAGGAGCTGCTCACGGTGTTCCCTTAACGCTGCGGCCGCATCGAACGACGGGGCGTTCACAATCTCCTGGATTTGGTCCAAGGGAAAGCCCAGCTCCCGGTAAAACAGAATCTGCTGCAGCTTATCCACCTCGGCCCCTCCATAGATCCGGTACCCGGACGAATTCATTCTCGCCGGCTTGAGAATGCCGATCTCGTCGTAGTACCGGAGCGTTCTCGTGCTTACCCCTGCCAGCCGCCCCAGCTTCTGTACGGTATATTCCATGTGATTTCCCTCCCGACATCTATTACGCTACACCTTTACGCTGCGTAAAGGTCAATCCCTATTTTCGTAAAATCCATTTTAGCACAGGGAGGGTTAAAGACCGGAATGGTAAGCCACACTAGAAAATGGGTAAAAAATAGCAGCCCTTCTACGGGCAATCGGTCGTAACCACAAGAGGAGGCAGGAAATCATGAGCGAACCGAGCAGCCGCAAGCCGAAAGCGAGCGCCCCTATTTCGAAAATGTCCTCCAAGGACTTGAACACCCCTACCGAAGGGATTCTATACGGTGGAAACGGAACCTCCGGAGACGAGGCCCTCGTCAACCAGGAGGACGTGAAGACCCGGATGGACCAAGCGGGCGAGGAATTGGACAAGTCGGAAACCGAATAACGCCCGGCCCCACGGGCAAAACAAAAACCGGCTTCCGGGCAGCTGCCCAGGGCCGGTTTTTTGGGTTCACCGATTCGAAGGGGAGCTCGGAGGCTCGGCTTCCGGCATCCGGGTGGTATCCTGATCGGCGGGGTGGGCGGGGCGCCGCTCCTTCCACAACGCCCCGCCGAGCACAACCCCGAACCCCGCTAACGCGAGCAAGCCGCCGTCCAGCTCCCGTATATTCCCGAAGCCGATCAGCCCCAGGCCGAAGAGCATGGTCTTGATGCTGGAAAGCCTAAAGCCTCTCGCTATCCCGTAAGTGATGGCTCCCGTGACGGGCACCAGAAGAAACAGTATTCCAATCATTCGATTTCTCCCTCTTATTGATTTAGGGCAGCCCGGCTGCCGTCTGTCGAGTCCAACTGACCGCCTCCCAGCCCAAGCCCCAGCTTTTCCGGCTGGAGCAATTGACGTATAATGGGAAGCAGCAAGTTTACAATAACAAGCTACTTATGATGAAGGAGGAGGCCGGCATGCCGGACGATCAGCCTTATCCCGTTACCGTGGTTCCGTACCGAAACGAATGGCCCCGCGAATACGAAAAAGAGAGAGTCCGGCTCATCAACCTGCCTCTCCCTCATCTCGTTACGATCGAGCACGGGGGAAGCACCTCCATCCCCGGACTCGCCGCCAAGCCGATTATTGATCTGTTTGCCGCCCTTCTGCCGTTCGGAGAGGAAGCCCTCTACCGGGATCTCCTCGCCTCCCTCGGCTACCGTCCGGTCTCCACGGGAATGGCCAACCGGCATTTGTTCCGGAGGACGAGCCAAGGGGCGCCCTCCCATCACCTCCACCTGCTGCCCTTCGAGGGGTTCTACGAGCGAAACGAGCTGCTTTTCCGCGATTTCCTGCTGGCCCATCCCGAATGGGTCCCGGAGTACGCGGAGGTAAAGCGCAGGCTCGCCGCCGAGTTCCCGGATGACCCGGAAGCCTACACCCTTGCCAAAACCGCCTTTATCCAGGAGGTCGTTGACCGGGCGCGGACGGAGCGCGGCCTGCGGATCTCCAAGGTCTGGGAACCGGCCAAGCCAAGCGGCGCTTCTCCCGATTCAGACTCCCCCTCCTCCTCTTCGGACAGCGAGGAGCCAACCGGATGAAGCGGGCTTCTTATCCGATATGGTCGAGAAGGAACTGAAGCTTCTCCCCCGGCTTCGCCGGATCTCCGCTGTGCCTCAGCACATAAGGGATGCCGTATTCCTCATACCTTTTCTGGAGCACGTACCCGTGCATCGGATGATGAATGACTTCTCCTACCGGGGCATCGGCGGGAATCATCGTTCCGGTTAAGGGGAACACATAATCCATGAAAGCGGGCGGGGCGTTCTCCGACATGTACGTAATGGCCGATGCCTCCTCCGCCAGCTTAAGGATGTCCGGACGGCTGAGGTCTTCAACCGAAGGAATCCCGTAGTAAAGAGGCAGGTTAGGCTGAATATGCGGCCCTTCGTAGATTCCTTCATAGAAGCGCTGGTCCTTGGACACCTGGGTGCCGTTGCCCAGAAATGCCGACACCTGCGACGACATCCGCTCCACCGGATCCGGGCTGTCCGGATTGGCCAGATTGCCCCGAAGCGCGTTCCACAGCGCGATATGCCCGCCGGCGGAAGTACCGGCCGATGCGACCCGGTCGGGATCCAATCCCCATTCGTCCGCCATGTAACGGACGAACTGAATGGCCCGGGTCCCGTCGTTCATCGGCGCCGGGTACGGCTCCTGCGAGATGAAGCGGTAGTGGCAGGTGATTACGGAGATGCCCGCCTCCAGCGCTCCGCTCATGTAGTCATGGGAGAGAATCTCCGACTTGTCTCCGCCCAAATACCCGCCCCCGTGAAAATAGATCAGGACAGGCGTACGCTCCCCTCCCCGGTCCGCCAAATAAGCGTCCAGCACGTTGCGTTCATAAGGCCCGTAGGCCACATCCTTCCATTCCTTGATGCTCATGCCGTGTCTTCCTTTCCAAGTCTCTTCTTTGCTTTCCTGCTGTGTAGCAGAAAAGCCAGACCGCCATCCCCCAGTATACCTTGTCTGACTCCCGGCTTAAAGGAAAAATTGAACAATCCTGGTGATCTGTCCCTGCCCGTCAGAGCCTGCAGCCCTTCTCCGGAAAATTCCAGTGTTGACAAGAAAGGAAGCCGCTGTTATGCTAAATACATAGTAATCGCATCGGAATTACATACTATCTACCGGTCAACCGGAGACCTCGCCTGACGGCGCTGTGTCTCCTTTTTTGTTTGCCCGGCCGGTGCATACGAGACCCCCCCTTCCGATTCCGATCCGCTGCTTCTTCTTCCCCATTACTTGAAAAGAGGTGCAACCAATGAGCAGTTCGAGAAAGCTACACCTGAACGCCTTCCTGATGAACACGGGCCACCACGAGGCCTCCTGGCGCCATCCGGAAACGGAGCCGCAGCGTACGACGGACATCCGTTACTACCAGCAGCTCGCCCGCATCGCCGAGGATGCCAAGCTGGACTCGCTGTTTCTCGCGGACGGCTACGTGCTGATGGGCAATGTGAAATACCGGGCCTCCGCGGGACTCGAGCCGTTCACCATGCTGTCGGCTCTCGCCTCCGTAACGGAACGGATCGGGCTCATCGCCACGGTGTCCACGACGTATAACGAGCCGTTTCACGTCGCGCGCATGTTCGCCTCCCTGGACCATATCAGCGGCGGCAGAGCCGGGTGGAACATCGTCACGTCCTCCGGAGACGCCACCGCCCAGAACTTCAGCCTGGAGGCCCACCCTGAACACAGCTCGCGCTACCGCCGGGCGAGAGAGTTCCTTGACGTCACCACCAGCCTCTGGGACAGCTGGGCGGACGACGCCCTCGTGATCGACCGGCAGGCGGGCATTTTCGCGGATACGGAGAAGGTCCGGCCGATCCACTTCAAAGGAGACACCTTCTCCGTCAAGGGCCCGCTTAACATCCCGAGGCCGCCGCAGGGGTACCCGGTTCTCGTTCAAGCCGGCTCCTCCGAGAACGGCAAGGATTTTGCCGCCCGGGTCGCCGAGGCCATCTTTACCGCCCAGCAGACGATCGAAGACGCCCAGGCGTTCTACGCGGATGTGAAGGCCCGGATGCTGCAGTACGGGCGGTCGCCGGAGCAGCTCAAGGTGCTGCCGGGGCTGAGTCCAGTCATTGCCGATTCCGAGTGGGAAGCCCAGGAAAAGGAGGCCGAGCTGCACCGGCTCACCATCCCGGAATACGGCTTGACCCGCCTGTCCGAGCTGCTGAAGGTGGACCTGTTCGAGTACCCGCTGGACGGTCCGCTGCCGTACGACAAGATCCCCACCGTCGACTCCATCAACGGGAACAAAAGCCGGTTCCAGCTCGTCGTGGACATGGCCTCCCGGGAGAACCTGACCATCCGCGAAGTGATTCTCCGCACAGCCGGCGGAAGAGGCCACCTGACCTTCGCGGGAACGGCCGGGCAGGCCGCCGACCTGATCGAGGAATGGTTCACGAACGGAGCGGCCGACGGCTTCAACATCATGCCTCCCCATCTGCCGGGAAGCCTGATCGACTTCGTTCAGAAGGTCGTGCCCGAGCTTCAGCGCCGCGGCCTGTTCCGGACGGAATACGAAGGCCGGACCCTGCGGGACCACCTAGGCTTGAGCCGGCCGGCGAACGGCTATTGGTCCGCCTCCGGCTGACCGCGAAAGGAGCGAGAGGCTTGCCTTCGCGCGTGTTACAACTCCAGCCCTCTCTACCGGAGGGGGCTGGAGTTTTTTGTGGTGATGGCAAGCCGAAAAAGCCTCTCCGCCGCTGAATAATGGAGAAGGAGGCTCTGCTTGAAAGCTTTTTTATTACACAAAACAGCTGACATTGAAACGGTTTCCATCCGGGTCGTAGAAATGAAACAGGGACATTCCACGAGCTGTAAAGCCTCCGATTTCCCTTACCTCCCCCCTGAACTAGCTGCCCTGACCTGACGCCGTTTCCTAACCTTCCCAGCTAACTGACAGATTTCGATATTATTTTTACGGAGAGCATCGTACAATGGAAGAACAAGTAAGTTTATCAGGACTCGGCCGGGAGTGTTTTTGTGGACATAAAAGTGATAAGAACCGTACTGATTCCCTTTATTTGCGTCTTCGTGAGCTTCGCTTCCTTAATTCTGGATAAGAGCCCGAGGCTGTGGCTGCTCTCCGCCTCCGTGGTTCTTTTGTCAACGGCTGTCATTTATCACAAGCGGATTCCTTATGCTTTCTGCTTCCAGCTGCTGTTTCTCGCTCTTTTTCATTGGGCCTCGAAGCTAAACTGGTCGGAGTCCCTCTATTTTCTTCTCATTATCCTCAACATGCAGAAGAAGCCGACCTTCCTGAAGGTGATTCCGTATGCCCTCGGGTTTGCTCTGCTGTATACTTTTATCCGTCTCTCCTACGTTCCACTGACGAAGTACAATCTCCTCGTCTCCTTCTATGACATTCTGTCCTTCGTGATCATCGTGCTGTTCGTCCAGTACGTCTTCAATACCGAATGGCAGAAGAGGCAGCTTCAGAAAAGAAACCAGTTTCTCACCAATCACGACCCTCTCACCCGGCTCTACAATTACGACGGCTTCGTGCATTCCGTCAACCAGCTCATCCGCAAAAAGAATTCCCCGTTTATCCTTCTTCTGCTGGACTTTCAGGATTTCCGCAGCGTCAATCACGTCAGCATCAGCAGCGGGAACGAGCTTTTGATGAATACGGCGCTCCTGCTGCAGACTTATTTTCCGAACGCGGTGTCCATCTCCCGCTATGCCGGCGACCGGTTCGCGCTCGTCCTGCCGGAGAAGGAGAACACAGCCGTCTGGATCCGCGAGCTGCTGGATTCCAAAACGCTCGGCTACGAGGTCACGTACAGCCTAACCCATTACCCCCGGGAGGCGTCGTCTCCCCAGTCAATGATTTCCCTTGCGGAGGACCGCCTGTTCCAGGAGAAAAGGAAGCTGTGGCTGAAGCGGGAGGAAGACCGGTTCCGGACGGAGAAGCTGAAGATTGTGGGTGAGCTCGCAGCGGGAATGGCCCACGAAATCCGCAATCCCCTCACGACGATGAAGGGCTTCATTCAGCTTGCCAAAAGCCAGAATTATAACATCCAGCCCTGGTTCGACATCATCATGAACGAAATTCGCCGGATGAGCGAGCTGACGGCGGAATTTCTGCAGTTCTCGAAGCCCCATATCAGCAACATGAAACCGGAGGCGGTGAACGGCTGCCTGGAACGGGCGTGGTTCCTGACGGAATCGCAGGCTGTTTCCAAGGGGCACCTTATTCATCTTGCCAACGTCGACGATACCGTCCTCGTGCACATGGACCGGGACAAAATCATCCAGGTGCTGCTCAACCTGATCCGCAACGCCCTTGAGGCCATGGACGAGCCCGGTCATATTTATATGGAGGCACGGGCCGAAGGTAGCGACATTGTAATTGCCATCGAGGATACGGGAAGCGGCATACCGGACAGTGAGCTCGGCGACATCTTTACCCCGTTCTATACGACCAAGGAAAATGGAACCGGCCTCGGCCTCTCCGTCTGTTACAAAATTATCCAGGATCACGGAGGCTCCTTGACCGTGCGCAGCAAGCTGGGAGAAGGCTCGGTCTTCATCATCCGGCTTCCGCTGGTTACGCTGCAGGAAATCCCCGGCGAATCTCCGGCTGTCGCGCTTCCCGTTGACGAGGAATAGCCACAAGTCCGTCCTACCTGGTACCCATCTGGTATCTATTCCTTCGTCCTGCCTTTCTCAAGCGGCGGGGGGTATGCTATACTTATCCCAGCAAAATCCCTTTTGGTCTTAAACAAGGAGAAACCAGATGAGCCATAAACCTGATCGGATCACCTTTCAAACGCGCTTTACGGAAATGGTCGCCGAGCTGCGCCGGGAAATTGTAACCGGTATCCGCCCCAAAGGAGACTATCTTCCTTCTGAGCTGACTTTAGCCGACCAATACAAGCTGAGCAAGAAGTCCGTACGCAAGGCTTTGGATATTCTCGTCGAGGAAGGCTTGATCACCAAGGTTCCCCGGGTGGGCAACCGGATCACCCCTCCCGATTCCCGCCAGACCGTTTCGCTTAAGCTGGGCTTGTACCCTTCTCTCGAGGGAGAAACGAGAATCTCCGAGCTGCTGGACCGGTTCCGGGCCGCCTACCCCTATATTCAGGTCGAAACGGTAGCGCTTCCTTATACCCATTATCCCCATTCGGTGAAGGGCTACCTGGATAACCAGTGGCTGGATGTGATCTCCCTCAACAATTGGAATTTCCTTGAGACGATGGAGAATGATGCCCTCGACTACTTTGAGCCCCAGGAGCCCAGACCGGGCCATTACCCGTTTCTTCCCCCGGTTTTTACCGAGGGAGGCCGGATGTACGCCCAGCCCTTTATTTTCTCTCCCGTCATCCTATGCTATAACAAAAGCCTGCTCCGCCAGCTGGGGATCGCAGAGCCGGACAGCAGCTGGTCGTGGGACGACCTGAGGGCCTCCTCCTCCCGCATACGCCACGAGACGGAGCGGTTCGGCTTCTACGCCCACATTTCCTCCACCAACCGCTTTCCGATCGTCCTTCTGCAGGAGGAGTTCCGGTTCTCCTCTCCAGGCTCCGGATCCCCCTACGAGGATCCCCGTCTATGGGAAAGCCTGCGGGGCTTCCGCGACCTGATTTACAGCCAGGGGCTGTTCCCTTCGTTCCTGTCCGAGACGAACGCGGATGCGGAGAAGCTCTTCGCCCGGGAGAAGGCCGCCATGATCATGACGACCTACTACGGCTTGAAGTATTTGCGCGACCTGCCCTTTGCCTATGACCTCGCCCCTCTTCCCTATAACAAGAATGCGAAGACGCTGCTTCTGGTAACAGGGCTCGCGGTCAGCCGGCAGTCGGCTCATAAGGACGCGGCCCGTCTGCTCGTGGACTTCCTGACCTCGGAGGAATCCCAGCTGGACATTAGGAAGCATACAATGACCTTGCCGGCGCACAAGGCTTCGGCGGAATGGACGGGACCGGAGGAATTCGAACGGCCTTCCCGCTTTCACCTGTACCGGGAGATCATCCCCACCTTCAGCCGGTTCGAGGACTTGAATCTCCCCGTAACCGAGCTGAGCCGCCTCCGCAACGAGCTGAACCTGTTCTGGTCCGGCCTGGAGGAGCCCGAGCCGGTCATGCAGCGCTTGAAGGAGCAGTACGACCGGAAGGTGGGGCAGGCGGCGGGATTGTCCTAGCCCCTAGCCTCCCGGATCGGCTTCATCCGGCCTCAGCGCCGATGAAGCCCGTGCCTTATCCGTGAGTGAAGTACAATTGCCTCGGCGCCACATGATTTGCATTTAAGGTCATGATCACGGTCCACTCCGCTGCGTCTCCCTTTTGACGGATTCCCCCACGCTTGTCTGCAAACCCCGGTACTCCCTCCCTCTTCTACATGCAGGCGGACTGCCTCCACCTTTAGGGATTCCGGATAATGCTTAAAGGTTTGTCCTTGGATTGCCATAAAAAATGCACCCCTATGTATTCATCGGTTTCCCCGTGGGGGTTCCAATGTCCATTTAAAAGGGGTGCGCTCTATCGCGGGAGACAGCGGTTTTTTTTCGGTTCGGAAAACAGAAGGCTATGTTCTCCTCCCTATTCCTTCCTACAAGGCCTGCCGGATCACCTTCCCGTAATACCGCAGAGACAGGAAGCCGAAGACGGAATACAAGGCCGTGTAGAGAGCCATTACGACAAGCATCGGCGTCCACATTTCCGCGCCGAACAGAAACCAACCGGATTGAACGGCGAAGTAGCTGTGAAGCAGGCCGACGGCCAGAGGAATGCCGAACTGGTACAGCTGCTTGATGGCAATGCCTTTAGTCATATCGCCTGATGTGTAGCCAAGCTTTCGCAAAATCGTGTAGCTCGGGGCTTCGCTCTCGCTCTCTTCCATCTGCTTGAAATAAAGGATGCAGCCGGAGGTGACCAGAAAGGCGAGCCCGAGAAAACCGACAATGAAGAGGATGAGCCCGGTCTGGTTCCTCTGGGAGAGGACAATTTCCAGCCGGGATTCGGCGGTCTCTCCCTTCTTGAAGGAGGTGGCTTGGAAGAAGCGATTGGCCTCATCAAGCTTGGCGTCATCCAAAATATCCAGTCCGATGGACAAGTCCACCTTCCGGTCGGAGCTCTTCAGCTTGGCGAACAGCGTCTCGTCAATGATGGCGGTTGGAAGCCCTCCGCCGATGAAGGTATAGGGAATGTAGAAATTTCGCTCCAGACCGGTGTATCTTAATGGAATCGAGGAGGTCCCGTCCTTCACTTGGGCGGTGCCCGACTTGTGAAAGGTCATAAATTTCTGCATAAGGTCGTTGTAGCCGCTCAATTTAAGCTCATCCGGAGCAAGGTCCGGTCCCTTCACGGACCGGTCGCTGATGACCGATAGAATCATGGTTTCCGATGTCCCGTCGGTTCGGGGCATGTTGAGATCGAGAATGGACCGAAGGTCCCATTCCGTCGTCATCACCTCGATTCTTCTCTCTTCATAAGCGATGCCGGCTGCCTTCAAGGTGTTCTTGAACGTCTCCGCTGATTCCGGCGAGGTAAATGAAAAGTGCGCCGGCGACTGCTGCATGCCGATTTTCTCGGCGGAATAGTACGTAATGTAGCTTAGACAGAGCAGACCGATAGCCAGTGCCGACACGGTGGTAATGATCGTCAGGAGAAGCGAGTTCGATTTCATGCGGAACATGATGGAGCAGAGCGACAGCACTTCGTTAAGGGTCAGGTACCCTTTTTTCCTCTTCCGCAGAAAATTGGTCAGAAAGCTGACCGACGTCTTGTAGAACAGATAGGTGCCCAATATGACGGAACCGAGTATGGCCAGCATGGCCATAAACAGGGTGTTGATCGTCGTAAAGCCGCCGTCGAATAGGCGGTCCGACAGGGAGTAGCCGAAGATGATCAAAACAAGACCGGCCGGTCCTAGGCCCATCTCCAGCCGGGACAGCCTTCTTGCCCTGTCCTCCGTGGAAGAAACGACACGGAACAAGGAAAGAATCGTCTGCCGCCTTATGAATACGTAGTTCGTCAGAAGCATCAACAGAAAGATTCCGCTGAAGACGGCGGCCGTTTGGTATAGGGCCGGAACAGAGAAGTGCAGGGCGGCGACGCCCTCGATTCCCGAAATGCGGAACAGAAGCAGGAGCACCAGCTTGGAGACGGCGAAGCCGAGTCCGATCCCGGCTAGAAGCGAGCTGAAATAGAGGAGAAAGCTCTCCAGGCCGATCATTCGGAAAATGTCGCTCTTGGTCATGCCGATGAGCTGAAACAGTCCGATTTCCTTGCTTCGCCTTTTGATAAACAACCGGTTAGCGTACAGCAGGAAAATACTTACAATCACCACCAGAAGCACGGATCCCGTACGGATCGCAGCCGTCCCTTTCACAGAGCCCTCGGTAATATCCAGAGCCGGGTCATACTGAAGCGTGACGAAGGCGAAATATAAGGCGGCACTGAAGACAAGCGCGAAAACGTACAAAGAATAACTGGAGAAATTCTTCTTCAGGCTCCGGAGGATGAATTCAGTTCGGTTCAACTGTAACACCGCCTAACACGCCCTGGGTTTTCATGATATCCTGAAAAAATTGCTGCCGGGTCTGATCTCCTTTGTTCAGCTGCGTATACACCAGCCCGTCCTTAATGAAGACAACCCGCCCGCTGTAGGAAGCCGCAACGGGGTCGTGGGTCACCATGACGATGGTGGCGCGGCGGTCCCGGTTCAGTAGGCTCAGCTTGTGAAGCAAATCGGAGGCGGACTTGGAATCGAGGGCTCCCGTAGGCTCGTCGGCGAAGATCAGACTCGGTTCATGAATGAAGGCGCGCGCCGCGGACGTCCGCTGCTTCTGTCCGCCTGATATTTCGTTCGGGTATTTGTCCTGTACCGCCAGAATACCGAGCTCCTCCGCTATTTCCTCGAATTTCATAAGAGCCTGCTTTCTAGGCAAACGCGTGAGAGAGAGCGGCAGGAGCACGTTCTCCTTTACGGTCAGCGTGTCGAGCAGATGATATTCCTGAAAAAGGAAGCCGAGGTGCCTCTTGCGGAATTCTGCGAGCTGCTTCTCCTTCATGGCCGTCATTTCGGTTCCTTGTATCGTAATGGTTCCCAGGCTGGCCTTATCAATGGAGGAAAGGACATTAAGCAGCGTGGTTTTGCCCGATCCGGACGCCCCCATAATGCTCACGAACTCTCCTTCGTCCATGCGCAGGTCGATCCCCTTCAGAACCTCCTGCTTGTTGAACTTGGTGCCGAAGCTTTTATGAATCTTAACGGCTTCGAGAATAGGCATGGTTGTCGACTCCTTTGGCTTGATATAACTCCATTATAGAGGGAGAGCGGGGCCATCTCCTTCGATCGGCCTAACAAATAAGAAAAGCATGTGACATTGTTGTCACATGCCGGTGATTTCGCTGTAAGCATTGCGGCGGGCAAAAAGCAGCGTGAAGGTGGACCCTTCCCCCCGCCGGGACGCGGCCTGAAGGGTGATCCCGAGAGGCTCGGCCGCTTGGCGGGACAAATACAAGCCCATTCCCGTGGCCGCGGTCCCGTCGTGCCGGGAGGTCGAGGTGAAGCCCTTGTCGAAGATACGCGTAAGGTCCCTCGGGTCGATTCCCCTTCCGTGATCCGTTATTTGTATTACCGGGTGCTCATCCCTCCAGCAGCTTCGGATGACAATGTCCGAGGCTTCGCTGTATTTGACCGCGTTCGTCAGCAGCTGGCGGAGGATGAAGGAGAGCCATTTGGCGTCGCTCCATACCTCGGTTACCTCCAGCCGCAGGTCGAAGCCGATTCCCTTCGCCATGCACCATGCCTGCAGGGTCCGGATCTCGTGATGGAGAATCGTTTCCAGGTCGACCTTCTCGATATACAGATCGTTCTCGATAAACGTGATCCGCTTCTGGTGCAGCTGCTGGTCGAGCAGCAAATGGATGCGCAGCCATTCATAGGTCAGCTGGCTTTTTAAGGGTCCGGATTCCATACGTCCGATCATGAGATGCATAGCCGTCAGCGGGGTTTTGACCTCGTGAATCCAGGAAAGCAGCTCGTCCTTCTCCCGTTCCACGGCCGTAAGGTGGCGGGAAGCCAGCTGTCTTAGGCGGTCAGCCTGATCGGTGATCGTCCCGGCCGCAAGTTCTTCAAAGGGACTGGACGGCTTTGCGATTGTGGCAGTATCCCAATTGTTTTCCCGATCTGCCAAGCTTCGATAGAATCGGGTCTCCTTGGGATAGCGGAGCAGGAGAAAGCCAGCGAAGAAGAGAAGGGAGAGGAATACGAAGTAGCCCGCGGAAGCAAGAGAGACGGCTGGGTCCAGATAAGCCAGGAAAAGAAACAGAAGCTGAACGGACAGAACTAACGCGATCCAACTGAGCCTTTCCCGTACGAATCGTTTAATCATACAAGGTCTCCTGGTCTACCGCCCGATAGCCCTGACCGATTTTGGTTTCAATAAAAGACTCCAGTCCCAGCTCTTCCAGCCGTTTGCGCAGCCGGTTTACGTTCACGGTCAACGTATTGTCGCTGATGAACCGCTTATCCTCCCACAGGCTGTGAATGAGGTGATCGCGCGAAACGATCCGGTTCTTCTGCTCCAGGAGGAGCTTCAGGATGAAGATTTCATTGCGGGTCAGCTCAATGGATCCCCGATCGTTGGTAACGGTGTTTTTTTCGTAGTCGACGGCGGCCCCGCACCAGGTTTTGAGTTGAACGGGTTCGGTATTGTAGTTATAGACACGGCGCAGGGTCGCTTGGATCTTTGCAACCAGCACCTCAAAATGGAACGGCTTCTGGATGTAATCGTCCGCTCCGAGCTGCATGGACATCACAATGTCGGTCGGATGATCGCGGGAGGATAGGAAAAGGATCGGAACATTCGACACCGACCGGATCATCCGGCACCAATGGAAGCCGTCAAACTTCGGAAGCTGGATGTCGATGATGACAAGATCCGGCTGGACCGCTGAGAATTCCTGGAGGACCGTACGGAAATCTTTAATGCCATGCACTTCGTACTCCCAATGAGAGAGACGTTTTTGGATTTCGGCGAACAAAGTCGCATCGTCTTCAATAAGCAGCAATTGGAACAAAGAAATCACCACACCTGTTTTCGGTTGAAGGACCGCTACTTCCTCCCTGCCCGGGTCCTTTTATCTTGCAAGGCAGGTCCACTAAAGTGTAACATCCGCGTTTTCGAAAGGGAAATCCTCTTCACGGGAACGGGTAATGGAACGGTCCCTTTCGCTTCGCCTTTTCATCCTGGAACAAAGGAAACCCGACGGCTCCGAAGAGCCCCGGGCTTCTGTGTGGGAAGCAGGGGAAGCATCCGCGCCGGCGGTTCCGCCGGTACGACCCCATGGGGTTATTCCAATGTCCATTATAAGGGATGCACCCTAAATTCCGTCTGGCTGGCTTTTTACCGGTTTGCCGCTCTCGGCCGCGGGTTTGACTTCCTTGCCCCCGGATTTCACCGGTAACGCTTAAGAAAGACACTCTTCCTCCACCAGGCGGATCAGCTCCTTCATCTTCTCCAGGGAAGGAACCAGCGACAGGAAATAGTAGCGCTGGGTGCCCTGCCGCTCCAAGGCCACCAGGCCGGTCTCCCTCATGATCTTGAGATGATGGGAGATCGCCGGACGGGACAGGCGGGAATGCTCCGCGATTTCGTTCACGCTGAGCCGCTCCTTCTCCGCCAGAAGCAGGATAATGTCCTGCCGGGCCGGGTCGCTCAGCGCCTGGAACAGAGGAATGCAGGAGCGGAACGTCTCCATGGCCCTTTGGCCCATAGCGGTCGCCTCCTTTCCTTAACGCGGAGCTACCGGCTTTCTCCTTGGATCCGGCGGACGAAGGCCGTGACGACGCGTCTCGGCAGGAACCGGGACGCGTTCACCATCAGGACATTCTTGAAGCCGGGAACGACGATCCGTTTGCCCTTCAGGAGCCCCCGGTAGCCGGCCCGGGAGACGGTGCCGACATCCATGACTCCCATCTTGAACAGCCGGGAGGATTCCAGCTTCGCTCGCTTCTCGAACCCCGTAGCCGTCGCTCCCGGACAAAGAGCGGTGACGGTCACGCCGGTTCCCTGAAGCTCATGGGCCAGCGCTTCGCTGAAGGACAGCACGTAAGCTTTCGTGGCATAGTAAACGGCCATGAGAGGGCCCGGCTGAAAAGCCGCGAGAGACGCGACGTTAAGAATGCGTCCCTTCCCCCGCGAAACCATCCCGCGGACGGCCAGCTTCGTCAGATGAGTCAAGGCCGAGACATTTAAGTCGATCATATTCAGCTCGTCGGTCAGGTCCGTCTCGGCGAAGGGGCCGTACAGCCCGTATCCCGCGTTATTGACGAGAATGTCGATGGTCAAGCCGCGGGCTTCCACCGCACTCCACAAAGCCTCGACGTTCTCCCGGCCCGACACATTTTGCGGCAGCACCGTAACCGAGATTCCGTGCCGCTTCTCCAGCTCGCGCTTGATCTCTTCCAGCTTGTCTGCGCTTCTTGCCGCCAGGACCAGGTCGTACCCATCCTTCGCAAAAAGGCCCGCCAGCTCCAGTCCTATCCCCCCGGACGCCCCGGTAACCAGGACGGTTTCGTTCATGCTGCCCACACTCCTCTATGTCAATAGGTTTAAAGGTTCAAACGTTTAAGTATTTAAACCTATCATAGCGAAGCCGACGTCAAAAAACCAGGCCTATTTCCTGGAACGCCGTCAATCCCTGGTCCTTCCAGTGCCTCAGCCGGTACTTTGGTTGGCAAGCAAACCTCCGATGGCGCCTGATCCTCCCTAAGGAAGCAGAACATTCGACACCAGGCGCGTCCCCACCCGGCGTTTCCCAACCGAAAAGGGAGATGTCCTCCGCTGCCATTCCGAACCAGGGCATGCCAAAAGGCCGTCTCATCGGCTCGTACCGTTGCTTTCGCACCATACGAACGAATCAGACGGCCGCTTATGGCCATAGAAGCGGGTCCTCTTCCGCCGGCTATACCGGCTCCCCCAGCCCTTTGACCGGACGCGTTCCCGCCGCCATCCGTCTTTCCTGCACGGTATAGTAGGCCGTCAGCAGCAGAGACAGCCCGCCGAAGACGAGGACCATCCGCTTGAACCCGATGGTATCGAGCAGAAACCCGGTGCCGAGCAGCACCACCTGGAACAGGACCCGGTCGAACATCGCCCGGAACGAGAAGAATCGGCCATGGTACTCCTTCGGGATTCCCGTCTGAAAGATGGTTGCGACCACCGGGAAGAACCCGCCTGCACAAAGCCCGAACAAGCCGAAGGAAACCATCGACATAATCCGGTGATCCCCGTAGAAGAGAGAGGACTGGGCGACGGCGATCAGAAGGGAGAAAGCGAGCAGCCTGCGGAGCATGACACCCTTGCTGAAGAAACGCTTAACTAGCAGGGCCCCCAGGATAAAGCTGGTCCCCTCCACCGTATACAGCAGGCCTTTGATCTGCACGTTGTTCTGCAGCTCGCTGATGTTGATAACCATCAGGTTAAAGCCCCCGATGAACAAGGTGGGCACGATCGTCAGCAGGAGAGCCGACTTCACGACAGGCATCGTCTTTAACAGCGGCAAGATCTCGGCGAAGCCGCCCGTTCTGCGCTTACCTTCCCCGGCCGTCCGGCCGTTTGCCGGCTCCTCGAGCTTATCACCTGCCTTTTCACCGGAAAGGATCCCGGTCCCGGAAACCGAAGCCGATTCCTGTACGCTTAGGAACCAGGTGGCGATCTGAAGCAGAACGTAGGCCACCAGGGAAGCCATGTACAGCGTATACAGGCTCATCACGGCAAGCATCGCCCCTCCGAGAGCCGTGCCGAGAATCCGCGAAACGGTGCCGACGTTCATGTGGACGCCGTTCATGGCCAGAAGCTCTTCCTCCTTCACGACCATCGGCACCAGTGCCTGCAGGGCCGGAAAATAGAAGGCCGCCGAGATTTGCAGAACAACCGCAAAGACCACCATCCAGCCTACGGAGGAATAGTGAAGCGCCAGAAACATGAACGCCACGCTCAGCATCCGGCCGAATCCGGCATAGAGGAGCACCGTTTTTTTTCGGCTCGCATCAATCACTCTTCCCGCCAGAGGCCCGACCAGCACCCCCGCCAGCAGCCCGGCAAACAAAATAAGGGACTTCATAAAATCCGACGGCACATACCGCTGCATAAATTCCAAATTGGCGATGATGGACATCCATAACCCGAGGCCAGCCACCATTTCGCCCGACCATATAATCCATACGTTGCGGTTTCTCCACATAAGCTAACCTTCCTGTCCGTCGAAATCGGGGAGCTGCTCCTCCGCCGTACTCTGCAAGTCCTCCGCCGTGATCGTAAGAATCGGGTATTCATAATGCTCGGCATGCGACCGGGCGAGCTCCTTCAGGAAGCGCGGGGACCCTTCCATGTCTTCGTCATACACAAGCAGAAGCCCGTCGGAGTTCCGGAGGAGAAATTTATTCGTTTCCTTGAACTGCCACGGCCCTTCGTATTTCTTATGGGAAACGCTGTTCACGTAATCAGCCTTTCTCAACACTTCCTGGTAGCACTCCTTTTTGTCATCCTTCCATCTTTCCTCCTGCTCCAGGAAAGGCGTAATGACGGCGAGCCGGAGCTGAGGATGGTCCTCCTTAAGCTCAAGAGCCGCCTCCGCCGCCCACAGCTCCACTCCCCACTGCCCGCTTACGATCACCCATTCCAAGCCTTCGTCGAGCAGGGCTTCGATGCGCTTGCGCAGAGCTTTTTTGATAATGGGGATGCCTTCGTGCTTGAGCGAATAAATGCCGAGCTCCGCCGCCTTATACCCGGTTACCAGTACCGTTTTCAAGTCCGTCCCTCCTGTCTCTTTACAGGGTAGCACAGCGGCGGCGTTTTGCAAGAGCAGGTTTGGGTATAAAAAATGGCCGACCGGACCGATTTGTCCGCCCCGCTTCCTTCCGTTATAATGGGCAGCGAGAGATGGATAGAGGAGTTGGACCCATGAACCCCAAAGAAAGAGAAGAAGCCATTATCCGCAGCTACCGGCAGGACGAGGAAATGATGATCCTGGTCTTCGCCCAATGGTGCGTCAACCACGGCCTGGACCCGGAGGAGCTCTACCTCCGCGCCTACCCGGACCAGGGAGCGAATCCCGCCCTGCAGCATGCCCTTTCCCTGACCGTTCCCAAGGAAGAGGCCGGCGTGCTCGAAGATGACACGGTGCTCAGCGTCATCGGCCTGTTCGGCAACGAGGACCTGGCCTTCGTCGTCACCGAGGAGATCGACCGGAGACGGGCACGCCGAGCGTCCTCCAACAATCGTTAGAGCCCTTTCCCATTAAAACGAAGCCGACCCTCCATTGGGTACGGCTTCGTTGTCGTTTGGCGGCAGGAACCGAATCCGGGTGGTTAAGCCAGAATGTCCCTCCGAGTGAATAAAACATACCCGAGCAGATACATCCCCGCTGACCAGGCCAGAAGGATGAGCAGGCTTTCGGGAAGAGTCGTCGAAACGCCGAAGCTCTGGTATACCTCTCCGGACCAGACCCGGCCGAGGTTAAAATGAGTGGTCGCCAGTCCCTTCAGGAAGCCCATCCCCCGGGCTGTGCCCTGGATGGCCAGTCCCATGACGACAACGCTCATGGCCAGTCCGGTACTGACGGCTGCCGACCGGACGAGCACCGAGGCGAAGAAGCCGAGTCCGGTCATCACGACTGTCGCCAGAACGGTGAGCAGCAGGCTGACCAGGAAGTAGGTGCCGGCGGACACGATATGGGCATCGCTTGGGTCAACCACCGTTACCTCCGTCATACGGCCTTCCATCATCTCCTGGGCCTTGTAATAGCTGACCCCTACCGCTTCGGGATTGTCCGCTCCGTCTGCGCCAAACAAGACGTACGAGAACCCCGCAATGACGGCGAGCAGGATTGTCACGACAACGACGGACGCCGTTATCGAGGTGAGGAATTTGCCCAGGTAAATCCTCCCTCTGGAAACGGGCCGGATCAGAAGCAGCTTCACGGTCCCGGCGGTCATTTCCCCGGAAATGATATCGGATACGAGCAGTACGCAGAGCATGGGGATGAACAGGAGCGGGCCGATCTCCATGAAATCCTTCATGGCTCTCCACATCGTCATCCCTTCCCCGAATCGCTTATCGTTAACCGCTACCCGGTTGTCGAGGAGGTACTCAGCCTTCATGAGCTCAATCTCCAGGCTTCCGCGGGAATTCTTATGCTCGGGCGGCAGGGAAGCAAGGGATTCTTTTAACCCGGCGACCCGGCTTTTCGCTTTCTCCTCATCGAAAGGCGCAGGCACGCCAGAATGCTGCTCGAGCTCCTCCAGCTCCTTCTTCATGGATTGAACGGACTCTTCCATCGCTTGACGTTCTGCTCCCGCCAGCTTCTTATCATCGGCCAATGCCCGCTCCGTGTCTTGAATCCATCGTTCCAGCTGCTGCCTCTGGTAATCCGGGCTGTTATAGAGGCTGAGCTGTTTCGCGTGCTTGTATTCCACCGCCAGGAAGAAGGCGGCTATACCGAGCCCAAGCAGAAGCACGACAAGAAATCTCTTTCTTCTGAGAAGCTTGATCCATTCGTTGCGGATCACATCCAGGCATTCGCTCATCCTTGGTTCCCTCCGGTAATTTCCAGAAACTTGTCCTCGAGGGACGTATTCTGCTCTTCCAGCCGGTGAATCGTGATGCCCCCGTTCAGCAGGGTCTTAAGCAGCGGATTCATCGATTCCGCGGGCGGCACCAGAGAAATCACGGCAGGGCTCACAAACCGGGCCCGCACCTCGATCCCTTCCGCATCCAGGCAGGCCAACGCTTTCTCGGCCGAATCCACGTGGATCAGCAGGCGCCGCCCCTGCGACGGGTCGCCGAGTTCTCCAACCGCGGAGGTGAGCACCCAGCGCCCGTTCTGAATGACGCCGACCCGGTCGCACACCTGCTCGATCTCGCCCAGCAGGTGGGACGAGAGGAGGATGGCCGTTCCCTCGGAAGCCAGCGTCCGGAGCAGCTGGCGGAACTCCCTCATGCCGGCCGGATCCAGCCCGTTCGTCGGTTCGTCCAGGATGAGCAGGGAAGGCCTGTGAAGAAGGGCTTGGGCAAGCCCCAGCCGCTGACGCATCCCTAGTGAATAGCGCTTGACCTTCTCCTGCAGGCGCTCCTCCAGGCCGACCAGTCGGGCCACCTCGCGGATGCGTTCGTCGGCTCCCTCCAAGCGGGACAGCCGGGCAAACTGCCTCAGGTTCTCTTCTCCGCTCAAGTAGCCGTAGAGCTCCGGGTTCTCGACGATGGCGCCCACACCGCGCATCGCCTCGCGACGGGCTTTGCGGACATCATGCCCGCAGACGGCAATGCTTCCCGACGTCGGTTCGATCAGGCCGACCAGCATGCGGATCGTCGTCGTCTTCCCCGCCCCGTTCGGACCCAGCAGACCGAATATTTCTCCCTTTCCTATTTCAAAGGAAATCCCCTCCACCAGCGTTTTTCCGCCAATGGTTTTGCTGATTCCACGGACTGACAGCACGGCATTCATAATAGCTACCTCCTGGCTATGGACTGGAACCTGTTAACAGGCGTTAGGATGGACGCTAAGAACAACTTCAACTTCCTGTCTATCCCTAAACGATCGCCGCCCCCGATAAGTTGCCTTTCTTCTATTCTTTTTCAATAGACGGGCCTTGGAGGCGGATCCCCTGCACCTGTTTACGAGAAAAAGAGAAGCAAGGACGGAGAAGGAAAGGATGAGAACCTAAAAAGGGCACTCCCTGCAAGGAAAAAAGGGAGCCTGGGAGGTCTCCGGGGGAGCGAGGTCCGAATTCGTAGGACAATAAAAAATAGGGCCTTTCGGCCCTATGTCGATATGTCTTGATGATGCCTTATCCGCCAGGAAATCGCAGCTTCATGCGGTCATGAACTAAACGACGGTCCGTTTGCAGGCAAACAGCCGAGGCCGGCCGCATCTGCTGGCAGGGCCGCGTTTACCCGCCCCTCTTGCCCTCCGCACGGAAAACCCAGAGCTTGCTGCCCGCAAAGTTCACGAGCGTCGTGAAGATGGTCACGATGACCTTCGCGGCGATCGGGTGAAGCCCTAGGCCGGATTTGAACGCGTACAGCAGAAGAAGGGAAAGCCCAAGGGTGACGGCGTTCAGCAGCAGGAAGCGGACCGCCTGGGCCCCTCTCGCCCCCTGCCGCTCCCGGAACGTCCAGCTGCGGTTGAGCAGGAAGCTGTTCACGATGCCCGCACCGTAGGACACGCACTGGGACGCCAAATAGGGAACGCCCAGCCCGACCAAGAGGGAGAAGACCACGAAATCGATGGCCGTATTCAACAGACCCACAAGGTTGAACTTGATGAACTGGCCGTAGCGGGCGAGCAGGGCTTTAGCGGACATATTGCTTCTCTCCCGGCTCGGCGGCTCCCTCCGCCTGGAAGCCCTTCGTCTCCTTCACGATGTACAGCGGACGCCCTTTGGACTCGTCGTAGATCCGGCCGATGTACTCTCCGATGATGCCGAGCAGGATGAGCATGATGCCGTTGAAGAACAGGTTGGTGGCGAGAAGCGAGGACCATCCCGGAACGACGTATGCCTCTGTGAAAAGCTTCTCGTACAATACAACCAGCAGGTAGAGGAAGCTCGCCGCCGACATGGCAAACCCAATGTAGGTGGCCAGCTTAAGCGGCTTGTACGAGAAGGAGGTGATGCCGTCGAGGGCGAACCGGATCATCTTCTTCAGCGGATACTTCGTCTCTCCCGCCCACCGCTCGTCCCTAACGTACTCCACCGAGGTCTGCTTGAAGCCGACCCAGGAGACGAGGCCGCGGACGAAGCGGTTTTTCTCCTTGAGGTTCCGGAGCACTTCGCACACCTTCCGGTCGATCAGACGGAAATCCCCCGTATCCACGGGGATCTCCACATTTGTCATGCTTCGCAGCAAACGGTAGAACATCAGAGCGGTCACTTTTTTGAACAGGGTTTCCCCCTTGCGCTTCAACCGCTTGCCGTACACGACGTCGTAGCCCTGCCGCCATTTGTCGATCATCGCCAGAATCACCTGGGGCGGATCCTGCAGATCGGCATCAATGACGACGACCGCGTCTCCGGACGCATAATCCATGCCGGCGCTGATCGCAATCTGATGCCCGAAATTGCGCGAGAAGTTGACGAGCCGCACGTTTCCGTCCCGCCGGCACAGGCCTTCCACGATCTCGACCGTCCGGTCCCGGCTCCCGTCGTTGACGAAGACGAGCTCGTACGTCTCCGGCTGGCTGTCCATCACTTCCTTCAGCCTCCGGTAGGTCTCCTCGATGACCGCTTCTTCGTTGTACATCGGAACTACTATGGAATACTTGCTGTGCTCGTGCATATTATCCTCCTTGATGAATCTAGTGCCAACCCTCACAGATAAGGCACCGGGGGCTTAGCTGTTGAAATACCAGGTCGGGAACCAGCGCAGGAACTGTTCTACATAAGACTTGCTGACCACCGCACCGGACAGAACCGGATAGAACATGATGAACAATAGGAGACACACGGCCGAATACGCATAAACGGCCTTGCGCCACGCGGGCCTGGCTTCCACGAGAAGCTTGCTCGCATAGACAATGCTCAAGATGAGAAACGGGACCATTGCAAAATAATGATAAATAAACGTGAGCCGCGTGACCAGCATCCACGGAACATACTGCGAGAAGAACGCCACGATGACCACGAGCATTCCCCGGTGCCTCTGCCTGCGGGCCAGCACCAGCGTGGCGAGAAACGCGAGCAGGCCTACCCACCAGACCGCCGGGTTCCCCATGGATACGATGCTCGACACCTGATCGGGCGGAAGCTGCGACTGGCCGGTGTAATACCAGATCGGCCTCACCAGGAACGGCCACTCGTACCAAGGGGAGCCGAACGAATGGGTGGCCTTCAGCTTGCTGTGGTAATTGTACATGTCCTTTTGGTATTGGACAAGCTGCTCGACCGTATGCTTCTCGCCGGGCACGCTCATGATCGGAACGAAGGACAGGCTGTAGATGACGGCCGGAATAACGACGAAGAAGAGCGTACACCAGGCGACCGTCTGGGCCGTGTATTTCACGAACACGCGTCGTACCTTAACCAGATAGGCGGTCAGCTCCGGACCAGGCTTGCCCTTCTCCAGTGCGAGCATCTGCCCCGCCGCGGCATACTGCCGGTACCTTTCGTACAGGGACAGGAAGAAGAGAAGCGCCAGCCCCGCCCCGCCGTACAGCACAATCCACTTGCTCGCCGCCCCGATTCCGAAGAAGAGCCCGGACAGGAACAGAGGAACGAGCGTTTTCTTGAGCGGAACCTGATAGAAGCTCAGGCTGTAGTAGCGGTACATGAAATAATACATCAGCATGATGAAAAAGACCCCGTACACATCGATGGTCGCGATGCGCGTCTGGGCAAAATGCATGAAATCCACCGCCATCAGGAAAGCGGCGAACAGCGCATACTCGGACTTTCCGAACAGCCTCAAGGCAAAAACGTAAAGAATCGGAATCATGCCGATGCCGAACAGCGTGCCGACGATTCTCCAGCCGAACGGAGTCATGCCGAACAGCTTGATCCCGATCAGGATCAGCTCTTTGCCGAGCGGCGGGTGCGTGTTCTCGTAAGGCTTCATGAGATGAAGATGCTCATAGGCGGTCCGGGCATGGTAAATCTCATCGAAATACGTGCCGTCCAGATAGGTCGGCTTGTATTTGGCCTTATCCTGCTCGTCGAACAGATTCGCCACCGTTCCCCTGACGGGGTCCGCCGCCTCCACCGCCGCTACCTTGAGCGGAAGAGGCTCCGCATTATCCTTCTCGAACAGCGCCATCTCGTCGAGGGTGAAGCCCGGCGAGTCCACGGTCACCTTCACATACCGGGCCTTCACGTTAACCGGCTGGACGTTCCACAGGAATACCTTCACGTAGGTGTTGTCCACGATAAGCGGGTTCGTCCAGGCGGTCGGCGTGTCGCCGAACTCCAGCTTGAACTTGCCCTCCCCGATCTCGCTGAACGTGTTGATCCGCTCGATCGTCCGGCTCTCCCCCAGATCCACATAGAAGCTGTCGCCGGTTCGCGCCGGCTGCCAGAACGTCTGCGGGGCGCTGAACGAGCCCAGGTTGTACAAGGCGATCACGGCATAGATGGCGGTGACGGCGCCCATGCCGATCCAATCGCGACGGGTGAATTTCCTCCCCTTGGCTGCCGATTCGGTGCTGTGCAGAAGGCCCGAAGCCTCCGCCTCCGCCGGAACGGCCGTGAGAGGAGTCACCGGCTCCACCGGCTGGATACGGCCCCGCACGAACAGATCGACTCCCACCTGGATAAGCCAGCCGAGCAGGACCAGATTGACGAGTGACGTGATGAGCATGATCCCGTCAAAGGCCGGGACATTCGTGATCCCCTTCAGGCTGAAGGCCAGCACATAACCGATGTTAATAAAAGCCGTCAGGCTGAAGCCGAGGAAGAGCCACAAGAGCCTGCGGTCCCGGGCGTAGACATAAGCTACCAGAACCAGCGCCACGGCGGGATATAGGTAACGCTCGTGCATTTTGGCCGCGAGGAGGAAGACCACCGCAATTAAGATAAGAGCCGTGTACAGCACCTTGGCCGGCGAATCCTCCTTCCGGCGGAAGAACAAGTATGCGGATAGGCCGACAGCCGCCACAATGAACAGGTTCCCCCAAACCGAATAAGGAAGGAACAGCAGCTTCTCGGTGGTAGGCTTCCAGTTGGCCCCCACAAGCGAATACAGGTTGAACGCGTTCAAGGTGGCATAAGGATAGGATTTCAGAGTCGTTTTATACAGGTCAACCACCCAAAGCAGACTTCCCTGGTTCAAGGAAAAAGGCACAAGGGGAATCACCAATCCGGCCAAGCCCCACAAGGCCCCTACGCCGAACCGCTTCCAGCTTCCGGCCCGGATGAACGCATACAGCAGGGCAGGAGTAAAGATAAGCGCCTGCGGCTTGATAAGCACGGTCAAGGCGAACAGAACACACGCCCATTCGATCCGGCCGCGCACCACCTGAAGCAGTGTGGCGAGGAGAAGAAGGGTAAAGAAGGAATCCACCTGCCCCCATGCCGCCGAATCGGCTATAACGGCCGGGTTGAACGCATACAGCAGGGACAAGCCGAGCGCCGCTCGGTCCCCGAATCTCGGCTGAGCCAGGCGGTATACTAGCCATGCCGCCGCCAAATCGGCTAGAATCGCGGGAAGCTTAAGCAGCACCAGGAAGGCCTTCGAGGAAGCCTCGAGGTGCATCCATCCGGCGAGCTTGCCGATGGCATAGAGCACATAAATGTAGCCGGGCGGGTAGTCCGCCCAGATGCCGTCGTAGAACCGCATCAGGCCGGCTTCCGCCGCGTGCTTCGCCCAGGCGGTGAACGTATTGACGTCCGTCGGGTGCCCGACGATGTGCTGGCCTATGTAGAGGCGGAGAAGAAGACCAAGCCCCAGCACACTTGCCATGGCCGCGGGACCGTACCGGGATTCCCCTCTTGCCTGCAGAGGGGAGCGGATCAGGCTCTGGTAAACCACTACGAAGAGAGCCCCGAAAAGAACCGTGAACAGCATCACCTTCATCGGAGACACCGGATCCCCCGAGGTGGCCGGATCCCCGGCGGGTGCCGCCTGCTGGGGAAGAAAGGAGATGGCCTTCACGCCTGCCGGCACCTGGCTTACCTCTTCGAACGCAATGTCATCGAAGTAGGCGGTGCCCTTGGTCAGGCTGCCGTAGCCCCCGAGGCGGACGGCCACCTTGAGCTCGTTCTGCTCGGGTCCCGTCCGTCCGTATAGCTCGACGTACTGCCATTCCCCTTTCGTGTCCTTGTAATCGGCGGACGTCTCCAGCGGGCCCATGACCGACAGGTTCGCCCCCTTGGAGGACGGGTCGGCCTGCTCGGCCCTGATGAAGCCTGACAGCCGGTAGGTTGTATTCGGCTTCACGGCCACCGTCTGGACAAGCTTCGCGTCGTTCGGCTGCTTGTTCTCGATTTTGACGGCGCCGGACCCTGTATGGGCTTGGCTTGTCTCTATGGAGAATTGGGTCGCTTCCGAGCCCGGCGTCCATACATCCTGCTGCCAGCCGCCGGGCTGCCCCCCGCTATTTTCTTCGAACCCCCTGTTCTGAAGAAGGTTTTCTGCCGCCGCGCACGGAAGCACGGCTCCTGCCAGGCACAGCCAGAGGCTCACCAGGAGCAGGGCGGTCCATTTCTTAACCAACGGGTTTCCACCTGCCTGTCGATGTTTTCTTCATTATGCCAAAGAATGCCGGCAAAAGAAATGACCCTAGCAAAAACCCGCCTGGAGGGCGGGTTGTGCGGGTCATGGTCTTTACTCCATCGGGAAGGACTGCCCCTTCTTCCCACAGCGGGAGGAAAACGGCATCCGCCTAGAACGAAGGACGCTGGTAAGACAACGCCAAGTCGAGAGAAGACGACGTGCCGCCGAGGAGGCCGAGGTCGGACGTGCCGCTTCCGTCAAAGTCCCCGATCAGAAGGCGGGCGTTTGGCCGACCCCACGGACCGAAGGCCGAAAGAAGGCGATACCGGCCGTCCGGGTCCTGCAGATAGACGGTGTACCGGTTCTCCTCCTCGTTCCACTGGAGAACATCCTCGCGCTTGTCGCCGTTGAAGTCCCCGAAACGCAGAGAGCCCTCATTGGAGGAAAGGTCGACCGTCTCCTTCCCCGTCTTCCATTTGTACTGGCCCGTTTCGCAGCCAATCCGGACGCCGCTTAAGGAATGACCGCGGGAGAGCCACAAGCTCTCGGACTCATCCGGGTTGACCCGGACCGCCAATCCTTTGAGCGTATTCGTTTTCCACTTGAGGGGCTCCATCGCCCGGACTCCGTTAGAGGAAATGGAGAGACCGAACAAGCGGTTGCCCTCTGGGGACGTCCCGGCCGCGATCCACTCGCCGTTCCTCTGCTTGACCGGATAAGCCTCCGCCCACTCCCCTCCCGTGTTTACGCTCCAAGCGCCGGCATACCGGAACGCGCTTCCGGTTGAGCGGTACAGCTCCAGCCGTCCCAAGGCGCGGATGACCCACAGATCCTGGCGCCGGTCACCGTCATCATCGTGCAGCAGGAACTGGTCGCCCTTGCGCCGGCTGATGGTGGCCCAGGCATCGGAGGCCGGCTGGGCCTCGTTGCGCATCCCGCGGAAGCGGCCTTCCGTTACCGTCACCTGCCCGGTCCGGTCATCCCACACCACCGCATCGGCCTGCCCGTCTCCGGTCACGTCGCCCGTTCTTACCGCACCATCCTTAACCGTACTTAGCGTAACGCGGTTAGCGGGGGTAAACGGCACATAGTCGTGAAGCGAATAGAAGGTATAGCCTTTGCTCCGCAGAGCGGTAATGAGCTTCTGGAGGTTGGTCCGGTCCCGTTCCGGGTAACGGTATTCCGGGAGTCCGTCCCGGTAAACCGGGTCACCCTGATCGTCCATAACCGGGATCAAATGCTTGAACTCCAGGAAAGAATGGTAGAAGAAGGACGGCAGCTTGCTGCTTTTGGCGAGCTGGTTCATAATCAGCTTCTCATCCTTGTTGTAAGGGATGTAGGAAAAAGGAGTCGGAACGTACACCGCTCCCCAGCTGGGGCTTCCGTAGCCGGTGTTCTCGCGGTTGCGGTACAAGGCATCGGACTGCCCCGGGGCACCGAACGCATTCTCATAGACGATACCGAAGTAGGAGCGGAAGACGGCCTCCTGATCAGCGCTAATGTGATAATGCGGAGCCTCCCAGAAATCCGGGTGAAGCTGGGCCGCTCCCATCACCTTGAGCCCTTCCTCCACCCGGGACCGGGCGAATTCGGGCGTAGCCGTCTCCGGAGAGCCCAGGACGTTGAATTCATTGCCGATCCCCGACTCCTGATGACCGTCCTCCCGGCGCTTGTCGCCCGTCTGGTGGGTGTATCCATGCATCCCCAGAACGGCGCCCGAAGCCTCGGCTTTCTTCAGAATCCGGTTAAAAGCGAGTATATAAGGATCCTCCTGCTGATCGAGCTGCCGGTTGTACACGGTCCCGTCGGGCAAATAGTTGATCCATCGGGGGATGACCCCGACCTGAAAACGGATGTGCCGCTCCTCCAAATATTCCATCACCGTGCGGAGCTTGCCAAGCCCTTCCAGCGATTCATACTGCCCGCCGGGCCCAATGTCTTCCAGACGCAGCAGGACGAACTTAGGATCGCTCTGCTCCCCCAAAACCGTCAGCCTCTCGTGCAGACTCAAGATCAGCATGACGATCAATCCCGCCGCCAGATACCTTGCCCATTTCTTCCTACGCCCCATCCAGCCTGTCGTCCCCTCATGATGTACTCAGCCTTTTCAATAAAACGCTTACATTTTTTCTCAAGTATAGCATGCTGGCGTCTAGTCATAAAGTAGGCATTCGACAAAATTTTATGCAGGATCAGCGGGAACTAGACCTGATCTTTAAGCCGGTAACTTTGCAAAAGAGGCTGCGTTTACTTGGCAAGGGCACGGCGGAAGCGGAACGGCATTCGCGGATAAGGCACTACCCGGGAGAACCGGACAACCCTTGTTTGTCCGGTCCGATTCCCCAGGCAGGTTCCCCAAGCTACCGGGGCTTAACCGCCAGCAGGCGCAGCCTCACATAATCGCCCTCCCAGCCGGATGTCTCCTCCCGGTAAAGAGAGGGACGGGCGATTTCTTCGATCAACCGGTAAACCTTCTTCTTCTCGGCCGGCATCATCCCTTCAAAGAACGGTCCGGCGAACATCTCGAGCCAGTGCTCCAGCCCCTTCCCTCCGCCGTTCAGCGGAGTAGGTCTGGCAAAGTGAACCGCCACCTCCACGTGAAAGCCATGACTCTCCAGCAGGCAGGCGTATTCGCCGAGACTGGGAAAATACCACGGATTCCGTTCTTCGGCCCGGATTCCGAAGGATATGAGCGCATCCTCGACCGCCTTATAGATGCCGGCTACATTGCCCCGGCCGCCGAATTCGGCCGCGAACCGCCCGCCCGGCTTAAGCGAGGACCAGACGCCCTCCAGGACGCGGGACGGCTGCTTCATCCAGTGCAGGGCCGCGTTGGAGAAGACGGCGTCGAAGCATTCTTTTGGATAGGAAGCCGGTTCCTCTGCATCTTCAACCCGAAAGCTCAGCTCCGGATATTTCACCCGGGCCTGGTCGATCATCTCCCGAGACCGATCGATTCCCTCCACCCGGCACCCTTCGTCCGCAAGCTTCTTCGTCAAGTCGCCCGTTCCGCAGCCTACATCCAGAACCCGCTCTCCCGGGCGGGGATTCAAGAGCTCCACCACTCCCGCTCCAAGCTTGCTTACAAACCCCAGCCGTTCGTCATAATGACCCGCATTCCATACCTGGCTTCTTTCCATCCTATTCGTCGCCTCCTTTTGAAAGAAGCATACACCTGTTAATCCAATAGGTGAAATATATAAAATCTATTTATTTAATAGGTTATAACTATATCAATAACTTAAAAAGGACCGTCCCCTAAAGGAACGGCCCCTGTACAATTACCCCGTCGAGGAATCCATCCAGAACCCGAAGTACCGGAAAACCGCCGCCACCAGGAATATACCCGAAACGATGCTGATGACCATCCCGAGAAAACGGCTGTAAGAGCTCATAAAGGAGCTGTGGGTCTCTATTTGAGGCGAAAGGACGATAAGCAGGTTGCCTAAAGCAAGCAGGATCAGGCTTAGCAGCCATACCACGGTGTAGGTCATTGGCCATTCCTCCTTTGTGCAGGCGGGACCTCGTTCGAATTCGGAGGCTTTTCTTAAGCGGTTTTGACTCTTTCGTCCGCTTATATACCAATAACCCGGAATGGGACAGCCTAAACAGATACGGACTCAAATCCGGACCAGCCTGCGAAGGAAAACCTTATCGGTCGTACCAGTAACCCGGGATTCCTTTCTCCAGGCGCATTAAGGCCTCCAGGTAGTAATAATCCCCCCAGATGACATAATCATCCGGAGCGGCACCGCCGCGCACGCTGTAAGAGCCCCGCTTCAGAAAGCCCTCCGCCTCCGGGTCCTCCAGTGTGGCATAACTGTTCACCAGCCCTTCCATCGATCGCTGAAGGCCGTCTTGCAGGAAGGCCCGGTCCGGATCGCTCACATCCAGATGATGGAGAAGCTCCTGAACCCCGGCCGCCACGATAGCCGAGGCCGAGCTGTCCCGCTTCGTGTCCGCATTGACCTCCACATTGAAATCCCAATAGACAACGTTGTCCTCCGGCAGTCTTTCGAAGAAGTACCGGGCGAGGCGCTTCGACGTTTCCAGATAGAGAGGATTCTTCGTGTAGTGGTAGGAAAGCGCGAAGCCGTAAATCCCCCAAGCTTGTCCGCGAGTCCAGGTCGACCCGTCGCGATACCCTTGAGCGGTTCCCCCGCGAAGCGCATCGCCCGTTTCCTGGTCGAAATAAAAGGTATGGTAAGAGGAATCGTCCCCGCGGACCAGAAACCGTCGGCTCTGATCGGCATGGATCACCGCCACGTCGCGGTACCGGCTGTCTCCCGTCTGCTCATAGGCCCAGTAGAGAAGAGGAAGGTTCATGAGGCAGTCGATGATGATCCGGCCCCCGTTCTCTTTGTCTCCTTTGGGACCCCAGGCTTGAATGATTTGAAGGTTCTCGCGCCACCGGTTCATCAGGACATCGGCCGCTTGCAGAGTCAGCTTTTTGGCCTCCTCGTCCTTCTCGATGATCCACTGGGCCTTGGTCGAAAGAGAATAAAGGAAGCCGATGTCATGGTGATCCAGATTCCGGTTCTGCTCCAGCCGGTCTTTGAAGCTTTGGACGGTACGAAGGGCGGCTTCCCGGAAAACCCCATCCTTCGTATACTCGTAGCTCAGCCAGAGAATGCCTGACCAGAAGCCGTCCGTCCAATCCGTATTCGGGTTCAGCCGGTACTTGTCATTCTCGCTTACATGCGGGAACTGGTCCCCGAACCGGCCGATATTCTTCCTCGTCTGCTCAACCGCGTGCTCAATCGCTTTTGTCCACATGCTCGAATCTCTCCTTTGTGGCTGTATAGATTATCCGGTTACCCGGGTGAATCCTCATCACACGCCCCCTCTCCTGCCAGAGTGGGCAAAGGGCCTTGGCTTAGGCTTCGGTAGAGCGCCTTGGAGTCAGCTCAAGAGGAACGGTAACCTCTCCTTTTGCCTGCGGCAGGTCCTTCCCGTCCTCGGCCTCACCCAAATGCGACAGCAGCCGGTGGATGGCCAGCTCCGCTTGTTTCTCATACGGGATGCTCATGCTCGTCAGCGTCGGATAGGCAGCGGCACTGAACCATTCGTTATTGATTCCGAGAAGCTTGACCTCTTCCGGAACCCGGATACCGGCTTGAAGAAGCCGGCCCAGAATCCGGAGGGCCATACGGTCATCAAAAGCGAGAATCCCGACGGGGCCTCCCTCAGCGAGAGCCTCGGCCGCTGCGGTAGTCACCTGCTCTTCCGGATCCCCGGCTTCGCTATGGATCATGCCGGTCCGCACCTGGTCCCCGAGCCGGTCCGCTTCCCGGCGGAAGCCCAACCTGCGCTGCCTGTCGATCATGAGAGCCTTGGAGGTCCCGGCATAGTAGACCGTCCGGCAGCCGCGCTCCACCAGATGGCGGACGGCCTCTGCGCTCGCGCCGGCAAAATCAAGGTTGACCGCCGCCACCGCCAGATCCTCCGGCCACTCCCAGGCGTTGAACAGAACAAGCGGCGAGCCTCCCCGCACGATCCGGCCCACCGATTCGGGCTTCATCGCCATCCCGTGGCAGAACAGGCCGTCCACCCGGCGTTCCAGCAGCGTTTCCAGATGGCGCTGCTCTCTTTCGGGATCCGAGCCGGTCGCATAGACGGAAAGATGATAGCCGTGGCGGTGCGCGGTAAGCTCCATGGCCTCCGCAAACTGGCCGTAATAGCCCCCGAAGCCCGGAAGAAGGAGGCCGAGCTCGTTGGTTTTCCGGCGGCTCAGGCTGGCTGCCACCGTATTGCGGCGGTAGCCGAGGCGGGCCGCCGCCTCCTCGACCTTGGCAGCGGTTTCAGGAGCCATCGGAACGTTCCGCTTGTTCAGCACGTTCGACACGGTGGCAATGGAGACCCCGGCTTCCCTGGCCACCTCGACAATGGTGATCTGCTTGTTATTCATCATGTGCACCCTCTATTGAAACGTTTAAATTAATCTAAAACAATCATAATCCGCTTTCCTTCCTTTTGTCAATCATTCGTTGCGGGCCATCCTTTCTTGCAGCATTCCTTCCTTGAAGCAAATAAAAAAGCCGGCAAGGAACCTTCCCTTGCCAGCCATCCTCTTAAATGCTGTTTAGCTGCAAATTCAAAGTTACCGCCTTCTCGCTAGACGCCCTGATTCGTATAGGCCTGGCGGGAATCCACGGAAAGTTGGAGCGTTCGGGCCTCCTGAGCGTACTGGAGGTCCGGCCTCTCCTTGTCGTAGAGCCACCACTTGCTCAGCTGTCCGTCCGGGCCCTCCTCGAAATAAAACACGTTCAGCTCATCGAGCAGCCGGCCGATTTCCCCGGCGAGGGCCGGTTCCACTCCGCGCAGCGTTATCTTCCATCCCTTGTCCCCTTCCTCCAGATCGAAGCCACCCTCCAGCTTCTCCCCTTCCAGGAGCAGACGTCCGGTTGCCTGCTTGATCAGCAGTCTCTTCGTGCGGGATCCTCCCATGTCCATCCTCCCTGTTCGTTCAAGCATGCGGCAGCCGCCGCTTCCCCCATTACGGCAGATCGATCAGCATAAAACGGGCTCCGCCCTCACTCGACAGAGTAAGCTCCGGCGTCTCGGTGATGCGCGCCGAATCCCGCCGGCCCAGCACATGCTGCTCGTTAATCGCGAGCGTGCCTTCGATCACAAAGACGAAAATTCTCCGGCCGGCGGGCTGCTGGAAGCCGATCGACTGGCGGGCCTCCAGATCGGACAGATAGATCGTCATGTCCTGGTGAATGCGGGCCACGTTTTCGCCGGGGTTTTTGGACACGACCGGAAGCAGCGCATTCTTCATCGCCTCCACGTCATACCGGGTCGTTTCGTAGGAGGGCTCCAGTCCTTTCTCCTCCGGGGTAAACCACATCTGCATAAGATGGACCTCCTCCTCCCCCGGATTCGTTTCGGAGTGGATGATGCCCGTTCCCGCGGACATGCGCTGCACCTCCCCGAAGCCGGTTATGGCCGTGCGTCCGGTGCTGTCCTCATGCTTGAGCTTCCCCTGCAGCACGATGGAGACGATTTCCATCTCCCGGTGAGGGTGAGCCCCAAAGCCGCGGTGTCCCGCGATTTCGTCGTCGTTCAGCACCCTCATCGGCCCGAACTCCGTATTGGACGGGTCATAATAATCCGCAAAGGAAAAGCTGAAATTGCTCTTCAGCCATCCGTGATCCGCACTGTAGCGGGATGAAGCGGGATAAAGATTGATCACGTTACCTCCACCTTTCCATCGGTTCTTTTCCCCTCCATTATACCGATAGTCAAGCGCGGCTCCAAATTCCCCCGGCGGAAAAGAGCTCCGTCTCCCTCGCCCCCAAACAAAAGGACGCCCGAAGGCGTCCGGTGGTCTTACAGCTTGAAATCGGCAAACAGGGCTCTCAGCCGGGTCGCCATTTCGTTCAAGGATTCGGCGGAACCGGAAATGTCCTCCATGGACGCGAGCTGCTCCTCGGAAGAGGCCGCCACGCTCTGGGCATAGTCCGAAGACCGGGCGGAAATGGTGGAGAGCTCCGCTATGGCGGCGTTCACCTGTTCGGACCCGGCGGACATCTCCTCGGACGAGGCGGATACCTCCATCATCTGCTGCATGACATCCTTCACGGAGTCCACGATGGTGGAGAACGCGGAGTTGGCCCCCTCGATGACCTCGGAAAGCTCCTCCACCCGGATCGAGCCGTCCTTCATTGCGGTGATGGCCGCCTGCGTTTCCGTCTGGATCTGCTCCACAAGCTCCGTGATCTCCCCGGTCGACTGCCGGGACTGCTCCGCGAGCTTGCGGATCTGATCCGATACGACGGAGAAGCCCCGTCCGTGTTCCCCCGCGCGGGCCGCTTCGATGGCGGCGTTCAAGGCGAGCAGGTTGGTCTGCGCCGAGATGTCCGAGATGAGGGCGGTGATGCTGCTGATCCGGCTGGACAGCTCCCCGAGCCGCTCGATCTTGCCGGCGGCTCCCTGCACCGTCTGCTGGATCGTCTCCATCCGCTGCCGGTTCACGGACATTTCGCGGGCGCCCGCCTCCGCCTGCTCCACGGCGACGCCCGAGGACTCCGCCGCGAGGCTGGCGGACTCGGCAATGCGCTGAATGCCGGACGCCATCTCCTCCATGGCGCGGCTGCTCTCGAGCGAGCCCTGCATCTGCTGCTCCGTTCCGGCGGCCACCTGCTCAATCGACTGGGTGATTTGATGGGTGGCCTCGGTCGTCTGACGGGCTCCGAGCTTCAACGCTTCGGAGGAAGACGCGACTTGAGCGGACGATTCCGCTACCCGGCCGACTACATCCCGGAGGTTACGGATCATGCCGTTAAAGTGATGGGCGAGCTGGCCGAGCTCATCGGTTTGGTTGACGGCCGCCTGGACGGTGAGGTCTCCCTGCGACGCACGCTGGGTCATCCGGGCGAGCTCGGACACCGGTCTCAGCAGGGCACGAAGAGCCCAATAAACCACGAAAAGAGCAGCCGCCGTGCCGATTCCCCCGACCCACAGATTGGCCCTGAGCTTCTCCATAAGCGAGGCCTCGACCTTGGAATAGTCGAAATCCATTCCTATGAGAACGCTCTCTTTACCGTCGGGACCCGGAATAGCGCTGACAATGCTCACCCACTGCCCCGATTGGTCGCGGTATACGTCCGTAGTGCCCGGTTTTCCCCCTCGGGCCGTATCGACCGCCGAACGGAATTCCGGCGTCAGGCTGTAAGGCTTGGTCGGCGTGAGGCCCGCATCATACAGCGCCTGGTTCGCGATTAGCATATCCAGGGACCCGGCGTCCGCTGAATCCGGATAGAACAAATACACATTGGAAATCAGGTCGCTTTCGGTTAACCGGTCGAACACTCCCTGCAGGTTCACCCATTCCTGGCTGCCCTTCCAGGCGGCAGGGTCCTTGCGAAGCGCCGGCTTCATCAGCTCCAGAAACGGAACCTGGTCATCCACCAGATCCTTCGCTATATCCTGAAAGGATTCCAGACGGTTGTAAAACTGATCTTTCTCCTGAATGTAAGCTCCTGTTGTCAGCACCCCCGCCAACAGGATGATGCACAGCGAAAGAATGCTGAGCAGCTTGGCGATAATGCTGGCTTTCCACCGTCTGATCATGTTAGTCCCCCTCTTCTATGTTCCCACTCCTTTTTTATTCGACAAATCCGGGTCTTTTTTGAATAGGAAAAAGCCCGCAAAAGGAAATAACCGATTCCGGGTCGAATGTAGGTACAGGTAAAGAGAAAATCGAGGTGATCGTATTGCCGGACTTGAAGATACAGGCTGTCCCGGCGAATGACCGCAGCCTGCATAAGCTGATTGGGGAGCTCGATGAGGAGCTGCTGGAGAGATACCCGGCCGAGGACATTCACGGAGTGGATTTCGGCGATCCGGGGGTGCGCGAGATGGTGTTCGCCGTGGCGTTTGCGGACGGGGTTCCGGCTGCTTGCGGGGGAATCCGCCGGCTGCCCGGCCCCTTCGCCGAGCTGAAGCGGTTCTATGTGGCCAGGCCCTTCCGCCGCCAGGGGATGGCGGCCGCCCTGCTCGCCTATTTGGAGGACCGAGCGCGGGAGCTTGGAGCCCTGTCGCTTCGGCTCGAGACCGGTCCGGAGCAGCCGGAATCGCTTCGCTTCTATGAGAAGCACGGCTACCATCCTATCGCGGCGTTCGGGCCTTACGCCGGCTTCGAAACGAGCCTGTGCTACGAGAAGGCTTTAACCGGACTGGAGAGCTACCGGGCCTTGTCGAACCTGATCGACTGGGGACCCGTGAAAGGCCGCTTCGGGTGGGCGGATGCTTCCTCCCTGGACGAAGCTCTGGTAAGCAATGTGAGCATCATCCCCTACACTTCGGAGGGGTATGTCGTGTTTCAGCTGGAGAACGGACGCTGGGAGCTGCCCGGGGGGACGATGGAGCCGGGAGAGACCTATCTTCAGACCTTAAGGCGGGAGATGGCGGAGGAGCTCGGAGCGGAGCTCGTCACGTACCGGATTTTCGGGCAGTTTCATTGCGAGTCGGTGGCCGCTGGGCCTTACAAGCCGCATATCCCCCATCCCCGTTTTATCCGTCTCCTCGGTTATGGAGAAGTCCGGCTGACGGGACGTCCCTTGAACCCTCCGGACGGCGAGCAGGTGGCTCTGGTCGAGACGGTTCCGATCGAGGAAGCGGTCCGCCGGTTTGAGAGCCAGCGCCGCTCCGACATTGCCGACATGTACCGGGCGGCCCACGAAATCCGTGAGAGGGAAGCGTCGTTGAACCGCTGAAGGACTTGTTCTGGAGCTCCCTTTTTCAAAACCAAGTAAAAGAGTAGGAATGAACAGGCTTTTGCGCTATAATCGTTTATGGATGATCACTAAATCGAAAAAAGGAGCACAAACCATGGAAAAAACATTGATTTTCGGACACAAAAACCCGGATACGGATACCATTTGTTCCGCTCTGGTATATGCCGAACTGAAGAGCAAGCTGGGCTATGATGTGGAAGCCGTCCGTCTCGGCAGCGTGAACGGGGAAACCCAGTTTGCCCTAGACCGCTTTGGCGCCTCCGCTCCCCGCCTGGTGGAAACGGTAGCGAACGAAGTCAAGAACGTGATTCTGGTCGACCATAACGAGCGCCAGCAGAGCGTTTCCGATATCGATCAAGTGACCGTCAAGGAAGTTATCGACCATCACCGCATCGCCAACTTCGAGACGAGCGGCCCGCTCTATTACCGTGCCGAGCCGGTTGGCTGCACCGCTACCATCCTGAAGAAGATGTACAAGGAGAACGGGGTCTCCATCGAGCCTAACATCGCCGGCCTGATGCTTTCCGCCATTATTTCCGACTCCCTGCTGTTCAAATCCCCCACCTGCACGGAGGAAGACGTTCAAGCGGCCCGCGAGCTGGCCGAAATCGCCGGCGTCGATGCCGACAGCTACGGCTTGGAGATGCTGAAGGCCGGTGCCGATCTCAGCGACAAATCGGTCGCCCAGCTTATCTCGCTTGACTCGAAGGAATTCCAGATGGGCAGCGCGAAGGTGGAAATCGCCCAGGTTAACGCCGTCGACGTCAACGACGTGCTGTCCCGCCAATCCGAAGTGGAAGCGGCCTTGAACGATGTCATCTCGACGAAAGGGCTGGACCTGTTCCTCTTCGTGGTAACGGACATTCTTAACAACGATTCCGTCGGAATCGCGCTCGGCCAATCCGCTTCCGCCGTAGAGAAAGCGTACAACGTGAAGCTGGAGAACAACAAAGCCGTACTGAAGGGCGTCGTTTCCCGCAAGTCCCAGATCGTTCCGGTTCTGACGGACGCGTTCAAGAACCAATAATCCGGCTGTCTGCCGATAGGAACTACCTCTACCTGAAAAAAGCTGCTTGGCCATTAGCCAAGCAGCTTTTATGTTATTCTCCATGCAAGCTCGACCTTCAACGGGTCGATTCGAAGAATTCGATCCATTCCCCGTCCGGGCCCTCGAAGAAAATATACCTCGAGCCGTTCGGGAGGGTCGTGATTTCTTTATCGATAAATTTAACGTTGAGCGCGCGGAGCCTCTCGATCTCGGGCTCCAGCCGGTCCACGTTAAACGCGATATGGTGAACCTTGCCTTCCGCCGGCAGCCGGTCGTTGTAGCCCTGGATCAGCTCCAGCTCGGTCTCGTCCGATTCCCCATAGCCGAGAAAGGCAAGCCGGATCACGCCGTTCGTATGCTCCAGCGTTCCTTTCAGCTCCAGACCCGCTGTTTCCTTATAGAAGGCGATCGAAGTCTCCAGGTCCTTCACCATAATGCCCACATGCTCGATTCGTCTAACCGCCACATCCATCCCTCTCTCCATCCGATATAGGAGGCCGTGAGGCCCCTCCCGCTATTATACCGGAGAAGAAGGAAGGCCGTCCTCCTGCTCTTCAGCGGGGAACGGCCCATCCGTTTCTTGCAGGCAGAGAGAGGCGCAGCCGTCTGCGGGTCCGCGCCTTCGGATGCCCATTTCCGCCGTTAGGCTGCTTACAGCTCCTCCAGCGCGCGGCGGTCTTCCTCCAGACGCTCGGCCGCAAGCTCCGCCCCCTGTGTATTCTCCCCGTCCATCGCCTGAGCCACCGCCGCGTCCGCATGCCGGATGGCCCGCTCGGCCTGGCCGATCATGTTCTCATCCGGATGGGACTGCGCCTGCACTACGGCATCGTGGGCGGAGTGAACGGAGTTCATCGCCTGCTTGTCCCGGGTCGGGGATTGAAAATTATTCGTCATGTCTCTTTCCTCCTTGGTTGTTGGGAAATTCTTCTTTACTATGGTAGGAAAGGACCGGTTCTATTCAGATCCGTCCTATATTGGTTAAACGTAGCTCTCAAAGAAGCCGAAGACATAGTTCAAGGCCTCTTCCTCGTCCTTGCCTCTTGAGATAAGGCGGATTCGGGTTCCCGCCCTCCAGGACAGCTTAAGGATGGCCAGCAGGTTTTTGGCATCGATGGTATGCTCGTCTTCATCCCTCATCGTTATAAAGTTCACGTCGGAGAGGAAGCGAGAGGTTTGACAGGAAACCGCCAGCAGAGCTTTGTGGTCGACATCGGCACGAATTTCGAATTCATGAACCCGCATACGCGCACCTCCGGTTGTTCTATATCTGTCGGTAGATTTAATATAAACGGCTGGGCGGGGGAAGAATCAGCCAAACGCGCTAACCGGCAAAAAAAAGTAACCCGCCGGCATCCGCCGCGGGTTACTCCTGCCATCCGAGGGCCCATCCTTATAAGCGGGCCGGACGGGCAGCCAAGAGCCGCTTTCAACCGCATCGGCCGCGGCGCCCCTCCTCCTAGCCCGCTTGCCGGCGTTCCGCGTCATGACCGGGCTGCCAGAACTCCGGCGGAGCCGGCTTTCCGTACAAATAGCCCTGCACCCGGACGCAGTCGAGCTCGGCGAGCAGCTTGACCTGCTCCTCCGTCTCCACTCCCTCGGCCACCACCTGAAACCCGAGCTGGGCGGCCAGCGTCACCATCATCCGGACGATCGCGCGGCTGTCCGCGTTGGTGGCGATGTCCCGGATGAACGAACAGTCGATCTTGAGGCAGTCGACCGGCAGCCGCTTCAAATAGCTGAGCGAGCTGTAGCCGGTTCCGAAATCGTCCAGGCTGACCGCGATTCCTTCCTCCTTGAATCTCATCAGCACCCGGATGACTTCCTCTTCCTTGTGCATGGCCGCACTTTCCGTAATTTCGATCTCGAGCAGCCGGGGATCCACCCCATGCTCCTTCACAACGGAAATAACGGATTCATAAAGGTCCGACTGGATCAGATGAAGCTGGGAGAAGTTAATCGAGACCGGAAGAACAGGCTTCTCACCGTCCGACCAGAGGCTCAGCTGCCGGCATACCTGGCGGAGAACCTCTCTCTCGAGAGCGACGATCAGTCCGGTCTCCTCGGCAAGCGGGATGAATTTCCCAGGAGGGATCAAGCCCCTCTTCGGATGGTTCCATCGGACAAGCGCCTCCCAGCCGATTCGGATGCCCTGCGACGTATCCATCTTGGGCTGGTAATAAACCGTCAGCTCCCCGTCTTCAATCGCCTGCTGGAGGTCATTCTCCAGAAGGATTTGCTCCAGATCCGTCTTCTCCATCTTCCGTTCATAGGTACGGTAACCGTTCGCCCCGTCCGCCTTCGCCTCGTACATGGCCATGTCGGCATGCCGGATCAAGGTTTCGGCGGTCTCGCCGTCCTTCGGCCAGAAGGAAATCCCGATGCTTGTGGTCAGCTTGATCTCCTGGCGGCGGACCGGGAAAGGCCGGGAGAATTCGGAGGCAATTCCCGCGGCGATGTCCTGCCAGGACACCCCGCCGTCCAGCGGCACGAACACGGTAAATTCATCTCCTCCCATACGGGAGATGGAGCACGCCGCCGGCACACAAGCCCTCAGCTTCGCAGCCGCTTCCCGGATGACGAGATCGCCGAAGCCGTGCCCGAACAAATCATTCACTTTCTTGAAGCGGTCGAGATCCAGAAAGAACAGGGCAAAGGCAGAGGCCGGCCCGACCTGGGCAAGACGCTCCTCCACAAGCAGGTGAAACGCCCGACGGTTGGGAAGGCCCGTCAATTCATCATGGTAGGCCAGATGCTGAATCAGCTCCTGGGTTTTGGTCTTCTCGGTAATATCCTTGATGATGCCGTACACCCCTAGCTGCTTGTCCCTCACGATGATGGGAAGGGCGGTGATCAATACCGCCGCGTACGTTCCGTCCTTGCGGCAGATCCGGCTTTCCTTCGTAATCGGCTTGCCCTGTATAACCTGGCTGAAGATACCCTCGGCCGTCTGCACCCGTTCCGGAAACAGGCAGGTGAACGGAATTCCTTTAAGCTCTTCGGACGTATAGCCGGTCAAGGCTTCGGCCTGCTTGTTGATCCGCGTGAAGCAGCCGTGAATATCGGCCGCGAACACCCCGTCCGGGTTGGCTTCGTAGAGCGAGGCATACTGCTGCTCCGTCTCGAGAAGCCTCTCGGTCTGCTCCAGCCGCCGGCTCTCCCCGTACCGGTCGGGGATGAGGAACAAGGCGAGAAGAAGCACGAGCTCCACCGCATAAAGCCCAAGAAAGCTGTAAGGGGAGGTGGCCGCCGGGTAGAAGGCGTCGAGGCGGAGAACGGCCATCATACTGAGCACCGGAATGCCCGATAGTGCGACTCCCGCCGTCCCCACCCCGAGAATCACCAGGAGGCGGAACGATTGATCGGGTTTATCCTGACTCGCGATCGTGAGCATTCTCAGGACGGAGAAGGAAACCCCGAGCGTAAGACCGAACGTAAGCAGCAGAAGCTCGGGCTTCCATTCCAGGAACCTGCCGAACAACTGAACGGCATTGAGGATATCAAACAGCAGGATGATCGCCGCAAGGATCACCCCGCCTATAAGAAAGCGTCTCGTGCTCACCCATTGACGTGCGGCATAGCCGACGGCCAAATAGCTGCCCGCCGTGCTGGTGACAAGGGAGAATACGAAATGAAGCCCGTACTCATAAAGGGAAAAGCGAAACGGAACGGACATGGTAATCAGAAGGTGAGTCAGCCAAAAGGTGAGCCCGAGACCCAGCGAGCCAAGCAGACGGCGGCGGACCGACAGAGCCGGGTTCATTCGGGAGAAGCGGGCGATCAGAATGCAGCTGGCGACGGAAAACGCAGCCGCTCCTAGGAAGCCGGCCGGATTAAAGGCGGAAGGGAAAAAGGATAGCATGCGAAGCCTCGTTTCTTGGGATATGCTACCATTTTAATGCAAATGGGACTTTTTAACTAGATCTTTCCCAAAAGAAAAACAGGCCTTTCGGCCTGCCTCCCTTTCCCTACTGACTCCGGAATCCTTATTTGCCGTAGCCCAGCTCGTTCAGCTGTTTCATGGCCGAATCCAGATAAGGCTTGAAGTTCATCGACGTTTCCAGTGTTTTGAGGAAGGCATCGTATTCCGTCAGAGGCCTTTTGCCATAGACGAATTTGACGATCTCCTCCTCGATAAACCGGCTCGCGTCCGCCGGGTTGTAGCCTTCGGGCGCCATCACGAAGCCTCCCAGCGTTTTGATCCGGGGCTGGTTGTTCGCGAACTCGATGAACTTGGCCTGCGGAGCAAATTTCACCTTCAGGTAGTCCATTTCCGGCCGGCCCGTGAACTGATAGAGCCAGGTGAAGCTGGCTTCCTTGCCCATGAGCTCCGTCGGAACCACTTTCCCGTCCGTTTCGTTATAATGCTTGCCCTTCACCCCGAACTGGACAAGCTTGGAGCCGGTCTCCTTATCCGAGACATAGTTAAGCAGGTCGAGCACCCGCTGAAGCTTCTCCTTATCCTTCTCCAGCGATTTCGGGATGGCATAGATGCCGGAGCTGCCGCCGATGTCGTAAGCCCCGTCGTTCTGGCCCCCGGGTCCCTTCGGAGGAGCCAGCTGAATCCAGTCGGCATTCGGGTTCACCTTCTTGATCTGGTCCGCAAACTGCTCCTTGGTAATGTTCGGCCAGTCGATCCAGATGACTCCCGCCTGCCCCTTGATCGCCTTCTCCTGGTGCTGCAGCCCCGTGTTGGCCATAATCTCCGGATCGACCGCTCCCGAGGCGATCAGCTTGTTAATAAAGCCAAGGGCATCCTTCATCGCCGGATCGTACAGCGAATTGACGACCTTGCCGTCCTTCACATAGAACGTATTGGGTTCCCCGACCCCGTAAGCGCCAAAGATGGGGTAGAAGGCGCCCAGCTTGCCGCCCGTCAGACCGATCGTATCCTTCTTGCCGTTGCCGTCGGGATCCTGTTCGGCGAACGCTTTGATCACCGTCAGAAATTCATCGGTAGTCTTAGGCGGCTGCAGCCCGAGCTTATCGAGCCAGTCCTTGCGAATCCAGTACGTATTGTACGGGATATTCGGCGCCTTCGAGATGGCGTAAATTTTGCCGTCAATGGTCGTCTTCTTCAGGCTCTCCTCCCCGATGAAGGCTTTCGTCTTGGCCAGCTTATCCATATAAGGGGTCAGGTCGAGAAGAAGCCCCTGCTGGGCGTACTGCTTCAGCGCGGACCGGTCGGTCACCTGGAACAGATCCGGAAAATTGCCGGACGCCATGCGCACGTTAAGCTGGTTCTTGTAGTCATCGCCGGAGGCGTACACCGTCAGATTCAAATCCGTCTTCAAGGCCTTATCGATCTCCTGCTTGACGAAGTCCTTGTCCGGAGAAGGCAGGTTGTTCCCCGTCTCGATGATTTCGAGCTTGATGACTTTGTTCGGATCCCCGGCCGGAGACGAGCTTGCCCCTTCCGCGGGCTTCTCCCCGCTACCCGAACCGCAGGCGGACAGCAGGCTTCCCGCCGCCAGCACGGCGGTAAGTACGGCGGACATTTTACGGTAATGCATCCTAACCAACCCCTTCTTCTTATAAATGAGCGAAGCGTTATAACGGTATAGGAACCGGATCCCCGCCGCTTCCGGCGGACGGGCCGGGCTTACCCTTTGATGGAGCCGAGCAGCATGCCCTTCGTGAAATGCTTCTGGAGAAACGGATAGACGATGATGATCGGCAGACTTGCCATGACGACGGAGGCCATCTGCAGCGTTTCGGTCGGCGTCATGTTCTCGACATTCTCGAGCGGGGCCTGGGTCTGAACGAGCAGCTCCCGGACGATAACCTGCAGCGGAAACAGGCTGCGGTCGGTTACGTACATAATGGCCTGGAAGAATTCATTCCAGTGGCCGACGGCGTAGAACAAGCCTATTGTCATGGTGACGGGCAGCGACAGGGGGAGCACCATCTGCCAGAGGATGCGGAACTCCCGGGCTCCGTCCATCCGGGCGGATTCGAACAGCTCCTCGGGAAGGCTTTCGAAGAAGCTTTTCATGATGAGCACGTTAAAGCTCCACACGAGATTGGGCAGGATGAGCGCCCAGGTGGAATTCAGGAGGCCGACGGACTTGACGACCAGGTACGTCGGGATAATCCCGCCTCCGAACAGCAGCGTGAAGACGACCAGGAACAGAAACAGGCTTCGGCCCGGAAGCACCTTCCGGCTGAGCGGATACGCCATGAGCACGGTAACCGCCAGATTGAGCGCCGTCCCCACTACGGTGATGTAGATCGTGACCCAGAACGCCCGGGGGAGATTCGATTCGGTCAGCAGCTTATGATAGGCGTCGAACGTAATCGATCGCGGGATAAGGATAAAGCCCCCGTTTTTCAGCACTTCGCTAAAAGGCGTCAGCGAGACGGACAGCACGTACAGCAGCGGAAAGACCGCCGCCGCTCCGCACAGGACCAGAATGGCGATAACGATTCCATGAAACAGACGGTCTTCGATTCCCCTTACCATATCCCTTCCCCCCATCGTTTGGCGATCCGGTTCGAGGCAAGCACCAGGATCAGCCCGATCCCCGCTTTGAACAAGCCGACGGCGGCCGCGAGACTGAAGTTAAGCTGCTGGAGCCCCGTACGGAACACCCAGGTGTCGATAATATCGGCCACCGGATAAACCTGAATGTTGTACATGATGTAGATCTGCTCGAAGCCGGCATCCAGCATATGCCCCAAGCGGAGAATAAGCAGCATGACGATCACGTTCCGGATGCCGGGCAGGGTAATGTGCCAGATCATGCGCAGCCGGTTCGCTCCGTCCACCCGCGAAGCCTCGTACAGCGTCGGATCGATGCCCGCCATAGCCGCCAGGTAGATGATGGCTCCCCAGCCGAGGTTCTGCCAGATTTCCGACCCCACCAGGATGGAGCGGAAATACGAGGTGGAGGTCAGGAAAGCCACGGTATCTCCCCCCGCGTCCTTGATCCAGTAGTTGACCAGCCCGGAATTTTGCGAGAGCAGGGCAAGCAGAATGCCGTAGATGATCACCCATGACAGAAAATGCGGCATGTACGTCAGCGTCTGGATGAGAGACTTGAACCATTTGATCCGGCATTCGTTCAAAAGAAGAGCCATGGCAATGGGAGGAACGACCCCGAAGGCCAGCTTGTAGAGGCTGATCAGAAAGGTATTGGTAAGCAGCTGACCGAAGTAAGGCGATTGAAAAAATTGCAGAAAATGCTTGTTCCACGGATCCGCCCACGGGCTTCCCAGGATGCCGTCGTTGATGTTGAAATTTTTGAAGGCGATCACGACTCCGTACATCGGCACATATTTGAACACGATATAGTACAAGACCCCGGGCAGCAGCATGAGATAAAAGGCCCGGTATAGCCAGATGCGCCTGGCCAGCATAAGAAGCAGGGGAACCTTATGGGGAATCCGCCGGGCGGATACGGCAGTAGGCTGCTCCATGCGCGTAACACCTCTTTCTTTTGGGATGGTAGATGGCCGACCCTCTTCCTCGTTCTTCGCGGCGTATCCGCAGTATAGCAAAGTTGGAAGCGCATACAATATACTCAAAGCTTGCGAATCTGTACGAAAATTCCGAAACTTTAAAATCAGAACGACGAAAAACAGCCTCCCTTCTCAGGAGGCAGGCTGTTTCCGGGATTCAGCGGCCGGGCTTTCCGCGGGAATGGTGATGCTTACGACCGTACCGCACCCTTTGACGCTTCCGATGCGAAGTCCGTAAGGGGCACCGTAGTGCAAACGGAGCCGGTCATGCACGTTCGCCATCCCGATTCCGGTAAACCGTTCCTTCGAGGCTCTTCCCGTCCGTTCCGTCAGCACCCGGGCAAGCCTCTCCGGCTCTATGCCCACTCCGTTATCCCGAATAAGGAACCTCAGCCTCCCCCGCCGGACCGATGCTCGAAGCGTAATGCGGCCATTAGGCGTCTGCGTATTGGGCACAATGCCATGGAAGATGGCATTCTCCACGATCGGCTGCAGGGTCAGCTTCAGAATCGGGGAGGACAGGACATCCGGGTCAATTTCGGAGACGAATTCGAACTTTTCCCCATATCTTGTTTTCTGAATCTGCATGTACTGGTGAAGGCCGGCCAGCTCCTCTTCCACCGTGACGAACTCGGACGATTTATCGAAGGAGAAGGAGAGAACGCCCACCAGGGAGCGGATGGTTTCCTTCACCTCCTCGGTCCGGTGCTGCCGGGCCAGGCTGCCGATGCAGGCCAGCGTATTGTACAGAAAATGCGGGGCGATCTGGCTTTGGAGCATCTTCAGCTCCAGCTCCTTCTTCCGTTCCTCCATCTGCTTCGTCTCGAGCAGGAGATTGCGGACGCGCTCCATCATCGCATTGTAGCTTTGGGTCAGCCGGCCGATTTCGTCCCCCCGGGTTACGGTGATGTTAGGCACGACCTCCATGTCTCTCACCCGGTCCATCTTGGCCGCGAGCACCCGGATCGGACGCGTCATGTACCGGGACATCGTGAACGTAATAAACAGCAGCACCCCGATCCATATCAGCGCGATCGTCTGGTAATTGCTGTAGAGCTTGCCCGTGCTCTGGTAGAAATATTGCTCCTTGATGAACACGTAAAGCGACCAGCCGAGCCGGTTCTGGCGGTAGGTGACCACGGTCATGTCCCCCGCCGGCCCGGTTTCCTCCGAATAACCGGCAGACCTCTCCGCCAATTTGCTTACGAAGGCATCCGGCAGCTCGGGGCTGTAGGTCCGCGGCTTATGGGGGAGGATCTCGCTTTCCTGGTCAAAGGTGACCACCGCCCCTTTGTCGGAGAGCACCACGAAGGTTTGGTAGCTGTCCGCCGTGAGCTCGGCGATTTTGCGGTTCAGCTTGTCCATATCGAGCTCGATAACGGCTACGCCTACGGCCTCCCCCTGCTTATCACGGATGGACCGGAAGATGGCGACGGTACGGCCGGAGAGCGGAGACACGTAGGGCTGGGAGATGATTGTCCCCCAATTCTGACGCCCCATCTCCTCATGCTCCTTCAATTTCGGATTCCCGATAATGTCATAGGTAAGCTGGGAGTCGCAGAAGACCAGGCCATCCGGACGCAGAAGATACAGGTGCTTCACCAGGGTGCTGTTGCTCTCGGTAAGGCTCCGTAAATATTTCTCGATGGACGCGGTGTTTCCGGTGGACAGCAAAGACGTGCTCTCGGACAGCAACTGAAGAATATTCTGGCTGTTATCGAGATAGGTATCGAGAAACTGGTTGGTGCGGCCGGACAGTTTCCATGCATCCGTCAGCATCTGCTCCTTGAACAAGGCGGCGGCACGTGTGTAATTGTTGTAGGCCAGCAGCCCCAGCATGGCTGAGGTTACCAGAAACAGAAACAGGAACTGCCGGGTGGCCAGGCTCCAGTTCCGGTAGGGTTGCAGCTTCATTCGGTCTCACCCTTTTTTGAATTCGGTTGGGGAAACGCCCGTCCATTCGCGGAACATGGAAGTGAAATAACGGTAGCTCGGAATGCCGACGGCTTCGGCAATCTCGTATACCCTCATCGTTGTGGTCTGGAGAAGCTCGGCGGCTTTCTCCATTCTTTTGCGGGTCATGTAATCATGGAAGGTTACGCCTGCCTCCTCCCGGAACAGCCGGCTCAGGTAATAAGGGCTGAGGCCGACCTGGGCCGCCACCAGGCTGAGGGTGACGGGCTTATCCAGATGGGTGTCCAGGTAAGCCATGGCGTCGCTGATCTCCTTCCGCGGCTTACGCCGGGCCTCTCCCGACTCCAGCTCCAGCACAAGCACCGCCGTCAGCTCGTTCAACGTTCTCGCCTGCTGAACAGAACGGCCGGTACCGGACAGCCGCTGCATGCCCGCGGCTTCCTTCAGCCACTCCCTCCGCCACTCGGCCGCAAGCCCCTTCAGCATATCCGGGGGGAGCCGGTGCCTCGCCGCCCACCGCGGAAAATCGCTGCGGAGGCAGTCGATCAGCTTCTCCCGGTTCCAGCTCGTCTTGCGGAGCCTCTCCTCCATCTCCCGGGAAGCCGCTTCGCAGGCTTCCGGAAAAGCCGGCGGCTGCGCGATAAAGACGCGGCTTGCGGGATCATAGAAGGGACCGGCCGGCTCGGCCAGCATCGCCTGGTAGCTCGCGAGGAAGTCTTCGGCCGTCCGGACCGGTTCGCTGACCAACCCGTAGAAGCGTACCGGATCGCCCAGGAAAGGCAGCCTAGCGGCAATCGCATCCTGAAGCGTGGAAGCGAGCTGGTCAAGCCGGCTCCGCAGCTGGGCGGCCGGAAGCGGACCGGCCTGCCCGAACAAGAGCACATACACGCCGTCCCGGGCCGGGATCCAGGTGAACGGAGCGGGGGCCTGCCGCTGCTCCAGCTCCGACAGCTCCTCCTCGGTCTCTCTCTTGACCAGCACGGCGTTGTCGCGTCCCGCTTCCACATGCAGGACCGTTAGGCAGAGGGGAAGCCCTCCCGGATACAGCTCAAGAAGCTGCCTTTCCAGCCCCTGGGTTGGGCTGTCGGCCGAATGAAGCAGCCGGGCAAGCTTCTCCGATTGCGCCCACCTGCGGTCCTCGGCCTCCTTGCGCTGCAGCGACCGGTTCCGGAGCCAGGCTTCCTTTGCCTGCCCCAGCGCCCTTTCGAGATCCGAATCCTCCATCATGACCTTGACCAAATAATCAACGGCTCCGAGCTTTACCGCCTCCCGGGCATAGGCAAACTCGGAATGACAGGTAAGCAGAATGACCTGGGTGTTCGGAAACTCCCGGCGCAGAACCCGGAAGAATTCCAAGCCGTCCATGACCGGCATGGTAATATCCGTCAGGACGATATCCGGCGAGAAGCTCCGGCAGAACCGAAGGGCTTCCTCTCCGTTCTCCGCCTCCCCTATCAGCTCCATGCCGTGCTCCTCCCAAGGAAAAAGCCGGAGCTCCTGCCGAAGGGGAAGCTCATCGTCTACGATCAGCACCGTCCGGACATCCTGGTCCATGGTCCTTCCTCCTTTGCATTTGGGCTTGCCTCTCCACTGAAGAAAGCGCTTACCTTTCATCATACCACAGGAGGCGGGTTCAGGAATATGCACCGGATTTACAAAAATGTTCCAAATTTGCTGCTAATGGAACCTAGAGGGCCAACCTTTCGGGGGTTGCCCCGCATTCCGGAATTCCCGTCGGGAATCGGGTGAAAAGAAAAACAGGCCTTCCGGCCTGTTCTCCCCTTCCTCTTTCCTCCCGCCTCTTACTGGCCGCAGCCCCAATTATTCCGCTCCTTTAAGACTGGATCCAGGTCGCCGCTTACTGGTCTCCCACCCGAACATAGATTCCTTCCTCGTCCGTCTCGACCGGGAACCCCCGCAGCTTGGCATTGCTGCCGGCTGCCAGGTGACGCCCGCTCACCAAATCGAACTCCCAGCCGTGCCAAGGGCAGCGGAGCACCTGATCCTCCATGCCGTACTCATAAGCATATACGGCGGACGGCAGCTTGGTCCCGCGTATGGGACCCGCACATACCGGAGCCGCCGCATGCGGGCAGACGTTGCGCCAAGCGTAATAGACCCCATTCACCTTAAACAGGCCGAGCTCCATTTCTTTTACCTTCACGATGAGCCTGCCGCCGTCGGACAAAGCATCCGGTTCCGCTACCTTTATTCGCATACGGGGGTCGCCCCCTTTCCCTCCGGCTGAGGGAGATGGTACAGCTCCGCCGCATTAAGACCGAGAATACGGCGTCGCATCTCACGGGGCAGGCCGTTCAGCACGATCTTCGGATTATCGAAGTCCCAGTGCGGGTAATCGGACGAGAACATCGCGATCCGCTCCGCCTGCATCATTTCGAAAATCTGCACCAGATGCTCCGGCTTATCCGGCTCCTCGATCGGCTGAGTCGTCAGCCGCACATGCTCCAGAATGTATTCGGACGGCAGTCTCTTGAGCCACGGTGTCGTGTCCCGCAGCGCCTTGTAGTTTTTGTTCATTCTCCACATCAGATGGGGGAGCCAGGAGATCCCTCCTTCGATCGCAACGAATTTCAGCTTCGGGTATTTCTCGAAGACGCCCTCGCACACCAGACTATTGATATGGGCCATAAAATTAGCCGGCAAAATATTGTGCCACTCCATATAGCGTGTCGGATAGCCGGAAGGGGTAGGGGCGCCGGCTATCCCCTTCCCTTCGGTTCCCGGATGTATGGCGACGGGTAACCCGTTCCGTTCGGCCGCCTCATAGATCGGATGGTAAAAGCGGTTGCCGTAAGGCATTCGGGCTCCGCTGCCCATGACGACCTGCACCATATCCGGATGCCGGGCCATCCGGTCGATCTCCTTGGCGGCCTCGGCCGGATCCGAATGATTAATTTGGATGGAGCCCTTGAATTTCGGACTTGCCTTCAGCCACGTATCCGCCAGCCAATCGTTGAAGGCGGCGGCTACGGCCGTGGCGTAATCCGGGTCGGCGTGAAGCGAGAGGCCCTGTTCTCCTCCCCCCGTCAATACGGCAAAGTCGATGGCATTCGGCTCCATATAATGCTTCAGGACAAAACGGGGGTCGCTGCCGGCCGGACCGCCGCTATCGGGAACGGCGTCCTGCCGCAGCACGCCGACAGGCGAATAATACTGGCCGTGGACGCCGATTCCGCTTTCCAGCCACTGCTGGTGCCATACTTTCGGCAAGTACGGCACCAAATCCTTCAGCCGTCCCAGCGTATTATGGACGTCGGCATCGACAATGAATGGGTCCGCCCGCATCCGGATGCCCTCCTTTCGTAAGGTGCCCGCTCTTTATTTGATATTATAGGTGCGCTTATAGGCGGTATTGTACATCTTGAGCAGATCGTCGGCGCCGAGCTTCTTGGCCTGATCCAAAAATTGCTGGAAGGTCGTGTCGTTGATCGGGGTTTTGCCTACAACAAATTCCGTAATTTGCTGCTCCAGATATTTGGTCAGCGGTGTCAGCTTCGACTTCTCGAGATCCAACTCCTCCGTCGTCTTGACCATCGCTTTCGGAGCCGGAATAATGAACGGTTCGTAGCTCTTATTGATCGCCTTGCTCTTGTCGTCCAGGCTTCTCTCCCACGTTTCCCTCGCCAGTGCGTTGTTCAAGGAGATGTTGTCATACCATACGCCAAAGTCCCGCCGCAGCGCGACGTACGGGCTCGCTCCGAACTCCTTCCTATAGGCAGGCTTGCCGTTCTCTACCGTATACGATTTGCCTTCGATGCCGAGAGACAAATAGTTGGTCCCTTCTTCGCTTACGAGGTAATCCAGGAACTTGACGGCTCTTTCCTTGTCCTTGACCTTGGCCGAGATGGCGCGGCCCGACGAGCCCACGACCGGTCTCGAGAACTGGTAAGGCTTGAGGCCGCTTGCTGCGATCTCCGGCAGCGCATCCAGATTGAAATCGGGAGCCGCCCCGGCCTTCTTCGCTTTATCAAGCAGCGGATTTACTTCCGCTTTCCACCAGTAGGTGACAGAAGACTTGCCTTTCAAGAACCGTTCTTCCCATTGGGCGCCGGTGAGCAGGTAAAATTCAGGATCCAGCAGCTTCTCGCTGTACAGCTTGTTCATATAGACGAGCGCGTCTTTGTAGCCCTTCTGGTAGGGGGCGAATTCGTATTGCTCGGCCGTAGGATTTTTGTTGAAAAATCCGGCTATGCCGGTAAACATTTTACCGAAAACGGTATACATCCCCACATCGCTGGTGGCCGGTGTATTGAAGCTGAGCGGATAGCTGTCCGGCTCCTTCGCCTTCAGCGCTTTCAGGAATTGGTAGAATTCATCCAGATTGGCGGGCGCCTTCAGGTTATATTTATCCATCAAATCCTTGCGCGCCATCCAAATATAGTTGAAGCCTTTGCCGGCCGCATCTCCTTCCAGCACGGGCACGTCGTAAAGGCCCCCGTCCGCTCCGGTCGCGAGCGCCTTGGCTTCCGGATACGTGTCGTAAAACTTTTTCAAATTGGGAGCGATGTTCAAATAATCCTTCAGGTTCAGGAACACCTTCTCGGGCCCGTTCTCCCGCGCCTCCTGGTTCGTCGGCTGAATGAAATCGGTTACGGTATTCGTCGCAATCATAATTTGCCGCTTCTCCGTAAGTCCCTCCTGACTGACCACCTGCCAATCCACCTTGACTCCCGTCTTCGCTTCGATTTCCTTGAAAATTTCCCAGTCCGTCTTCACCTTGCCTTCCGGACGATCGTACACGAGCCATGTGAAGGTAATCGGCTTCGCTGAACCCGAATCCGTTCCCTTCCCCTCCGTATTGTCCTTGCCGCTGCAGCCCGCCGCAAGTCCGCCTAGAAGGACGGCTGCCATGGAGACGGCCATTGTTCTTCTCGTTCTGTTCTTCACCTGCGTACCCTCCCGTGAACCAAATTAGATGACTTTTTATAGAAATAGACCCTTGGAGGATCTAGCCTATCGCCGACAATCCCTTCCTGTTGGCCTACCCTTTGATGCCCCCGATCATAGCGCCCTGCACGAAATATTTCTGGACAAACGGGTATACGCACAAAATCGGCACGGTGGCGATCATGATCATGGCGTACTTCAACGTTTCGATGTAAGACGTATTGCCTTCCCCCTGGACGTTGGAGCTCGAAATGATAATGTTGCGGATCACAATTTGCAGCGGATACAAGCTCCGGTCGTTCAAGTAAATAAGAGCGTCGAAGAAGGAATTCCACTGGTTGACGGCCGTGAACAGACCGATCGAAACAAGTACCGGAACCGATAGCGGCAGCACAATGCGGAGGAAGACCTGGAGCGAGCCGCAGCCGTCGATGGTGGCGGCATCCTCGAGCTCCGCCGGAAGCGCCGCGAAGAATGTGCGCATGATGAACAAATACCAGGTGCTGACCAGCGAGGGAAGCACGATCGCCCAGATCGAGTTCAATAAGCCTAAATGCTGCACCACGAGAAAGGTCGGGATCATCCCCCCGCTGAACAACAGCGTGAAGGCGGCCATCAGGAGGATCCATTTGCGCCCGGGCAGCCAGCTTTTGGCCAGCGGATACGCCATGCAGCCGGTTACGAGGAGCGAGAAGAATGTCTGAACCACGGTATAACGGATCGTATTCCAGTAGCTGATCCAAATATCGGGATTGACGACAAGCCGGTTGTACGCTTCCAGGTTGATCGATTTCGGCCACAAGACGACCTGTCCGCTCACCACCATGGCATTATCGCTGATGGAGGCGGAGAACACGTAGACCAGCGGATACACCATGATCACCACAAGCAGCAGCATGAAAACGGTATTGAGAACGTCAAATACCTTGGAGCCTAAGCTTGATTTTATCTTCATGACGGTACCCCTCCCCTACCAAAGGCTTGATTCCGAATATTTGCGGACAATCCGGTTGGCCGTGACGACGAGCAGGAACCCGATCGCCGCTTGGAACAAGCCGACGGCTGTGGCGAAGCTGAAATCGGCGGACAGGATGCCCCGGCGGTACACGAACGTGTTCAGGACGTCTGCTGTCTCGTAGGTCATCGGATTGTAGAGCAGGATGATTTTCTGAAAGCCCGTTTCCATAAAATGTCCCAGCGTCAGCACGAACAGCACGATCATAACCGGATACATGCCGACGAGCGTAACGTGCCGCATTTGCTGAAACCGGTTGGCCCCGTCTATCTTGGCCGCTTCGTACAGAGTCGGATCCACGCCCGCGATCGCCGCCAAATAGAGAATCGTGCCCCAGCCCGCCGTCTGCCAGATTTCCGAGCCGACATAGATGGTACGGAACCACTCCGGCAGCCCGAGGAACAAAATGGGCTCGATCCCGAACCATCCGAGCATGTGATTGATAATTCCGGTCTGCTGGGACAGGAAGGTGACCATAATTCCGGCGATGACGACGGTGGAGAGGAAATGGGGCATATAGCTTACGCTCTGCACGAATCCTTTAAAGGCTCGATTCCGGATTTCGTGAAACAGCAGAGCCAGAAGGATGGGCACCGGGAACCGAAACAGCAGATCGTATACGTTCAGCAATATCGTGTTACGGATGAGCTTCCAGGCATCCGGGGTATTGTAGAAGAAATCCACGAAATGCTTAAAGCCGACAAATTTACTTCCGGTAATGCCGCGCCCGATCGAGAAGTTCTGAAAGGCGATGATAATCCCGTACATCGGCACGTATTTAAAAATCACGTAGTACAGAATGCCGGGAAGCATAAGCAAATACAGAACCTTATGCTTTCTCATCCTATAGAGGACGCGGTGGAACCCTTTTCTGCCCGCGACGGCGGCGGTATGCGTCTTCATTAAATTCGGCTGCTGCATGGACAATGGTCTCCCTCCCTGAACGAGCATGATGCGCCTCAAAAGCTGCCTTGGCCTCCACTATACGAATGACGCTGCCCTTGGTAAAGCATCGTCTTTTCCGCATGTCTCCCTTTTTGCATAACCGAAATCGGTAAGGAGGACGGCTGCGGATGCGAAAAAAATGAGACTTCACAAGAAAGAAGTCTCAGGCTTGATGGATCTCCCGGAATTTGGCGGGGGTGATTCCTTCGTACCGGCGGAAATTGCGGATGAACGAGTTGCGGCCCCAATAGCCGACTTGCCCGGCAATGTCGTCGATTTTCATATCGGTCTGCAGCAAGTAAGTCTTCGATCTATGGATCCGCAGCTTGGCGATATATTCCACGTACTTCTCGCCCACCTCCTCTTTGAACAGGCGGCTGAAATGCCCGACCGACATGTTCATCCTTTCGGCAAAGAGCTCCATGGAAAGCTCCTCATGGTAATGCTCCTGAATATAAGCAAGGATCTCCGCAAACTGCTGCTTCCGGTCGGAAGGCTGAATCGCGCGGAACAGCATGGCATGAATGTCGTGGAAGCAGTGCCGCAGCTCCTCCCAGGTCACACAGCGGGTTAACGAAGCCAAGAGCTCCGAGTAGAAGGAAATATTGAATTCCCCGCGTTCGCTCTCAACGGCGCGTATCCAGGTGTTCAGCATATCCACGCCCATATTCTTCATTTGATGGGCGTTCGTATTATTTCTCATCCCGGCTTCCAGCAATTCGCAGGCGGCCTGAAGCAGACCGTCGTAATCCTTCGCCTTATACCGGTTGAAGATGCGATTTACCTCGTCGACGGACAGGAAGCCGTCCCCGGCCGGGCGTTTGCCGCTTATGCCGCATATTTCCACTCCCGGCACTAAGCTCTTATGCTTGAGCATGGCGGCAGCCTGACGGTAAGAGGAATGAAGCTGCTCAATCCCCTGAACGGTGGTTCCGAGTCCGATCGCCGCCTTATAGTGCGGCTGCTGCAGCAGCTGCTTGATTGTTTCCGCCGTTTCGCGCGCATCAGGAGGCGTCTCGCTGCCGTGGAGAAGCACGCACGCCAGCCGTTCGGCATGGGTAAGACATACCCAGATGGCGCCGGAAGACAGCTTATGTATTTTTTCCTTAAGCTCGGTGAGCATGAAGGATTTGGTTGTTTCGGACAAGGGCTCCGCCGGGTGCGAGTAGAATTGGAATTCGATAACAAGCACCGTTGCGGAAGTGATCGGGCGGTAGCGGAAGTCGATTTCCTTGGCGTAGTAATCGATGGACAGGCTGTCGCGGTATTCCCCAAGCAGGATTTTGCTAATAAAATGCTCTTCGACAATCGGGTACATGCCCCCGACCCTCTGGGAAAGCTCTTTGTTCCTGGAAACGATCGTATGGGAGCATCGTTTGATGACATCGAATTCGTTCCCGCCGTCTTGGATCGGCAAACCGTCGATTCGATGGGCCTCCAAGCCCGTTCTAATCTCCTGAATAGGATGATACAGCCTGCGGCTCAAATAATAGGAAATCAGGGTCCCCGCCACCACGAACAAGCCGAGGAACACGATCGTAAACGTTTGGACCATGCGCGCCGGCTTGAGCAGGGTCTGCATATCGATGATGCTCACATAGGACCAGGAATCGTTAAAGCGGGACTTCCGGTAAGAGAATCCTTTCGTTTGCTGCTTCACCAATAGCTCCTGCTCCCGGCTCGATACCAACATCGGCAGGAATAGGCCGGGCTTCAGCTCCGTGGAGCCGTTATGGATCAGGACGTTGCCGCCCGAATCGAGAAGAGCCGTATCCGTCACCCATTTTCTCGGAATGCCAAGCTGCTCACTGGTCTTGTCCCGGCTCACATTCACGGCCAAATAGACGTCCGGGTCGCTGCTGTTGAACGGATAACTGAGAAGGACGGATAAATTGGAGTGCTCTTGGATGGCGTCCTCCGTGAACGGCGGCTTTTCCATAACGGTATGCGGTCCGGTAAACTGCATGGATTTTTTATCCGTAAAATTCGCCAAATAAGCGGCCCGGTCTTGATCGTCAAGCGGATAATTTTCCTGAAAGTATTCTCGTTTGCTTTTATACGTACGGCCATCGATAATAAGATCCGCTTTGGCAAAATAAAGGAAAGCATTGTAGACGAACCGATGAGACTGCAATTTGGCCAGCTGCCCCATCAACGAATGGATCCCTTCGAGCCTTTGGGTACTATCGCTTGTGCCATCGTTGAGAATGCTCTTGATATTCGAGGTCGAAAGCATGTTCACCATGTCCGATTCCAGTGAGCTAAACAGGCTGTCCGTTTGCTCCGAGTAGCCCTGCATGACGATATTGTTGATATTCTCCGCATCGCTCTCGATTAATTTTACGATGAAAATATTCGTCAATAGGCTCGCGGCTATAACCGGAATGAGGATAAGCGCGAAGTATTTCGTGAAAAATGTCCAGAATAGTCCGGTCCGGTGCGTTCGGATCTTCTTCTCCATGGCGGCCTCCGTTCCCATAATGAATATCAAAGCTTATTCCTATTAACGAAAGATCATTTCACTCCTTACGTTTTTTCTAAACAAATTTGCCTGGAGCGAGAAAAGCAGCGGCCAAAAAAAACGTGAGGTGTTGTTTGGACAGGCGGTACTTATCAGGCCATAGGGACTTATCCCTTTTGGGGCTGACACAAGGTGAGAGATCCGGCTTTGCCGTTGTGGGGCAGGGAGCAACTTTGCAGGGCTTGCTGTCGTTTACAATTGAGGTAAGAGAAGGGAAAGGAGACCCGCCTTGACTCAACGGATCAAGAAAATCGCTTTATGGTTCACCGTGTTTCTTATAGCGGCTGTGGTTACTCAGGGGAAGGCCCTAGCCCCGCTCTCCCCCGGTCCGGTTCCTAAACCGCATTCTGGAGTTCCCCTCGGGAATCGGGTGTCTTTTCCTTATATTCATGAAATTCGGATAGAAAAAAGAACATCCTCCCTTACCGCAAGCTCCCTGATCTGGCAGGAGTCCGGCATTCCCTTGACTAACGCCGAACAGCTGGCCCGGTTTGAAGAGGCCGTGCGAACGGCGGAAATTATGATAGGACAACCGAAAGCGATCGCTCCCGATTTCAAGCTGATCCCAGTGGATCGTGTGGGAAAGGAGCTTACGGCTGTCCATCTCTGGACGGGTGGCAGGGGAATACTGGAGGTGAACGATCTTTATTGTACACTGACGGAAGACGGCAAAGCCCTCATCTTAAGCTTGCTTAAGGACGCTGGAGCTTACTAAATGAGGAAACTTGGTGGACCCGGCCTAAAAAAAGACCTGCCATAAGCCAATCGTTCTTGGCTCCGGCAGGTCCCTTTTTTCCTTGCGATCCGTGTGATTCTTGCTGCCCTCGTGCATCAAGGGCGTCCTTCCACCCAGCTTTCCTTAAAAGGAATGCTTATCCTCCCGGCCGGTTTCTTCCGCATCCGCACCGGTTTCCGTACCGGGAAGCCCCCAGTCCGCCTCATGCTGAGGGTTGTTCATGATTTCCACAAGCTGCATGAGATCGCTCTCTTCCCGCTTTCCGTTCTCCGGCTGCCTTTCATCCATGCCGCCTGCAAGCTCTCGATGGTCCATGCCTTTCCCCCTTCTCCTGTTGTTCCGTGCCTCTATTAGCTTTCCCTCGTCTTCTTGTTTCTTGCATCGGAAAAGCAGGCCTTCACAAGACTCTGGAACAATGCGGCGGCATAGCGGTCCCCGCCGGCCATATCCTCCGGGTGCCACTGCACCCCGACGAAGAATGGATCCCCGGGCCGCTCGACTGCCTCCACGATCCCGTCCAGCGCATGGGCCGTTACGTTTAAGCCGGGGGCGGCCCGTCGGACGGCTTGGTGGTGAAAGCTGTTGACCCGGATTTCCAGCGCTCCTAGGATTCCGTGCAGCCGGGACCCCTCCCGGATCCGGACCAGATGGGAGCCGTGGGAACGCGGGGCCTTCTGGGTATGCTGCAGCGCATCGGGACATTGGGAGGGGATATCCTGGAGGAGCGTCCCTCCTAGCGCGGCGTTCATCACCTGGCAGCCCCGGCAAATCCCGAGTACCGGCTTGCCCGCCTGCATGTAAGCGTCCAGCAGCAGGAGCTCGGCCCGGTCCCGGTCCGGCACCACCTCCCCCAGCTTCGGGTGAGGCTCCTCCCCGAAATAGGCGGGGTCCAGGTCCGTTCCGCCGCTCAGGATGAGCCCGTCGGTCCGCTTTTCCAACTCCGCCGCTTCTCCCGCGTCCTTCGGATAGGGGAGCAGCAGAGGAATCCCTCCCGCCTGCTCCACCGCTTCCGTATACGTTCTCCGGAGAACGTAACGATCCTCTTGTTCATACATGGTCAAGCCGATTACCGGCCTCATAGGCTCCCCCCGCTTTCCCGACTCTTGCGATCCTACAGCGCCTGCCTTTCGGTATCTCCTCACAGCTTATTCAGGCAGGCGTCCTTCCGCTAATCCGCATCTCGCAAGTAAGCCTTGATTGTCTGGGAGAAGCTTTCCCCGTCCATCTCCCTTTTTCCTTCTCCTCACTCAAAAAAACCCCGCCGATAAAGGCGGGGCTTACAGTAGACAGGCTCCTTTTCCGGAGGCTTGTCCGTTAAAGGCATCGAAGCTATTCGTTTAGGGCCGAAACCATAAGCTTATCCAGCGGCACCGGATTTCCCGCCGCATCCGTGACAGAGACCGTCCGGGTTTCCCCCGGCAGCAGGTCGAAGAAATTGTCGCTGAAGCGGACGTTTCCTTGAGGAAGCTCCAGCTTCACCATCCGCGCGAGGACGCTGTCCGCCGTGATACGCACCGTTCCGTCCTCCCCGCCTTTCTCCACCTTCAGGACGGCCGCCGGCAGGCGCAGGTCCTTCGGATCCCGGAGGAAGTACCGGTTGGCCGGGGCCTCCCAGCCTTCGGCCATCAGCTCGACGACGACCTCCTCCGCCGGCCTGCCGTTCAGTACCTCCGCCTCCGGCAGGCGCCCGAGCTCGACGGCCCCGTTCGCCGGCACCTTCGCCGCAAGCCGGAAGGACGAAACCTCCGCTCCCCGGAAATCATAAACGGTGAGCCGGACTTGTCCTTCATAGGCCTGAAGGGTGTCGTTGACCACCCAAACGGCGAGCTCCCCTCCCGGCTCATGGTCGAGCGAGAGCAGCAGCGGATGATAGAAATTCCGAGCGTAATGATAGGAAGCTTTGGGCAGCAGCTCATAGTCGATCATCGACCAGCTTGTTCCGGGCCAGCTGTCGTTAAGCTGCCAGACAAGCGCTCCGCTCGTCCGTTCCTTATGGCGGCGGTAATGCTCGATGCCGTATTTCAGTCCCTCCGCCTGGGTCAGCATGGAGAAGTTCATGTACTCCTCGATATCCTTCGGAACACCGGTGAAGCCTTCCATGAGCAGAATGCCCTTCTGGTGGTTCGTGTCCTTGTTGCGGTACGCCATCTCGGCGCTGTTCCAGTAGAATTCGCCCTCAGGAATGTTTTTCTCCAGCGTGTACCGGTTGGCGGAGGCATGCATGCCGAACTCGCTGCTGAAGAGGGTGAAATCTTTCTTGTAGTTTTTGAAGGTCACGCCCTCCACGCTGTACTCGAGAAGCGGCGGCTCCCCGAATTTCCGCGGGTAGACGGAGCCGTGCCACACCTGCCAGTTATGGCGGTCCCCCTCCTGGGGATCGTTGGCGTCATTTCCGCCGTAAGGCGAGGAAGGCCAGTAAGCCCGGCTGTCGTCCAGCTCCTCCAGCACCTCGGGAATAAGCTCGTGGTAGATGGCCTCGCCGTAGAAGGGGCAGGTGAGGTCTCCGCCCGCCGTCTTCATGTCATAGAGCCAGTCAATCTCGTTGTTGCCGCACCAGAGCGCGAGCGAGGCATGGTTGCGCAGCCTCTTGACGTTGTAGACGACTTCCTGGCGGACATTTTCCATGAAATCGCGGTTGAAATCCGGGAACAACGCATTCGCGAAGGCAAAATCCTGCCACACGAGCACTCCCTGCCGGTCGCATTCCTCAAAGAAGATGTCCTTCTCATAGATGCCGCCGGCCCATACCCGGAGCATGTTCATGTTCGCCTCCACGGAGAGGGTGATGAGATCTCGGTAGCGGTCATCGGGAGCCGCGCCGATAAAATGATCCACGGGAATCCAGTTCGCTCCCTTGGCGAACAGCCTCACGCCGTTCAGCACGAAGGCAAACGCCTTCCGTCCCTGCTCATCCTCGAGCTGCAGCTGGATCGTCCGGATGCCGAACGGCTTCCGGTACCGGTCCACCGGCTCCCCATCCGCTTGAAGCGTAACCTCAAGCTCGTACAGATAAGGCTCTCCGAGGTCGTGCGTCCACCACAGCCGGGGATCGGCTACCGTAAGCTCGAGGGAACCGGTTCTCCCGCCCAGCGGGAAGCTCCCCTCCGCCGCCACCCGGCCGTCAGCATCCCACAGCCGTACCGAGGCTTCGAGAGCCGTCCCCCGGCGGATCCGGGCGGCTTCAGCGTCCACCCGAATGACGGCTTCCGTGCCGTTCCTCTGCACCGTCCGGGCAAAGACGCTCTCCAGCTTCGCAAGCCTCTTCCGCTCGATTCGAACCTTTCCCCAAATGCCGGTCGTCACCATCCGCGGCCCCCAGTCCCAGCCGAAATTCATAGCCGCCTTTCGGAGCCAAGGCCGTTCCTTCGTATAGGAGGACCATTGGAACTGTTCCTTCTCCCGGTTGTGCAGGTACAGCGGATCGAAACGGACGGCGATCGTGTTCTTTCCGTTCCGCAGCACCCGGGACACGTCAAAGCGGTGGGCCATCAGCATATTGGCGGTCGTGCCGATTTCGTGGCCGTTGACGAAGACGGCGGCGAACGTATCCAGCCCTTCGAACACAAGCTCGTGCCTTTCTTCCTTGTCCTCTCCAAGCGCATAGTCAAACGTATAACGGTACCACCATTCCTTGCGCTCGATCCAGCGGCTCTTGGCGTCGTTATGCCCGAAATAAGGATCGTCGATCAGCTTTCTCTCGATTAATGCGGAATGAACGTCGCCCGGCACCCGGGCCGTGATCCAGAACCGGTCGTCGAGCCCCGGAGCCGCCGCCTCCACCGGCCGAATGTCTCCCACTTCAGAAGACTGCAGCCTCCATAATCCTGACAATTCCATCGTTGATCTCTCCCATGAAGGCGCTCCACGGCGCCGTTATCGTTCTCTTTGCTGCCCTAAACCGTTACGATCCGGGATGCGGGACTCCCGGTATTCGCTGGGCGTTTGGCCCGTGTATTTCTTGAACAGCTGGCTGAAATATTTGACATCCTCATATCCGACTATTCCCGCCACCTCGCTGATTTTCGCCGGCGAAACAGCCAATATTTCCATCGCCCGGCGGATTTTCTGGCCGGTAACGAAATCTCCGAAGGTTTGGCCGGTTTCTTTCTTGAAGACCTCGCTTAGGTGGCTCGGGTTCAAGTGCACGTGCTTCGCCACCTGCTGAAGCCGGACGTCTCCCCCCAGGTTCTCTTCGATATAAGCCATCGCCCGCTGGACGTGAGACACTTGTCCCTCCGCGAGCCGGCTGTGATAATGCTTCATTAAAGTATAAAGCGACTGGAACAGCTCTTCCTTCGGCGCGGCGCCGCTCGTTCCCGGCAGGGAAGGAGGCATGCTGCCCGTTGCGTCGCGGCCGGTCGCTTCCATCACCCTTTCCAGCCAGCGGTGGGCGGACAGGCCGGCCGAACGGACCGACGCCTCCAGCGATTCGACGGTCATGTCGGGATCCGCGATCCGCTCCTCGACGTACTGCTGCACCCAGGATTTAAGCGCGACGGGATCGTCCTCGAGCAGAATGGACGAGAGCGACAGCTCCTCCGCATGGGAGCAGACCGTCCGTCCGCCTTTCCGGTCCCGGATGTCCGAGGCCTCCACCAGCCTCCTGCCCAGCAGAAGGGGATACCGGAAAGCGCTGACGGCACCTGCGTATGATATCGAAAGCTCGCGCGGACCCTGTACCACTGGGCCCGCTCCCGCGTAAAGCCTGGCCTTAAGAAGGCGCTCGATGCGTCCCATGACCGTCTCCAGATTACCTCCCCCATCCTGGCGGATCACCGCCGCCACCCGGTCCGGCTCGACCAGGGTTTCCGCGTTCAAGGAATCCTTCAGCGTATTCTCCACGGCAAAAAGGAGCAGGGAACGCGATGAGGGTGTTTTCCCCCAGCCTTCCGCCCCGAAAAGAACAACCTGGAGCGGGGACGATTCTCCCCTCTCCCGAAACAGGCCGGGCAAGTCGTCGGAAATCGCTCCCCATTCCACGCCTTCCGTAGAGCCGGAAAACAGCCTCTCCAGCAGCCGGTTCCGGGCTTCCGTGCTTCGGAAGCGGTCCTGGCTGTGGGCCGCCCATTTGGACTCGATGCGGGCCTTCGCCCTCAGCACCGTCTGGATGATTTCCTCTGGCCGGCTGGTCTTCAGAATATAATCGCTGACCTCCTGCCGGATCGCCTGCTGCATATAGGTAAAGTCATCATAGCCCGACAGGATGATCACCTCCGTATCGGGGAAGAGGCGCTTGGTTTCCTTTGCGAGATGCAGCCCTGTTTGGCCCGTCATGCGGATGTCGGTCAGCACAATGTTCGGCCTCTCCTCCGGCAGCCGGCTTAAGGCCTCCTCCGCGGAAGCGGCGGGTTCAAGCAGGGTGAGCCCCAGCTCCTCCCAGTTAATGACACGGGCAAGGCCCGTACGGATAATCACCTCGTCATCCACGATCATGATTCTCATGACGCACCTCCTCTCGGATGGGAATGCTAAACGCGACGCGGGTGCCCGCGCCAGGCCGGCTTTCGATCTTCAGCCCCGCCTCCGGCCCGTAATGCAGCAGAAGCCGTTCATGAACATTCCTCAGCCCGTAGCTCCCTTCGAGCGATAACGGCAGCTCTTCCTCGGGGTATCCTTCCGGTGAGCCTGCCTGCTCCAGGCGGGCCCTCAAGGAGCTGACCTGCTCCTCACTCATTCCCACTCCATCGTCCAGGACGAGAAAGGCCATCCGGCTCTGCTTCCTCTCGACCATCACGGTAATCGTCCCCCGTCCTTCCTTCCTCTGAACCCCGTGGAGCATGGCGTTCTCAACGAGCGGCTGCAGCAGCAGCTTGAGCATGATCTTCTCCGTTAAGTCCGGATCCACCGAGCAGTCGACCGTAAACTTGTCCGGGAACCGGATGGACTGGACCTGCGCATAGTTGCGGATATGGGCGATTTCCTGGTGAACCGGGCAATAGTCCTTTCCTTTGTTCAGACTGAACCGCAGAAAATCGCTCAAGGCACCCACCATATCCGCAATCCTCTTCTCCTCGTTCATCAAGGCGATCCAGTGAATGGAGGACAGGGTGTTATACAGAAAATGCGGGTTGATCTGCGCCTGAAGAGCCCGGAGGTCCGCTTCCTTCTTGCGCGTTTCGTTGCGGATCAGCTCTTTCTTCAGCATTTCGATATGCCGGCCGAGTCGGTTGTAGCTCTCCGCAAGGCGGCCGATCTCATCCGGGGAGCCCGCCGGATAACGCGGAAGCGGTTCGTTCGGGTCCACCTTCGATAGAAGCCGGGTCAGCGTCTGCAGCGGATTCGTCACCCGCCGGACGAGGAAGAGGACGAGTCCCGCAGCGGCGATAACTGCCAGGGCGACCGCGGCAGCCGTAAGCGTTACGATATAGCGGCTGGACGCGCTGTACAGCTCATAGGGAATCAGGCCGACCAGCGTCCAGCCAACCATAGGCTCCTTGTAGTACAGGACGGTTTTCTTATCCGGCCCGCTGCCGTAGGTCACCGCGCCTGACACCTTGCCGGTTAGCGAGGAAGAAAGACCGGGAAACAGGGCGTCCAAGGGATGGGACACCCGGCTTTCGTCCGCAGCCGACACGACCAATCCCTTGTCATTGACCAGCATGACACTTCCTTGCCCATCACCTAGCTGCGGCTCGTTCCAGAGCCGGATAAGGGCCTGTTCGTTTAAGGTGATGGAGATCGACCCCAAATCCGTGTAAGTGCCGATCCCCCGCATCGGCCGGATAAAGGAAAGGACCGTGTGGCTTCCGGAGTAATTCACGATCCGGTACGGATCGGTCCAGCGTTTGCCCGTCAACCGCTGGATATCCGCGATGCGGGTCAGGTCCGATTCATAAATAGTAGCCGTGGAGAGCGGAGCTTTGGTCCCTGACGGATAAAGGGTAATGGCCGTCAGGTAGTCCTTGTAGCCGGCCAGGTTGGTCATAAGCCCGAGAACGCGGTCCCGTTCCACCGGATCCTCCCCGGGCTTGGCCAAATACTGCTGAATGTCCCGCTGGCCGATCATAAAAAGCGACATGTTCTCCACATCGCTCAGAATGAACTTTAATTTGGCTTCCATTTGATGCAGGGTATCGATTCCGGCCTGCTTCGTTTTTGCCTCCGCCGCCCTCGAGGAGGTGACATAAGAGAATCCCCCCAGAAACAATAGGGGGATTAGGATCGAAACGAGCAGCAGGAAGGACAGCCGGCGCCGCAGGGAACCTGCCAGCCAACGCCACATGATGTCCTCCCCCTTCCTTTTTTACTATCCAGTATACCTCATGCCCGCCGGATCAGCCCTTGACTGCCCCTGCGGTCATCCCTTTCATGACCTGCTCCTGGAACAGAAGGTACACCACGATCGTCGGGATGACCGCGATGGACATCGCCGCAAGCGTCAGACTGTAATCCGTCTGGTAACCGTCGGCAAACGTCGCGATGCTGAGCGGGAGCGTTTTGAGAGACGACTTGCTTATGAACACGAGAGCGAATGAGAAATCGTTCCAGAAGTGCAGGAAGCTGAGAATCGTTACCGTCGACAGCGCCGGCAGGGAAATCGGCAGCATGATGCGAAGGAACACGCCCCACAAGCCGGTGCCGTCGATAAAGGCCGCCTCCTCCATTTCCTTCGGAATGGAAGCCAGGTAGGCGGTAAGCACGAAGATGGCCGTCGGCAGAGCGAACGCCACGTAGGGCAGAATGAGCGCCCAATACGTGTTCAGAAGAGACAGCTGCTTCATCAGGATGAACAGCGGCACCAGCGTACTGTGGATCGGAATAAGCATGCCGACCACGAAGAAGCCCATGATCCAAGCCTTGAAGCGGAACCGGAACCGGGCCAGCACGAAGGAGGCCAGAGCCGAGATGAACAGCGTCAGAGCAAGCGAGGTCAAGGACACGATAACGGAATTTCCGAAGGCCCTCCCCATGTGGGAGCTGGTCCAGGCTCTGGTAAAATTCTCAAACTGCCACGTTTCCGGCAGGGAGAACGGACGGTTGATGAATTCCATGTTGGTTTTGAATGCGGAGATGAACAGCCAGAAGAGGGGATACAGCGTCAGCACCCCATACACGGTAAGGCCCGTCCAAAAAATGGCTCCTCTCCATTTTCTCCCGGATCTCCCCGCTTTATGTGAAGCAGCCGGTGAATAAGCAGCGGCGGTGTTGCTCATGGGTTCCTCCCCCTTTCTAGGCGGTCTTGGTTTTGCGGCTCATCAGCCATTGGCTGACGCCGATAAAGAGCAGGCTGATGGCGATAATGGAAGTGGAAATGGCGCTTCCGTACCCGTAACGGTAGGAAGTGAAGGTCGAGTTGTACATATAGGTAGCCAGAAGCTCGGTGGAATGGGCCGGCCCGCCCTTCGTCATGATGTAGACCAGGTCGAAGGATTTCAGGCTTCCCGAGATGCAGAGGACAATGGCCACCTGCACCGTGCTCCAGATCATAGGCAGAATAATCGAAACCATTTTACGCGCCCCGGTTGCCCCGTCGATCTTGGCGGCATCGTGAATGTCACCGGGAATATTCTGAAAGGCGGAGATGAAAATAATGAGATAGAGCCCGACAAAGCTCCAAATAAGAGGCGGAATAAGCGAGAAAATCGCAATCTTGGAATCGGAAAGCCACTGAAGCTTCCAGCTGGCCAGCCCGAGACGGTCCAGAAGAAAGTTAAGAATCCCGATCTGCGGATGGTAAATGTACTGCCAGATCATGCCGATGACGACCGCGGACAAGACCATGGGCATAAACACGGCCGAGCGCAGAAAACGTTGAAGCAGGCTGTTCTTGTGCAGCAGGATGGCGAGAATCAGCGCCAGCGGAACCTGTCCGAGCACCGAAGCCAAGACGAAAATAATGTTGTTCTTGAGCGCCCGCCAGAAGATCGGATCCTTGAACACTTCCACATAGTTGTCGAAGCCTATGAATTTGGCGGCCCCGATCCCTTTCCAGTTGAAGAATCCGTAGTAAGCCGACCAGATCACCGGCACGAAAACAAACAAAGCATAGATCACGACGGACGGCAGCAGGCCGAGGACGATAAATCGCCGGATGCGCAACGTGTTCATAACCAATCACTTCCTCTGCTAATGAATCGGCCCTCCGCTCGGGAGGGCCTTGGGTTAAGCGGTCCGGCTTATTTGCCGATAGCCCCCGCCTGGGCATCCTGAATTTTCTTCGCGATCGCTTCCGGATTGCCGCCCATGAGCAGCTCCTGGAGGCTGTTGTTCGTGACCTCCACCGCGGCGGAGCTCAGCTTGGAGTCATAGACCGGGCTGATCTTCGTGTTCTTCATGAGCTCGTTCAGCTCGATGAACAAAGGATTGGCTTTGGCTTTGTCCACGTCGATTTTGTAGCTGACCAGCGTGGAGCTGTCGAGCGTCGCCTTCTGTCCGTCCGGGCCGGCCAGGGCATAGAGCAATTCCTGTGCGGCTTCCTTCTGGGCGCCCTTCACCTTCTTGCTCATGCCCATCCCCGTCCCGACCACGCCGGAGGTGCTTTGCGCGTTTCCTTTGCCGCCGTCCACGGCAGGCAGGATGGTGATGTGCGTCGTGTCGAGCACTTCCTTAGGCGCCGTCTTCACGAGGTTCGCGAGAGCCCAGCCGCCGTCCATGAACATCGCGGCTTTGCCCTGGTTGTAGAGCTGGATCATCTGGTTCTCGTCGATGCTGTTGAAGCCGTCCTGGAAGGCTTTGGACTTACCGAGATCCTGAAGCACCGTGAGGGCCTTCACGAATTCCGGATCGGTGAATTTCGCCCCGTCCTGCTTGGCGGCCTTCAGGAACCAGTCCGTCCCGGTCACGCGGTCGGCAATGGTGCTGAAGATGGTGGATTGCACGACCCAGTTGGCTTTGTTGCCGAGCGCCACGGGAATGACGTTGTTCTTGTTGAACGTATCGATGGCGGCTTTAAGCTCGTCCCATGTCTTCGGTACCTTAACCCCGTATTTGTCGAAAATGGCCTGGTTGTAATAAATGAAGGAGCTTGGAGCCAGGTTCATCGGAACGGAATACGTCTTGCCGTCCACCGTGTAGCCGTCTAGCGCGTTCGGAATGAAGTTGTTCTTCCAGTCCGGCTTGCTGTTCAGGTAATCGTCGATAGGCTGCAGCAGACCGCCGCTGACGAACTCCTTGGTCATCGCATCCGGCCACATGACGAAGAGGTCCGGCATTTCATCCGCCGCGGCTACCGTGCGGAGTCTTGTCTTCAAGCCGTCGGTCGGCAGTCCTTCCACTTCCAGGTCAACGTTGGGATGCTTGGCTTTGAAATCGTCCAGGATGCCTCTCATGGCGATCGCCTTGGCGTCTTGTCCGGTCCAGTTATGCCAGACGGTAAGCTTTACTTTCTCTCCGGCTCCGTTACCCGAAGCTCCCTGCTCCGTGTCGGCCGCTCCGCTGCCGCAGGCGGTCAGCAAGGATGCGGTAAGAAGGACGGGCGCCCCCCATTTCACCACTTTATTCATAAGGTGTAACCTCCCTGGTTAGTCTCTAGTGTTGTTTGTATGGTCTGTCTTCATTCTATCGGGAGCAACCGCTTTCGGTAAGGGGAATCCCATCTGGAGCAGGGTAGAAAAAGATCGGCTTTCCGCCCCCAGCAGGCGGATGAGAAGCTCTAAGCGGAGCTTCCGACCCGTATACGGCGCAGCTGGGGTGGGATGGGAAGCTTCTTGCACAGCAATCGCCAAAAAACCCCCATCTTGATTACAAGATGAGGGCTGTTTGACGATAGTCACCTATTTAGTTGACTGTCGCGGCAAAAATTGCTCATAAAGCTTGAGGGCAAACTGCTCATTGGCTTCCTTCGTTCTGCCTGCATTATGGGGGGTATGCACCACATTATGCCGGCCAAGCAGCGGGTCATTCAGCGGCAGGGGCTCGATATCAAAAACGTCAGCCGCTAAACTGAGCTCATCGGCAAGAACCCTTCTGCGCAGCTCCTCCATATCGCAAATCTTCGCACGGGTCGCAAGCACCACCAACGCTCCCTGCGGCACCGCGCGGATCAGCTCCGCGGTGACCAGTCCTCCCGTCTGATCGGTCAGCGGGACCATGGGAACAAAAATCTCCGCATCCCGGACCAATCGGTCCAGATGCCACTCCTTGCGGGCGCCGGCCCGGTGAAAGCACGGCTCACTTGCATAGGGATCCCACATCGCGACATCTGCACCTAGCATATGGACGAAGCTGGCGTAACGGCTTGCAATATTCCCCGCCCCAACAATCCGTATGCGCTTGCCCTCTACGGTGCCGTTGGCGAAGCGGGTATCGTCTCCGAACTGTACCCCCCTGGCCCCTGGCTTGCCCACTCCCTCCGGCGGATCATAATCCCACGGCTGCAAGCTCGTGATGATCTCATGATGAGTTTGAGGGATTCTTCGCAGTCCGCAGAGGGTAAGCGCCAGAGCAAATTCGCTGACAGATTGTCCCCAGAAGCCCTCCGTGGGCTGGCTGTAGCACCGGATCCCCCGTTCCTTCAGCCGTTCGCTCATTTGCGGTTCCGGCGTGGTGCTATACTCGGTCGTGAACACGACCTCCTCCAGCGCCGTAAGCGCCTCCAGACAAGTCAGGTCTACCCGCGCCTTCAGCGAAATGAGCCGGACTACACTGGCGGGATCCGGAATGATTTCCCCAATCCCCCTCGTTTCGTCTGCGGACAATCGGATCAGCTCCGCCTCGCCGTCCTGCACCAGCAGCTTATGGAAATGATCCGCGACGAAAGGCCACGTTCCGTCAAAATCGGGATGAACCACGATTACGCTTCTCATTTATGCTCTCCTCCTGTATACCTTCTCCAATTGGCTTCCATCTCCGCTGCTTCCCTAGCTCCGCAGAATAGATAGATCCGGTATCGAGACCGCTTGCTCTCTCCCTTTGCCAAGCTCCAGGCACCCGCTATGCATCGGCTTGGGGAAATGCCCAGCTGCCCATCCACTCTCCAGGGAGAAGGATGTTCCTCATTCTCGTCATGATCCAGGATGGCCATGCCAGCGTAATCGTCACGCCCCTCCACGCGCATGCTGACAGCCGCCCATCTGGCACGCTGACCGTCCGCTTCCTCCTTGCTCAATCCGTTGCTGCTCAAGAAGCTTCCGCCTTGGTCCTCCCGGTAAGGCATCCGAAGGAATAAGCCTCCATACGAATAGGACCCAAACGTAATGGCTTTCTCCGCTGTAAGAGTCCACTCGAGGTCAAGCTCGTATACCGTGTTCCGATCTCGCAGGCTCCAGCTCTGGCGCTCGGTAAGCAGCCGATCGCCCGCCGGTTCACACCACGCCGTCTTCACAACCCAGCCGGCTTCGTTGTCAGCCAGCTGAACATCCGAGATCCCCTCGGGGTGAAAGGTGCCGTCATTCGGCGAATTCGTTAATCCCTCTGTCCAGAAGCCCCAGTTATTGACTTGATTTAGGCCCACATACAAGCCATGCTGCCAGGGATGGTGAGCGGGCGCGTCCTCTGTGAGCACTCCTCTTCCATCCGGTGCCGCGATCGGGTGAAGGTACGGACGGCGGTTAGGATGAGCCTGCTGGGTAAGCAAAGGTGCCTCGGCCCCCCGGCGGTAAATCGAAAGCATGTGCTGCGAATGGCGGACCACGAGGTGCTGGTTCTCTACCGTCTTCCCTTGTATAGAAGTCATCAGGTTACCCCTCTCTATTATCGGAATTCCGGAAGCCTGACGGGTTCGCCGTTCCTTAAGGCCGATTCATGGGCACACAATCCCGCACAGGTCCAGTTCGCGGACGTGTAGACATCCGGGAAAGGCGCCCTATCCTCCACGATGCTCATGATAAACTCATGGGCAAGATGCGGATGGGAGCCGCCATGGCCGCTGCCCTGTTTAAAGGACAGATGCTGGTTAGTATCCGCATCATAGACCCCTTGGGTTGTGAATCGGCGGATGTTTTCCGGGAGCAGGTGCGCAAAGTCGGGAATGACAATGCGCTTCCCCTCTTCCCCATGGAAGAGAACCGGCTGCTCCCCCTCAAGCTGCTGCCATTCGAAGCTGACCTGATCGGCATACACATCGAAGCTCTCGATATATTCACGCGATGTCTCGAATAGGGAACGGGTTACCTCTACCGCGAGATCGGAATCCCGAAGCCGGAACAGCGCCGTCTCTACGGCGAAGGGCGATTGATACTTAGCAGCCAACCGCTCGGCAATCCTGCCGGAGCCGAGACAATAGACCAGCTCCGCTTCCTTATTGGCAAGAGCGAGCAGCGGACTTACGGCATGTGTGGCGTAGTGCATAGGCGGCAAGCCTTCCCAGTACCCGGGCCAGCCGGCCATTTCCTGCTGATGGGCCCCCCGCATGAACTGGATCCGTCCCAATTCCCCATGGTCGCGAAGGTGCTTAAGGAAGAGAAACTCCCTTGTATATACAGCCGTTTCCATCATCATATACTTCTTTCCTGATGCCTGCTGCGCCTCTAGGATACTCCGGCAATCCTCGATAGAGGTGGCCATGGGCACGGTACAGGCTACATGCTTGCCTGCAAGGAGCGCTGCGATCGATTGTTCAGCATGAAGGGAGATAGGCGAGTTAAGATGAACCGCATCAATGTTCGGATCCTGAAGGAGCTCTTCATAGCTTGTATAGCGGACGGGAACGCCGAAGTGCTCGCCGATCCGATGCAAGCTGTCAGCGGATCGCTGGCCTATGGCATATAGCTCGGTATGAGGATGATTCTGATAGATGGGAATGAATTCAGCTCCAAATCCGAGTCCAACAAGGGCTATTCTAATTTTATCGCTCAAGGCCTTCTACCTCCTGCAGCTGCTCTACTAGCCCCACTATAAGGCAACGGCTGCCGATTGAAAATGAGCATTCTTGCAAACATATTGAGATTTTTCACCATGGCTGTTCGTCAAAATATTTACCGTTTATAATCACAGTAATGGATTTCATTAGAAAGCGTGGGGGGTTTCTATTGCGTTTATTAGATGAGTCTCCAGGGAAGCGAACGCCGAAGCGCCATGTTGCCCTGTTGATCGAGACGTCCAATGAATACGCCCGGGGGCTGCTGCGGGGAATCCGCTCCTATATCGGTGAGCATCACTCCTGGTCTCTGTACCTGAATGAGCACAGCCGAGGACAGGGCGTCATGCCATGGGCAACGCATTGGCAAGGCGACGGGATCATCGCGCGTATTGAGAATGAAGCCGTGGCGGAATACGTACGCCAAACCGCTGTGCCAACGGTCGATCTAAGCTCACACCGTCTCCTGCCTGAGCTGCCCTGCCTGGAGACGGATGATCTGGCCATTGCGAGGATGGCCTTCTCCCATCTGCAGGAACGAGGGTTTAAGCAATTCGCCTTTTGCGGAGATCCGCGGTTCCCCTGGTCTGTCCATAGGAGAGAGCATTTTATCCAAGAGGCCCAGCGTGCGGGTTATCCTTGCTATGTCTATGAGGTGGAGGCCCAGGAGGCTTGGAATAAGGAGCATCAAGCGATGATCTCGTGGATCCGGGAATTGCCTAAGCCGGTCGGCATCTTCGTCAGTTACGACATGTTAGGACAGAAGCTGCTGGACGTATGCAGACAGGCCCGTGTGTTCGTTCCTGACCAGGCGGCGGTGATCAGCGTCGATAACGATGAGCTTCTGTGCAGCTTATCGGCTCCTCCACTCAGCAGTATTATTCCCGACACTCTGGCAACAGGTTATCAGGCAGCCGCTCTGCTGGACCGTATGATGAAGGGGGAACCCCACCAACCTGGCATCACCTCGATCCCGCCGCTGGATGTGGCGCCGCGCGTCTCTACCGATGTCACTGCCGTAAAGGACCCGCTCGTAGCGGATACGGTCCGGCTCATTCGCAGCCACCTCTACGAGAACATAAGCATGGACAAGCTGCTGACGGAACTGCCTGCCTCACGCCGATCCTTGGAAGCGCGGTTCCAGCGTGCCCTGGGCCGAACTCCGCATCGCATGCACATGGAGATGAAGATCAAGCTGATCAAGCAATTTCTAACCGACACGGACCTTACCCTCCCCTATATTGCCGAGAGGATCGGCTTTAAGCATGCGGAGTACATGAGCGTTCTGTTCAAGCGGGAAACCGGCATGACGCCAAACGATTATCGTAAGAAGGTACAGGGCGATAAATAAGTTCAGCCCTCCCTTTCCGGTCACTCGGTCGGCCATGGCGCTGAAGCTTGGTAAGGGAAATCCTACGGGAGCAGGATCGGCCGCACGCAAAAAAGCATGCCTTCCGGGTTTCCCCTTCCGGCATGCTTTAATGGGAGGACAGGACGACTACGGTTTTACCGGTTCAACAAACTCCCCACATACCGCAGCAGCTCGTTCGCGCATACCGGGCAGTAGCCGTGATTCTCGATGAGGCGGGCGGTCACTTCGTTGATCCGCTTCAACTGCCGCTCATCCGGCGTCTTCGTGGACGTAGTGATCTTCACGATGTCCTTTAGATCGGCGAACAGCTTCTTCTCGATCGCCTCCCGCAGACGCTCGTGGGTGCTGTAGTCGAACTTCTTGCCCTTGCGGGAGTACGAGGACATGCGGATGAGAATCTCTTCGCGGAAAGCCTTCTTGGCGTTCTCCGACACGCCGATCTGCTCTTCGATCGAGCGCATGAGGCGCTCATCCGGGTCCATGGTTTCGCCGGTGAGCGGGTCCTTGATTTTGCCCCAGTTGCAGTAAGCCTCAATATTGTCGAGGTAGTTCTCGAACAATGTTTTGGCCGACTCTTCGAAGGAATAGACGAAGGCCTTCTGGATTTCCTTCTTGGCGAGCTCGTCGTATTCCTTACGGGCGATAGAGATGAAATTCAAGTACCGCTCGCGCTCGTCTTTCGTGATGGACGGGTGCTGGTCAAGGCCGTCCTTGATGGCGCGGAGGACGTCCAGGGCGTTCATGCACTCCACGTCCTGGCGGATCAGGGCGCTTGAGATGCGGTTGATGACATACCGCGGGTCGATGCCCGACATGCCTTCCTCAAGGTATTCGTTCTGCATTTCCTTCAGGTCCGCTTCCTTGTAGCCCTCGATCGCTTCCCCGTCGTACATGCGCATCTTTTTGACCAGATCCATGCCCTGCTTCTTCGTTTCCTTCAGCCTCGTCAGAATGGAGAAGATGGAGGCCGCCTTAAGCGCATGCGGAGCCATATGAATGTACCCCATGTCGCTCTGCCCGATCAGCTTCGTGTAAATCTTCTCTTCGTCGGATACCTTCAGGTTGTACGGAATCGGCATAACGATCATCCGGGACTGCAGCGCTTCGTTCTTCTTGTTCGCAATAAACGACTTGTACTCGGATTCGTTCGTGTGAGCGATAATGAGCTCGTCGGCGGAAATCAGGGCAAAGCGCCCGGCCTTGAAGTTGCCTTCCTGCGTGAGAGACAGCAGGTTCCACAGAAACTTCTCGTCGCACTTCAGCATCTCCTGGAACTCCATAATCCCCCGGTTCGCCTTGTTCAGCTCCCCATCGAACCGGTAAGCGCGCGGATCGGATTCCGAGCCGAATTCGGTAATGGTCGAGAAGTCGATGCTTCCCGTCAGGTCGGCGATATCCTGGGATTTCGGGTCCGACGGGCTGAAGGTACCGATCCCGATGCGGTTCCCTTCGGAAATGACCACTCTCTCGACCGGCACGAGCTCGATCCGGTTGTCGTACTCCGTGCGGAGCCTCATCTGGCAGGAGGGGCATAGTGTTCCCTCGATCTTAACCCCGAGCTCCCGCTCGATCTCGGGACGCAGATCATCCGGAATAAGATGCAGCGGCTCCTCGTGCATCGGGCAGCCCTGGATGGCATAGACGGCCCCTTCGTCGGTACGCGAAAACTGCTCAAGCCCCCTCTTCAGCAGCGTAACAATGGTGGATTTCCCCCCGCTGACCGGACCCATCAGCAGCAGGATGCGTTTACGGACGTCCAACCGGCGTGCCGCCGAGTGGAAGTATTCTTCGACCAGCTTCTCGATGGCTCGGTCAAGCCCAAAGATTTCCTTCTCGAAGAACTTATATTTGGTTTGTCCATGTTCCTCTTCCAAGCCTTGGGAAGCGATCATCTGATAAACGCGTGAATGTGCGGTCATTGCCAAACCCGGCTGCTTTCTGACCTTCTCGATATATTCCGCAAAGGTCCCATTCCACGCCAGCCTGGCATTTTCCGACCGATGCTCGGCAATCTTCTGGAAAATGTCCATGGTAGCCTCCTCTCGTCCTGCTCAAGATAAGTCAACGTATTAATACCTATGCAGCCCGTAGGCAGATGTTGACCTTAAATCATGCCCGGGCCCTTCTTTTTCCCTTTCCGCTGTTCCCGGTTTCCCCCGAAAGCCAAGCCTGATGCGGGGTTGGGCATCCTTCAGAAAAAAGTCTTGTCTCCAACCAGGCGGACAAGCTGAGGTGCGTGCCGCCTTGTTCCCGCGGACAAGCGGGAATGCCAGACAAGCCGCTCGAGGAATACGCGGTAGGAGGACGAATCGGCGGAACCCGAAAGGCCGAGTCCCGCGAGCCAGCCCGGGAACTCCTGTTCCTGTGCTATAATGGAAGGACAAACATGACGAAAGGAGAGTCCGTAAGTGGCCATCAAGAGCGAAACCGAGCTGTACGGACCGGTGAAGGAATTTTTCGAACGGATGGGCTATGAGGTCAAGAGCGAGGTCCGGCACTGCGATCTGGTCGCTCTGCGGGGCGAGGAGGAGCCGGTGCTGGTGGAGCTGAAGCGCACCTTCACCCTTCCCCTGCTGATCCAGGGAATCGACCGGCTGAAGCAGTCCACCCGCGTCTATGTGGCCGTGGAGCAGAACGCCAAGGGACGGGCTCCTCATAACCTTAAGTGGAATGACCTTCAGCGGCTGTGCCGGATGCTCGGGCTCGGGCTGATCACCGTCCGGTTCTACACCCGCCGGAAGCCGGCCGTTGAGGTGCTGTGCGACCCGGTGCCTTATACGCCCGCCCTCCGCAAGAAGAGCACGGAACGCCTGCTGCTCGAGTTCAAGGAACGCAGCGGGGATTACAATACAGGGGGCAGCACCCGGCGCAAGCTGATGACGGCGTACCGGGAAAAAGCACTCCACTGCGCCCATCACCTGAAGGTGAACGGTCCCAGCTCCACGAAGCTTCTTCGGGAGTGGACGGGCAATCCCAAGATCACCCTCCTGCTGCAGGACAATTACTACCTTTGGTTCCGGAGGGTCAGCCGGGGAATCTATGAGCTGACGCCACTAGGAGAAGAAGCTCTGGTGCAATACGAGGAAGTGCTTAGGCAGGTGCTTCAGCGCAGAGGCGGGGTTTCCGCCCTGCCCGCCCCTCCCGCTCTTACCGAACCGGTTCTAGCGAAAAGCAAAAAAGGAAGGAATAAAAGGCTTCCTTCCCCCATAGAATAGACTTATAGATTCCCCACTGCCTTATCGGTAATTAAGTGACCGGATAAGGCACTACCGCCCATCCATCTGGCAGAGGGTTTTGTGAATCCAGATCGCAGCCAGGGCCCCTTCGCCCATGGCGATGGTGAGCTGCTCGGCATGGACGCCCAAATCTCCCGCGACCCATACGTTCGGCACGTTGGTCATCTTCGTGCGGGGATCAGCCGGAACATGCTTGTTCTCGAGCCTCTCGACGCCGAGCTGCTTGGCGAGCTCCGACTTGACCTCGTTGCCGCCGAAGGCTATGAAGCCGCGCTCCGCCTCGATCCGTTCGCCCGATTCGAGCACCGCCGCGGTGATTTCGCCGTCACCCTTGGTCTCGATTCGGCTGATCGGCTCCTCGCGGTACCCGATCCCGAGCTCCTTCAGGCGGCCGAGCGCTTCTTCGGAGACCGGCGTGCCGTCATGGTTGATGTAGGTCAGCTCGCTAGTCCGCTCCGACAGGGTAAACGCCATGTTGGCCCCGACGTCTCCGGCCCCGAGCACCACGGTCCTCCGGTGGCGGACCTCGAAGCTGTCACAGTCCGGGCAGACGTAGACCGTCCGGCCGAAGCAGGGGACGAGTCCGGGCAGTTCCGGGAACCGGTCCAGCAAGCCCGTGGCGAGCAGGAGCGTGCGGGCCGAGTAGGCGCCGCCAGAGCGGCCGGCGAGGGAGAAGCCGGTGTCCTCGCGGCTGGCGGATACGACCGTATCCTCCGCGAACTGGACCCCGAGACTGCCTGCCTGCTTGCGTCCGGTTTCCCGCAGATGCTCTCCCGAAACCCCATCCGGCCAGCCCAGCACATTGTGATAGCGGCGGCACAAGGTAGAGCGGCCGTAGCCCGAGTCAATGACGAGCACCTTGTGCTTCGTGTAGCGCCCGAGCTGAACCGCCGCCTGGAGCCCGGCAATCCCACCGCCGACAATGATGCAATCATACTGCATGAAGTTGAACCCCCTTATGCGGTCACGGCCTTTTTGGGCGCGTCTCTTTTTCTGCGCACTTATTTAAGCGTAAGCTTATTTTGCCCAACATCATACTATACCCAAACGAAAGCCGCTGAATCCCGGATTCAGCGGCTTTCGAGGTGTTTCTATTAAATGAGCTTCAGCCCGCTGATGAAGATCAGTCCGGCCATAATCGTTCGGAGCGGGCGGGGAGGGACCTTGGCGGAGAAGTAGCTGCCCGCCAGCACGCCAGGGATGGAACCGACGAGAAGGTTGATGGCGAGCCCGTAGTCGACGTGCCCCAGTCCCGCATGAAGCAGCCCGGCCACGGTCACAAGCAGAAAGGCGTGAGCGATATCCGTTCCTACCACTTCGGCTGCGGTCATGCGGAAGAAGTAGATCATTAGAATGGCGAAGAGGGAGCCCGAGCCGATGGAGGTCAAGCCGACGATAAAGCCGAGGAGCGCCCCGGTAAGGATGGTCAGCAGCTTTTTTTCCTCGATCGGCTTCGTCTGGATGGAGCTTTCCTTGATTTTATGCTGGAACAGCTGACGGAAGATGGTGGCCAGCGCGACGATGATCAGGACCACGCCAAGGGCATGCTTGATGATGCTTTCCTGGTTATGATAGAACGATTCGAACACCTTAAGCAGGGTAATGGCGATGACGGCACCGGGAATGCTGCCCATGGCCAAATATTTGACCAGTTGGAGATTGACCGATTTCTGCTTGAAGTGCTGGTAGGTTCCAAACAGCTTCGTGATCGAATTGTAGAAGAGATCGGTTCCTACGGCGATGGTTGGATTGACGTTGGCCAGAATCAGAATGGGAGTTAACAAAGAAGCGCCGCCTACCCCGGTTAAGCCGACAAGAAGCCCAACCAGTAAACCGATGAGGACAATATGAATTTCCATAAACGTTAACACCCCATAATCCCGAGTAAGTATATAGGAATTATATGACGATTGGAAAGGTTTTGTAAAGTCTTTTCTTATGGACTCCATTTGTTTTCTTTATAGTGTATAGCCGGGCATGCGGATAGGTGTCTGCACTTGGCAAAAAGCCGTCCGGCGGAATGCCGGACGGCTTATCGGGAAGGGAAGGAGAGGGACGAACCAAAAGGCTTACACGGCTTTGTTCCGTCTACCTCCCGTAAACTGGCTTTCATACAGCTCCGTATAGAACCCGCCGCGGGCCAGCAGCTCTTCATGGGTCCCGCGCTCGATCACCCGGCCATGGTTCATCACCAGGATGAGATCCGCATCCCGGATCGTGGACAGCCGGTGGGCGATGACGAAGCTCGTGCGGCCCTTCCTAAGCTCGGTCATCGCCTGCTGGATATGTACCTCGGTCCGCGTATCGACACTGCTCGTCGCCTCATCGAGAATGAGGATGGCCGGGTCGGCCAGAATGGCGCGCGCGATGGTGAGCAGCTGCTTCTGGCCCTGGGACAGGTTGGTCGCCTCCTCGTTCAGCACCGTGTCATAGCCGTCCGGGAGCGTGCGGATAAAATGATCCGCATACGCCGCCTTCGCGGCCGAGACGACCTCGCTTTCGGTCGAGCCGGTCCGCCCGAAGGCGATGTTGTCCCGGATCGTCCCGTTGAACAGCCACGTGTCCTGCAGCACCATGCCGAACAGCCCGCGGAGCTGGCTGCGCTTAAGCTCGCGGATATCGACGCCGTCGATGGCGATCGAGCCCCCGTCCAGCTCATAGAAGCGCATCAGCAGGTTGACGAGCGTCGTCTTGCCGGCTCCGGTCGGTCCGACGATGGCCACCGTTTGGCCCGGAGCAATCTCAAGGTTCATCCCTTCGATAAGGGGCGCGTCTTCCTTGTAGCCGAAGGATACGTTGCGGAAGACGACCCGGCCCTGCGGCTTCGGCAGGGATGGAGCCGCTGCCGGCTCCGGCCGCTCTTCCTTCTCGTCCAGGAGCTCGAACACCCGCTCCGCCGAGGCAAGCGCCGACTGGATCAGGTTCGCAATGTTCGCCACCTGCGTGATCGGCATCGTGAACTGCTGGGAGTACTGGATGAAGGCCTGCACATCCCCGATCGCCACCGCCTGCCGGGTGACCATGATTCCCCCGACCACCGCCACAAGGACATAGCCGATGTTTCCGATGAACATCATGAGCGGCATGATGATGCCGGACACAAATTGGGCCCGCCAGCCGGCGTCGTACAGCTTCCCGTTGATGGCGTCGAAACGCTCCACCGAGCGCTTCTCATAGCCGAAGGCTTTGACGATGGTATGACCGGAATACATTTCTTCCACGTGTCCGTTCAATTCCCCGATCGTCTTCTGCTGCTCGGCAAAATATCGCTGGGATCGGGAAGCGATTTTCTTCGTCACCAGCACGCTGAGGGGAAGGGTGACGAGCGTGATGAGGGTGAGCAGCGGACTGATCGTCAGCATCATGACCAGAACCCCGACCAGCAGCACGAGGGAAGAGATGAACTGCGACAATACCTGCTGGAGCGTATTGCCGATGTTATCCACGTCATTGGTCGCCCGGGAGAGAATTTCCCCATGGGTCCGGCTGTCAAAATAATTCAGCGGCAGCCGGGCCAGCTTCTCCTGCACATCGCGGCGCATGGCGAAAACCACCTTCTGGGCGATTCCCGCCACCAGATATTGCTGAACGAAGGTAAACAGGGCGCTCAGCGCGTATAGACCGACGAGAAGCAGCAGAATACTCGCAATGAAGTGGAAATCGATCGCCGCCCCCAGCCGGCCAAGCATGGCCCCTTCAAAAAGCCGGGTAGTGACCTTCCCCATAATCTTCGGGCTCACAATGCCGAAGACCGTGCTCAGAACAGCCGCGGCCAGAACGATCAGCAGCTGGGTCCGCCGTTCCTTCAAATACCCGATGAGCCGCCGCATCGCCCCTTTGGCGTCCTTCGCCTTCTGCACGGGCATGCCGAAGCCCATCGGTCCCCGTCCGAAGCCCGGCCCCGGGCCCCCCGCCTGCGGCTGACCCGGCCGCGCCGGCCCGCCTCCTGAACCGGGGCCCCGGCTTCCTTGTCCCTGCGGATGTCCGCTCATGCGCTCTCCTCCTCCGACAGCTGGGATTGGACGATCTCCCGGTAAACCCGGCACGTTCTCATGAGCTCCTCGTGAGTCCCGGAGCCGGCCAGCTCACCCTCATCCAGCACCAGAATGCGGTCGGCCTTCATGATGGTGCTCACCCGCTGGGCAACGATCATCACCGCCGCCTCGGCCGTCTCCTCCTGGAGGGCGGCTCTCAGCTTCGCGTCCGTGCGAAAGTCAAGCGCCGAGAAACTGTCGTCAAAGACATACACGGAAGGCTTGCGGATCAAAGCGCGGGCTATCGACAGCCGCTGCTTCTGGCCGCCCGATAAATTGGATCCCCCCTGCGAGACGGCCGCCCCGAACCGCCCCTCGAGTCCCTCCACGAACTCTTGGGCCTGGGCCACCTCCGCCGCCTGTTCGATTTCATCCGGCCCGGCGTTCTCCCGGCCGAAACGGATGTTGCCTTCCACCGTTCCCGAGAACAGAACCGCCTTCTGGGGAACGAAGCCGATCATCCCTCTCAGCTCTTCCTGGGACAGCTTGCGGATGTCCCTTCCTCCGATCTTAATCGTGCCGGCATCGGTCTCATAGAAGCGCATGAGCAGGTGAAGGATCGTCGATTTGCCTGAGCCCGTTCCTCCGATGATCGCGGTCACTTCACCAGGCCGTGCGGTGAAGGAGAGGGCGCGGACGGCGGGCTGCTCCGCTCCCGGATAACGGAAGGTGACATCCTCGAATTCCACCCGGCCTTCAAGCCCGTCCGCGGAGCCGGCGTCCGGAGCATCGAATATCGCCGGTTTCACCTCCAGTACCTCCTGTATCCGGACGGCGGAGGCGGAGGCGCGGGGAATCATCATGAACATCATCGAAACCATCGTCAGCGAGAATAGGATTTGCGAAGCGTACTGAATAAAAGCAATCAGATCGCCGACCTGGATGCTTCCGCTGTCCACCCGGATACTCCCGAACCACATAATCGCCACGATCGACAGGTTAAGCAGCAGGAGCATGACCGGAAAAATCGTCGACATGATCCGCGTCACCCGCATGGCGGTGGCCGTCAGATCGGCATTCGCCGCGGCAAAGCGGTCCCGCTCCTGCTCCGTGCGGTTGAAGGCGCGGATGACGCGGATCCCCGTCAGATTCTCCCTCAGAACGAGATTCAGCCGATCCAGCTTCTGCTGCATGGCCCGGAATAACGGAATTCCTTTGGCCGCCACAAAGACTATGACCCCGACGAGAAGAGGGATGACGGTGACGAGGATAAGCGCCAGTCTGGCGTCCTTCGAGAAGGCCATGACCAGGCCTCCCACGATCATCAGCGGAGCGCTCAGAAACATTCGAAGCATCATGAACAGCACCTGCTGTACCTGGGTAATGTCGTTCGTCGTCCGGGTAATCAGGGAGGCCGTCCCGAACGTATCGAATTCCTGCAGGGAGAACCGCTCGACCTGACCGAAAACCCGGCTTCGGACAATCTGCCCGAACCCGGTCGCCGTCTTGGCTGAAAGCAGGCCCGCGGTCACATTGCAGGCGGTTCCGGCAGCCGCGATGAGAAGCATCCAGGCGCCCGTCCCCCATATATAGCCGCTGTCGCCATTCACGATCCCGACATCCACGATATCGGCCATAAGGGTAGGCAGATACAGCTGGGCGATCGACTGGAGAAACATCAGGACAACCGTCACGGCAATCCCATACCGGTACGGCTCCGCAAACCGAAAAAGCTTGAACAAATTCATCACTCCTTGCCACTAAATGAATGGCGATGCTTAACCGGCGGGAAAGAAGAAAACCGCTTCTCTTTCTCCAAGATAAATCATGACCTTAGGGAAGGGTCAAGAGATGGCCAACCGGTTTATCTGGCGGTTCCTTTTGGGTCATGGACCATGCTCCGCCCACCAGCTTTTCCCTCATTTTACCACAGCCCGGTGCGGCTTCGTCCATCCGTCGGACGGCTGAAAATGAAACCTTTTGCCGGTAAGAAGGGTATAGAAGGATACGGACTTCAAGCGAAAGGAGACCTCCCTTGTGATAACAGTCGAATCGGGCATCAAGTACTTGTTCCGAGGCTTATTCTTCTTGGTATACTTTCCTTTCTATCTGATATACCGAGTTCTTCTTGTTCTATTGACTTATCTGCTGGCCGTCCCCTTGTCCTGGCTCGGCCGGAACGTCCTGCTTCCTGTGGCGGAGTTCATCGGCCGTTATATCTTGAAACCGATCTGGCATTATGGGTTCGCCGTGCCGGCCGAATGGGTTTGGCGTAATATCGTACAGCCCGTCCTCTCTTGGGTATGGAAAGAGCTTGCGGTTCCCCTGGCGGTTTGGCTTTGGGATCGGGTGCTTTATCCTTTCCTGTATTACGGCCTGTATCTTCCCCTGCGTTTTCTGTGGAAGCACGTCCTCCGCTGGCTTTACTATGAAGTGCTGCTGCCGGCAGCCCGGTTCAGCCGGACGGTCGTCCTTCAGCTTTTCCGCGGGATCCGCTGGCTGTGGCTGCATTTGGTCTACTACCCCATCCGGTGGGTCTGGCTTCATGGGGTCTATTACCCTCTCCGCTGGATCTGGCGTACTCTCATTCAGCCGCTCCTCCGGTGGGCTCACCGCAAGATTCTTCGGCCGGCAGCCGGCTGGTTCCGCCGGCTTCTCTCTTGACCCGCCCGTTTCCAACCGCTCCCCAAAAGAAAAGCACCCGGGACCGTTTTCCCGGGTGCTTTTGGCATCAAGCGTTATTTCTTTTTAAGACCGTCCCAAGTGGCTTGGAAATCCGCCAGGAGCTGGTCCTTGTTCTTCTTCTGGGCTACATAAGCCTGCATGGAATCCCCGAATTTCTTACTGGAAGCTTCGCCGCCAGGGAACTTGAACCAGTTCCAGCTGAGGACTTTGCCGTCCTTCACATATTTGTTGATGTCGGCGGCAAGCGGTCCGAGAACCTTCTCGTCTACCGGAATGTTGGTGAAGGCCGGAATGAACTTGAATTCGTTGGTGATGTATTTCTTACCCGTTTCGGAAGTGGCGAGCCAGTTCAGGAACTTCTTCGCTTCTTCCTTGTTTGCCGAATTCTTGTTCACGACCCAGTTGTTCGGTACGCCGACAAACAGCTTGTCATTGGCGGCAGGATCATCGCTGATCGGCATCGGCAGGAAGCCGACTTTCAGATCCGGATTCGTCTGCGTGAGCTGCAGCTGCGTCCAGTTGCCCTGCTGCGTCATAGCCGCTTTGCCGGTGGCAAATTCGGTGACTTGAGTCTTATAGTCGGTCTGCAGCGGGTTCTTGTTGCCGTACTTCAGGGTCAGGTCAAACAGCTTCATCCAGTTCTCGAACTGGGCGTTGCCGGCAAATTTCTCGGTGCCTTTGTTCAGGCCCTCGATAAATTTGTTCGGATCCGGCTGGAAGGCAAACGGCAGGTTCACGAAGTGGTTCCCAAGGACCCACCACTCGCCGTAGCCGTTCTCGAATGGAGTGATGCCGGCCGCTTGAAGCTTCTTGGCGGCTTCCTCAAGCTGGGTCAACGTCTTAGGCAGCTCGGTGATCCCGGCCTTGGCGAACAGGTCTTTGTTGTACTGGAAGCCGTAGCCTTCGATCCCGACCGGCATGCCGTACAGCTTGCCGCCTTTGGTCATCGGCTCTTCCGCGCCCTTCGCCAGGTTCTTCACCCAAGGCTCGCCGGACAGATCCTCCAGGTTCTCCTGCCACAGATCAAGATCGGAGAAGCCCCCGACGTTGAAAATATCCGGCTTGTCGCCCGAGTTGAACTTGGCCTTCAATGCCGCACCGTAGTCGGAGCCGCCGCCAACCGTTTCCACTTGAATTTTGACGCCGGTTTCCTTCTGGTATTCTTCGACCAGTTTGTTAAGCGGGTCGGCGATTTCAACTTTAAACTGGAACATCTTCAAGGTAACGTTCTTGCCGCCCCCGGCATTCGTCCCGCCGCCGGTATTCGCAGGCCCCGCATTGTCTTTGTTTCCACAGCCGGCCAGCACCCCGCCCATCAGCACGAGGGACATTCCGACCAACCCAAGCTTTTTGTTCATTGTAGTTCCTCCCTTTTGTGATCACCCTGTTAAGGCTATCTACATTGTAGAAAACGTTTTCTTACTCTTACACCGAAGATATTGATGCTTCAGGTGTAATTTTTTGACGGCTGGGGGTAGTATCCCCCGCAGTCGTCTTTTTATTACCCAAATTCTGTTAGCCTTTAACCGACCCCGCCGTAATACCCTCAATAATATGGCGCTGCAGAGCCAGGAAGAAAAGGACAACCGGGATAACCCCAAGCACGAGACCCGCCAGAGCCAAATCCCACTGCTTCGTGTACTGCCCGAAGAAGGAGAAGGTCGACAGCGGAATGGTCCGGTGTCCCGGGCTGGTCAGCACGAGGGACGGAAGCAGGTAATCGTTCCATATCCACAGGGTGTTGAGCAGAATGATCGTGACGGTCATCGGCTTCAGCAGAGGGAAAATGATTCTCCAGAAAACTCCGTAAGGAGACGAGCCGTCCACTGTGGCGGATTCCTCTATCTCACGCGGAATCGACTTGATGAAGCCGTGGTACAGGAACAGGTTGAGCGATACCCCGAAGCCGAAGTAACAGATGACGAGGCCCGGGATGCTGTCCATCAGACCGGCCTTATCCGCCACCTTGACGAGCGGGATCATGATCGACTGAAACGGAATAACCATCGCCGCGACAAAGGCGGCAAACAGCAGGTTGTTGAACTTGGACGGGGACCGCACCAGACGGTAAGCCGCCATGGAGCTGATGATCACAAGCCCGATGTTCGCAAACACCGTAATGAGCAGCGAGTTGGTGAACGCCTTCGGGTAGTTCATGATTTTCCATACCTTCGTGTAGTTGTCCAGATAGAACGACGACGGCAGGTTGGCGGTGTTCGCCACGATTTCCGCGAAGTTCTTCATGGAGTTCACGATGACGAAGTAGAAAGGAACCAGGAACAACAGGGCTACGATAATGCCGACAATCTCCAGCAGAAGAGTGCGGCCGTTATAGGACCGGGTGTTTTCCATTACACCTCCACCTCCCTCTTCTTCGTGATGCTTACTTGAACAATGGTAATGAGGGCGACGATGATAAAGAACAGCAGCGCTTTAGCCGTTCCGAGCCCGTACCGGTTGTTGCGGAACGCCTCCTGGTAAATGTTCATGGCCACCGATTCGGTCGCTCCGAACGGTCCGCCCTTGGTAAGCGACAGGTTAAGGTCGAACATTTTGAACGCCCAGGAGATGGTCAGGAACAAGCAGACGGTGACCGACGGCATAATGAGCGGAATGGTGACGCTCTTCAGCATGTCCCAACGGGTCGCCCCGTCGATTCTCGCCGCTTCGATCAGTTCCTTCGGAACGTTGGCGAGACCGGCGATGTAGATGACCATCAGGTACCCGGCCCCCTGCCAGACGGACACGATGACGATCCCCCAGAAGGCGGTCGGTTCATCCCCGAGCCATGGAAGCTGGAAGAAGCCGATATTCGTCAGCTCGCCCAGCGTGGCGAAGCCTTTGACGAACACGAACTGCCAAATAAAGCCGAGCAGCAGCCCCCCGATGACGTTCGGCATGAAGAAGACGGTACGAAGAACGTTCCTCGTTTTGAGGTGCTGGGTCAGGAGAAGAGCTAGCAGAAAGCCCAGCAGGTTGGTGAAGATGATTTCCGCCACGGAGAAGCGGACCGTGAACCAGAAGGAGCGGTGAAAATCCTTATCGTCAAAAATAATGGCCTTGAAGTTGTCGAGCCCCGTCCACTTGACTTCCGCGGCTACCCCGTTCCATTCGGTGAAAGAATAATAAATGCTCATCAGAAACGGAATGACTACGATTAGGGTAAAGAACAGCAGTGCAGGTCCTACAAAAACCCACTGCTGGATCCAAGATTTTTTGGTTTTCATGGGAACCCTCCTTTTAAGTGAATTAGACAATTCTTTTATCTTACCCAAGTATAGAAAGATCCGAGCGGCGCCGACACAGACGATGGTGACGTAACAGGTGGAATATATTGATCTCCCCTGTTATGATGGAGAGACGGTTAAAACCTTACGCGCAAAGGAAGATCCAAAGCATGTTCCAGAACAGCATCCGCAGCAAGCTGATCGTGTTTCTGCTTGCCGCCACGTTGATCCCTATTACGATTTCCATCCTGATTACGTATTTATACACCCGGGAGACCGTCTCCAAAGAAACGGTGGCGACTAGCTCCCATCTGCTCTACCAAGGGAGAACGAACATCGGAAACTATTTGGAGAGAATGAACCAGTCCTCCCTTTCGGTCTATAACGATTTTGAGCTGTTCGATATTCTCGATCACAGCTGGCTCCAGAGCGATGAGCTCATCCTGACCTCCCGCAACGAAATTTACCGCGCCCTGCAGACGATGGCCCATTCGAGCCGGGAGATCCGCCAGGTCTATCTCTTCCTGGAGAAAAACCGGTGGTCCTTCGCCGTGCTGAACGAGAATTTCGTCCCCTTTCGCAAGGCCGACTATTCCATGCCCCAGCAGAGCCGGGAGGTGTACCTGCAGGCCCCGCATCCGCTTCACAGCTACGGGCTCTCTCCTAATATTGAGATTCCGAAGCAGAAGGTCATCACCTTGTACCGGACGATCTACAACGCCATTTCGGCGGAACGTCTCGGCACCCTGGCCATCGATTTCGATCTGGAGGCGCTGCGTCAAATATGCGGACAGCTTTATGAGAAAGGCCGCGAGGAGCTGTACCTGCTGGACGATCAGGGGACGGTGCTCTACAGCCATGATTCCTCTCAGGAGGGCCAGATCCTCCGCCCGGATTGGGAACAGCGGATCGAGCAGGCCGAGGCACCCTCCGGGTCCTTTGACATCCGCAGCAGGGACTTTTCGGGAATGGTCATCTATGAGAAGATGCAGACCCCCGATTTCCATTGGACGCTTGTGAAGAGAATCCCATACGACTATTTAAACCGCAGTGCACGGCAGTTAACACAAATCAATACCTATGTGTTTGTTTTGTTCCTGGTGGTGGCCGTAGCCTTCACCATTCTCATTTCCTTCCGGTTCACCGCTCCGATCCGCCGGCTGACGGCGTATATGAACCGGATCAAGACCGGGCAGCTGCAGGTTGACATCGATATCCAGGGAACGGATGAAATCGCGAGGATGGGTCAAAGCTTCCGTACGATGATGGAAACCATCAACAACCTGATCCTGCGGGAATACCGGCTTGAGATCGCGAACAAGACGAATGAGCTGAAAGCCCTGCAGGCGCAGATCAATCCTCATTTCCTGAACAACGCCCTGCAGTCGATCGGAACCCTGGCGCTTCATAACGGCGACCGCAAGATGTACTCCCTCATCCATTCCCTGGCTAAGATGATGAGGTACAGCATGAACACAAGCGAGTCCGTCGTCACCTTGGCTCAGGAAATCGATTACGTGAAGGCTTACCTCGACCTGCAGCAGCAGCGCTTCGGGGAGGACCTGCAAGTGGCCTTTGAAGTAGAGCCGGAGGCGCTGAAAGCGCGGCTTCCCAAAATGATCCTGCAGCCCCTTGTCGAGAATTATTTCAAACACGGCTTCCCTTCTCCCGCCCCGGGCAAGAAGATCGGAATCCGCTGCGGGATCCGGGAAGGCAGCCGGCTGCGGATCGAGGTAACGGATAATGGACCGGGCATGACGCCGGAGGAGCTGGAAGCGTGGAACGACAGGCTGGGCCGAGCTCTTGGAAGAGCGAATCCGCCGGACAGCATCGGCTTCATTAACGTCAATTCCCGGCTCCAGCTGTTTTTTGGGGAAGGGGCCGGCATGAGGCTGACCGGGGCCGCAGGCGGAGGCTTGGGTATTGAAATGGAAATTCCCCTGACCCTCGAGGAGGAGGATATATGAAGATTTTGATTGTTGATGATGAGTTGCATGTCCGGGATGCCATCCGTCTGCTGGTGGACTGGGAACGGTATGGCATATCCGACATTCTGGAGGCTTCCGACGGCCAGGCGGCCGTGGAGCTTCTGCAGGAGCAGAGCCCCGAGATCGTGTTTACCGATATGATGATGCCGGGCATGAATGGAGTCGGTCTCTTGGAATGGATTCAGGCGAACGCGCCGCGAACCAAAGCCGTTGTCATCAGCGGTCACGACGATTTCGACTTTGTCCGCAATACGGTAAAGTTCGGTGGGCTCGATTATATCCTGAAGCCGGTGGACCCGGATCAGCTTCAAGAGGCGGTCAAGCGTGCCGTAGAGGCTAGGACGAAGGAAGACGAGGAACGGAAGCGGAATCAGCAGAGGGGCATGGAAATCAACCAGATCAAACCCGTATACTGGGATAAAATGTTCTCTCAATGCATTGACGACCCTTCTTATTATCACTCTATCCGGGATAGCGTCCACCAGGAATTCGGCCTTCGCCCCGGGGATGAAACCTGCCGGGTGGCCATTCTGAGCCTGGACCGCATGGATCGAAAGGTGAGGGACAAATTCGCTTCCGCGATGGACCTGCTCTTCTTCTCGCTCCTCAACATCTGCAACGAGTACCTGCGGCGGACCAACCGGGGCTTCGCCTTCCGCCATTGGAATTCGACAAGGGAGATCATTCTGATCTTGTGGAGGGATTTGACAACGGCAAGCGCCCTCCTCGGCCATATCAACGAAGGAATTTTTCGAACGCTTGGCGGGCGGTTCGAGTTCGGCCTCGGCTCCGAAAAGCCTCTCCCTCCCGGCCTTCAGCATTCCTACCGCGAGGCGGCCGAAGCTCTCGATAGGCGCAACCTGCTGCAGCTGAGCAGTTGGATCCACGAGAAACGTCCGGGCGCGGAAGCCTTCCGCGGGCCGGTGCTTCATTTTACCGATTATGAGGAGCCGGTCCGGTTCGCCGTCCGGAGCGGAAGCGAAGAGCAGATCCGGGAAGCACTGGGCCAATGGTTCCGGGAGGTTCGCAAGCTCTCGTACATCAGCCCCGAGCAGTCGGAGCTTTGGCGGGACGAATATCACGTGCTGAAAGCCATCTGGATCAAAGAACTGCTCCCCGGCATGACGGACAGCGAGCTGGGCCCGCTTCAGGAGGAGACCCGTCCCTACATCGTTCCTCTTAACGACAGCGGAACCCTTTCCATGGAGAAATGGGAGCAGGAGCTCACCGCCAGCCTTCTGGAGCTGGCCCGTCTTGTGCGGCAGAGCCAGGGTCGGGAGGGGCACCATGTCATTTACGACATCGAGAAATATTTGCGGACCCACTATCACCAGGATATCGCGCTGCAGGATATGGCGGATAAATACCACTTGAGCCGGGAATACATTTCTCGCAAGTTCAAGCAGGAGTTCAACGAGAACCTGTCCGACTACGTGGGGCGGATCCGGATCGAGAAGGCGAAGCAGCTGCTGGGCGATCCCGGTTTGCGCATTTCCCAGGTGGCCGAGATGGTCGGCTATTCGGATGAGAAATATTTCAGCAAGGTGTTCAAGAAGCTGACCGGCTCTTCTCCGAACGATTACCGGAAGCAGCTGGCCCGGAAGCCGTAAACTGACAATTTGTTCACAGATTCGGACGTTTTCATTTGCCGGGCTTTTAGGTATAATAGAAAATAATTGTGTATCGTGACGCCAGTCCCGGGAGGTGCTCTTCATGTTAACGTCCACGACCTTTTGGATCACCATCGTCGTGTTTCTGCTCTTTATCGCAGCGATGCTGACCGCCGCTTACAATGATGACAAGACCGAAGGCTTGTAAGCCTTCCCTCCCCTGCCTATTCCGGCAGGACAGGCCTGGCTTGAGCCTTTTCCAGGCAGCTCCGCTTTGGACCGTTCGCTGATTTAGGAGAGGGTCCAAAGAACCCAAAGCCGTCCCTTAAGGGGCGGCTTTGTTTATTGGAGCGGCGTTGTTCCGGTCTTGGCTTGGTCCAAACAAAAAAAGCACCCTTCTCTACCAAGAGAGAGGATGCTTCCGGCCAGCGGCGGACGGGTTTCCGTCAGCCCTTCATCTGGTCCATTTCCCGCAGGCATTGCCCGCAAACGTACTTGTCCTTGAACTCCGTTACTTCCTCCATCGAGGTGCAGAACACGCATCTGGGGCGGTAGCGCTCCAGAAGGATTTGATCCCCTTGAACGAGGATTTCGATGGGATCCCCCTCGTTCATCTGATACCGCTTGCGCAGCGACTTGGGCAGTACGATACGGCCCAGCTGATCTACCTTACGCACGACTCCCGCCGGTTTCATAATCTTCCCCTCACTCTTCCCATAGTATGTGATTTCATGCTGCCTTTAGCGCTAGTGATGGCCCTCCCACATTCAGCTTCGTGCCTCTTACCCAAAGGATATTGCTTTAGAACAGGCCGGTAAAGCCCGTCTGCCGCAGCCCTTCATAAAGAACGACCGCCGCGGAATTGGACAAGTTCAGGGAACGGACCGCCTCCCCCATAGGAATTCGCATGCAGGTTTCCGGATGGGCCCGCAGCAGCTCCTCCGGAAGCCCTTTCGTTTCTTTACCAAAAACAAAAAAATCCCCATCGGCAAACGAGAAGTCGGTATAGCGCCGCTCCGCCTTGGTCGTCGCATAATAATACCGGCCGGCCGGATAAAGCTTTTGAAGCTCCTCGAAGGAATCATGGTACTCCAGTTTGACGGAAGGCCAGTAGTCCAGCCCGGCCCGTTTCAAGGTTTTGTCATCCGTGGAAAAACCTAGAGGTTTAACCAGATGGAGGAACGTCCCTGTCGCGGCGCACGTACGGGAGATATTCCCCGTGTTTGCTGGGATTTCGGGCTCTACCAGGACAATGTGAAAAGCCATTATGTAGTTCACCTCGCAACATTACCTATTATACATCATCTTGTCTATGGTTCAAAAATTTTAACAATGGGATTACATCTTTTTAATACCGCCCTGACGCAGGAACGAAATAATAGAAGAGTCGAAAGAAACCAACGTTTCCATCAAGTTCCGGGTAAAGGAGAATCCATGTTATGCTGAAGAAAAAAATTCTCGTTGTCGACGATGAGCCTTCCATCTCCATGCTGCTTGATTTCAATTTGAAGCTGGTCGGCTTCGACGTTCTTTGTGTATACGACGGGGAAGCCGTATTCGAGGCCATTCCCGCGTTCCGGCCGGATCTGATCGTCCTGGATCTCATGCTCCCCAAGATGGACGGCATTCAGGTTTGCCGCAGGCTCCGGGATATGGGTAACCGGGTTCCAATTATCATGCTGACGGCCATGCAGGAGCTTAACGACAAAATAGCCGGCCTTGATAACGGAGCCGATGATTATATGACCAAACCTTTCAGCCCCCAGGAGCTTATCTCCCGGATTCAAGCCATCCTGAGGCGGATGCAGGGTCTTCCGGAGGAGGAAGAAGCCGAATCGATCGAAATCGGCAGCATCCGCATCCATCCGTCCCAGCGGGAGGTCACGGTAGAGGACCGGCCTGTGGACCTGACTCCCCGGGAGTTTGACCTGCTTCTCTTCCTGTGCCGGCACAAAGGAAAGGTGCTGAGCCGCCAGCAGCTTCTGCACGGAGTGTGGGACTATCATTTCCTCGGGGACACCCGCATCGTGGATGTCCACATCTCTCATCTCCGCGACAAAATGGAACGAAACCCCCGCACTCCCGAATATATCATGACGATTCGCAGTGTCGGCTATAAGCTTGCGGACGGGACGGCCGCGAGACGGACGCTCGCCTAGAGGAGCATCCTCACCCGCCTATGCAGCCTGCATCAGGCTGAGACAGTGCCTCCCCGCGGGAAGGGACCGTGCCGAACCCTTTCCTTCAAGGAAACGGGCTGTGGCGGCCATGCACTCTCACGGATCCTCTTGGATGAGGCGGCCGGCTTATCCTGTGATAGTTTCAGCTCCAGGCATCCTTTCTTGCCCGTTAACGACCATGCCCCGCGGAGGTTCTCCTCCAGCGGGGCATGGTCGTCTCAGAGGGTTGACCGGAATGATCCCTTTCCCCCTGTAATTTCCTAATTGGCTTGCAGCCTCTTATCCGTTCTTCCGGCGGAACTCGTCCATGAATTCGGCAAGGGCTTTGCAGCTTTCGTAAGGAACGGCATTATAGGTCGAGGCGCGCAGGTGGCCTACGCTGCGGTGACCGGGCAATCCGACGAAGCCGTTCGCCTTGGCCTCAGCCACGAAGGCTTTCTCCAGCTCTTCATTGGAGAGCTTGAAGGTGAGGTTCATGATCGACCGGCTGTCCCGGGCGGCCAGGCCTTCGTAGAAGCCGCCGCTGTTGTCGATAGCGGAATAGATCAGCCCGGTTTTCTCCCGGTTGCTGCGTTCCATGGCGGCGAGTCCGCCCTTCTCTTTGATCCATTTCAGAACCAGGTTAACCATATAGACCGAGTATACCGGCGGGGTATTATAGAGAGAATTGTTCTTAAGGTACGTTTCGTAACGAAGCATCGTCGGAATGCCCTTCGCCGCCTGCTTGGCGAAGTCTTCCCGAAGAATGACAACCGTCACCCCCGACGGGCCGAGATTCTTCTGGGCGCCGGCATAAATCATGGCAAATTTCGAGGCGTCGAACTCCCGGGATAGGATGTCGCTCGACATGTCCCCAATCAGCGGAACCTCCCCGGTATCCGGGAACTCGGCGAACTGCGTGCCGGCGATTGTTTCGTTGGAGGTCAGATGGACATAGGCGGCATCCGCCGGAACCTGAATCTCCGAAGGAGCCGGCATGCGCAGCGGCTTCTCCTTATCGGTCGAAGCGGCAATGGAAGCCTCCCCCATAAGCTGAGCCTCCTGGTAAGCCTTCTCCGACCAGCTTCCCGTCATCACGTAGCTTCCGGAACGGCCGCCCGCCGCGAAGTTCATCGGGATCATGGCGAATTGGGTGCTCGCTCCTCCCTGAAGGAAGAGAACCTTATAGCCCTCCGGCAGGCCAAGAAGCTCCGCCATCAGCTGCTGCGTTTCGTCGTTTACCTGCTCGTATTCCTTGCTGCGGTGGGAAATTTCCATGATCGACATGCCGATTCCCTTGTAGTCCACGAATTGTTCCTGAGCCTGCTGCAGCACCTCTAGAGGCAGTGCCGCCGGACCGGCATTAAAGTTGTACGCTCTCTTATTCATCCTCCACACCTGCTCCTTCTTTTGATATGGTAATGATAGCAATATTCCCTAGGGCCATCAAGCCCCATGACAAGGAGAGAAGCTTATGGAAACCAGCCTCCCCCGCCTGTTCCTGGCCATTCCCGCCGGAGACGAGAGCCGCGCCGCCCTCCGCGAAGCCTGCTCCCGCCTGAAGCCGTCGGCTCCCTTCCGCAAATGGGTGCATCCGGCGGACTATCATATTACGCTTCAGTTTTTGGGAGGAGTTCCCTCCTCCCAAATCGAGACGATCAAGGAAGCCTTGGCCAGGGAGCCCTTGGGTGAACCGTTCCGACTCGCGCTGAGCCGGCTCGGGACCTTCGGCGCCTCCTCCGCCCCCCGCGTGCTATGGGCCGGGCTTCAGGGCGATTTACCGTCTCTAGCCCGCCTTCAGCAGACGGTCACCACCCTCATGACGCCCTTCGGCTACCCGCCGGAGGACCGCCCGTTCAAGCCGCACATCACCCTCGCCCGCAAGGCGGAAGGGCCCGTCCGTCTGGAGGAGGTTCCTCTTGCCGCGGCCGATTGGACGGTAACCCGGTTCGTCCTTTACCAGACCCATATGGGAAGGTCCCCTATGTACGAAGAAATCGGGGAATTCCGCTTCATATAAAGAACCCCCAGGCAGAGCCCGGGGGTCAAACGGATTAAAGCGGATGAATTAGCAGCCGAAGTACAAAGCGTACTCTTGCGGATGAATCCGGATAGCAACCGATTTGGCTTCGCCGCGCTTGAATTCGATGTAGTTGGTAATGAAGTCCTGCGAGAACACGCCGCCTTGAGTCAGGAACTCGCTGTCGGCCGCCAGAGCGTCCAACGCCTCGTCCAGGGAAGCCGGTACGCTGCGGATTTCTCTAAGCTCTTCTTCTGGCAGTTCGTAGATGTTCTTGTCAAAAGGCCCGTAGCCCAGTTCACGCGGATCGATCTTCTTCTCGATTCCGTCGAGACCGGCCAGCAGCATAGCCGCGAAGGCCAGGTAAGGGTTAGCCGTAGAATCCGGCGTACGGAACTCGATGCGGCAGCCTTTTGGCGTAACAGCCGCAACCGGGATCCGGACGGCTGCCGAACGGTTGCCTTTCGAGAAGACCAGGTTAACCGGTGCTTCGTAGCCGGGAACGAGACGCTTGAAGGAGTTCGTGCTCGGGTTCGTCAAGGCGATCAGAGCCGGCGCGTGATGCAGGATTCCGCCGATGTAGTGCAGAGCGGTTTCGCTCAGATTGGCATATCCGCCCTTCTCATAGAACATAGGGCTGTCACCGTTGAAGATGCTCTGGTGAACGTGCATTCCGCTTCCGTTGTCGCCGAAGAGCGGCTTAGGCATGAAGGTCGCTACCTTGCCCCATTGTCTTGCGGTGTTGTGCACGATGTATTTGTATTTCATCAGGTTGTCGGCCGTCTTGGTCAGCGTGTCGAAGCGGAAGTTGATTTCGCCTTGTCCGGCCGTTGCCACTTCATGGTGATGGCGCTCGATGCGAAGACCGGCTTCCTGCATGAGACGGCACATTTCGCTGCGGATGTCCTGCTGGGTGTCGACAGGAGCAACCGGCACGTATCCGCCTTTAACCGGCACCTTGAAGCCCAGGTTGCCGCCTTCTTCCTTGCGTCCGGAGTTCCAGCCTGCTTCCTCGGAGTCCACTTCGAAATACGATTTGTTCATGCCGTTCTCATAACGCACATCGTCGAAGATGAAGAATTCGGATTCCGGTGCGAAGAAAGCAGCCGTACCCACGCCGGATTGCTGCAGGAATTCTTCCGCCTTCTGGGCGATGCTGCGCGGGTCGCGGTCATAGCGCTCGCCGTCCGGCGTATGGATATTACACATAACGATCAATGTCGGATGAGCGGTGAAAGGATCGACATATACCGTTTCGGTATCCGGCATCATAACCATGTCGGACTCTTCGATTCCGCGGAAGCCCGGGATGGAGGAACCGTCAAAAGCAACGCCGTTCTCAAACGTTTCTTCTTCCACTTCCGAAGCCGGAAGAGAAATGTGGTGGCCTTTACCGGAAAGATCCACGAAGCGGAAATCAACCCACTCGATGTTTTTCTCTTTGATAATGCTCATTACGTTCGCAGCTGACATGCAAAACCCTCCCAAATTCCGAACATTCATCGTGCTTAAGGCGATCATTGTTCAAGTTTTATGATAATCTTGCTGTAATTATAAAACGTTCGGTTTTTGTCGTCAATACTTATGTCAGCTATTTTTTAGATTTGTGTGAGGTATTCTCACACTATGGACGGAGGGTTGTCACAATTTGGACATAAATCGCTTTTCCACGAAAAAGAAACGGGCCGTTTCCCGAACTTTGTCGGATAACGGCACCGTTCTTTTGTCATTTCCTTGTGCAGGTCAGATTCTCCAAGACCCCGCCGGAACGGGCTCCTTCGGCGTTTCGAACCGCTTGCCGCACAGGGGGGCGAGCTTTTCCAAATCCTGGAGCAGACGGGCGAACTGATCGGGGAAGAGAGACTGCACCCCGTCTCCCGTCATGGAATTATCGGGATCGGTATGCATCTCGACGATCAGACCGTTCGCTCCGGCCGCCACCGAAGCTTTGCACATGGGCTCCACGAGCTCGCGCCGGCCGGTCCCGTGGCTCGGATCGGAAATGACCGGCAGGTGGCTGAGCTGCTGCAGGGCCGGAATGGCGGCAAGATCGAGCGTGTTGCGGGTGTAGCTTTCGAACGTTCGGATGCCGCGTTCGCAGAGCATAACGTTCGGGTTTCCCCCAGCCAGAATATATTCGGCCGCGTTCAGAAATTCATCGTACGTGGAGCTGAAGCCTCTCTTCAGCAGAACCGGCGTCTGGATCGTCCCGAGCTTGCGCAGGAGATCGAAGTTCTGCATGTTGCGCGTTCCGACCTGCAGGATGTCCGCATGCTCCGCGCAGATGTCCACGTATTCCGGCGTCATGACCTCGGTAATGGTAAGCAGGCCGTGCTTGCGTCCCGCCTCCGCCATCATCTCGAGTCCTTCCACCCCGACGCCCTGGAAGCTGTACGGTCCCGTGCGGGGCTTGAACGCTCCGCCTCTCAGCACTTGGCCGCCGGACATCTTCACCAGCCGGGCGATTTCATCGATCTGCCCGGGGGATTCCACCGCGCAGGGGCCGCCCATGATGACAAGCTGGTCTCCCCCGATCTCGACATCCTTGATCTTGATCACCGTGTCGGAAGGATGGAAATCGCGGCTCGCCAGCTTGTAGGATTTCGAGATCTTGATTACCTGCTCCACCCCCGACATTTGGCGAAGATGCTCCGCCAGCACAGGATCGGCCTTCCCGATAATGCCGATGACCGTCCGGTCCTCTCCCCGCGACACATGAGCCTTCACCTCGTGCCTCTCTATATAGGCCACGATCTCGGCAATCCGTTCCTGCCCGATTTTATTGGATGTGATGACGATCATGATCGGTTCCTCCTCCGAATGATTGGATATTTTCGCGCTTCAACGCTTATACGCTTTTAATCGTTAAAGCAACTATACAGGATGGACGAATTCTTCGTCAATAGCGATTTCCGCATGGGACGCCTTACCAGTCCGCCGGGATGAGGGGGCTTACCTTCTGTCTGGAATGAGCCCCTATATAAAAAGCGCCATCTCTGCCGGAGATGGCGCTGTGCTTGGCGAGCCTGGCTGGCCTTTTACCGGACAACCCGTCCTGAATCCTTATAAAGGAAAGAAATAGATGAGGCCCTTTTTACTTTCGGGAAACCAGCTCCCAATCCGATTCGGTTAAGCTCCCCATATACCACAGGGAGACTCCCTTCAGTCCGTAGTACTTGGCCAGCCATATTTTTTTGGCGATGCTCGCCGTGTCTTCATAGTAGATGTCGCTGATCCTTCCTCCGGTCTCGTCGTGCAGCCGGTTCAGGAAGAACGGAAGCGCGAAGCTGCTCACCGTAGCGGGATCGGCCTTCCGGCGCTCCACGGCGTCAATGGCCGGCTCCAAGAGCCGCGTAACTCCCTGTTCCGTAAGCCATTGGTTGGCCTGCTTGGAAATCCCGAGCACGAGCTTGCCCGCCGGAACGGCCTTCAGCGCCTCTTGCACGGTTTCGTTAACCAGAGGCAGCGGAGCCGACGGAAGACCCGAGGCTTCGTGATCGAAGTCATAAGCCATCAGAATAACCGTATCCGCCGAAGCGCCGATCCCTTGCAGATCATACCCTTTGTAGTAATAGCCGGGAGGAACCGCCACGGAGAGCGACTTGCCGGGCAAGCCCGCCTTCAGCTCCTGCAGGAAGCGGACGAACCCGGGTGCCTCCTCCCCGTTTCTCATATCTTCAAAATCGATACATACTCCCGTATACCCGAAACGGGGATCATCCAGCTGGGCCTTCAGCTCCTTAAGAAAGCTTTCCTTGGCGGCCGCATCCTTCAGGAAGGCGGAAAGCTTGGTCCGGTCGGCCGCATAGACCATGAGGTCCTTGGCGAGCCCGGCCTTGTCCGCCGCCTGTACCGCAAGCTCCGCTCCGTCCGGGAGTTTGTAGTCTCCCGTTCGCGTCTCCAGGCCGCCCTTTCCGGCCCCTTCGTATTTCAGGCTCGACCAGCCGAACACGACCTGATCCAAGGCCGTCATGCGGTTAGCCGCCTGAAAGGATTGGATGGCGTAGAAGCCCGTCATCTGAAGCGGATGCTGCCCCGCCCGCTTGTCCATCATGCGGTTGACAACCGCAGCGGCCTCGCTGCGCTTCAGAAGCGCCCGGGGACGAAATCCGTCATCTCCCTCCATTACGCCCTGGTTAACCGTATAGTAAACGGTGGGAGCAAGCGACGGGGCGATGGCTGAATCGTCGGGGAACGGATGCTTCGTTTTCTCGGCGTTCCATCCGCCCTGCAGCCAGGCAGAGGACACCTCCGTCCCGGACTGATCGAGAAGGTAACGCCCCATAACCGACGCCACCTCTTCCCGGGTGATGGGCTGCCCCGGCTTGAGGTCTCCCTTACCGTCCACCAGGAAGTCGATCCAATCCCGCTTCAGCGCTACAGCCAGATAGGGGGTGGACCAGCGGCCGGCCGCATCGGCGGGCAGGACGGCTTCCCCCTCCTCTCCCTCGATCCCCGCTGTGGTCACGAGCATTTTGATAAAGGCTTCGCGCGTCAGCGTCTCCTCGGGGAGGAAGATGCCTTCTCCCGCTCCGTCAATTACCCCCAAGGCATTCAGGGTATAGACATAATCCGCATACCAGGCCTTCTCTCCTACATCCTGAAAAGGCTCCAGCTGAACCTCGTAAGCCAGCGCGTCCCGGCTCCCGCTCATAGCCAGCAGAAGACCTGCCGACACCGCGATTTTCTTCAGCATCCGTCGTGATTCTCCTTCCATTACCGGCCATTCGACCGCCGTTCTGTATTGGGTACATCCCTACTATGAACGTTAGGGAGGAGGAAAAGGTTGCACTTTCTCCTTCTCTCGCCAAGTACTGGCCCGGAAAACAAAAAAAATCCCCTGCCGGTCAGGCAGAAGATCCCGAGACCATTTAGGAGAATTAGAGCTTGCCTTTCTCGACCGAGAGAAGCTGGGCTTTGCGCTTCAGCCTCTTCTCTTTGCGCCGGGCCGTATACAATCCCAGCAGGAGCTTGATCGGGAAGTAAACGAGGACCCCGAGCACCGCTCCCACAATCATCCCGCCGACAATCAGATCCATGGCTCCCTTCAGGAGCTTCTCCAGCCAATGCGGCTGAAAATGGATATGATGAACGAAACCTTTGGGAACCACAAGACTCCCTACCTTTTTGTTCAGGAACATCATGGGCACGTAGATGATCTTGCCGAACAGGAAACCGATCAGGGCCCCCGGCAGACTGGCCCGGAACAAATACACCAGCGGCAGGATGAGAACCGCCGCCAGCCCTCCGGTGGGAAGGGTGAACATCTCGACGAACAAGCCGATTCCGAACCCTTTCGCTACCTTGGCGGGACCGCCCTTGGCTCTTAGCAGCAGCAAATATTTAAGTTTAAGCCAGCGCCTGGCCTTCTCGATCCGGCCCGGCTGCAGCCTTTGCTTGGTGAAAGTCCCTTGTACCATTATCCTCTTCCTATCTTACCCTTTAGATTTCGCCGCCGGAATGAGTTTCTTCATGTTGATCGTCCGTTGGATAATCCAGGTCGAAGGGTCAACCGGATCGTACTGCTCCAAGAAAGTGATGACTTCCTTCGTAATCGGCGTCGGCGTGGAAGCGCCGGAGGTGACGCCCACCTTCCGGGGATGCTTCAGCCAATCGAGGTTAAGCTCCGTAATGTCCGCAATCCGGTAAGCCTTCACCCCGGCGATTTCCTCAGACACTTGAGCGAGCCGGTTCGAATTGTTGCTTCGCGGATCCCCGACCACGATCACGAGGTCCGTTTCCTTCGCCTGCTCGGCCACCGCCTCCTGCCGGACCTGGGTTGCCAGGCAGATTTCATTGTGAATCTCCGCCTGCGGAAACTTCTCGATGAGACGGTTGACGATATCCTTGATGTCCCACTGGCTCATGGTTGTCTGATTGGTGATCACGATGCGGGAATGGTCGATATTCAGACGGTCGATCTCTTCGACCTTCTCAATGAGGTGAACGCGGCCGGGGGCGATTCCGATGGCCCCTTCCGGCTCCGGATGCCCCTTCTTGCCGATATAGATAATCTCATAGCCTTCCGCGGTTTTCTCCCGGATCAGGTCATGAGTACGCGTTACGTCGGGACAGGTAGCGTCGACCACCGTCAAGCCCTTGTCCCGAGCGCGTCGTCTGACTTCGGGGGATACCCCGTGGGCGGTGAAGATAACGGTGCCCTTCTCGATCTTCTCCAGAATCTCGAGACGGTTGGCTCCGTCCAGCGTAATGATTCCTTCCTTTTCGAAAAAGTCCGTCACATGCGCATTATGCACAATCATTCCTAATATATAGACGGGACGGGGCAGGTTCAAATTCTCAGCGGTAGACCGCGCGAGCGCCATCGCATCCACAACCCCGTAGCAATAGCCCCTGGGCGATATTTTGACAACTTCCATCCTGCAACCATCCTTTGTGTCGTTGAAATAGGCCTTAATGCCCTTCTTATCTAGTATAGCCTATTCCAGAGTCGGTGGAAAGCAAAGCGGGAGCCACACGACAAAAGTCGACCCTTCCCCTTCGCGCGTGGTGACCTCGATGGAGCCCCGGTGCTCGTCGATGATCCATTTGGCGATGGACAGCCCGAGGCCCGTTCCGGAGGTTTGGCCCCTAGACACATCGGCGCGGTAAAATCGGTCGAAAATATGCGGAATTTCTCTGCTGTCCATGCCCATTCCCGTATCGCTGATGCGGATTCCGATCTGCTCGGAGGTCCGGATGGCATCAATAAGCACATAACCCTCCATGGTGTACTTGAACGCATTTTCGATAAAAATAAACAGCATTTGCTGCAAATGGTCCGGGCTTCCATTTACAAAAGCCCCTTCCAGGGGAGACAGATTGCCCGTGCGCCACTCCACCGTCTTCGGCAGCAGGCCCGCCTTGCGGATCACTTCCTCCACGAGCGGACGCAGCTCCACGATCTGCTTGCTCATCTCCACGCCCGCATCGGCGCGGGCCAGGGCAAGCAGATCATTGACGAGCCGGCTCATCCGGGCCGCTTCCCCCGCAATGTCCTGCATCGCCTCGAGCGACATTTCCTTCTTCTCCTCTTCGGTGAAGCCCGAATCGCCCCCGGTTCTCTTCCACATCTTCTCGAGCAGGTCGACGTTGCCCCGGATCGTAGTCAGCGGCGTTCTCAGCTCGTGGGACGCATCCGAGACGAAGCGCCGCTGGGTCCGGTTCGTTTCCTCCAGTTCCTCGTACGCTCCTTGAATGCGGGACAGCATCTCGTTCACCGTGTTGGTCAGCCTGCCGATTTCATCGGGCGGGCCTTCATAGCCGATACGGCGGTTCAGGTCAACGCCCTTCTGGATTTGGGCGGCCGCCTCCGTCACCTGCTCGATCGGCCGGAGAGCCTTCCGGGACAGGTACCAGCCCAGCGTAGCGGCGATCAGAATAACAAGCAGGGAGAAAGCGATCAGGAAATAAGAAACCGCGCGAAGCAGGTTCCGGATATCATCGACGAGGACGCCGATTTGCAGGAAGACCGGCTGTCCGTATTTGTCCGTCAGCTGGGTCTTTTGGGTATAGAGATAGAAGGGAACGCCCTGGTAGACGAACTCCACGTACGGCTTGTTCTTGGCAATCCGGACGCGCATTTCGCGGGAAATTTGCTGGCTCGGGAAATTTTTAGAGTACAGCTCGCCGGCGGTGGTGATCTGAATGAAATAACCGACCGAACGGAAATCCGACAGCTGGGGAATCTGCACGATGGTCTCGCCGTTGATCGTAAACGTGCTGTCGGAAAGCTGGGAATTCACCTGCCGGACGAGATCCTCCATAACCGACCTTTGGTTGGCAAATAACTGAAAATACAAGAAGCCGTAAAGCACGATGCCGAACACAAGGAGAGTCACCCCCAGAACCCCCGAGTACCAAAGGGTCAGGCGTGTACGGATGGACATGCTAGCTATCCCCTCTCAGGACGTAGCCCGCTCCGCGGACCGTCTGAATGATCCGTTTGCCCCCGTGCTCCTCGGTCTTCTGCCGGAGCAGGGCGATATAGACCTCCAGAACGTTCGATTCTCCGCTGTAGTCGTAGCCCCAAATTTTCTCCATGATGAGATCCCGGGAGAGCACCCGCTTGGGATTCTGCATAAAAAGGTTGAGCAGCTCGAACTCCTTCGTCGTCAGCTCAATCCTTTTGCCGCTCCGGAACACTTCCCGCGTATCGTGGTCCATCACTATGTCCTCGTATTCGATCCGGCTGGTGGGCTGGGGAGCCTTCTCCACCCGGCGGCGCAGCAGCACCCGGACCCTTGCCAGCAGTTCCTCCAGCGCAAAGGGCTTGACGAGGTAATCATCCGCGCCGATGTCCAGTCCCTTTACCCGGTCCGCCACCTCGTCCTTTGCCGTCAGCATGAGCACCGGCACGTCGATGCCGCTTTCGCGGATCCGCCGGCATACTTCCCAGCCGTCCAGCTTCGGCATCATGACGTCGAGGACAATCAGACGCGGCTCCTGCTCCAGAATGCGCCGAAGCCCTTCCAGTCCGTCGTTCGCCGTCGTCACCGAGTACCCTTCGAAGGTCAGGCTCCTCCTCAGCATGGAGGTGATTTTCTCATCGTCATCGATCACCAGGATCTCTTCTCTCATGGCCGTTCCCCCTTCATTCTTTGGTTATAGTGTATCAAATCCCGCTGGGATTAACGACTGTCGGACAAGCGGAACCGAGCCTAGGCGCCATCAAGCCCGGGGCACAAAAAAAGAAGCGGAACGGCGGTCTCTGCCCGTTACGCTTCTTCCTCCGCCGGTCATCTCGGCGGAGGAACATCCGGCCCGGCCCCGGTACAGGGACCCCGAAGCTCCTCCAGCCGGCAAGCCGGTTATCCGGCTTACTGCTGCTGTTGCTGCTGCTGAAGATTCTCATCGTTGTTCCGGTCTCCGACGGTAACTTCCACGTCGACTTTCTTGCCGTCCCGGATGAGGTTAAGGGTAATCTTGTCGCCGACCTTGGAGGCCTGGATCTTCTTGACCAGCTCCTCGCTGTTCTTCACCGGCGTGCCGTTGATGCCCGTAATGACGTCATACTTCTTGATTCCCGCCTTGAAGGCCGGGCTTCCGAGAACCACGTCCGCCGCATACGCCCCGTCCGTGCTGCTCAGGCCAAGCTGCTTCTGGGCGTTCTGGTCGATGTTGCCTAAGGAAACCCCTACGTAAGGAGCGGGCTCCTTAGGAATTTTGACGTTGTTCTTCAGCTTGTCGACCACTTCCTGAATCGTGTTGATCGGAATGGCGAAGCCGATGCCCTGAGCCTGCGCACTGACGGCCGTGTTGATGCCGACGACTTCCCCGTTCAGGTTGAGAAGCGGTCCGCCCGAGTTGCCGGGGTTAATCGAGGCGTCCGTCTGCATCAGATGCTTATAGGTACGGGAGGTTTGGCCCTCCGAAATCGGAATTTCTCTTTCCTTCGCGCTCAATACACCCACCGTTACCGTATGGTCGAAGCCGTAAGGGTTCCCGATCGCCACTACCCAGTCGCCTACGTTAATCTGATCCGTATTGGCGGCCATAGGCAGCACAGGGAAATTGTCGCCTTCGATTTTGATGACGGCGAGGTCGAGATCGGCGCTGTTGCCAAGCAGCTTGGCGGTGTAAGGCTTGTCGTTCCCCTCGATGGTCACCTGGATTTCATCCGCTCCGTCCACCACGTGCTGGTTGGTCAGGATGTAGCCCGATTTCTCAAAAATAAACCCGGACCCCATGCCGACCGGCTGGGCGGTATTCGGCTGGCTTTCCGAACCGCCGGAGCCGTCACCGAAAAACTGCCGGAAGAAAGGATCGTCGAGAAGCGACCGCCCCCGTCCCGAGGAAGCCTTAGGCTTCACGAAGGTTTCAATCTTCACGACCGCGGGACTCGAGTTCTGCACAATCTGCGCGATATTGTTCGGTCTCGCGATATCGAGAGCGGCTCCCTTCACGCTGCTGTTATTGGAGGCAGCCGCGGAGGAGCTTCCTCCGGTTCCGCTCATAACCCCTTGCGAGCCCGTGAAGAGGTTGCTCTTGTCGGAAGCGAACATCAACCCGCCTACCAGCACGGCGCCAGCCATGAAAGCCGCGAAGGTGCTGCGGAAGCGGGAGCGCGGCTTGGAGGGATTCGCCGACCAAGTGGCAAGCGGCTGCTGCACCTTGGCGTCCGTCTGCCCGTCCAGCGGTCTAACCGGCCGCGGCGGAGTCATCTCGACCCCGTCGGACGGGGTAATCGAAGTGTTCTCCTGGGATTTATAAGGGCCGTACGAATAATAGTAGGACGGCTTTTCGCCGCCTTGCTCCTTGCCTGCCGTTTCGTCGCGGCGGTCTCCGTCCTGCTCGCTGCGGTCCTGCTCGCTGCGGTTGTCGGAAGAACGGAAGAAATCGTCGTAGTCTCGTTTATTATCGTCCATAGGAAAAGTCCTCCTTATGTTTAGCTGACAGATTCGGGTTCATGGAATTCTTCCATGGCATTGGGGTAATTCCCGTTATCTCTATTTAGCACCACGAACCTTAAATCAACCTTAATTTCAGCTAAAAGGAAGCTAAATTCATTTACTTGTCCTCTTTCCCCTATTCCCGGGGAAAGCCCTGCTCGACACGCTTCAGCAGGTTCTCCGCTTCATCCAGCCATTTCTGCTCGATTTCCGCATCTTTATCTACGGGATCCTGGAACTGGTTGACGAGAGCAGCGGAAACCATAGGGCGCGCCTCGTTGTCGAGCCCTTCCTCATAAAGATGCTTAAGGGCAAAAGGCTTGCCAAGCCGGATGACGGCGTCCGACTCCTTGGTGTCCCCGTCGAACGTGCCGTGGATAACCGTAAAAGGAATCCGGACCCAAATCTTCTGGGCTTCATCCAGATTGGCGTCAAAATACCCGTGATCGTATTCCCAGTTCCCCCCGATGGTGAAACCGTAGTCCTCCAGGTAGCTTTGAATATTGACATAAGCCGCTTGCTTGTTCTCGAGTGCAGAAGTCAAGGTAATCATGGTCCGTCACTCCTCATCTATAGTTAGAAGCTAGTTTGGGTTAAATCCCCACAATACATACCTTACATTACCCTTAGTCAGACGGCGGTAAACCTTGAAAGCGATTGCAGGAAAGGGGGATTCCGGCTTTTTCGGCCCTTAAAATGTGTGACAATACCTGACATAGAAGATTGACATTGTTGACACCGGATCCTTATAATCTTACTCATGGAGGAGATGAAAAGGTGGACATTAACCAGCTTTCTCAAGGATTGGACACCATTTGGGTCGTGCTGACCGCGGCGATGATCCTGCTGATGGAAGGCGGCTTTGCGCTGCTGGAGGCCGGGTTCGTCCGGCAGAAGAACGCGGTAAGCATCATTATGAAGGTATTCGTCGACATTGCCTTCGGCGCTCTTGTATTCTATTTGATCGGCTTCGGTCTTATGTACGGCAAGGATGCCGGCGGCTTGATCGGGACCTCCGGCTTTATGCTGGGCGGCGGGCTCGGGCATATCGAGCTCTCCATTACCCACGAAACGTATTGGCTCTTTCAGTGCGCCTTCGTCATCGCCGTCATTTCGATTGTATCCGGAGCGGTTGCCGAGCGGATCAATTTCCGGGCCTATATCTTGTACACGATTGCCATGACCGGTCTCATTTACCCCATTGCCGGCCATTGGATTTGGAGCACCGGGGGATGGCTCGGCAAGCTTGGCATGATTGATTTTGCGGGCTCTGCCGCGATCCACGGGCTGGGAGGCTTCGCGGCGCTGGCGGCCGCCCTGTTCATCGGGCCCCGCATCGGCAAATTCTCAGCGGACGGAAGACCCAATATCGTTCCCCCATCCAATCTGCCGCTCGCGTCTGTAGGCGCTTTCGTGCTCTGGTTCGGCTGGTTCGGCTTCAACTCGGGGAGCACCCTAAGCGCTACGAACGGCTCGATCGGGCACATAGCCGTCACCACCATGCTGTCCGCGGCGGCGGGAGGCGCGGCCTGCATCCTGTTTACCATGTTCCGCTACCACAAGGCCGACCCCCCTATGGTCATTAACGGTTCGCTGGCAGGGCTCGTGGGCATTACGGCCGGATGCGCCTTCGTCTCGGATGTGGCCGCTATTCTGATTGGCGCGGTTTGCGGTATCGTGATGGTTCTCGTCACCGAGCTTCTGGAAGCCCGCGGAGTGGATGATCCGGTCGGAGCGTTCGCCGTTCACGGGGTTAGCGGCAGCCTGGGAACATTAGCCGTCGGGCTGTTCGCGACGAAGGAGCTGGCCTCGGAGACGGGACAGGGCTATTACGGCTTGTTCTACGGAGGGGGCTGGCAGCTTCTTGGGGTTCAAGCGCTTGGCCTGGCGGTGGTCTGCGTATGGGGCTTTGCCGTCACCTGGCTGTTCCTTAAGGGAATCAACCGGATCGTCAAGGTGAGAGTGAGCCGGGATGAGGAGCTGGTCGGCCTTGACGTCGGCATTCACGGGGTGCCGGCCTACAGCCAGGAGCACGATTTTATTGAAGTGCATGAGTTCCGCAAGGATGTAAAAGGCTAGCAGCGGCCGGAAGATCGCCGAAGCCTGCCTCCAAGAATAACGAAGAAGGCCCCGATTCCTTTGATCGGGGCCTTCTTCGCGGCAGGAGCCCGGCCTGTTCCGGTGCGGCTCCTTCCTTCTTGTTTTATCCTTTGGGCGCTAAGGGAGCTCCTTCTCGATGTCCTCCGGCAGCTCGACCCAATCCTCCGTACGGGAACGGAGCAGCACGGCCCGCGCTTCCTCCATTTCCCTGCGGAGCCTTTTGACCTGCTCCATCGGCTTCTTCACATAATGAATGTATTCGACCGCCAAATGATGATCCGGCTTCTTGCCGGACAGCAGCCGCTTGATCGGCGACATGGTCTGGTAAGCACGCTCTTCCATCATCCGCTTCTTCTCGTAGCGTTCCACAATCTGCAAAATTTCGGTTATCTGCTCTTCTTTGCGGGCCAGGTAGGCTTCCAAGAAGGGATACACGTCGGCGGCCTTTCTCTTTCCCATTGGCATCGAACCCCCGGCAAGAAATGCATACTCCATGACACATCACCTGTCTTGTAATGTTATCTATATTCACACTACAAAAGTGTACTACACTTTCCCCCTCTTGAAAACCCCAAAGGCCCGTCTGGCATCAAAAAACCTCCGCCGGAGATAAACTCCAGCGAAGGTTCTTCTTACAGCGGAGAGGCTTTGCCTTCCGGTTTCACGACTTTTTTGACGGCATTCAGCCGGTCCATCATCGCTTCGGTCACTTTGCCGTCTCCCCGCTTCAGCACGGAAACCTTGACCTTCTTCTTGCCCCACAGGTCGTATACCTGCTGCTTGGTATCGAAGTAGAGATCGATCTTGTAGCCTTTGATCAGGTTGCCCGTATCCGCCACAACGCCGTAGCCGTAACCGGGAATGTACAGAACGGTCCCCAGCGGGAAGACTCTCGGATCGGCTGCAATCGTCGAGAACAGATCCTTCCGGACCTTAACGCCCGAGAACGTGATGCCGTACTCCGGATGACCCGGGGATTTGCCTGTCGACTCCTTGCCCGCATAATAGCCGGTCGCGACCACCTCGACCGAATCGAGCTGCTTCAAGTCAAGCAGCGCGTAGATGTCCGGGTCCAGCTGCCCTTCTCCGGCCGGGGGACGGTCCTGGGGAACGGCCCATACCGGGCGGTCCTGGGAGTCCTTCCCGTACCAGCCGGCCAGAACGGCCGCGCCTATGGCCGCAGCCAGAAGCAGATGCCTTCCCGGTCGGGACGGACGTGTTGCTTTTTTCATTGTCGGATATAACCTCCCCTTGCAGGTAGAGCCGCCGATGCCTTAGGGGTCACCGGCCGGCGCTTCTACAGGGTAAGGTTTCCAAATCCGGCACATTTCATGCAAACGGCGGGAAGCTGCTCCGTTTAATGGCTTTTGCTGCGAATATCCTCGCTGATCAAGGCGATCGTGTCCTCCACGCTCTTCACCCCGATGTCACCCTCGCCGCGTTTGCGGACCGAGAAGGCTTCCGCCTTCACTTCATTCTCGCCCACGACCAGCATATAAGGGATTTTCTCGAGCTGGGCCTCGCGGATCTTATAGCCGAGCTTCTCGTTGCGCTGATCCGCTTCGGCGCGGATTCCCGCCTCCTGAAGCTTCTCCGTCACCTTCGAGACATACTCCTCGAACGCCGTCGAAACCGGGATGACGCGAGCCTGAACGGGTGCGAGCCAAGTCGGCAGAGCCCCGGCGAAGTTCTCCAGCAGGTAAGCCGTCATGCGCTCCATCGTGGAGATGATGCCGCGGTGAATGACAACCGGACGGTGCTTCTGGCCGTCTTCTCCGACATACTCGAGCTCGAAGCGCTCCGGCAGAAGGAAATCGAGCTGAGCCGTGGACAGCGTCTCTTCTTTCTTCAGGGCCGTCTTGATCTGAACGTCGAGCTTCGGTCCATAGAATGCGGCTTCTCCTTCGGCTTCGTAGTAAGGCAGGCCGAGCTCTTCCACTACCTCACGCAGCATGCGCTGGGACATTTCCCACATCTCGTCGTTCGGGAAGTATTTCTCCGTATCCTTAGGATCCCGGTAGGACAAGCGGAACCGGTAGTCCTTGATGCCGAAGTCCTCGTACACCTTGCGGATCAGGGCAATAACGCGGCTGAACTCCTCCTTGATCTGATCCGGTCGGCAGAAGATATGAGCGTCGTTCAGCGTCATCGCCCGTACCCGGTGAAGCCCCGTCAGAGCGCCGGACATCTCGTAGCGGTGCATCTGGCCGAGCTCGGCGATCCGCAGCGGCAGGTCGCGGTAGCTGCGCATGTCGCTCTTGTACACCATCATGTGGTGCGGGCAGTTCATCGGGCGAAGCACGAGCTCCTCATTGTCCATCACCATCTTGGGGAACATGTCCTCGTGGTAGTGGTCCCAGTGGCCGGAAATTTTGTACAGGTCGACATTCGCGAGAACCGGCGTATACACGTGGTGGTAGCCGAGCTTCTCTTCCAAGTCGACGATGTACCGTTCCATCGTGCGGCGGAGCTTCGCTCCGGCCGGCAGCCAGATCGGCAGGCCTTGGCCCACTTCACGGGAGAATGCGAAGATTTTGAGCTCACGCCCCAGCTTGCGGTGGTCCCGCTTCTTCGCCTCCTCGAGCAGGTGCAGGTGCTCGTCCAGCTGGGCTTTTTTAGGGAAAGCCGTTCCGTAAATACGCTGCAGCATCTTGTTCTTCGAGTCTCCCCGCCAGTAGGCGCCGGCGACACTAAGCAGCTTAAACGCCTTGATGCGGCCCGTCGACGGAAGATGCGGCCCCCGGCACAGGTCGAAGAATTCGCCCTGGTCGTAGATCGTGATGACGGCCTCCTCCGGCAGGTCCCGGATGAGCTCCAGCTTCAGCGGGTCTTCCATATGCGTGAAGATGCGGATCGCTTCCTCCCGGCTCACCACGCGGCGCGTGATGGGGAGATTCTCCTGCGTGATCTTCTCCATTTCCTTCTCGATCTTGGCCAGATCCTCGGAAGACACCGGCGTTTCCAGATCAATGTCATAGTAGAAGCCGTCCTCGATGACCGGTCCGATCCCGAGCTTGACGGCCTTCTCTCCGTAGAGGCGCTTGATGGCCTGCGCCATCAGGTGAGCCGTGCTGTGGCGGTAGACCTCGAGGCCTTCGTCGCTGTCGAGGGTCACAATCGCCACCTGGGCGTCTTCCATAAGCTCCGTGCTGAGGTCGACTACTTTCCCGTTAACTTTACCGGCTACGGCGTTCTTCTTCAGTCCCGGGGAGATGGACTCCGCCACCCGGTCGATGGAAGTCCCTTGGGCGTACTCTCTTACCGCTCCATCCGGCAGCGTTACTTTGATTACCATATTCCTTACCTCCGTTAGGTTTTATTGAACGCAAAAAAACGCATCTCTCCTCAAAGGGACGAGTGCGTTCGGCTCGTGGTTCCACCCTTGTTCGATCCGCAGGGCACACCATACGAATCCTCAGGCATTCGATATCGGGAATGAACCGGCGGTTCTTACTTTCCCGCGAAGGGCGGGGTTCAGACCGCGGCTGCAAAGGGGTAAATCCGCTGCTATCCGCAAGGAGCTTGCACCGGGTGCTCCTCTCTCTGGGCCGTTTCACAGGGGATCCATGTCTTTGGTCATCGCCATAGTCAGGTTATTAAGGATTTTGTTTAATTATAATGATCCGGCTGGCTCCGGTCAAGGGGATAGCTTTCCGGATTTTACCGGCCGGTTGTCCAGGCAGGACTTTCCCGCGGCACATTGGTCGCAAACCTTGGCTTTCTCGTCAAAAATTTGGAGGATCGTCTGGATCACCTGGAAGTCCGGGTTAAGGGTATGGATCAAAATGCTGCGGGGGGCTACCGTGATTAGGGTACTGACGATCAAGTCTTCAAAATTGAACTCCCGGTCCGGCGTCTCGATCGTAATGCCCGAGTCCTCGAGATCGGCCTGGATCGGCTCCATCTCTTCGTTGTAGAGGGTAAACTCATTGCCTTCCGTATGCACCAGGTGAACGGACATGATTTTGGCCTGCTGGATGAACACAAAATACTTCAACAGCGAAATGAATTCCTGGTACTGCTTATCCATCATGTACTCATCGACCGCATACTCCAGCATTTCCTGAAGCTCTTCCCGGTACTCCGGCAGCCGGAACAGAAGAAGGCCGTCCAGGTTGAAGTCCGGATTCTTCTTCATATGCTTCTCCAGCTCGGCTGCAAGAGCTTTTTCCCGACGGGTCACCGCTTCGGCCTTGCCCTTCGCCGGCTCCGGCTGAAAATCCGGGATTTCCCGGCAGTAGGCCACGATCCGCTCATGCTCGTCCGCTTCCTTATACTTGTACAGACGGGTGAGCATCGTCCGCAGCAGCCCGTCCTCCTTCTCTTGGACTATGTATTTGGCCAGGCTGGAGCTAACCGCTTTTATAATTTTTCTTTTGTCGCCCTGGGGCCAGGTAAGGCCTTCCGGCTGGAAACAAACCAGCTCCCGGTACCGGGAATAGGGCCGCCGGATAACCGAGAACCCGGAAGCTTCGGCTTTGGCCTGCTCCTCCAGTCTCTCATAAAGCCTATCGGCTGCGTCGTAGGACCCGGCCATCTGGACGATTGTTATGGATTTCATGCCCCTCACTCCTCTCCCTTGTTATAAAGCCCCATTCCTTTATTCTTATAAAGTATATGGCCGGGGATAGGAGGATATACGACGTAAAAAAAACCATATCGGGGTGGATTCGGGAAGTGCGACCGCGGTTAGCGGTAGTTTTTTATGCCGAGCGGATGTCGAGACCTTCACGGGATGACAGGCATCCGCTGCGGTATAGACAATAGTCCCCTATTTTAATGACCGTTGAGATTATTTTCCATTACAAAAAAATGTCCTAGAATGCCTAATACCCGAATATAATTGCTTGGTTCGTCAAAAATATTGGTCTTTGCCACCATAAACAGACCATAATCTTTTATCCCTTCGTTATACATATCACTAGTTCTATGAAAGCAACTATTGTTTGTATTTGGTTGACACATCACGCCATGGACTTCATTTAAATATCTGTGATATTTGTTGGAAGGATTTGTTTTAACCAACACAAAGGCAATTACGATTATTATTACTAATAGCAAAGGTATCTTTTTCATAATAAATAACCTCCAATATACAATTTGGTTAACTAAACGTAAGTTTTCCTCCTAATTTATCCTCCTTTTATTTGAAATAAATATTTATATAAGACTATCGATTTATAGTTAATTATAGCATTGCATATTTACAAATTATAGTATATGATTGAAACCTAAGAATATATTCCATTTAAAGGAAAGGAATGAAATTTTATGTTTAAAAGTAAAATATCAAGATCTTTGGTAACTGCTGTCGCTCTATTCTCAATTTTTCAAACTACTTGCCTGGCTGACTCACCTTTTGATCAGAAGAAATCTAAAATAGTAAACGTCTCTGATGTTTCAATTACGCTTCTAAGTGATGGAAGGATTAAGGGATTAGACAAACCAGAAAAACTTAGCAAGACGCAAAAAGCGGAAATTTTAAAGGTAATTCGATTTACTGAAGATGATGTAGCACAAATCCCTGATGAGTTACAAAATCAGTTACTCAAAGAAGGCGGGGTTAAGGTAGAAACTACAGCAAGTGATTTAATCCATACCTACACTGACTTAAATGGACAAGATCATATTGTTACTGATAATAACCAAGAAGAAATCGACGCAATTAAAGCCAATGATATGAAAACCTTAGCTGCTCAATCCGGAGAAATTACAACATTTGAGACGGGACTTGGCTCAGTACAAGAAGGTTCATTCTCGGCAAGAGGATATGTTACATATTTAGGAAAATCGTCAAATGGAATTGAATATAATTATAGCTATAAAACAATGTTTACATGGAGTGCACGTCCCGCATGGTATTTCGAAGATAAAATTGCACAAACTTGGCAGGGGAATACAACTAGCACCAACACTATTGGGGAGTATAAGGTAAATACTTTCTCAAGTAGCGGTAACCCTACGGGCACTTATTATTACGGATTAAAGGATGTAGACAGAAGCAGCGTATCTGGAACTACCGCTACTGTTGATATAGTTTATTTAGATGGTCAGCATGTCGGTTGGTTACAGGATAACGTAAAAATTCCTGTGGGTGGAAACGAAGGGACAACTGGTCAATTCGCTTCAGCTTATGCCCATTCATGGACAAACAACCTTATAGACATAATATTACAAAATTTGGGATTTCAATTTGAATCGGCCCCTGGTGATAAGTGGACTTGGAGAAATTCCTATATTATTGGACAGTGGTACTAAACCAGATTTTAAAAGTTGCTCTAATTGATAGAAAATAATTAATAGATAAGTTTTCTCAGCCCTTTTTGCTTCTACAAGAAGCTAGAAGGGCTTTATTGCGTTTAAGATTTAGTCATGGACTTAAATACTATTTCCATAAAACAAATGATATCGTGAGCAGTATCAACAGTGAAATGCAATTCACTGGACCTCGCTTATGTTCTCGTGCATTTGCCGCTAAGACAATTAATTAAGCACAAAAAAACCGGACCCCGAAATTCGGGATCCGGAGAATGGCCTGGTTCTGCTAGTTCTGCATGACGAAATCCTTGTCGACGGCTTCCGACTCGTCGTCGAAAACCCGCAGAATTTCGTAGCGCGTGTTCCGCTGGGCCGGGATTTTGCCGGCTTCACGGATCATCTGGAGCGTCGTGCCGATGTTGACCTTATGAGTGGTGCCGGCGGCCGAGACGACGTTCTCCTCGATCATCGTGCTGCCGAAATCGTTGCAGCCGTACTGCAGCGAGAGCTTGCCGATCTCCGGCCCCATCGTGACCCACGAGGACTGGAAGTTCGGCACGTTGTCGAGCATGATCCGGCTGACGGCCAGCATCTTGAGGTATTCCTCCGGCCCCGTCTTCTCCACGCGCATGTTCGTGTTGTCCGGCTGCAGCGGCCATAGGGCATTCGCCAGGAAGCCCTTCGAAGAGTAACCCGCCGCGAGGCACTTGTCCTGGGACTCGCGCACCCGGATCATATGCAGCGCCCGCTCCTCCATCGATTCGCCGAAGCCGTACACCATGGTCGCCGTCGTGTTCATGCCGACCCGGTGGGCCGTCTCCATGACGTCCATCCACTGGCGCCACGAGCCCTTCAGCTTGCTCACCTTGAAGCGGGTGCGGTCGTCGAGAATCTCGGCCCCGCCGCCCGGCAGGGAATCGAGCCCCGCTTCGTGCAGCTGGCGCACCACTTCCTCAAGGGTTAGGCCGGACACATCCACCATCTTCATGATCTCCGCCGGAGAGAAGGAGTGCATGATAATATCGAAGCGCTTCTTGATTTCGCGAAGCAGGTTCGTGTAGTAGGAGAACGGCAGGTCGGGATTCGTTCCCCCCTGCATGAGAATCTCCGTGCCGCCTACGTCCAGCGTCTCCTGGATTTTGCGGAAGATGGCCTCATCTTCCAGAACGTAGCCCTCTTTGGAGCCGGGTGCCCGGTAAAAGGCGCAGAACCGGCAGTACACGTCGCACACGTTCGTATAGTTGATATTACGTCCAATGACGAAGGTCGTGACCGGCTCCGGGTGCCACTTCTGCATAATCCGGTTGGCGGTATCGCCCATTTTCTCAATCTCATCCGATTCCAGCAGGCGAATCCCTTCCTCCAGGTCTACCCGCCGGCCGGCTAGCGCTTTCTCCAAAATACCGTCGATCGTACTCAAACGCGTTCCCTCCTGTCAATAAATCCTCTTACGTTTACAAGTCCGCAGCTTCTCTCCTCATCGTATCATAGAATGAAGCCGGCCGTCATGTCATCTTTGCGAACGAAAAAAGGCACAAGGATCCCCTTGTGCCCCGTTTCCCCGTCCAGCCGGCTCCTAACGGAGCGCCTGCTCCAGGTCGGCGATGATGTCTTCGATATCCTCCAGGCCGACGGAATAGCGGAGCAGGCCGTCGCCAATGCCTCTCTCGTGCCGCACTTCCTTTGGCATGGCGGCGTGGGACATTTTGGCCGGGTAAGACAGAATGCTCTCCACCGCTCCCAAGCTTACCGCCACCAGCGGGATGGTTACCTTGCCGAGCAGCTGTTTCGCCCTTTCCTCGGAGCCAACGTCAAAGGACACGACCGCCCCATAACCCTGGGACTGCTTCTCATGAATCTCGCGGCGGGGGTGTCCCTCGAGTCCCGGATAATAAACCTTCTCCACAGCGGGATGCGACGACAGCCACTCGGCCAAACGGCGGGCTCCCTTCTCCGAGAATTCCATCCGGGCCTGCAGCGTCTTCATCCCGCGGATGAGTAGCCAGGAATCCTGCATGCCGAGGACGTTCCCCAGCCCGTTCTGGATCTGCTTCATCCGGAGGCCGAGGCTGTCGTCCGCCGTTACGGCGAGTCCCGCCAGCACGTCGCTGTGCCCCCCGAGGAATTTGGTGGCGCTGTGCAGCACGAGGTCCACCCCTAGCTCCAGCGGACGCTGGTGATAAGGAGTCATGAACGTATTGTCGAGCATCGTGAGAAGCTGATGGGATTTCGCCCATTCCGTGATCTCGGCGATATCCGTTATTTTCAAAGTCGGGTTGGACGGCGTTTCCATGAACACCGCTTTGGTGTTAGGCTTAAGCGCCACCTTCACCGCCTCGAAGTCCGTCATGTCCACGAACGTGGTCTCCACGTTCATCCGGTTCATGATCGTCGTGAGCAGCCGGTAGGTGCCCCCATAGACGTCCTCCGTGCAGATGACATGATCGCCCGCCGACAGGAGCATGAATGCCGCCGAAATGGCCGCCATGCCCGAGGCAAAAGCAAACCCTCTCGCCCCGCCCTCCAGCTCGGCGATGTAATCCTCCAGCGCCTGGCGGGTCGGATTGCCCGACCGGGTATAGTCATATTCCGGAGGGTTGTCGAGCGAGAAATGATGGAACGTCGAGGCCTGATAGATCGGCACGCTGGCCGCCCCCGTGGTCTTGTCGATCTCTCCTCCGAAGTGAAGGAGACGGGTGGCGAATTTCCTGTGCTTGCCGGGGCCTGCCCCGTTCCCGCTTCCGTTTTCGTTTCCGGCCATTACGCTTCCCCCCCGTCGATCTCTTGACGGGCCGCCTCGAAGGCCTGCTCCAGATCGGCAATAAGGTCGTCCGCATGCTCGATCCCGACGGAGAAGCGGAGAAGCCGGTCATCGACGCCCACTTCACGGCGGATTTCCTCCGGAATATCCGCGTGCGTCTGCACCGCCGGATACGTCATCAGCGACTCCACGCCGCCCAGGCTCTCGGCAAACGCGATCAGCTGGATGTGGCGCAGAATCGGCTCTATGTACTCGGCCTTTTTCATTTTGAAGGAAAAGATGCCGGTATTTCCCGAGGACTGCTTGCGCTGGATGCTGTAGGCCGGATGACTCTCAAGACCGGGGTAAAAAACCTCGGCCACAAGCGGGTGCGACTCCAGATGGGACGCGATGCGAAGCGCGTTCTCCTGGTGGCGCTCCATGCGGAGAGCGAGGGTCTTCATGCCTCTCATGAGGAGCCATGAATCCTGCGGACCTAGCACCGCACCGATGGAGTTGTGCAGGAAGCCGATCTGCTCGGACAGCTCCTTGCCCTTCGTAACAATAAGCCCCGCGAGGACGTCATTGTGCCCTCCCAAATATTTGGTGGCGCTGTGAATGACGATATCCGCCCCAAGCTCCAGCGGACGCTGGAAGAACGGCGTGAGGAGGGTATTGTCCACGATCGTGAGAAGGTTATGCTTCTTCGCCCACTCCGCGGTCTGCGCAATATCCGTGATCATCATTAAGGGATTCGTCGGTGTCTCAATCAGCACCGCCTTGGTGTTCGGCTGGCGCTTGGCCTCCAGCCCTTCCAGATCGTTCGTGTCCACATAAGAAGCCGTAACCCCGAACCGGCTCATGATTTTCTCCAGCAGGCGGTAGGTTCCCCCATACAGATCGAGGGAAACGATAAGATGGTCTCCTTGCGAGAACAGAGCGAAAATGACCTGAAGGGCGGCCATTCCCGTGCTGCAGGCAAACCCCGCGTCCCCCGATTCAAGCCCGGCAGCGGCCTCTTCGAGAACCGCACGGGTCGGGCTTTTGGTCCGGGCATAGTCGAAGCCGGTGCTTTGGCCGAGCTTCGGGTGACGGAAGGCGGTGGCTTGGTAGACCGGGAAGCTTACAGCTCCCGTGACCGGCTCCGAGACGGAGCCGATCTGGGCTAAACGGCTTTCGATTTTCATAGGGATGGGATCCTCCTGAACGTGGGTTGAATTAGATGCTCCAGTCAAACGGCGTAGCTTGGTAGACGTAGTAGTTCAGCCAGTTGGAGAACAGCAGATTCCCATGCCCCCTCCATAGGGTCATCGGCGACTTGGACGGATCGTCGTTCGGGTAATAGTTTTTGGGAATCGCGATGTTCATGCCTTTGTTGATGTCGCGGTCGTACTCCCATTTAAGCGTGTTCGGATCGTATTCGGCATGCCCTGTGGCGAAGATCTGCCGGCCGTCCTTCGAGGCGACCAGGTAGACGCCGGACTCCTCGGACTCGGAGAGAATCTCCAGGTCCCCGCACTTCTCGAGGTCCTCGCGGACAATGTCCGTATGGCGGGACTGCGGAACGTAGAACACGTCGTCGAAGCCTCTCAGCAGCTTGACATTATTTTTGGACACCGAATGCGGGAATACCCCGAAAACCTTATGATCAAGCAGCTGCTTCCGCACTCCGAAATGGTGATAAAGTCCGGCCTGGGCCGCCCAACAGATATGCAGCGTCGAGGTTACGTTGCTGCGGGACCAGCTCATGATGTCCTTCAGCTCTTCCCAGTAGGTTACATCCTCGAATTCGTAGGTCTCTACTGGCGCTCCGGTAATGATCATCCCGTCGAAATGCTGGTCGCGGATGTCGTCGAACGTTTTGTAGAAGGCGGCCAGATGCTCCGGAGAGGTGTTCTTGGACGTGTGGGTTTTCGGGTGCAGCAGCACGAATTCCACCTGGAGGGGCGTATTTCCGATCAGACGCAAAATTTGCGTTTCCGTCGTCTCCTTCGTCGGCATGAGGTTCATGATGGCTATTTTGAGCGGGCGGATGTCCTGATGGAACGCCACGGTTTCGTCCATTACGAAGATGTTCTCGTTGTTCAGAATTTCTTTGGCCGGCAGGGAATCCGGTATTTTGATCGGCATCGAAGTCACTCTCCATTCTCCTCGCGGGCTTAGGCCGGAGGGAGTCGTTTAAGTTGGGCCAGGGCTTGCCTGGCGGGGGGAAATATAGAAAAGACCTTTCCCGGACGAGAAAGGTCATAGCAAACAAAGCGATGTCCTCTCTCATCTCTCAGGAAATCATCCTGCAAGAATTAGCACCGTGCGCCCCTTGCGAACAAGGTTTGCCGGTTGCCGGGTGTCATCGGGCCAGTCCCTCCACCTACTCTTGATAAGAAAAGTCGTAGTATTCAATTGGCGGGACCAGCTGCAGTCTGGATCCCGGATAATATCTTTACTGTATAAGAAAAATATAGACACGTCAAGAGTAACGTTCGGATAGGTTTCGCCATATGGTATAGGGCCGTCCTACTTTTTGGGGGACCGTTCTGGCCGGTTTTCCTCCCCTTGGAGAACCGATAAAGGCCCGCCGCGGCCCATCTTGCAGGGAACAGGGAGGCACGTTATACTTAGACAGTATTGACAACTTGGCCAAAAAAGGGGTGCTAACACATGGAAGGGGACCGACCGAGGAGTACCTGCTCCGCAAGCCATCACCGAGAAACCGAATACAGCCGGTACCCGCACATGCTGTAGAATCCCGTGCGCGCCGGCTGTTTCTTCCCTTTGATGACTGAAGAAAGGGTCTTTCTTCGCGATTCCAACGGTAAACGCCCACTCGCTTAGGAGTTGAGGGCGCTTTTATCCTTGTGCACAAAAGGAGAGTGAAACAGATGAAGGCACGTTTGGTACAGAACGGAATTTTTACGGTTATCGACGATGTAACCGTGGCGGTCACCCCGCCGGAGAACGGGTTTTACTGGATCGATGCCGAAGTGGAGGACCTCGAGGTGCTCCAGCCGTTGTTCCATCTTCACGACCTGGCGGTCGAGGACTGCCTGACCGAAGAGGAGCAGCGGCCGAAGATCGAGCTCTACGACTCGCACTATTTTATTGTCATCAACAGCATCCGCTTCGACGACGAGGAAATTTTTCTCCGCTCGCTTAACATGTTCCTCGGGAAGCATTTCATCATTACGGTAACGAAGCAGAAAATAAATGAAATCCGCAAGCTGAAGCCCGTTCTGTGGGAAGAGGAAGTCAACTCGCCCGACCGCTTCATGTACCACCTGGTGGATCTGGTGGTCGATAATTACTTCATCGTCGGCGACCGGATTGAGGCGCGGATCGAGAAGCTCGAGGAAGACATCCTCATGAACACGAAGAAGTCCCACTTGAACGAGATCATCGGGCTGCGGAGTGAAATTCTGTGGCTGAAGAAGTCGCTCGGCCCCCAAAGGGAGCTGATCGCGACCTTGAACCGCAAGGAGCTGCGGCTTATCCACGATCAGCTCCAGAAGTATTTCGGGGACATTTACGAGAATGCGGTCAAGATCTCCGAAACCTTCGATACGTTCCGCGATCTGATGGCGAACCTTAGAGAGGCTTACCAGTCCTCCCTGTCCAACCGGGCGAACGAAATCATGCGGATCTTTACCGCGCTGACCACCATCTTCATGCCCTTGACGTTCATCACCGGGATCTATGGAATGAACTTCGACGACCTGCCCGGCAAGCATCTACCCGGAGGCGACTATCTCGTGCTGGGCGGGATGCTCTTCCTCGGAGCGGCCATGTACTTCTTCTTCAAGAAGAAGGAGTGGCTGTGACCATGGCGAAGACGCGGTCCTTGCCGCGGTGTATATAATGCCTTATCCGGCAACTCTGTTGGTGAGAACCCCCTTTATGCGCGCGAATTTCACTAGGAAAGCAGAACTTCATTTGCGGATAAGGCAATAGAAGCAGCCCGCCTCACCGAGAGGCCGGCTGCTTTTTTGCGTCCGGGATTAGGCACGGAATGAGCTCCGGTAGGCCGTCGCGCTGATGCCGTGAACGCGCTTGAACGCCCGGCCGAACGTATTGGCGGAATGGTAGCCGATCGCCTGCACGATATCGCTGACCGGCATATCCCCTTCGCACAGCAGCTCTTTGGCCTTCTGCATGCGGAGGGATTCCAGATACTCGGAGAAGGTCACCCCGGTCTGCTCTTTGAAAAACCGGGACAGGTAAGCCTCCGACAGCTCAAACCGGTCCGAGATGCCCGCGAGGGACAAGTCCGGCTGGACATAAGCCTGCTGAATGTGCTCGAGGATGAGCTGAATCAGCTCGTTGTTGCCGCTCTTCTTCCGCTTGTTAACCGCCGCGGCCATGCGTCCCAGCGTGTCCTCCAGGTGAGCGTAGCTTCCTTTGAGATCTTGCTGAACCGCGGCTTCGATCCGGTCGAACTGAATGAATTCGAAGCCGTCCGCCTCTTCCACGGCGGCGATCTGGTCCCGGATTTTGACCGTCGTGCTCCAGAGCTCATAGACGAACAGCCGCAGCATAGGCTGGGCCAGCTTGCGGCCGCGAAAATTCTCCTCGTACAGCTCCTTCAGCAGCTCCTTCAACGGCTCCTCTCCTCCCGCTTTCACGAGGTTCATGAGGCGCAGCTCCGTTTCGGCCGGATAAGAGAAGCTGTCGTTGGACTTCGGCACCTGCTCGAACCAGATAACCGGAGAGCTCGGATTCCAGGCATAGTAAGTCAGGGCCTGCATCGCTTCCTCCCGTGACCGGGCAGCCTCCATCAGCGATTCGGCGAACTGGCCGATCCCGACCACCGGATGGATGGAGAAGGTTTTGTTCAGTTCCACCAGCAGACGGACGACAAAGAAGCTTAACCGGTCCTTGCAGGCGGACAGCTCCCGCCCCGGCAGGGCAAACAGAACTGCCATATGCCGTTCATCGAGCTGGTGGACATGCCCCGTGCCGTTAAGCATACCCCGCATCGTTTCCGTCGTAATCAGGCTTTCCATGCCGAGCTTCTCATACCGGTCCCGGCCGGAATCCTTGTCCGGCTCCTGAAACTGGAGAACGGCAACGGCATAGGTATCTCCGGATAACCGGATGCCGATAGGCTCCATAACGCTTTCGATTTCCTCCGGGCTAAGGAATTCCCCCTTAAGCAGCCGGCTGAAGAAAGAGGCTTGGAGAAAAGGGATCTGCTGCTGAAGCTTGACCTGCAGCTCCTCATTGCGGTCAAACAGCCGCGCGAAGGAGGTATGAATCAAGCTGAAGGCATCGGAGGCCTCGGGCCGCGATGATCCGAAGCGTTCGGTGATCGTCGCCACCAGCCTCCGGATCGGCCTGGCGTTGCGGTAGGCCAGGAACAGGGAGATCAGGCAGCCGATCAGCAAGGTGATGCCCGCCACGAGGTACTGCATCCGTTTGATGTAATAGACCTTCTCGAGAACGGTGCGCTCCGGCTGGATCACCACGTAGGACCAGCCGTTCCGGGAGGACGTCGTATACGTAACCATCATCGGCTGGCCGTCGATGAACCGTTCCATCACGCCTTCCGGCGACGGAAGGGTCAAGGTGGAGTCGGGGCGCGTCCCGCTGTTGGATACATAGCTGATGATCTCCCCGAAAGGATTGGAGATATACGCATAGCCGCCGTTGGAGAGATCGAAGGCGGACAGAATTTTTTGAAATTCGGTGTGATCGATAATAATGGCTAAGGAAGCAAGACTGTTTCTCGGGTAACCGAGGGAATGCATCAAGGTAACGACAGAGGTGGACCTTCCGTTGTACAAAGCATCGGCGACCGGAAGAAATTGCTGCTGGCGGAAAGTCCGCAGGTAGCCCGCTTCCCATTGCTCGAACGTCTGCCCCGAATAGGTAAGCGTATGAGCGTAGAAATCCTTTACCGTGGCCGTCAGCTGGTTGTTCATGACGATGCCGCTTTTGTGGAAGAAGACGTAGTACCCCAGGATGAAATTGTTGGTGATGCCGAAGCTGTAGAGCTGGTTGCGCAGCTCGATGGTCTTCAGCGTGTCCTCCCCTTGAAGAGGATGGTCTAGATGCTGAAAGCGGGCCACCTCGGGGTTTTCTTCGAGCTGCCGGACGATGGAGAGCACTTCCGTAAGACGCATATCCAGCGTGGCTTTGCTCTGCTCCAGCAGCCTCATGTTCGATTTGCGCGAATCGGTCTCCAGCATGGTGACCGTCTGGTGGTAGATAAAGGAGCCGACAAGCAGGGAAAAAAGAAGAATGAGGAAATAAGGAAAAAAGAAGGAAAGAAGCAGACGGACTCTTTCGGAAGGATTCCCCTTGCGTACCATTAAACGTGCCATTCCAACCTCCGTTAAGCGCTTGCAGGTACCTTAATAGTAATGGCCCATTTTTTGGGTGTCAATTGGTAACAACAAAAAACCCGATCATTACGATCGGGTTACTACAACTTAACCTTCTTACCAGGGAGCTATCCGCTCCGGGAGAGGGTCTACCGTTTCGGCCATGCGGTCGCACAGCAGATCCAGCAGCTCCGTTTTGGTCTCCCGGTAAGCCGGGTCCTTCCAGCGGTTGACCGTTTCCTGCGGATCGCGGATCAGGTCATACAGCTCCCCTTCTCCGCGCCGGTGGTACTTCACGAGCTTATGGGTTTCGGTTCGGACCATGGTCGCGAACGCCCCGATACCGCCCTGCTTGAAATTGGCGTTATAGTATTCGCAATAAACGCTCTTGCGGTGCTCTTCCCCGTCCTGCCGGCCGGTCAATAGAGGCCATAAGGACCGCCCCTGCATCCCCGGGTAAACCGGCAGGCCTGCCGCTTCCATTAAGGTAGGGGCCAGATCGACGAGCTCCGCCAAAGCGGGGACGCGGACGTTCTCCCGGACTAGACCGGGCATGGACACGATAAGAGGAACCTTCACCGACGGCTCATAGAAGTGCGGCCCTTTCAGGTACATTCCGTGATCCCCCAGCAGCTCCCCGTGATCGGACATGAAAATCACCAGCGTATCCTCGGCTTGACCTGTCTGTTCCAGCGCCTCGAGGATGCGCCCGACCTGCTCGTCGATCAGCTCCACCATCGCCCGATACGCGGCCCGTATCGCCCGGTGGTCCTCCGCCTTCATCTCCGCATACGGATATTCCCTCGGATTGCCGTAGGCGCCTTTGTGATCGTACTGCTGAAAATAGCTCTTCTCCGCGAGCTCCCCTTCCCGGTAATTCGGCAGCGGCATGTCCTCCAGCCGGTTGACATACCGCTTCATAGCCTCCTTCGGCGGGTCGAACGGATGGTGAGGATCGAACAGATTGAGCGAGAACAGCCAAGGCCGGCCGCTGTCCTGCATCGTCTTGATAAATTCGATCGTCTTGTCCGCGCACCAGGCCGTCTGGTGGTCTTCGGCATCCATGCCGTAATGGACATAAGCGGACTCGTCGGAAGGAACGGTGCGGTACTTCCTTCCCTTTGCTTTCAGCCAGGCCTGGTATTCATTCATCGGCCACTGCGGAAAAGGGTCGTGCGACCAGTGAAACCGGACATACCCGTCGTCGATCCGGCGCTCGGTCACCGGCGCGGCGGAAGGATGGCACGCGGAGAGATGGAGCTTCCCCGCCAGCCCGCAGACATAGCCCGCGTCCGCCAGAAGGCGGGTCACCAGCTTCTCGTCTTCGGGAATGTTCTGGCCGTTCTGGCGGCATCGCGTCGTTCGCGGATAACGCCCGGTCAGGAACGATGCCCGGCTCGGGGTACAGACGGGCGACTGGCAGAAGGCGTTCTCCATCCGCACGCCCTTCTCCGCCAGCCCGTCGATATTAGGCGTGGAGATGTCTTTATTCCCATAGCAGCCGAGCGTATCGGTCCGCTGCTGATCCGTACATATCCAAAGAATGTTAGGTTGTTTCATAAGTACCTCCTGGAAGAAGCAAGCCCCGCTCCCGACGGAGGCAGGGCTGGCTGTAAGTAAGAGCGGCGGGCTTTCCCACCGCCCGCCGAGCTGCCGAATTCTAGAGCCGAAGACGTCACCACGGGGCGATCCGCGGCGGCAGCGGGTCCATCGTCTCGGCCAGCCGGTGGCACAAACGCTCCAGCATGCCGAGCTTAAGGGCCACTCGGTCCGGGGAATGCCACAGGTTCACGAACTCGCACGGATCGTTCTCCAGGTCGTACAGCTCCCCTTCCCCGGCCCCATCGTACAGCACGATTTTGGCGGAGGAACTGCGGACCATCAGGCTGTACCCTCGTCCCGCAAAATCCTTGACGGTTTCATAGGCTTCGCAGTAAACATCCTCGCGGTGCTCCTCGGTCCGGCCGCTAAGCAGGTCGAGCATCGATTTTCCCTGCATGCCAGGGTAGACCGGAAGGCCGGCCGCCTCCAGCAGGGTCGGAGCCAGATCGATCAGCTCCACCATCGTCTGTGCCCGTGTCGAAGCCGGGAAACGCCCGGGCCAGGAAACGATGAGCGGAACGCGGACGGAAGGTTCGTAGAAATGCGGTCCTTTCAGGTAGACGCCGTGGTCTCCTAGCAGCTCCCCGTGATCGGACATGAAAATGACGATCGTGTCCTCCAGCTGCCCGGAGCGTTCGAGGGCGTCCAGCATGCGCCCGACCTGGTCGTCGATTAACTCCACCATCGCCCAGTACGCCGCCGTCAAGAAGGCGTGGTCGGAAGGGGCCATGCGGGCAAACGGATACAGCTTGGGATTGCCGTAAGCCCCCTCATGGTCGAGGCGCTGGTAGCTCGTCTTCGAGGCCAGCTCCCCCTCCTCGTAACGGGGAGCTGGAAGCTGATCGAGCTTATCCAAGTATTTCCGGAGATAAGCTTCCGGCGGGTCGAACGGGTGATGGGGAGCGAAGATATTGACCGAGAACAGCCAAGACTGGTCCTTCCCCTCATGGGCGTCGATGAACTCGATCGCCTTCTCCGCGCACCATGCCGCCTGATGGTCCTCTGCATCCGGCCCGTACACCACGTATTCGCAGCCATCCACCGGCCGGGTCGAATAAGCCTTTCCTTTTGACCGCAGCCATTGGCTGTAGGCATTGGTCGGCCAGTCATCGGCGGGATGATGGGACCAGTGGAACTGGTCGTAGCCGTCCTCGATCCGCCGTTCGGTCCCGTGGCAGTGTTTCGGAAAGCAGGTCGACAAGTGAAGCTTGCCGGCCAGCCCGCACGTATACCCTCCGTCGTGAAGAAGCTTGGTGACCAGCACCTCCGTCTCCGGAATATTGGCCCCGTTCTTTCGCAGCCCCACCGTCCGCGGGTAGCGGCCGGTCAGGAAGCTTCCCCGGCTCGGTGCGCAAACGGTGGATTGGCAGTAAGCCTGCTCGAACAGCACGCCCTGCCGGGCGAGACGGTCGATATTCGGCGTGCGGACCGCCTCATTTCCATAGCAGCCCAAGGTATCAAAGCGCTGCTGATCGGTACAAATCCATAGTATGTTCGGTTTCCTGCTCAACCTTTTTCCTCCTTCTCTCCCACATGCACGAGCTTTACGGGTTATGCGGGACGGTCACAATCGCTTCCGCCGTCGCGGAATGGCCGGCAGCATCGGTGACCGTGTAGGTGACGGTATAGATTCGTCCCGTACCCGTGCCTTGCCTTTCTGCGCGAAGCTGGAATTCCGTTGCCGGCGTATCCAGCTCTGCCCGGATATCTCCCTCCCCGCTGTCCGGCTCGCTGCTTGTGATCGAGGTCAGCTTAACCGACTCGACTCCCGACAGGGAATCTCCGGCAGCCGGCACGGCACGGACGGTGACCAGCTTATGATTAGCCGGCCACAGCCGGGTGGTGTCCAGCTGAAGAGCAAGCGTCGGTGCCGTTAGATCCACCTGGAAGGCCAGAGTCTGCTCCGGCTCCACATTGCCGGCGAGGTCGGTGCTGCGGTAACGGAGCGTATACCGCCCTTCTCCGAACGCCGGAAGAGAGCCGGTCCATTCCTTCCATTCCCCGCCGTTCACCTGATACTCGGTCTTGGCCACACCGGAAAGGCCGTCCTCGGCCGATAAGGTAACGGTGACCTCCGACGTGTACCAGCCATTCTTGCCGTCAGGCTCCGAAGGGCTGGTTGCCCCTCTGGTAACAGGCGGCGTCCGGTCGATCGTCACTTCCGCTGTGCCGGTTATTCCCGAGCCGTCCAGCGCCCGGGCGGTCACCTTCACTTTCCCGTCTCGAAGCCCGGTCAGAAGGCCCGCGTCATCGATGACCGCCAGGCCCGTCTCTCCGCCATCAGGGTCATTCACGCTCCAGGCGACCCGCTTGTCGTCCGCCTCCTCCGGCAGAACCGCCGCCTGCATCTGCAGGGTTCTTCGCTCGCCGCTGATCACGGAGGCCCCATTCTCCCCTGTCACGGTTATGGCCTGCACGAGCTTCGGTACATTCCTTACCTCCATCGGCAAGAGAAAGTCTGCCGCATGGATGGCTGTTCCCAGCGCCGTCACGAGCCTTGCTTCTTCCAGGCCGATCGAGCCGGACTGGGTGTGGGCCACCTCCTTGGCCCGGAAGCGAAGCTTCAGCAGATCGGACAATCCCAGCAGGCCGGTGGGGCTCGATGCCTGAAGCCGCAGCTCTCCCGGAGCCATGCGGTAAACCGCAGCGCTCACCGTATCGCCGTGCAAATTCTGAAAGGAATCGTATTCCAGCCATGCCGGGTCATACCGCAGCGTCATCTCCGCCGACTGGATGCTTTGACTGGAGCCGGTTGTCGGGTTGCTTAGCTGAACCCCTACCTCAAGCGGCTGCCCTTCGTCCACCGTTCCGCTGCCCGTCAGCCGGACGGCGGGTCTCGTCTTCGTGAGATTAAGCGTCAGGATAGCATCGTCCCCCGCATCAAATTCGAACGTGAGGGCCGTTTGGGTATTCAGCTGAGCGTCCTGGTTTTTGGAGAGAACCATAATTTCCGAAATTCCCGCACTCCCTCCCGCTTCCTCAAGCTCGTCAGCGATCACTTTCACCCATTTCACTTTCTTCTCCGGGAAGGTGGCGATGGCCGCCGCTCCCGGCTCCGAAGGGAAGGTGAGCGGAAGAACCTGCCCGTCGTCGAACAACAGGTGGCCCAAACGAATCCGGCGGTTGGGAACGGCGCTGTCATACACGCTGACGCCGTAAATTGGCTGGGCCTGCTGCCACTCCAGCTTCGCCCAGGCGCCCGGCCCTTCCCCGCTTGCCCATTCGTACTGCTCGAACCGCTGGTAAATGCCGATTTCCCCGTCCGTCAAGGCGTCCGGCCGGTACGGCGCCTGGGTCGAGCTGACCGTTACCGCCGCTTGCGGGGCAATGTTGGCAATCCCCCTTACTCCCGAGGGCATCGGCTGGTTCGTCAGCGTCGGTCCGTTGACATAGATCGTCCCGTCCTCCCGGAAGCCCATGCGGTCGATGTAGATCTGCCGGTTCCCTCCGGCCAGGATGGGATCGACATGCGTGTGGTACACCATGATCAGCTCTTGACCGTCCGGCGATTTGGCAAAATGGTGATGCCCCGGTCCCGAGATGATCCCCACCCATTCCTCGCGGCTCAGGATGGGGTTGTTCCCGTACTTCACGAATGGCCCCATGGGGTTCGTGGAGGTCGCATACCCGACGGAGTATTGCGGCCTTGCGTAGCTGTTGGCGGAGTACATGAGGTAGTAGAGCCCGTTGTGCTTGATCATCTCCGGGCCTTCGTTCCAGATCATGTTCTCCGGCAGAGACTGAAGCTCCCAGTCCTGCTCCGCCTTGATCAGGAAGATGGGATCGCTCTTCAGCGAGATCATGTCGTCGTTCAGCTCCGCCACATAGGTCCAGCTCTGCTTCAAGCCGTCGACTTCGTTGTGGGAGGCCGCCCTCGAGAAGTACAGGTACTTCCGGCCGTCGTCATCCTGGAAAAGATGGCCGTCGATATGCGGAAACTGCTGATGAATGGGATGCCCGATATCCTTAAAAGGCCCTGTCGGGGAATCGCCTATGGCGACGCCGACGTACTTTTTATCTGCGGAATCTCCGATGCTGGCCGTGTAATACATGTAATACTTGCCGTCATGCTCCACCACCTCGGGCGCCCAATAGGCGGATTTCCCCCAGGTGCCCTCCGGCCAGACGCTTCCAGCGAGCTCCCAATGAAAGAGATCGGTGGAGGACCACACTTTGAAGCCGGACGTCGGATACAGATAGTATCGTCCGTCGGATGCTTTCAGAACGGAGGGATCGGCCGAGAAGCTCGAGGGATGGGCGTTGGAGTAGAAAAGGTCCTCGACATCGCCGCTCACGGCCTGCTCGATGGCCTGCAGGGCTTCCTTATGCAAAACGACCCGGCTGCCCTCGAACGTATAATCCACTCCCTCCTGCAGCTTCTCGCTCCCATGCCGGATGGCGGTCACCCGGTTGCCGTTAGAATTAAATTCCACAGGAGTATCCTCCGGGGAATCCAGGTAGAAGCTCGCTTCCTTGGCGGCCAAGGTACTCGACTCGGACAAATCCTTGTAGATCTTGACGTTATCGAGGTACAAGCCCTCGGGTCCGTAGATTTTGTTGGCCAGCCCCACGTGGAGCAAGCCGTTCTCGGCAAAATCAACCCTCAGCTTCCCGGGCACATTGTACTCATAGCTTGCCGTCAGCACCTCGGTCTCTTTGTCGTACACCTGGGTCTTGAACAGGCCCGTTTCCGTATTCACGGTCAGCCTTACCCGGTACCAGCGGCTGCTTTCCACCTGCCCGATGCTCTGATCATTAGGAAGCCGGACATTACCGTTCGGCTGAATCCTCAGGGAGGGCTCCACCCCGCTGATGACCTGCTGGATATCGTCCCTGAGGGCGATGGGGCTGTTGGCCTCCAGATACAGCTTCACTTCCTGCTTCCCCGGGTTGTACACGTCCGCTTCGTAGACGATGCGTCCCTTCTGCGGCTCCTTGAAAACAAAGCCGACCAGACGGTTAACATCGTTATTGGAGCTGCGGACCCAGAGCACCTTATTGGGCCGGGAGGCGGTGACCGGGTCGTCCACCAGATCCACGTTCAGGGTATAGTTGCTGGCCCGGATGGCGGGCTTGAACGAGACGGCGTCATTCATCTTCAGCTGCACATAGGTGCTGGGCAGATTGCCGGCACTCCGCCTGTCGGTCAGAGCGATACTCGACGGGGTGACGCTGATCTGCTTGCTGTTGGAGGGATCGGCGGCATCCTGGCCGATCCTCTCCAAAGCCGTAAATTGGAGCTTGTCGAAGCTCTCCTGAAGCAGCACCTCCTCCTTCGGGGAGGCGTGCGCGGGACCGGCAGCCGGAAAGGGCCCCGCCAGGCAGGACAGGACGAGAGCTAAAGACAGTGACTTACCAAGCCATCGGTTCATTCCCTATCCCCCTATTCTTCTTACTTCTTCTTGTACTTGGCATCGTACGCTTCCTGGTTCAGCTGGATAAAGCGCTTGAGGTTCAGGTTGTCGAGCTGCTTCAAGTAGGCGTCCCACTCGGTGTTAAGGGCCCCGTTCTTAATGGTGAAGGTGGCAACGGACTGTTTGACATAGTCATAGATTGATTTCTGCAGGTCGGCCAGCTCGCTTGCCTGCGCTTCCGAGAAGAATAACGGCGGGATCACCGTGTCAAGCGGCTGCTTGTAAGGGTCGTATTTGGTTTTGGTTTCCTTGAAGAGAATGTCCGCCAGCTCGCCGGGCTTAACCACCAGGCCTCCGCGGAGCTTGGCCGTTTGGATGGACGGTCCCGTCTGGCCCCAGTGAACGTTCTGCGGGACCGGAGGAACGACGATTTTGGCCCAGATGCCTTTGTTGCCGTCGACACCTTTCTCGTCATCCTTAGCAAAACGCCACTCCACATCCTGGCGGCCGTTGACGTTGCGCAGGGTCGCCTCCTCGGTCAGCAGGTAATCCCCCAGCCGGAATGCCACCTCGGGATCCTTGGCCGCGCTCGTGACGACATACTGCCCCTGCCCCAGGTTATACGGCTTGTAAGGCGTAATCTGCAGACCGTTCGGCCCTTTCAGCGGAGGCACGGCGACATACTGGTTCCAACGCTTGCCGGCAATGTTCGTAAAATCGGTCGGGACGCCGCCCGCCGCCGCTCCGAGAATCGGAACCTCCGGATTCTCCCCCATCTGCTTCATCTGGTTGACGTCCTGGGTGAAGGTTTCCGGGGCGATCAGCCCTTCGCTGTACAGCTTGTTCAGATACTTCAGGCCTTCCTTCCATTCCGGCTTGTTGAAGGCCACGTCGATCTTGCCGTCCTTCAGCATAAGATGATCGATGCCCGACTCTTTATCATTCAAGATAAAGGAGTTCATCAGGAAGTTATCGATGGACATATGCCAGCCCGTAATCGCCCCGGCGAGCGGGATTTCGTCAGGCTTGCCGTTGCCGTTCGGATCCTGGGTTTTGAAGGCCTTCAGCACCTGGTAGAACTCATCGGTCGTCGTCGGCATCTTCAGCCCCAGCTTATCGAGCCAAGGCTGGTAGATCCACATTCTTTGCGGAAGCAGGGAATGCGGATTGAGGTCGACCTGGGGAAGGCCGTAAATTTTCCCGTCCGGCGCAGTAATGTTCGCTTTGACGCCTTCCACGTTATCGAACATCCACTTGGCCCCGCTGCCGTATTGATCAATCATCCCGTTCAAGGGAAGAAAGACCCCCTGGCTGCCGTATACCATCTGCTTCGTCGGAGAAATCGCGAAACCCATGTAGACATCGGGATAGGTGCCGCTGGCGAGAGATAGATTGAGCTTCTCCGCCGCTTCCTTGGGCTGAACGATCTCCCATTCGATATGAACGTTCGTTTTCTCCTCGAGCCATTTGGTGAACTCGTTCGTCTTGTAATCCTCGACGCCGTTCTTGGCCGCCACCATGATGCGCAAGGTGGTCTTCTCCTTGGTGATCGGCAACTGGCCGGCTGCGCTGACTTCCGTACCTTTGGGTTTGGCCGCCGGCGTATCCGCGGACTCCTTGGAGCATCCGTTAAGGACGGCCGCTGCCGCGAGGACAGCGGTCAGTTGGATCGTTAATGCCTTTCTCATCGTACCCCTCCTGAATGTTTAAGCTTAGCCTTTCAAGGAACCGATCATCATGCCTTTGACAAAGTACTTCTGAACAAAAGGATACACCACGAGCATCGGGGTAATGGCCACCACGATCAGGGAGTATTTCAGCAAGTCCCGGAGCCCCACCAGGGCGGCCGCCTGCTCGGCGTCGATCATCTCCCCGCTGATCTCATTCTGAATCAGGATTTTGCGCAGCACGAGCTGCAGCGGAAACAAGTCCTCGCTCTTCAAATACAGGAGCGCGTTGAAGAAAGAGTTCCAGTGGCCGACGGCGTAGAAGAGCGAGATGACCGCGATAATGGGACCGGAAACGGGCAGGACCACTTTCCGCACGAAGGTGAAATCGTCGCTTCCGTCCATCTGGGCCGCTTCCAGCAGCTCTTGGGGAATCGTCGTCTGGAAGTAGGTGCGGGTGATGATCATGTTCCAGATGCTGAGCGCCCCGGGCAGAATCATCGCCCATCGGGAATCGAGCAGCCCCAAGTCCCGGACCACCAGATAAGTCGGGATAAGCCCCCCGCTGAACATCATGGTGAACACGAACAGAAACATAAGCGGATTCCGGCCGTAGAAGTCGGGCCGCGACAAAGGGTAAGCGGCCATCAGCGTGATGATGACATTGATAACCGTGCCGACGATCATATAGAACAAGGAGTTGGAGAAGCCCCGCCAGATCTCCTTATTCTTGAAAACGGCAGCATAACCTTCCAGCGTAGGATCGACCGGCAGCAGCCACACCCGCCCGGCAATCACCGCATCGCTGGAGCTGAACGACGAGCTTATGATGTTGACCAGAGGATAAAGGGAAGCGAGCAGAACCAGCGTCAGGAATGTATAGTTGACCGCGTCGAACACGCGGTCTCCCTTCGACCGGGAAAGCAGCGAAGTTTCCACGGCGGATTCCTCCTTTCTTTCGTCGTTGGTTTACCAAAGACTGGATCGGGTAAAGGTTTTGGCCAGCTTGTTGGCCGTTAGCAGCAGCACGAAGGCGATTCCGTTTTTGAACAAGCCGATAGCGGCCGCGTAATCAAAGTTCGGCACCTGGGACTGCAGCCCGATTTTGTAAACATAGGTGTCGATGATCTCGGAGGTCCCGATATTGAGCGGGTTCTGCAGCAGCAGCGCTTTCTCGAAGCCGAGGTCGAGGATATGGCCCATGTTCAGAATGAGGATGATCATGGCCACCGGCATAATGCCCGGAAGGTCGATATTCAGCATCCGCTGCCTTTTGGAGGCGCCGTCGATCATAGCGGCTTCGTGAAGGGTCGGATCGATTCCTGCAAGCGCTGCCAAATAAACGATGCAGCCGAAGCCGATATTTTGCCAAACGTCCGACCAGACAAAGATGGACATGAAATAGCCGGGCTCTCCCATGAAATTAATGCGTTCAAACCCGAGAAGGGCCAGCACGTTATTCACCGCCCCCGTCCGGGGGGCCAGCATCTGCATGGTGATCCCGGCCACCACCACCACGGATATAAAATGAGGGGCGTAGGTGACCATCTGCACGGTCCTCTTGAAGGTCCTCCCTCTGACGTAATTCAGCCCCAAGGCGAGGAGAATCGGACAGGGAAAGGAAACGATAAGCTGGTACAGGCTGAGCCACAGGGTATTCCGAAGAATGCTCCAGAAGCCGGGTGTATTCCAGAAGCGCTTGAAATGCCGAAGGCCGACCCAGTCGCTTTCCCATATTCCCTTGGTCAGGACAAATTTCTTGAAGGCGATCTGGGCTCCGTACATGGGGACATAACGAAACACAATGAGATAAACAAGCGGCAGCAGGATCAAGACGTACAACTGCCAGCCTTTGCTGATTCGCCTCATGGCGAGAGCCAGAGAGGTCTGCATCCTTTATGCTCCTTTCTTCAAGAATCGGCAGCCGGTCTTTCGTAAGGTTCGCAGGATTCCTGATCATTTGCTTTTGCGCTTCTTTATAGTAGAACCGGGCCAGAGCGGGGTAAAGGGGATATTCATGATTCGGCTCCCCCTTGCTTGATCAGACCTATGGTGCAGCTGTAGCCGATTGTGCAGCGGATGACATTTCCCTTTCGTTGCCGCTTAAAAACAGAAAAAAACCGGCACCTGCTCGGTACCGGTTGTCTCTAATACACGTTAAAAGGGGGCAAAATCCGAAAAAGTTATCCCGCCTGCCGGCGGAACTTCAGACGGTAGAGACGAAGCCACTCATAGACTCGGTTCAGGTCCTTCTCCTTCAGTTCCTCCTCGCTGTAGAGCTTGTTCACGACCGGCTTCAGGTAGCGGTCCCCGAGCTCCCTGAACAAGCGCTCCACCTCCTCGCGCTCCTCGGCGTTTACCCCGCTCAGCTCGGCGTCAATGAGGGCATTCATGTCATAGCCCTCCCGGTCCAGCTCCTCCAGCGTCAGGACCAGTTCCCTGCGGTTAATGGACAGAAGCTGCTGAAGCGCTTCAAGGCTGCCCGTTTGCGGGATGGCTTCCAGCACGCGGCGCTTGACCAGCTGCTTCTCCTGCTCCGACTGCTCCTTCGCCAGGTGCTGCTGGACAAGCCAGAGCTCGAATTCGTCGCGGTCGACCGCTTCCTTCACCCATTCCAACGGGAATGGCGTTTCCCTTTCCGTCTCCCGGGTGATGGCCAGAATACTATCGCCGTAAGCCCGAATGCGGTTCTCGCCCATTCCCGGAATTTCGGCCAGCTCCTCCAGCGTATGCGGCAGGTACGCGCTGATCATCTGCAAAATCCGGTTGGACGCCAGGATAAAGGCCGATCGCCCTTCTTGGGCGGCCTGCTCCCTTCTCCACTGCTTCAGCCGGCTCAGCGTCTCCGCGTGGGCGGACGTTTCGCTGTAATAATGCAGAAGCTGGGTAGCCCCTCCTGGGGACACCAGCGGCCGGGCCTTCTCCGTAAACCCTTCGATTAAAGGAACGTAGCCTTCACGGAGCTTCTCCTTGATGTTCAGACGGAATATCTCCAGCATTTCGTTCCAGTCCATCCCTTCGTACCACGACTGCACCTGCGGCTTTCCTTCCTCTCCGGGATCGTTCCACGCTACCCGCCATGTTCCCTTCTCCTCGGAAATCATGACTTGGGCGGTGCGCACCCGGTTGTCCCCGGTCTTCCATTCCAGGCTGTTCAAGAAAATCAAATTCATTAACTCACTCCTTCTTCTGAATGGACTCGCCTTTCGGGAAAAGCAAAAAGCACCTCTCCTGCCGCAGCAAGAGAGGTGCTTCCCCGTCTTTTCCTGAAATTACCCATAGTTTACCATGCCCGTCCGAGAACGGGCAACATCTTTTTTTACAGGGTCCGGGAGATTTGTTACACTAGCAGGAAAGAGGCGCGATGCCTTGAGGGAAAGGAAGAACCGAATGTCTGCACAGGAATTTGATTATTTATACGATATGACGGAGGACACGACGACCCGCTTCGTTTGTTTCGTGGGGGAATCGATGAGGCGCTTTGACCTCGCCATCACTTCCTCCAACCGGTTTTACGGCAAGAAGCTGGTGACCGATCTGCAAGGGGGCAAAACCGCCATTCTCGGACCGGACGATCTGGAGGCCGAGGGATACCTCGAGCATGTTTACAAGATCACGGAAGAGGAAGCCGAAGAGCTTGGCTCTTTTCTCGTCAACATTATCGGCAGCGTGAACTTTACGGACATTTAGGCAAAAAGGCTTCCGCGGCGCATGGCTCAGCCCTTGTCGGGACACGCTAGGGAAGCGGCTGCCGTGTCGGATTCACGGTAAAACCGCCCCGGCCGCGGCCGGAGCTTGCCTTGGATGGCCCGGACCGGGATAACGCTCAAGGAGGTCGGAGCCATGTTTGGGTTTATCAGGGAGAAGCGTCGAAAGTACACGGATGTGGCCACGGTAGAGTCCCAGCGTAACGATCTCATTCCCGAGGAGTTTCCGGAAGGACCTTACGGGTCCAGCCTGCCGGTCGAATCCTTGGGCAAAAGCACCCCGTGGAGGGTCGATCAGCGCCCGCAGAACCGGTTCTCGTATGAGAACCGCGAGCTGCACGACGGAATCAACCGGGCTTATCCGCCGGATCATGAACCGAATGAAGCCGATTTGACGTAAGCGTACCGGAGAAGCACCAGACGGGCGGGGGATTACCCCCGGCCTCTTTTTTTGTGCTGGCATAGTGCCGGCCATCGGAAGCGAAGAGCCCGCCTGCGTTATGCTATACTGGGAACGGAAGCCTGCCCCTGTTTCTCCATGGAATGGAAACTGGGGCAAGGCCACAGCTGGTCACTCTAAGCGCCTGTCAACGCAGGCCGATTCCAGGAGGCGTTTTTCTTTGGCATTGTTCTCTTGCAATTTTTTCTCTGAGGCCCTTGGCCTTACCACTTCCATGACCGTTATCCTGCCCCAGACCACCCGGGCGCAGATCGGCATGGACACCTTATCCGGCGGAAGCAAGCATCCGACGCTGTATCTGCTTCACGGGCTGTCCGACGACCATACGATCTGGCTGCGGCGCACCTCCATCGAACGCTACGTGGCGCCGCTCGGACTGGCCGTGGTCATGCCGGCCGTTCACCGCAGCTTCTATACGGACATGGCCTACGGCGGCAAATACTGGACGTTCGTCAGCGAGGAGCTTCCGGCGCTCGCCCGCTCGTTCTTTCCGCTGTCTGACCGCCGCGAGGACAACTACGTCGCCGGCTTGTCCATGGGCGGGTACGGCGCGTTCAAGCTCGGGCTGAGCTGCCCGAACCGGTTCGCCGCCGCGGCCAGCCTGTCCGGCGTCGCCGATGTGGCGGGAGGCAAGACCCGGTTCCCGCAAGACTTCGAGGCGATCTTCGGCTCGGAGCCGGTCGAAGGCAGCCGCCACGACCTGTTTGCCCTGGCGTCGGGGTTGCCCGGGTCCTCCCAGGCTTCCCCGCAGCTCTTCCAATGCTGCGGAACCGAGGATTTCCTGTACCGGGAAAATCTTCGCCTCCGGGATCACTTGAAGGAGCTTCAGCTGCCCGTTACGTACGAGGAAGAGCCCGGAAGCCACGAATGGGGCTACTGGGACCGCAAAATTCAACGCGTGCTGGAATGGCTTCCGCTGCCGGCCCGAGAAGCCGGCGTGTAACCGGGCCGTGTTCCGCCCGGGAAGCTGGGCTGCGGAACGTGTTCCGGCCGTAGCAGGCCCCGCGTCAGCGGCAGACCGGCATGGCACCAGCCGATTGCCCCCATGCTTCCGCCAACACAAAAACCGCTTGCTCCCAAGCTTAGGCTCGGGAACAAGCGGTTTTTGGCATGCCGTGTTAGATTTTCATAACCCCGCCGGTGCTAGCCGAGGTCACCAGCTTGGAATAGCGGGCCAGGTAGCCGGTCTTGATCTTCGGCTCGAAGCCTTTCCACTCAGAGCGGCGCTTCGCCATCTCCTCGTCGCTGATCTTCAGCTCGATCGTGCGGTTCTTCAGATCCAGCTCGATGATGTCGCCGTTCTGAACGAAGGCGATCGGTCCGCCCTCCGCCGCTTCCGGCGAGATATGGCCGATGCTGATTCCGCGGGAAGCTCCCGAGAAACGGCCGTCGGTGATCAGGCCGACCTTCGTGCCGAGGCCCATTCCCACGATCTGCGAAGTCGGGGCGAGCATTTCCGGCATCCCCGGTCCGCCCTTCGGGCCTTCGTAGCGGATAACCACCACGTGGCCTTCCTTGACCTTGCCGTTCGCGATGCCGGACAGAGCCTCTTCCTGCGAATCAAAGCAGATCGCCTCACCGGAGAAGAAGTCGCCGACGGCCTTGTCGACCGCGCCGACCTTGATGATGCTTCCGTTAGGCGCCAGGTTGCCGAACAGAACGGACAGGCCGCCCTCCGGGGTGTGCGGGTTGTCGATTGGACGGATGACGTTCGTGTCAAGAATCTCGCGGCCCGCCACGTTCTCGCGGAGCGTCTTGCCGGTCACCGTGATCAGGTCGCCGTGAAGGGCTCCTTCTTTCTTGAAGAGCTCGTTAATAACGGCGCTGACGCCGCCGGCATGATGAAGGTCCTCGATATGGTGGTCGGAGGCCGGAGCGAGCTTCGTTAGGTACGGCACCCGCTTCGCCACTTCGTTGATGCGCTCGATCGGGTAGTCGATCTCCGCTTCATGGGCGAGAGCCAGCGTGTGAAGCACGGTATTCGTCGAACCGCCCATGGCCATGTCGAGGGCGAAGGCGTTGTCGATCGTTTCGGCCGTCACGATGTCGCGCGGCTTGATGTCGGCCTTGATCAGCTCCATCAGCTGCTTCGCGGACTGGCGGACGAACTCCTTGCGTTCTTCCCAGATCGCGAGAATCGTTCCGTTGCCCGGCATCGCCAGACCGAGCACCTCGGCGAGGCAGTTCATCGAGTTGGCGGTGAACATACCGGAGCACGAGCCGCAGGTCGGGCAGCCGTACTGCTCCAGCTCCTCGAGGCTCTTCTCGTCGATTTTGCCGGCTTGGTAGGCGCCTACGCCTTCGAAGACGGAGGTCAGGGAGATGGAGCGGCCGTTCTTATCCTTGCCCGCTTTCATCGGCCCGCCGCTTACGAACATGGTCGGGATGTTGACGCGCAGGGCGCCCATCATCATGCCCGGGGTGATCTTGTCGCAGTTCGGGATGCAGACCATGCCGTCGAACCAGTGGGCATTAACAACCGTCTCGAGCGAGTCGGCGATGATTTCGCGGCTCGGCAATGAGTAGCGCATGCCGATGTGTCCCATGGCGATTCCGTCGTCGACGCCGATGGTGTTGAACTCAAACGGAACGCCGCCCGCCTCGCGGATGGCTTCCTTGACGATTTTACCGAATTCCTGAAGGTGCACGTGACCCGGAACGATATCGATATAAGAATTGCAGACCGCGATGAACGGTTTGCCGAAATCTTCTTCCTTAACGCCTGCCGCGCGCAGCAGACTGCGGTGAGGGGCTCGGTCAAAGCCCTTCGTGATCATGTCGCTTCTCTTCTTTGCATTTGCCATTGCACTTACTCCTCCCAGATATAGACAAGTTCAAATTACAGAACGCTTTAGGGCCTCAATGTATTAAATTCTATCATTTTTCACGGGAGAATTCACACTAAAAATAATATTTTCCTTGAAATGCCGCCAAAAAAGACCATTTCCCTCTTCCCCTCCCTTTGGTAAAAATCACAGAGAAGGATTGACAACGCTTTCAAAAGCACATACGATTATGTACATGTCTACGACCTGTATGTATAATGAAACTAACTTAACCCCCTTTTAAGAAACGGAGGCATGTGCATGAACCAAACCGCTGCCGATCCGAATGTCTCTCGGGCCCCCGCCAAGGTTAGCAGCCGAATCGCCATGAAGCTGAGCCGGGATAAGTATCTGTACCTCCTGGCCATCCCCGGTATTCTTTATTTCCTCGTGTACCGGTATATTCCCATGCTGGGCACCGTTATCGCCTTCCAGGATTACAGTCCCTTCCTGGGCTTCAGCGACAGCCCCTGGGTGGGCTGGAAGCATTTCCGGACTATTCTCTCCGCTCCCGAAGTCATTCAAGTGTTATGGAACACGCTTTACCTTTCCTTCCTGCAAATCGTCTTTGCCTTTCCCGCTCCCATCGTGCTTGCCCTGATGCTCAACGAAGTCCGCAGCGAGCTGTACAAGCGGCTCATTCAAACGGTCGTTTATCTCCCCCACTTTCTGTCGTGGGTCATTGTGGTCGGCATTTTCATCATCTTCCTGCGCGGAGAAGGACTCATCAACCACTTCCTGGAGGTCGTGCTCGGCTGGCAGCCGGTGGATTTTCTAACTAACCTCTCCTTCTTCCGTCCGCTCATCATTCTTCAGGTGCTCTGGAAGGAAGTCGGCTGGGGAACCATCCTCTTTCTTGCCGCCCTGGCCGGGATCAATCCGGACCTGTATGAAGCCTCGATTGTTGATGGGGCCGGACGCTGGCGACAAATCTGGCACGTCAGCCTGCCGGGCATCCGCAGCACCATCGTCATCCTGCTCATTCTGCGCCTCGGGAACGTGCTGGACAGCGGCTTCGAGCATATTTTCCTCATGCAGAACTCCTTCAACAAGGAAATCTCGAACGTCCTGGATACCTACGTCTACTACATGGGCATCGAACAGTCGGACTTCAGCTTTGCGACGGCGGTGGGGCTTTTTAAAGGGCTGATCGGCCTGGTCCTCGTCCTAGGGGCAAACCGGCTCGCGAAGCGCTTCGGAGAAGAAGGCATTTATTGAGTTCAAAGGAGGAACCTCCCATGAAATATAAAACGGCGTCCGACCGGTGGTTCGATTGGACGAATGCCATTCTGCTCGCGCTGCTGGCGGCCTCGATGCTCTTTCCTTTCCTGTATATCTTTGCGGTCTCGTTCACGACACTCGACGAATTTCTCCACAGCGAACTTCTGCTCTGGCCGAAGAAATGGGTTGCCGACGCCTACCTGTATATTCTCGGTTCCCCGACCTTTCTCCGGTCCATGGGAATGACCGTTTATTTGACGGTGGCCGGCACACTCGTCAATCTCTTCTTCACGACGACCTTCGCCTTCTCGCTCTCCCGCCGGATCTACGGAACCCGGATCCTGCTGTTTGCGGTGCTGTTCACGCTGCTGTTCTCCGCCGGTATGGTCCCGACCTACCTGATCGTTCAAGCTACGGGCCTGATCGATTCCATCTGGGCGCTAATCCTGCCCGTTGCCATCGCCCCGTTTAACCTGATCATCGTCCGGCAGTTCTTCATGAATATCCCTGGAGAGCTGTACGAAGCGGCCATTGTCGACGGAGCTAACGACCTGGTCATTTTCTGGAAGCTCATTCTGCCGCTCTCGAAGCCGGTGCTCGCCGCCTTTGCCCTCTTCTATGCCGTCGGTCATTGGAATACTTATTTTGCCGGCATTCTCTATCTGAACGATCCGCGCATGTGGCCGATCCAGGTCATCCTGCGTCAGATCGTCGTCCAGAACGATTCCAAAGCGTTCGGTTCCTCCGACGTCATGGCGATGCTCGAGAATCCGCCTCCTCCGGAAACGGTTCAGATGGCCGCTATTCTCCTGGCCACGCTGCCGATTCTTCTTGTCTATCCTTTTCTGCAAAAGCATTTTGTGAAAGGGGTGATGGTCGGCTCGGTCAAAGGATAACCGGTTATTCGCTGATGGCAGGGGAAAGCAGAAGTCCATTTCTAAGAAAAGAGGGGATCCCATGAAGAAAAAGCTAATGGTGAACATTCTGTTGACCGGCGTGCTGGCGGGAAGCGCGGTCGGATGCTCGAGTACCAAGGAAGGCTCGCCTTCCGCCGCTCCGTCGGCAGGAGGAGATAAGACGGCGGACGCCAACAAGAAGGTCAGCATCTCGGCGATGAAGTATATCTACGGAGACGTTCCGCCACCCGACGGACGCGGGCTCAAGATGATCAACGAGAAGTTCAACGTGGACTATTCGGTCAACATCGTTCCCCAGGCCACTTACGACGAGAAGCTGACCGCGGTGCTCGCTTCCGGCAAAATCCCGGATATGGTGATGTTCCAGTCCGGCGACCTGACGAACCGTTACAACAAATTCGCGAAGCAGGGAGCCTTCTTTCCGCTCGACGATTACGTCAAGCAGTATCCGTCCTTCCAGCGTATCCCTTCCTACGTGCTCGACCAGTTCAAAGTTAACGGCAAGCTCTATGCCATTCCCGGCTATTATCCGAAATTCGGCTTCACGGTCATCCTCCGAAAGGATTGGCTGGACGCCCTCGGGCTGAAGGTTCCAACCAGCTACGACGAGCTGAAGCAGGTGGCGCTTGCGTTTACGAAGAACGACCCCGACCGCAACGGCAAGAACGATACGTACGGACTCGCCATCGGCAAGGACATCAACCATCCCATTCCGATGGGAAGTTACTGGGACCCCGATGCCTGGTACCACAAGGATGGCCAGGGACGTTTCATCCCCGGCATCGTATCGAACGCCCGGAAGGAAATGATCCAGTGGTTCGCCGATCTGTATAAGGAAGGCGCCCTGACCCGGGATTTCGCCTCCCTGGACTGGACGGCCACGAACAAAGAGTTCTATTCCGGCAAGGCCGGTATCTTCATCGGCACCCCGAGGGGAATGTCGCAGCTGTACATGGAAGGCCTGCTTCAGATTAACCCGAACGCCGAGTTCGTTCATCTGGAGCCGTTCAAGGCGCCCGACGGGTCCCAAGGCATGACGGCCGGAAGAGGCTTTCTCGGCATGACGGCCATCTCGGCGGAGGCGGGCAAGGATCCGGCCAAGGTGAAGCGGATCCTCGACCTGCTGGATTACGGCCGCAAGTTCTTCCCGAACGACCAGAAGAATGACAAGAACCCGGACTTCGACTGGCTGAACGGCAATGTTAACCAAGGGTACGACATCAAGGATGGGATCGGGGTGCTGAAATCCAACGCCGCCCAGCTGGGCGTCGCCCCCGGCACCTATCTGACCGACACGACCGCCTGGCCGGAGAAGGACTCCGACGTGGATTACACGAAGAATTACAGCCTGCCGAAGCTGGTTCAGCTCGCGGACCGCATCTCCAAGACCTACTCTACGATAAAATATTACAGCAATCCGAATTATGCGGTCGTCTCCGACACGGAGCTCGCCAAAGGAGCCGAGCTGAAGAAGTACCTGCTTGACGAGCAGAGCAAAATGATCGCCGGGCAGCGCCCGATTACCGATTGGGATAAGATGGTGGATGAATGGAAAGCGAAGGGCGGAGAAGCCCTCATCAAGGAAACGAACGCCGGCATCAAAATCAAGGATGCCAAGGAAGGCTGGCAGTAACCCTCGGTTAAGGCGGGTGCATCAGAAAAAGCCCGGGCATCTCTCGATGCTCCGGGCTGTTTATGGATGTGGCTGTCCTCTTTCCCCAGCCGCCCCCCTTCAATCAAAAGGGCAGCAGGATCTTTCCGTGCTTAGAGCGCAGCCGCGTTCTTCTCGTCGATTGTGATTTCCTGAAGCCTTTCGAGCTCCTTGGCGAACTTCTTTTCGATCGCTTCCTTGCTGCCATAGAGGTAAAGGATATCGCCTTCCTGGACTTCACAGTCCCAGCGCTTTCCGCGGATTTTGATATCTCCCCGGTGGAGAAAGAGAAGGTTGATGTCCTCCTCGGACTCAAAGACATCGCACACCTTGTGCCCGAGGTACTCCGAATCATCAAAAATTTCGACGGCTGTGATGAGATCTCCTTCCTCCAGGTAAAGCACTTCCTGGATGGGAAGCTCATGAAGCTCGAATTCCTTCTGCAGGTGATCTTCATACCTCGCGGACATCCTTCGGGAGAAGCCGGGATATTTGACCACCAGCAGAATAAGCGCAAGAACGCCGGTCGTGATGGACAGCTGCTTAATCCGGAAGCTCTCCGCCAGGATGTTGGACATAGACGAAATGATAACGGCGAGAGAGAAGGCGCCGAACAGAATAAGGAATACCCCTATTTTGCGGCGAACCGGGTGCCGGAGGATAAGCTCCGATTCCTTCGTGGTGAACCCGGTCCCTGTGAGCATGGAAACGACCTGAAAGCGGGCGATCTCTTTGTCCAGGCCCGTGATAATCAGGAGCGTGACCATGATTTCCAGGACGATGAAAATAATCACGAAATAAATGCATATAAATAGAAATCCGATGGGGATCATCTCCTAAGGTTCCTCTCTCCCTTACTTCCCCTTAGCATTCCCCGCTGAATCAGCTGCCAATCTTTCTCAGCCGATCAGCTTCATCAAGCCCTTGAACTCGAGCTCCTCGAATTTGCTGCGGACCAGATGCGGGTCCGGGACCCATACGCATTCCTCCAGGAGACAGGAAAGCGGAACGTCGCAGCGGATGGTGGCGAGGTCCCGGCACAAGTGCAGCATCTCGAGATCCTGCTCAATCTTCGCCCGTACGCCCTTCGGAAGCTTGTCCAGATTCTCGAGAATGCCTTCGATCGATCCGTACTCGCTGAGCAGCTTAACCGCCGTCTTCTCACCTATTCCCTTGACGCCAGGGTAATTGTCGCTCGTATCCCCGATCAGCCCCTTCAAGTCGATGATCTGCTTTGGCGTAAGCTTCTTCTCTTCCAGGAGCAGGGCACCGTCGTAGACGGCATAGTTTCCGTGGCCCTTCTTAAGAATGACGACCTTCACCCGTTCGTCCACCAGCTGCAGCAGATCGTGGTCCCCGGTCAGCACATAGACGTCTAGTTCCGGGCTGAAGGTGCGGGCCAGCGTTCCGATGCAATCATCCGCCTCATAGCCGGGAATGCCCACATTCGGCACGCCGAAGGAGCTCACCACTTCCTTGACGAGGTCGAACTGGGGAAGCATCTCGAGCGGCGGCTCCGAACGGTTGGCTTTGTAGTGGACGAACTGCTCCGTCCGGAACGTCCGGCTTCCCATGTCCCAGCAGCAGATGACGTGAGACGGTCCGAAGGTTTGGACCGCGTCCCAGAAATAACGGACGAAGCCGTAAACCGCGTTGACCGGTACTCCCGCGCTGGTCCGTTTGATGTAGCCGGTGACGGCGGACGCGTAGTAGGCCCGGAACAAAAGAGCCATCCCGTCCACCAGCAGGACGCTTTCCTTCTTCTCTTCCATCCAATCTTCTATCAAAAGAAATCTCTCCCAAATCTATAATTTATCTCTTCCATTATACCATAGAAACATGAAATAGGTCGGAGCCCCCTCCTATGGAGAATCTTGGGGAGACCTTCCGTAGACCGGCCGGGCTCTTTCGTTTCCTTGCATGAATGTCGTCATTTCATACCTCCCATGTCGTTAAATTGGATTACAAAAGAGGAGACGAAGTGTTAAGATGGTACGTGACGGCTTTTCCCCATTTCATATCGAAGGGATGAATCCTTGATGATTAAAGTAGCGATGATCAGCTTTTGGCACGTCCATGCAAGAGATTATGCGAAGCAGGCAACCGAGCACCCCGACACCGAAATCGTGGCCGTGTGGGACGAAATTCCCGAGCGCGGGAAGAAGGAAGCCGAAGAGCGCAATGTCCGTTTTTATGACAACCTGGACGAGCTTCTTGCCGACCAAGAGATTGAAGGCGTTATCATCGACACGCCGACGAACCAGCACCGCGACGTCATGGTAGCGGCCGCGCGCGCGGGCAAACACATCTTCACCGAAAAAGTAATCGCTCCCACCCTTGCGGAAGTGAATGAAATTATCCGCGCGGTGGAGGAAGCAGGCGTTAAGCTGACCGTCTCCCTGCCGCGACTGAACGACGGCTATACGCTGGCCATCCAGAAGATCCTGAAGGAAGGCCTGCTCGGCGACCTTACGCTGGTTAGAACCCGCCTGTCCCATAACGGGGCGACGGCCGGCTGGCTGCCCGGGCATTTCTTCAACAAGGAGCAGTGCGGCGGCGGAGCGCTGATTGACCTGGGCTGCCATCCGATGTACCTCGCCCGCCTGTTCCTCGGGCTTCCGGAGAGCGTGCAAGCCACCTTCGGCTATGTGACCGGCAAGGAAGTGGAGGACAATGCGGTATCCGTCCTGAATTATTCGAACGGTGCCATCGGTGTCGTGGAAGCCGGCTTCGTTAATTCCTTCTCCCCGTTCACCATCGAAATTCACGGAACGGAAGGAAGCCTGCTCTACGGAACGCCGGAAAGCAAAATTTTCCTGCGTACCAAGAAGCTCGGGGAAGAGAAAGCGAAGGAGTGGCAGGTGGACACCGAGCTGTCCGAAAATCGCCCTTCCGCGTTCTCCCAATGGGTCGACCACATCAAGAACGACACTGTGGCGACGGAAAACATCCAGCTGGCCGTCGACCTGACGAAGCTGATGGAGGCCTCGAACCTCTCCGCGGCGCGCGGACAGGCCGTTCGACTGAGCCAGCTTACGTCTTAATCTAATCCTTTTTCTCAAGGGGGAGTCCGAATGAGCGGCGATTCAAGCGGCCTCTTTCCGGCTTCCCCTAAGCCGGTTAAGAAGGCCTTCGCCTTTGAAGCCATGAAAGTCAATCCGCACGCCCTGGACCGGCTCGATCTGAAATTCCGCTGGGGCGGATACGGGTTCCGGGTCCTCCGCTGTCATTGGACAAGCTTCTCTCCGGGGAAGGTGGTCGGGTTTCATAAGCATTCCGAATTTGAGTTTCATTTTATCCCCCGCGGCAAAGGCATCCTCTCGCTTGAGGACGGGGATTATGAAGTCAGCGAGGGGATGTTCTACCTGACCGGTCCCCAGGTCATTCATCAGCAGACGTCCGATGGTGAAGAAGGAATGGACGAGCTCTGTCTCCATATCGACATCGTCAATCTGAAGGAAGCGCCGGAAGGAGACCAATGGGGCGGTTCGTGGGAAGATGCGGAGGCGGAGCAGTGCGTCAAGCGTCTCGAGGAGATGCCGGCGGTTCCGGCGCTGGACCGGTTCAACGCCATGAGCTGGTTTCTGACCGCTTACCGGTCCTGGTCCGAGAACCAGCTTGGCCAATACTCGTCCATCAAGCAGGCGATCATCCAGATTCTGCTGCGCGCCTCACGCACCTATTCGACCGACAGCCTGCCGACCCCGCTGCCCGCCCGGAATATGAACCATTACCGGTTCACACTGGCGGCCCAATACATCCAGGACAATTACTCCCGCTCGCTGACCCTGGAGGAAGTGGCGGCAAGGCTGTCCATCAGCGGCCGGCACCTTCAGCGTATCTTCCTCGATCAGGCGGGGGTCTCCTTCAGTGAATATGTGGAGAACTGCCGGCTGGCCCAGGTCTGTACGGAGCTGAAGCAGGGAACCCGGACCATCGAGCAGATTGCCGGCCGGCACGGCTTCTCGAGCCCCAATTACCTGCACTATGTATTCAAGAAGCGGATGGGCGTGACCTTGATGCAGTTCCGGCGGCAAGCGGAGGAGCACTCCCTGAAAGCACGGCCCACTTAGTCTCTTGGAGGCGGCATAGATCAATAAAAAAAGGACTCCGGCTCCGACACTTACCCGTGTCGGCTTCCGAAGTCCTTTTGGCCATTCTCTTGGGCGGTTCCTTCAGCGTACACCCGCTTGCTTCAGGAAGCGTCCGATCCGTTCCGCCGCTTCCACCAGGCGGTCCTCCTCCTGGACCAGCGCGATACGCACATACCCTTCCCCCTGACGTCCGAAGGCGTCACCAGGTATAACCACGACTCCCGTTTCTAGCAAAATTTCCCGGGAAATTTGTCGAGACGTCCACCCCTGCGGAATGGGCGCCCATAGAAACATTGTGGCTTTCGGTTTGGGAACGTTCCAGCCGAACCGCTCCAGCGCTCCCAGGAAGACATCCCTGCGCCTCTCATACAGGTCGCCCGTTGAGTTCGGGTTCCGGATGTCCTCCTCCAGAGCTGCTGTTCCGGCTTCCTGGACGGCGAGGAAAACCCCGTAGTCGATGTTGGCCTTCAAGGTGCGCAGCGCCCCCACCGCTTCTTCATGGCCGACCAGAAAGGCAATCCGGCAGCCGGCCATGTTAAAGCTCTTCGACAAGGAGTGAAACTCCACGGCCGTTTCCTTCGCTCCCGGAATCTGCAGAATGCTGACCGGACGGTAGCCGTCAAACGCCATTTCCGAATAGGCAAAATCATGCACCAGCAGCAGGTCGTGCTGCTTCGCAAATTCGACGGCTTCCCGGAGGAAGCCTTCATCGGCGGTGGACGCCATCGGGTTGCTGGGAAAGTTCAACAGCATGAACTTCGCCCGCTTGGCGATGTCTTCCGGGATGGCCGTCAGATCGGGCAGGAAGCCGTTGCCGGCAGTAAGAGGCATCGGATAGGCCTCTACCCCGGCGAGCACCAGCCCGGCGGCGTAGATCGGATAGCCGGGATCGGGAACGAGCGCGAGGTCCCCCGGATCGGTGAGAGCGAGCGCCAGATGGGCCAGCCCATCCTGGGAGCCCATCAAGGCGAGCACCTCACGGTCCGGATCAAGCTCCACGCCGAACCGGTGCTTGTACCAGCGGGCTACCGCCCCGCGAAAAGCAGGGGTTCCTTCCGAGGATGGATAGGCGTAATGGGAGGGGTTGGCGACGGCCCGGCTTATAGCCTCCAGAATCACGGGAGAGGGCGGACGATCCGGGCTTCCGATGCCCAGATCGATGAGGTCCTTTCCCCTCCGGCGCGCCTCCTCCTTCCACTCGGCCACCTCGGAAAAAATGGCCGATCCCATGCGTTGAAGGCGGGACGATGCTTGAATCTTCATGTTTGCTTCCCCCGTGTTGATAAGAATGTTCATTTATGGAACTCTACCCGGACAGCCCTTGCCGCGAAGAGGTATAGACCAGCAAAGCCAGACATAGGACCAACAGGGCGTAGAGGATCGAGATCCCCCGCCGGGAACGGGCCGGAATGGTGTAATACTCATCGTTCTCGTATTCCGTATAATCCACCCGGCAGCGGATAACCCGATACAAGCCGGTGAATTTCCGGAGCCGGTCCATTCGGACAATTTGAACGCCGGCGATCAGCCCCTGTCCGGGAAGAGCCATCCGTCCTTTCAAGCCGACCTCCGCCCACTGCAGGTACACCTTCTGCTTGCCGTCCAGCTCGGAATAGGTCGTGTAGTTCAGCGGACGTCCGGAAGCCCCCTCCTCGCTTCCCGGCGCGAATGAAGCTCCTTCGGGAACCGGCACCTCAAAGGTCGCCCAAGTGGAACGGATCGGCCTGTTCCCTTTAGAAGCCCGCCACTTGCTGTACCAGTCCCAGGCCAGCCATCCCCAAGGGGCTAGAAACCAGTACCAGCGGAAAAGCACGATCAGCAGCAGGCTGAGCAGCAGGCCCGCCGGCCACAGCTTTCGGCTGAGAGCGCCTGTAATTTTGCCTCCGTCCAGTGGAAAAACGGGAAGCAGGTTAACCAGGTTAAACAGAAAGCCGATGTAGGCCACCGCCAGAAGCAGAGGACTTCCCGTCTTCTCCCCAAGCAGGAAAACCAAGGCGGCACCGGCGGACCCGAGGAGTGGTCCCCCAAGGGCGATATACGCCTCGGTCGCCGCGTCCCGGGGATGGCGCTTCATGTTCACGATCGCGCCTACGAGAGGGATGAAAATAGGCGCCGACGTAGGCAGCTTCTTGATCCGGGCTGCCGCCACATGCCCCATCTCGTGAACGAGCACGAGAATTACGACCCCGACCGCAAGCTCCAGCGGGGCGACCAGGGCGTAGGCCCAGACGGAGACGAGCATCGTAAGAACGGCTCCGCCGACGGATCCCATCTTAAGAAGAGGGAACAGCGCTTTAAGCTTCGTCAGAAAGAAGGCGCCTGCGGCGCCCACGATCCACCAAGGGCCCTTGCGGCCGGCTGCGCCGGAAGGCTTCATGGGGCCCAGGCTTGCCCGAAGTCGGGCTTCTTGAAGCCGACGGTCACCCGCTTGCCGTCCGTAACGATCGGGCGCTTGATCAGCTTGCCGTTCGAGGCGAGGAGCTCCAGCTTCTCCTCCTCGTTCATCCCGGGAAGCCGGTCCTTCAGCTTCCATTCCCGGTAAACCTCGCCGGAAACATTGAAAAACTTCGAGAGCGGAAGGCCGCTCGTCTCCACCAGCCGGCGGATTTCTTCAACCGGAGGCGGGCTTTCCACGATATCGTGGAAATGAACGTCGTACCCCTTCGCTTCCAGCTCCTTTTTGGCCTCGCGGCACGTGCCGCATTTGGCATATCCATACAAGGTCAGCCCCATGGTGATTTCTTCCCCCTAATTCTATGTTTGCCGCTCCAAGAGGCGGATCGTTTCCGTCATGTCTTCGGGCAGGGGCGCTTCATATTCCACCCATTGGCGGGTGCCCGGGTGATAGAAGCCCAGCTTGGCGGCGTGCAGCGCCTGCCGCGCCAGAGGCAGCTCCGGCAGGCTTGCCGGGACGGCCAAGCCGGCCCGCTGTGCCGGGAAGGCTTCCGAGAGCCCCGCTTGGGACGCCTCGCCCCCCGCGGCTTCGCCCGAGCAAGCTCCCCGACGGTCCCTCTTGTCCAGGGCCGGTCCCGGAAGATACATTTTGTCACCGAGCAGCGCGTGCCCGATATGCTTCATGTGCACGCGGATCTGATGCGTCCGGCCGGTCTCCAGCCACAAACGGACCAAGGAAGCCCCCGCATACCTCCGCTCCGTCCGGTAATGGGTGACCGCCCGGTAGCCGGCCGGCGTTACGATGCGGATGTGAGGGGCTTCCGGATTCCGGTCAATCGGCGCGTCCACCGTCCCCTCGTCCTTTTTCATAAGGCCGTAGACGAGGGCGAGGTATTCTTTTTTGACCTGGTTGGCCTTCATCTGCTCGGAGATGTTCTGATGGACGTACGGATTTTTGGCAATGCAGAGTACGCCCGACGTCTCCTGATCGAGCCGGTGGACGGGACGAAACCGGACGGTTTCCCCCAACTCTTTCCAATGGTGGACGACGGCATTAGCGAGCGTTCCCGTGTAATGCCCGTGGGTAGGATGCACGATCATCCCCGCCGGCTTGTTGACGACGAGAACATGGGCATCCTCGTGGAGAATGGCGAGCGGAAGCTTCTCGGGAAGAATATCGTCGGACTCCTCCTGCGCCATCCTTACCTCCACCCGGTCGCCGGCCCGGACCTTGATGCTGATGTACTCCCGGCGGCCGTTGACCGTTATGCCCTCCTCCGTCAGCTTGAGACGGGAAAGCAGCTTGCGGGAAACCTGAAGACGATTCTGGAGAATCGTCTTCAGAAGCATTCCCTCCTCTTCGGGAGGGACCACATAAACCAGCGGATCGTAGTAGCTCATTTGCGGTTGCGGAATACCTCGGCACTGCGCACGTACTCCACATCCGGGATCCCTTCCCGGTGATTGGCGGTTCGGGCGACGGTGAAGAACAGATCGGACAAACGATTTAAGTACTTGCGCACCTCTTCGTTGATCTCCTGGGACCGGGCCAGCGTCACGACCCGGCGCTCGGCACGGCGGCATACCGTCCGGCACACATGCAGAGCGGCGGAGGCGGCGCTTCCTCCCGGTAGAATGAACCGCGTCAAGTCGGGGGTTTCCGCGTCGTACTTGTCAATCCACGTCTCCAGGTTGACGGCCATGTCCGCCGTCACCTTGAACTCGCGGATGCCCGGCTTGTGAATGGCCAGGTCATGCCCGCAGTCAAACAGCTCGTGCTGCACCTGAAGCAGATCCGCGAGCAGGTCCTTATCTCTTTCTCCGTTCAGGAAGCTCATGGCCTGACCCACAAAGCAGTTAAGCTCGTCCACGGTACCGTAAGCCTCGACCCGGGCATCGTCTTTATCCACGCGGCCGCCGATGACTCCCGTCTGACCGGCGTCTCCGGTTCTCGTATAGATTTTCATAAGGGCATTCTCCTTGCCTCTGGTTTCGTCGTTCCTATCATCTCATAGATTCTTTGCATATCCAAGTGCGCGCGGACATGGTCCGCCAGACGGTCGAAGGCCGATTCGCGGCGGTGCCGGAAGAACAGCGTGCCCTCCCGGCGCACCCAGCCCTTCTCCTCCCGGATGCCGTTCAGCCAGCAGCGGCGGAATTCGTCATTGTGCAGAATGCCGTGGATGTAGGTTCCCCACAGCTTGCCGTCAGGCGTTATCGCCCCCTCGGGGTAGAAATCATCCTGCAGCACCCCGTTGCGCTCGTTGCGGATCATAAAAGGATGCTCCACCGCTTCCATAAACCGGGAAACCCCCATATGAATCTCGTAGCCTTCCACTGGAAGAGCCGCCTCGCTGTCCCAGCATTCGGCGAAGCCCACGACCCGTTCGGTTCTCTTCTCCAGGGCAAAATGGGTCTCCATCGGAAAATAGCCGAGTCCCTCGGTTTCCCGGTGTTCCGATTCGACGAAGTCGGTATCGACCAGCCGTGTGCCCATCATCTGGTATCCGCCGCATAGGCCGGTGAGCCGTCCCCCGTCGGCCACATAGCGGCGCAGCTCTTCCTCAAGACCCGATTCCCTCAGAAACCGGAGGTCCTCGGCCGTATTCTTGCTGCCGGGCAGCAGAACGGCATCCGGCGAACCGAATTCCTCTGCCCGGCTTATGTATCGGACCTGGACGTCCTCTTCCTCCCAGAGCGGGTCGAAGTCCGTGAAGTTCGAAATTCTCGGCAGCCGGATCACGGCAAGCTCCAAGGCCGGGTCTCCCTTCCGGCCGCTGCGTCCGCGGCTTCGGATCGCGTCAAGGGAAGCGGAATCTTCGTCTTCCAGGGCCAGGTTGGGAAGAAAAGGGATGACGCCGAGCACAGGTTTGCCCGTCCGTTCCTCGAGCCAGTCTAGGCCCGGCTGAAGAAGAGAAACGTCTCCGCGGAATTTGTTGATGATGAAGCCCGCCACCCGGTCCCTTTCTTCGGGAGTTAGAATCTCCATCGTCCCGACCAGGGAGGCGAACACCCCGCCCCGGTCGATATCCGCGACCAGCAGTACGGGAGCATCCGCCCAGCCGGCGAGCCGCATGTTCACGATATCGCGGTCTTTCAGGTTTACCTCCGCCGGGCTGCCCGCCCCTTCGAGCACAACCAGCTCGTATTCGCTTCTCAGCTGATGCAGGGCTTCCTTGACGATTTGCTCCGCCTTCGGAAGATAGCTTTCGCGGTAGGTCCGGGCATCGAGGGTGCGAAACGGCTTGCCGTGCACGACCACCTGCGCTTCCATATCCCGGCTCGGCTTCAGGAGGATGGGATTCATGTTCGTCGTCGCCGGAATGCGGCACGCATCGGCCTGCATCCCCTGGGCGCGTCCGATTTCCTTCCCGTCCGGGGTCACATAAGAGTTAAGGGACATGTTCTGCGATTTAAAAGGCGCCACCCGCCGCCCGTCCTGCATGAAGATGCGGCACAGGGCGGCGGTCAGGAGGCTTTTGCCCACATCGGAGGCGGTTCCTTGCAGCATGAGCGTCCGGGCCGGTGCCGGAGCCAAATCCGGGTGGTACGGTTGTTGGGCCATAAGCCTATCTCCTTTCCGGATAGTCAGTGTAATAGACAGCGCTGCAGCGCGTCGGCCAGCCGGTCATTGTCTTCCTTGCGCCTCACGGCCAGACGGCCGTAAGAACGGTCCAGCCCTGGGAACAGCGAGGCATCCCGGATGAGAATCCCTTCCTTCCCTAAACGGCCTTGCAGCTCTTTAATGTCCGGCCATCCCGGCCCCCGCCCGAGGGAAAAGAGCACAAAATTGGTATCGCTCGGGATGACCGAGAGGCCGGTTTCCTCCAGCCGGCGGATAAACCGCGGGCGCTCCTCGGCCAGCCAGGCGAGGGTTCTGCTGGCGTACTCCCGGTCCTCAAGCACCGCCTCTCCGATGTCCTGGGCGAGCCCGTTGACGCTCCACTGCACCTGCAGGCGCTTCATGGCGGTTATCCGATCCGGATGGGCAGCGATATAGCCGAGCCGGATGCCCGGAATGGCATAAAATTTCGTCATCGAACGGATGACGAGGAGGTTCCGGGACTCCGCCGCTTCCCGGATCCAGGTCAGCTCCTCCTGCCGCGGATGAAAATCGATAAAGGCTTCATCCAGGATGACCGTGGCGCCCCCGTCCAGTAAGCTCCGGATGACGCCCGGATCGAGCAGACGGCCTGTCGGGTTGTTGGGATGCCCGAAGAAAAAAACGTCGGCATGAGGCAAGGCCGCCTCCGCTTCCTCACGGCTCAGAACGAATCCCCGATCCGCCCGCAGGGGGAGCTCGAGGAGGCGCCCCCCCGCTTTCTCTACCGCCTCCTCATATTCCGAGAAGGAGGGCCGGGCAAGCGCCGTCCTTTCCGGCTGGAGGACACGGACGGCGAGCTCGATCAGCTCGGCCGCCCCATTGCCGACCAGCAGGCTTTCCTCCGGAATGCGGTGCAGGTCCGAGAGCTTTCGCCTCAGCCTGCGGACCGCCGGGTCCGGGTAGCGGTGAATTTGCTCCGCAAACCGGGAGCAGCAGACTTTCACCGCTTCGGGGGGGCCAAATGGATTCATATTCGAGCTGAAATCCAAAAACGTATCCGCCTCCCGTCCGAACGTTTCCTCCGCGGTAAGGAGATCTCCTCCATGTCCGTAGCGCTCCAGCATAAGATGTCCTCCTCTCTTATTTAACCGATCTTAAGCCAAATGATGACAGCCAAGAGCCCGATCAGCTCGATTCCTTCATTTAAAGCTCCGTACGTGTCCCCCGTGAGGCCGCCCAGCTTCCGGTTCAAGTACGCGGCCCCCGCCCAGCCGGCGGCGGCCGTCCCGATCGTGAAGGTGCCGAAGAGCCCGACGGCTCCCGTCCAGGACGAGCCGGTTAGAAGGGCGGCGGAGACCGTTAGGAAGCCGGCCAGGAGCCAGCCTCCGGCGGCATGCCGGGGCCCCACTCCCCGAAAATAAGCGCCGAGTCCGGGGCCCGGGCGGGCATACGGCCAGCCGGCTATGGCGGCCGTCATGAACCAGCGGCTCCAAACGGGAATAAAGAGCAGAAAGCTCCCGCCGGCTGCCCACTGCCCGAGCAGGCTGTCCAGCAGGGCAAATTTAAGGAGCATGGCGATCACACAGACCAGGACGCCCATCGCTCCTACGCGGCTGTCTTTCATAATGTCCAGCATCTGCTCCCGGGGCCGGCCGCTCAGCACGCCGTCGGCCGTGTCCATCAGCCCGTCGAGGTGGAGCGCTCCCGTGAGCGCCACCCATAGGGCCAGCAGAAGCGCGGCGGCCGGAAGGCCCGGCAGGACGGACGGCAGCCAGAGGCCGCCCGCATACAGCACGAACCCGATGGCCGCTCCGGCCATCGGGTAGAACACGGTGCTGCCCCGGAAGATCCGTTCCGTATACTCGAAGGAATAAGGAACCGGAAAGCGGGTCAGAAACTGGAAGGCGGCGGCCAACGACCGGACGCCCCCGGTCAACTGCTCCCGAACAGTATGAGCACGCACAGCATGATTCCTCCTAGTCCCAGGCTTGCCTTATAAAGAAGACCCACCGTCGTTTGGATATCTCCGGCCTGAAGAGGCCGCAGCGGCCAGCCCATCCGCGCCCGTTCGCTCACCGTTCCTCCATAGACGTTGCGTCCCCCGAGCTCGATGCCCATCGCTCCAGCGGCAGCCGATTCCGGGATGCCGCTGTTCGGGCTCGGGTGCTTGTGAGCAAAGGCCATCATGGAGCGGAACGCCCTCCGGCCGGAAAGACCGGGCGATAAGGCCGCCGCCGCTATGAGCAGCAGCCCCGTGAGGCGGGCCGGTAGCCAGTTCAGCCCGTCGTCCAGACGGGCCGAGGCCCAGCCGAAGTAGGCATACCGCTCGTTCCGGTAGCCTACCATCGAATCCAGCGTATTGGCCGCCCGGTACAGCATGGCCAAGGGGGCCCCTCCCAGCAGGGCGTAAAAAAGCGGGGAGACCACGGCGTCCACCGTATTCTCCGCCACCGTCTCCACCGCCGCGCGGGTAAGCTCCGGCTCCTCCAGCCCGGCCGTATCCCGGCCGACAATGTAGCCGGTGTAGCGGCGGGCTTCCGGCAGGTTGCCTTCCGTAAGCGGGCGGTATACCTGCAGGGCGGCGTCCTTCAAGCCTTTGATGGCGATGGTGGTGGAGATGAACCAGGTATTCACCGCATACCCGAGCCAAGGGTGCACCCAGCGGCTGACCGCCAGCAGCGCCAGCATAATCAGAAAAGATACCGCCAAGGTCACCAGCGTCAGCAGCACCCCGCGCCTTCTTAGAACGGCCTGGGGCATAGGGGCGGATGATGAAGCGGGAAGCCCATGATGGCCCGGGCCGTTTTCCTCAGCCAGCGGCAAAGGATACAGCCTGGCCTCCAGCCGCCGGATCAAGCCGCCGATGCGGATGACCGGATGGACCGGCCGGCGGGGGTCCCCGATCACCAGATCAAGCAAGATGGCGGCTATAAGCATCGCCAACGTTTCCTGCCACGTGTAGAACAGCACTTTCCGCTTCCTTCCTCTCTGGTGCTTTATCCGTGAGTGTTGTACGGTTACCGGATAAGCACTTGAACCGCCTGGTTGGCACCGTTCAGCTTGTCAGCTGCCCGAAGGACCGGGGCTTCACCGGGCGGTAGGCCCATCCGGACCGGGGAGCCGGAAAGCAAGGCTCTTCAGCTCCACCGGAATGCCCGCGGTGACCAGGAACACCTGGTCGCACCGCTCGGCCACCTGCCGGTTCAGCCTTCCCGCTTCATCCCGGAATCGCCGGCCGAGCGGGTAGACCGGGACGATTCCGCCGCCGACTTCGTTGGTCACGAGGAGGACCGTCCCCCGGCAGGCGGAGAGGGCGTCCAGCAGCCCCTCCGTTTCCTGGCGGACCGCGTCCTCCCAGCCCGGCTCCGGGGCGCCCGCCTTAAGCATCTGGTTGGACAGCCAGAGGGTCAGGCAGTCCACCAGAATAACGGGGGGCCGGCTGGCGCGATCCTCATCGGGCCCGCCGGGCTGGCTAATCGGGCTCATCGGGCGGCTTGGCGGGTTCGCCGGAGCATGGCCGTCTGCTGACGTGGCAAGCGGCTCCGCCTCGGGACGGCTCCAGCGGCTCAACACACCGGCCAAATCGTAAGGCTCCTCCACTGTGGTCCAGCGGAAGCCGGAGGCTTCCCGCTGCTCCCGGTGCAGGGCCGCCCGCTCCCTCATCTCCTCGTCGTACAGCTGGGAGGTGGCGACGTACACCCCCTCCTGTCCCAGGGCGGCGGCATATTGCTCCGCGAAGGAGCTTTTGCCGCTCCTTGCTCCTCCGGTTATCATGATCCGCATTCCGTTCCCTCCCGGTCTACCCGCGGGAAACTCCCGCGCTCTCAAACGTAGCCATTTCCTTCATCACGTTAAGCGCCGCATCGATAAAATGAAACGCAAGCACCGCGCCGGTTCCTTCTCCAAGCCTCATGTCAAGCTGGATGACCGGCTTCAAGCGAAGCGCTTCGAGCAGCGCTGCATGCCCCTTCTCCTGCGATAGATGGGAAGCGACGAGAAACCCGGCGCTTTCCGGGGCAAGGCGAACGGCGACGAGCGCGGCGGCGGTTGAGATGAAGCCGTCGATGACGACGAGGCAGCGGCACGCGGCAGCGCCGAGAATGACGCCGGCGAGGCCCGCGATCTCCAGGCCGCCGAGCTTCGCCAGCACGCCGAGCGGGTCAAGCGCATCCGGCGCATTCGCCTCGATGGCCCGGCGCACGACGCCGACCTTGTGGAGCCGGCGGGCCTCGTCGATGCCGGTGCCGCGGCCGACCGCCTCCTCGGCGTCGAGCCCGGCCAGCGCGACGGCGAGCGCGGCGCTCGGCGTCGTGTTGCCGATGCCCATCTCGCCGGTGGCGAACACGCGGCAGCCTTCGGCCGCGAACTCCTCCACCAGCGCGATGCCGGCCAGCACCGCCGCCTCGGCTTCCTGCCGCGTCATGGCCGGCCCTTTGGCGATGTTGCCGGTGCCGTACCGCACCTTGCGCGACACGAGGCCGGGATGGGCCAGCTCGGCGTTTACGCCCATGTCGACGCAGATGACGTCGGCCCCGGCCTGCCGGGCCAGCACATTCACGGCAGCGCCTCCCTGCAGGAAGTTCATCACCATCTGCGGCGTCACCTCCGCCGGAAAGGCGCTGATTCCTTCCTCGCACACGCCATGATCGCCGGCCATGACCAGGACGGCCTTCCGCGTAAGATCGGGAATCGTCTCCCCGGTTATGCCGGCGGCCTGCTTCGCGATCTCCTCGAGCCGGCCCAGGCTGCCCGGGGGCTTCGTGAGGCGGTCGAGATGCCTCTCCGCCGCTTCTACCGCTTCTTGATCGAGCGGTCTAATGCGGCGGATGGTCTCGGTTATCTGCTTCATGCTGATCTCTCCTCGTCTAATACGTTATGGCGGCAGGCAAGCCGCTTGCTCAAGGCTGAAGCAGGATCTGCGGCACTCCGCTGACCGGATGCGGCAGCACGATCGGCTCCGTGCCGTACACCCGGGCCACGAGCTCGCCCGTCAGTATCTCCGCGGGCGATCCGGTGCCCGCCATCCTTCCCTCGTGAAGAACGAGCAGCCGCTCGCAGTACTGGGCCGCCAGATTGAGGTCGTGCAGCACGGCTACGACCGTCAGGCCGCACTCCTGCTGCCAGGTGCGGACGAAATTCATCATCTGGATTTGATGGCCGATGTCGAGGAAGGTCGTCGGCTCATCCAAAAGCAGGAGCCGCGGCTCCTGGGCCATCGTTTTGCCGAGCGCGACCCGCTGCCTTTCCCCGCCGCTCAGATGTTCCACCGGCCGGTCGGCGAACGGCTCCAGCTCGAGCCGGCTCATAATCCGGTCGATGAGCGGAGCCGCATCCCGGGTCTCCTCGCCAAGCCAGTTCTGGTAAGGGTAGCGTCCCATTTCGATGACCTCCCGTACCGTAAAGCCGGCTGGAGCCGGCGCATCCTGCTGCAGCACGGCCATCCAGCGGGCCAGCTCCTTGCGCGAGTAGGCGCCCGGTTCGCGGCCATCCAGCCGCAGGCTTCCGCCGTCCGCCTTTTCCACGCCGGAAATGAGCTTGAGAAGCGTCGATTTGCCGCTGCCGTTCGGGCCGATGATGCCGTAGAAGCATCCGGCTTCCACGTGCAGGTTTACGCGGTCAAGCACGACTTGGCCCTGGTACGCTTTGCTTGCCTCTTCCACCTGGATCATGCCTTCAGCCCCTCCCCACTTTCTTGCGTTTGTTCAGTAAGTAAGCAAAGAACGGCGCCCCGATTAAAGCCGTTACCACGCCAAGGGGAATCTCCTTTGGGCTGAGCGCCAGACGCGCAATCGTATCCGCCCACAGCACGTAAATGCCGCCCGTCAGAACCGAAATGGGGAGGATCAGCCGGTAATCCGGACCGACCACGAGCCGTACGAGATGGGGAACCACCAATCCCACGAAACCGATGACACCGGAGACGGAGACGGCCGCCGCCGTCAGCAGGGTGGAGACCGACAGCACGATCAGCTTCGTCCGCTCCACGTGGACTCCCATGTGCGAAGCCTGCCTTTCGCCGAGCGCAAACAAATTGAGAGACCGCCCGTAGCCGATCAGCACCACCGCGCCAACGAGAAGATACGGAGTCAGAATGAGAGAGTAATCCCAGCCCCTCATCGACAAGCTTCCCATCAACCAGTACACAATCTCGTTGATGACCTTCTCGGATAGAGAAACCATGAACGACACGAAAGCCCCAAGAAAGGACTGGACCACTACCCCCGCCAGGATCAAGGTTTCCGTCTGGGCTTTCCCTTCCCGGCTCGCGAGCCGGTAGACCACGGCCAAGGTCAGAATCCCCGTTAAGAAAGCAACCGCCGGTACGGTGAACGCGCCGATAGCCATTTGCAGCCCGAACAGAATAAGGAAGGCGGCTCCGACCGACGCCCCCGAGGCAACCCCAAGCGTGTAGGGATCAGCCAGCGGATTGCGGAGCACTCCTTGAAAGCCCGCTCCCGCGAGAGCGAGAGATGCCCCTACGAGAATGGCCAGCACGACCCGGGAGAAGCGGACCTTCCATACGATAACTTCCTCCGCCGGCGCCCAGTCCGGGGTTACGAACCCGCCCAAACCGGGAACATGATGGAGCAGAATCCGCCAGACGTCCGGCAGCGCCACGGCCCCGGCTCCAAGCGACAGGCTGACCACGATGGAAAAAAGAAGGAGCAGCAGGGCTCCTCCTCCGTATAGAATCAGCTTCCGTTTCATTTATTTGACCAGATCCGGGTGGATCGCCTTGGCCATGTCGGTCAGGGCTTCCGTCAACCGGGGGCCCACGCGGGCCACTTTGTTCGAATCAATGGCATAGACTTTGTTGTTCTTCATGGCATCGATCGCCTCAAAGCCCGGACGCTTCTTGATCTCGTCCAGAATGGAGCTCATGCCGGACTCCCCTTTGGCGTACAGAATGACCTCGGGATTCGATTTGATGATCTTCTCCGGGTCGATCTTGTTCCAGCCCGCCTGCTCATGGGCCACGTTGTCTCCGCCCGCCAGCGACACAAGCTCATCCATGAATTCTCCCTTGCCTACCGTCCAGCCCGGAGAGAATTCCATGTAAACCTTCTTCTTCGGAGCGTTCTTCACGGCGTCCGTTACCTTCTGCTTCTCCTCGCGCATCTTATCGGTTACCTTCTTGGCGCCGTCGGCCATGTTCATGATTTTGCCTACCGTCGTGATCTTATCCATGACCTCGTCCACCGTCTTGGGATCACTCGCGAAGACTTTGATCTTCAGCTCCCGAAGCTGATCGACCGTCTTCTTGTTCATGGAGGCTGAGGCGAGCACGAGATCCGGCTTCGTGGCGAGAAGCGCCTCCAGATTGGCGTTCATGTCGCCGATCTGCGGCTTGCTCTTAGCTTCGGCGGGATAATCGCTGAATTTGTCGACGCCCGCAATTTTATCCCCGGCTCCGATGGCAAATACGATCTCGGTTTCGCTCGGAACCAGCGTCGTCACCCTCTCCGGGGCTTTCTCGAACACGACGTCCGTTCCGGTCGCATCCTTGATCGTCAGCGGGTAAGCCGTCTGGCCGGTCTTCGGAGAAGCCGCCGGGCTTGATGCACCCGGAGAGGCCGAGCTTTGCGCCGTCGGCTGGGTACTTGAAGTGGCCGCTCCCGTTCCTTCCTTGCCTGATCCGCAAGCCGCCAGGCTGGCCGCCAGAACCAGTCCCAACGCTCCCGTTCCCATTCTCTTAAACCACTTCGCTGTCTTTGCCAATTCCATTCTCTCCTTTTAAGGTAGCTTCGGAATGGAGCTTGACCTCTCGAACGCCACAAACGAAAAACCCCCTGTCCTATAGAACGGACAGAGGGTACAGCATACAGGGTGATAGGCACACACAGGGGGGTACCGTCCCGATCAGCCGGATCCTTTTCCGCGAAGGATTTCGTCAGCTACTTCCGTTAGGCAGGTCTCCTGACTTATGGGTTGACTGACCGCCTCGCCTTCCCATTCGTCGGACGAACAGTGGCGTATGAGGCGCTCCCCAATTTACAGTGGCGGGACCGTGCCGGACTTGCACCGGCTTCCCTTTTAACCCGGGCGCGAACGAATTCGGCCAGCGGGCACCTATCGGTAGAAGGCTATTCAATTCTATCAAGCTGCCAATCTCTCACATGATTATAGGGCAATTCCAAGCGGTTGACAAGGAATTTCGTCCGAGCCCGGTCCGCTCCCCTGTTTTCCTATTTGGAGGCAAGGACTTGGAGAACCTGCTTAGCCTTGTCCATCTGCGGAGCCCGCGGATGCACGAAGGCATACAGCTCTTCTCCTTTGTAGCCGCTGTCCTTCAGCCATTTCGACTCTCCGAGCGGAATGCCGTAGAGATGCTTTTCCATCTTGGGGTTCTTCTCGTCGCCAACCGGCGCTTCCACCACCCCGCTCGGATAATCCTCCGGTTTAAACAGATCGTCCAGGCTCACGAAGCTTCCCTGCCTGGCGAAGGCCTCAAAATTCTTCTTCGGCAGAATCACAAGGCTGTGATCGCCCGCCGCTATCTCCACGAGCAGCTTCTCATCATTATAGATAGGCGAGCTGTGTACAGCCACGGTAGGACTTTCGCCCACCTTCGCTTGCAGATCCGTCTCCATCTTCTCGGTTATATTCTGAGGCAGACCGGTCGACGGCAGGATAAAGATCGACACATCCTTCTTGGGCCCTCCGCCGCAGCCCGCTAAAACCACCAGCACGACGAGGGACAGCAGCCACTTCCATTTCATCTCTCCAACCGTTCCTTTCTCGCTCTCTTGTCTGTTCCACTATAGCAAAAAAATCGGTCGAAAGTGAAGTGAAACCTTCGTGACCATTCACCCGATTCCGACAGCTTTTTTCGAGTTCCCTCCTAATATGACCGCTCCGAAAAAAAGGGCCGCATCAGCGGCCCTTGATCATTAGCATATATTCGTTTATTTTGAGGTCCAGCAGGGAGCTGGCTTCGATAACCGGGGGGGACGTTAACGACTGTTCTTTGATGAAGAGCTGCTCCATCCGCATGCGCAGCATTCGGATTTCCTCTTCCAGGGAACCGCCGGCAGGGCTGGTGTTCTTGGCCGTCTGATACTTCCACCGCTTGCCCGATTCCTTCTCGCGAAGCATAAGCTTTTTGCCTGTTGAAGCTAAAGCGAAGTGCCCCAGTGCCACGTCCATCCCTCCCTCAGTTAAAAGGTAAAAAAATGACTAATGGGTAAACCTTACAGTACCTTAATAATACAATAACATTATTTTACATAAAAAGAAATCTTTTTTTTGCTAGATTGATAGAAAAGTCCCTTGCGCTATCAACCCTTCCGGGCCAAAACGAATTTGCCGATCCGGTCCAGCGCCTCATTCAGCTGGGCTACCGAGGTAGCGTAGGAGCACCGGATAAAGCCCTCTCCGCCCAGCCCGAATACGTTTCCGGGGACGGCGGCCACCTTGCCTTCGGTCAGCAGCCCCTGGGCAAATTCCTCCGAAGTCATCCCGGTCGACGTGATGGAGGGGAACGCATAAAATGCGCCTTGAGGCTCATGACAATCCAGTCCGATCTCCCGGAAGCCCTTCACGACCAGGCGGCGGCGCTGATTGTAAGACTCCATCATCCGGTCCTTCTCTTCCATGCCGTTCTTAAGAGCCTCCAGAGCCGCGATCTGGCCCATGACAGGTGCGCACATTACCGTATATTGGTGGATCTTGAGCATGGCCGAAATCAGCTCCCGGTGCCCGCACGCATAGCCCATTCTCCAACCCGTCATGGCAAAAGCCTTGGAGAAGCCGCTCACCAGAATGGTCCGGTCCTTCATCTTCGGCAGCGACGGAAAACTGACATGCTTGCTTCCATAAGTCAGCTCGGCATAAATCTCGTCGGAAATGACGATCAGGTCGTTCTCTTCGACCAGCTTGGCAATGGGCAGCCAGTCCTCATACGTCATAATTCCGCCCGTAGGGTTGCTCGGGTAGCAGAGAATGAGGATCTTCGATTTCGGCGTGATCTTGCTCTTAAGCGCTTCGGCCGTCAGCTTGAATTGATCTTTCGCGAAGGTTTCGATGCCTACCGGAACGCCTCCTCCGATGGAGGCGATCGGGGAATACGAGATATAGCACGGCTCGGGAATGAGAATTTCATCGCCCGGCTCGATCAAGGCACGCAGGGCCAGGTCGATGGCTTCGCTGCCTCCGACCGTGACCAGGATCTCGTTAGCCGGATCGTAGTCGGTGCGGAAGCTGCGGCTCAAATAAGCGCCGATTTCCTCCCGCAGCTCCGGAAGACCCGCATTGGACGTATACTGCGTGTGCCCCCGCTCCAGCGAATAAACGCAAGCTTCGCGGACGTGCCACGGCGTGACGAAATCCGGTTCCCCCACCCCGAGGGAAATGACATCCTTGCTTCCGCTCACCAAATCAAAAAACTTGCGGATGCCCGAAGGGGGAATGGAGCGCACCCGCGGCGACAAGTAATCCTGCATCGTTTTCTGGTTAATCATGGCCGCCACCTCTTACGGAGAAATCAGGAGGCGGTGGTCTTCTTCATGCTCTTCGAAGATGATGCCGTCCTGCTTGTATTTTTTGAGAATAAAATGGGTCTTGGTCGAAAGCACCCGGTCAATCGAGGAGAGCTTGTTGGAGACGAAAGAGGCGACTTCCTTCAAGGTACGCCCTTCGATCTCAACTAGCAGGTCATAGGCACCGGACATCAGATACACCGATTTCACTTCGGGATATAAATAAATGCGCTCGGCAATGGCGTCGAAGCCGTGCACGCGCTCAGGGGTAATCTGCACCTCGATCAGCGCCGTCACCTTGTCGTCCACCTTGCTCCAGTTCACCACCGTCGCATACTTCACAATGATATGGTCCGCTTCCAGCTCCGCGATCGCCGCTTCCACCTCCGCCTGGGCCGCGCCTACCATCGTCGCGATCAATTCCGCGCTTCTTCTGGCGTCTTCCTTCAGCAGATCAAGGATTTTTAACTTCAGTTCACTCATGGGAGAACCTCCTAAGGGATGATTGGCATCGCAGAACACGATAATTCCACTATACAACGAATACAAGCATCCTGCAAAGATGCGAAGCGGTAAAGACCCGGCACAAGCAGCAAAAAACCCGCCTGAGGCGGGACGGTTATCGAGTATGTGATCTGCGAACGGCGGGATGGAACTTCCCCGTATGGGGGCTGCCTGCCGTTTCCGGTATTCAGGAGGCCGGCCAAGGGTCTGGCTTCTCCTCTTAAGACAGCACTTCCTAACTTTATTTAGACAGACGGCTGCCGGGTATAGATCCGGCTGATGTCGGAGGCTCTTGCGCTTGGCTTAAGCAGCTTGCAAATATTCTCCCGGATTTCCTTGCTCTCGTAGCCGGGATCGAGCAGGATGGCATAGGCGGAGGGATTCTCCGCCTCCAGGCCAACGCGGCTTCCCAGGCCCACCAGCCTGTCACGGTCGTAGACCCCGACCACTTGATCCAGCAGCCCCACACGGCCCGCGCCTTCCCGGATGGGAACAGCCGTCTCCCCCGAAAGGCCCGCCGTCTTCCAAAACCCTTCCAGCATATGCGCCTCGGGCATGCCGAGCTGAAACGCCACTTTCATCGCTATCCCTCCGCTTGATTCATTTGATGATTATAATTATACAGCATTGTGTATAATTATTCAAATCAATTTAACGGCAACCTGTCCAACGGGCCGTTCATCCAATGTGCTTATCAGAAGCAAAAAAAAACCCCCGGGTCCGTCCAAAGGGACGTACCTGAGGGTTTTGGAGCGGAGGGGGGGCGGATACTGTCCCCCTATTTCCTTATGAGCAAAGCTTAAAAAATGTCCATGCTGAGGTAGCGCTCCCCGGTATCGGGGGCAATGCACAGCACGCGCCTGCCTTCCCCGAGACGGCGGGCCTCCTGCAGAGCGGCCCAAACGGTCGCTCCGGCCGACGGGCCGACGAGAATGCCTTCGCGGGCCGCCAGTTCCCGGGTCGTCCGGATGGCGTCCTCGTCCGCCACCTGAACGATCCGGTCGTATACACCGGTGTTCAGAATGGGCGGAACGAAGCCAGGGCTTGTCCCCACCAGCTTATGGGGACCCGGCTGCCCGCCGGACAGCACCGGAGAGCCCTTCGGCTCCACGACGAGAATTTCGATGCCCGGGATTTTCTTCCGGAGCACCTCGCCGGTCCCGGTAATCGTTCCTCCGGTTCCCGAGGAAGCCACGAACGCATCCAGCCGGCCGCCTGTCTGCTCCACGATTTCCAGTGCGGTCGTCACGCGGTGGATATCCGGATTGGCGTGGTTCTCGAACTGCTGAGGGATGAAGCTGCCCGGAATCTGCTCCTGCAGCTCCTTCGCCTTGCGGATGGCTCCCGGCATCCGTTCGGCCGCAGGGGTCAAGACCACCTCCGCCCCGTACGCTTTAAGAATATTAATTCGTTCCTTGGTCATGTTGTCGGGCATGACCATAATCGCGCGGTAGCCTTTGGCGGCGGCGTTCATGGCAAGTCCGATCCCCGTGTTGCCGCTGGTCGGCTCAATGATCGTAGCTCCCGGCTGAAGCACTCCGTCCTTCTCCGCCTGGGCAATGAGATTATAGGCGGCGCGGTCCTTCACGCTGCCGCTCGGATTGAAGTATTCGAGCTTGACATAAACCTCTGCGTCCCCTGCCCTCGTCAGGCGGTTTATTTTAACAGCGGGCGTATTCCCTATCAATTCGGTTATGCTGTTTACCAGTCTAGCCGTCATGCTGCATTCCCCTTTCCGTCTATACCTATTTATTTTATCGGTATATGGGAATTAACGTCAACCCGCCGGCGTGCAGGCTCGTCCCCCAACCGGTGTGTTCCCTTCTGGAAGCGGACAATCAGGAGCCCTCCATCGGCTCCCGTTTATTATCCCTCTCCCCTTACAAAAAGACCGGTCATGTTAACAAAACGCTATCGGAAGGTTAACAAAGCATCCTTTTACCCGTCCAGCGCCTCGCTTATCATAAGAGCAACAGGGCCAACTATCGTCTGACGGACCCTGTCTGACTAGGAGCAGGGAGGGAAAGCGATGGGTAAACGATGGTGGCGGATAGCCGCCGCAGCCGTTGTGCTTCTCGGGGGATGGACCGGTGGTCCCGGGCAGCGGGCGGGTGCGGTTGCAGTGGCGGAGGAAGCAGCAGCAGGGCCGGATTCCAGCTTATCATTGGGGACGAGGGTGGAAACGTCCCTTGCGGCCGCACAGCCGGAGCCCCCCGATTCGGCGGTTACGATAGCCGCAAGAACCGGGGATCCGGGGTACACCTATGCCCCCGCATCAAGGGACTGGGTCAGCGGGACCCCTTATTATTCCATGGAGAACGACAAGGTCAGCTTGACCATCGGCACCACGAGGCTCGAGACCGGCAGCACGTCCGATTACGGCGACAACGCCTCCGGCAACAACAAGCCCGGGTCGCTGACGCCGGGCCATATCATGGATGCGGTGCCGAAGACGACGATGCGGGACAACCTCGATTATACGGAATTCGTGCTGAGCAAGGGCTTGGGCCGAACCTGGTGGTATCCGACCGAGAAGCTGAGCCTGCCCGACATTCAGCCCGGCGACCGCACCATTACCGCCAAGGGAGCTTGGGACAAGGACGGCAGCATCAAGGCCCAGGTGACCTATTCGATTGTGGAGAATTCCCCTCTTATTAAAATGAAGGTGAAGCTGAAGAATGAGGGAACGGCCAGCTTCACCGGCAACCTGGCTTACGTCATCGATCCGGAGGAGACGCTCGAGCAGCAGAGCTACGTCCCCGGCTGGGGCTGGAGAGGCGGACAAGTCAGCGAGTACATTACTTCCGGCTGGAACCGGAACTATATCTTCAACGGAATCCAGGATAAGTTCACGGGGAATACGGCCCATGCCCTCATCTGGCCCGAGGCCCAGAAGCCTTCCGCTCTTATTCCCGAAGGATACATAACCGGAGCGTGGTTTCCCGTAGCCCTTGCTCCGGGAGGAACCAAGGAGCTGATCCTGTACCATCTTCCCCATCAGCCGGGTCCGGCTAACGAAGCGTACCGGACTTCGGAATTCTGGGCGGGGGTGATTCGAAACGGAACGGACGTGACGTCCATTCGGACGGTGTCCGGAACCGTGACCGATTCCGCCGGCCAGCCTGCCGGCGGAATCGAAGTGGAGCTGGCCTCTTCCTCCGGCGGCTCCGTTGCGAAAGCCACTACAGACAGCAGAGGCCGCTACAGCCTGGATTCCGTTACCGGATCGGTATATGGATTGACAGCCAACAATGGAACGGAAAGGTATGAACAGGCCCTTCCGCCTGAGCCTCCGGACAGGGAGACGGTGGTGAATTTCACCCTCGATCCGCCTCCTCCGAAAGCCGTGACCTCCGGTGTCACGAAGGGAGATCCCGGCTATGTTTACGAAGGGACATCCCGGGACTGGTGGCCCGCCAATGACTATTACTATCTGGAGAGCCCGGACATCAAATTCACGGTAGGCACGGTCCGGACGGCAGGCAAGGATCCGATTAACTGGAGCAACGACGCCTCCGGCAACAACAAATGGGGAACTTTGACACCGGGCCATATCATGGACGCCGCCCCCAAGCTGACGATGGAGGAGAACCTCGATTTTTCGGAATTCGTGCTGAGCGATAACCTGGGGGTAACGCCCGAGGACGAAGCGGCGGGCATGCCTATGGAGTGGTCGTGGTTTCATCCGCTGGATAAGCTGAAGTTCCCATCCATCCAACTGGAGGGGGACACGATAGCCGCGGCCGGAGAATGGGACCGCAACGAGAGAATGAAGTCCTCCGTCCGCTATTCGATCGTGGAAGGAACCCCTCTCATCCGCATGGACATCACGCTGAACAATGGAACGGGAGCCGATTTCAACGGCAGCTTCGGTTATATTATCGACTCGGACCAGCCGGGCGAGCAGCATACGTACCTGCCGGGCCGAAACTGGGTCTACAGCCAGGAGAAGAACCCAATCCGGGAAGGCTGGACGGACAATTACCTGTTCACCGGCGTCAACAACACTTTTACGGGCAAAACCGCTCATGCCATCATCTGGCCCGAAGAGCAGCAGCCGAAGAGTCTTATTCACGAAGGCATTTTTGCTGGAGCCTGGTTCGACGCGTCGATTCCAAGCGGACAGAGCCGCAGCTATGTTCTGTATCATCTTCCCCATGTCGCCGGACCGGCGGATCAGCCTTATGCCAATGCGGAGTTATGGGCCAATTTCGTCAAAACCCATGCCGAGGCAAAAGATTACGGCAGCCTGACCGGCTCGGTGAAGGATGAAGCCGGCAAAGCCCTGCCCCAAACGGAAGTGGTCGTTAAGGACGGGAGCGGAGCCGTCCGGGCGAGAGCCGCCACGACCCCTGATGGGAAGTACCAGCTCTACCTGCCAAAAGGCGACTATACCCTAGCCCCGGTTAACGACGCCTACTCCGTAGAAGCCCGTTCCGTGACGGTGGCGGGTGGGGACCGGCAAACGGCCGTTTTCGTCATGAAGAAATATGCGGAGTTGGAAGCCGCCCTTCCCTCCGGACTGACGGCGGATACGCCTTTTGACCTGACGGTTACCATGCGGAATGTCACCGGCAGCCCGATAAGGGATGTGGCGGTTGAAGTGAGCCCTCCTCCCCTCATCCAGCTGTTGGGCGAATCCTCCTTCGTTCTTCCCGAGCTCGAGGCGAACACGCAAAAGGTGCTGACGTTCAAAGCCGTCGCCCTTGAAGGGGGCCGCTCGGCAATCAAAGCCACGGCTTCGTCCCGCCAGTTCCGGCTCGCTACCAGTGTAAGCTTCGATGTCCAAGGACAGGGTCATTATGCCGGAGACAATCATTCCCATACGAAGCACAGCGACGGAGTTAATACGGTAGCGGAAAACTCGGGCAGCGCTTACACCCGCCGGATGCTCTCTTGGGTATGGAGCGAGGAGCATAACAAGAACTCCCAGCAGGCCGACGCCGATGCCGTAACCGCGGGCTACGGAGGACGTTTTCTCAGCTTGTCGGGTACGGAGATCACCACCCCGGTTGGCCACGCACTCGTATACGGTCTCGATAATGTTCCCCGGTACGATATCGGGACTCCTTATACCTGGCAGAACAGCATCAACGAGGTGACGGGCCAAGGCGGTCTTTTGTACATCGCTCATCCCTTCGAGAGCACCTATGCTTTCCAGACGCCTTATGAATGGACCGGCTTCACCGGTGTCGAGGTGTGGAACGGAACGTGGCATGCCCTCGACAACAACGTCAACGAACGCGCTTTCCGCTTCTGGGACGAAATCAACATCCGCGGGGACGGCAAGTATTATGGCCTCACCAACACGGACGGTCACACGAAAGACAAGGTTGGTGACACGTACAGCAAAGGCTGGATGAAAAGCCTGACCGAAGGGAACGTGCTGGAGCTTCTCCAAACCGGGGGCTATTACGGCTCCAACGGCCCCGATCTCCGTTTTCGCGTCGGCGGGGTGGAGATGGGTGGAACGCTGAGGCTGGAAAAGGCCGGGAAGGTCCCGGTTCAGGTCGAAGCTTACGATCCCAATTCCGCTTTGACCCGCGTTCGGGTCGTCAAATACTACGTCACAGGCAATATGGCGGATTATTCGCGCCGCGAAGTAGTCCTGGATGAGAATCTGGCAGGCCAAGGCATCAGCCGCTACAGCAGAACCTTGAACCTGCCGGTAGGCGGCAAGGAATTTTACCGGATGGAAGTCATGAGCGAGAAATCGAACCCGAACAGCTCCGGCATCGGACCGTTAACCGGCACGGGCTTCGCTTTCTCTAACCCGGTCTGGGTAGAGGTCGCCGGGACAGGTAAGAGCAATGCCGCCGCCATCGAGTCTCTGTCCTACAACCAGGTGCCCTTAGCCGACACAGCGGGACGGTTCGGGATCGGAACGATTACGGTTCATCCGAAGACGTTTGAACCGGATAAGCTGAATGCCGTCGTAAGCCAAGGAGCTTCGGTTACCGGCAAGCGATATACCGCGTTGGCTGGAAGCACCACGGCTGCGGGCATCCTGGACCTGACCGTAACGGCTGCAGACGACTCGGAGCGCACCTTCCGCTACCTGGTCTATACCGGGGGCCGGGTCCCTGACACCGGCCAACTCACCAGCCTGCTGGTGAGCGAGGCCTCGCTGGTCCCGGCGTTTCGGCCCGAAAAGACCTCGTATGCCGGAACGGTCCGCCAGGACGTATCCCGGCTGGAGATCACCCCTGTCGCAGCGGACAGCCGGGCGAGCCTAACGGTCAACGGGACGGCAGCCGCTAGCGGGAAGCCGTTCGAAGTCAGCCTGGCACCAGGCTTGAACACCATCCTAGTCGCGGTGAACGAGGATGATGGCCGGGCCGGCAGCACGTACACCCTCCGGATCGTGCGCCTTCCGGTGTAAGGCTGTCCAGGATCAGATTCGCGGTTCAGAAAAAGGGAGGCCCTCGGGCCTCCCTTTTCCTTTACTCATCCATCGCACTGAATCCCTGTGGAACCGCCATCGCGGAAGGTTAGCCGCGGTGGGCTCCCTTCTCCTCTGGAGGAGAGACTGCAGCCTCAACAGGATCGGCAGGAAGACCGATGGGAACCACCAGCTGACGAAACGCCGCGGGAAAGCTTAGAACCCGACGATTACATAACGAAACGCCCAGGGATACCTGAGAACCCAACGGTTACCCAACGGACGCCGTGGGACACCTTAGAACCCGACGCTTACCCATTGAACGCCTCTGGACACCTAGACATAGACATCCGGTGGAAATCGCGGGGAAGCCGGGGAGTCCCCAAAATTAGCGGAACGGAGATACCTTATTCGTCAGAATTCGAGCTCTCACGTTTTGATACAGGAACTATACTCCTCTATTATACGTCAGAGCGGCGAAGATAGGCCGCTTTAGATGGTTGGCGCGAAAAATAGCGAACCTGCATTCCTCTATTATTTGAGGAATATCGAAAAAAGGGGCATTAACGCACCTCCGTTCCGCTATTTTTTTCGGCACCCGAGGGGAGCAGTCAAAACGGTTCCCACTGAAGCAAATCGGTCTTTTCCAGGAAAATTGGAGCCTCCATGACAAAGGACCGGTTGTTGGACGGCACCCCCACGTTAGGGGTTTCTACCAAACGGGGGGCCATCCTTGTCCGGTCCTTGTTCTTGGCTGCCTGCTGTATTCTCGAATGCGTCCATGGTTCAACTCATCCGGATCTGTCTGGCAGGTCCGGATGCATTGGGCGAGGGAGGCCGCCCTATCCCGGCGGCTAGGACTTACCGCCGCCACCCGACCCCGTGTGCGCCTGCCGCTCCAGAAGCGGCAGAAGACATGCCCACATGATCAGCGGGGTGCTGCCGATAAACAGGAGGAGGCTGTTGATCACGAGGGGCGAGCGGCTCCAGGAGATTACCGCAATAAAGAGCAGCGTCCCGAACAGACGCCCGGCGTTGATCGCCATTTCCCGGGTCGCCACGTACTCCACCCGTCGGCTCCCCCCGTCCTCCTGGCGGCCGATCCAATCGAACACCACGGAGGTTCCCGGCAGGGTATAGAGCGGAATGAACAGAGCGGTGCCGATGCCGAACAAGAGGAGGGTTCCATAGCTGACCCGCCAGAAGAGCGGAAGAACAACCCCCATCATGGCAAGGATGCCGAGCAGCATGCCCCATTTCCGGAAGCGGGGCCGAAACCAGCGGCCCGCCGCCCAGAAGCTGACGAGGGCAACCCCTGAGGTGATCAGGGAGAAGCTCCCGAGCTTCATTTCGTTCTTCGTCGCAAGGTAGACCAGAAGGCCGATAAGGAACGAGTATACCCCTTCCCGGATTCCTTGAGCAGCTAGCCCCCACAAGACGCGCCGGCTGCTCCGGTCGGCCATTTTGCGGAAGGGGAACCACCAGTCATAGCACGTTTGAACTTTACGCTTGCGAAGCCAGAAGCTCAGGACCACGCCGACCAGGAAGATCACCAGCGACAGCGTAAAGATCAGACGGTAACCTCCTGTCCCTTTCCAGTGCGTGATAAGAAAGCCCGAAACCCAGGGAGCCACCATCCCGGCTACCGATCCCCATAAGCCCGCCCAGCCGTTAAAGCGGTCCCGGTTGTCCGGATTGGTGACTTCGAAATAAACGACATTGAAGGCCAGCCAGAAGAATCCCGAGGCCAAGCCCTGCACACTCCCCAGCCAAAAAATGTAATCCACCGAGCGTACGCCAAGAAGGAGCACCAGCACGTAGAACAAGGCGGAGAGGGCGATGCCGAGGCGGAGCGAATTCATTTTGTTGCGTTCCTTGACCCACTTTCCTGCAATCCAGAAGGTCAGCGCCATGAACACCTGCTGATAAACGGCAAACCAGGCAATCATGGCAAAATCGTTTCGAGCCTTCCACAAATAGATGCTCACGAACGTGCCGGACAAGGCATTGGCCGTTCCGAACAAAGCATTCACGAGAAGCAGAAGACGCGTCTGGGGAGTTAGACCGGCCCCTTCCCGTCCTTCCCGTTCTTCTTCGTCCTCGGACGAATGTTCCCGATGGCGGCCAAAGCCCGGCACAAAGACAATGCGCCGGGCTTTGCGGTCTTGTATCGATTCGTTCATTCACTCACCCGGTTACCCGTTAAGGGAAATAGAAAACAGCCTGTTTACCTTTCCCCTCCCCTTACCGGATTATCCGGAAAAGGAAACATTCGTCCTTCCCCGGTCCATCTCCCCATCTTGCCGGGGGACGCCCGCTTGAAGGCAGCCATCACCTGCTAAGACGAGGCGGCTTCCGGTGCCGCGTTGCCTGTTCGAAGGCATAGGCCAGCTTCAGCAGAATAGGCTCACTAAAGGCGGTCGACGTGAAGGTGATTCCGTAAGGCAGCCCTTCTGAGGTAAAACCGCCCGGGACCGTGATGGACGGATACCCGGCTCTTGCCCCGACGGCTTCTCCCTCGTCTCCCGGAAATAGGATGGCATCCAGGCCGTGCTCCTTCAACACGGCATCGATTCCTTCCTCCCGGCAAAGGCGCAGATCCCGGGCCCGGTCGGCCAAATAAGCCGGTTCCGTTAAGGTGCCGCTCGTCCTCTCTTCGGCATGCTCCAGAAGCGTCTGCCCGTACCGCAACGTTTCGTCCGGATGCGCCTGGTTGAAGGCAATGATCTCCGCCAGGGTCCGGACGGGAGCCCCGGGACCAAGACCCGCCAGGTAGCTCTGAAGCGCCGATTTAAACTCATGCATAAGGACGGAAGAGTGTCCAATCTCCGCCGCGGACGGCAGGTCGGCCGGATCGACGATAACGGCCCCTTGGCGGCGCAGCTCCTCAATCGCCTGCTCGAACAGGTTGAGCTGTTCCTCCGTCAGTCCTTCGCAGAAGGACAGGCGCGGAATGCCGAGGCGGACTCCCTTTATTCCGTCCCGGTCCAGAAACGAGTTGTAATCGGCGGGGCGTTCGACGTGGAGGGTGGCCGGATCGCGCTCATCCTCGCCCGCCATAACCCCGAGCAGAATGGCGGCATCCTCCACCGAACGGGCCAATGGACCGGCCGTGTCCTGGGAATAGGTGATGGGGATGATGCCCCTTCGGCTGATCAGCCCCACTGTCGGCTTGATGCCCACCAACGCCTGCTTGCTGGCCGGACTGAGAATCGATCCGGAGGTTTCCGTACCGACGGCCGCCGTGCAGAAGCCGGATGCCGCGGCGGCCGCCGAACCGGTGCTGGAACCTCCCGGATGCGCCCCCCTCTTGTACGGATTCTGAACCTGGCCTCCCCGCGAGCTGTAGCCTGCCGGCATTCCTTCCGTCATGAAGTTGGCGAATTCGGTCATGTTGGCTTTGCCGAGCAGGATGGCGCCCGCCTTTCTCAGCCGGGCGACCAAGGCGGCATCTTCCAACGCGAACGAGTGCTTAAGCGCAAGCGATCCGGCGCTGGTGGGCATACGGTCCCCGGTATCGATATTGTCCTTCAAGAGAAGAGGAATTCCGTGAAGAGGCCCCGTTAAGCCCCTGTCTCGATAAGCCCGGTCAAGCGCCTCCGCTTGAAACAGCGCGTCCGGGTTCACCTCCAGGACCGACTGAATACCGGGCCCGTCCTTATCGAGCCGGGCGATCCGGTCCAAATAATACATCACCAGCTTTACCGCCGTCAGCGAACCGTCCCGGTAGGCCGCATGGATCTCGGTAACGCCCGCTTCTTCCCAATGCCCTTTTGTCATGAATTCTCTACCTGCTTCCCCAGTCTTATCCGCCCATGTTATATCTTTAATCCATCACCCAACCGTGCATACGCGGCTTACCGCCAAACAAGTTACCGGCTAGGGCTTTCTTCCATCCTAACGGAAACAAGCCCGCTCCACCACGGACACAATCGTTATACTCAAAAAGTAAGACAACGGCAAAGAACCCCGGGCCCGGGGCCTGGGGTTCTTCCGCCGCCTTAATCCTTAACCGCCTTGAGGAGGGCGAGGCGGGCTTTCTCCGTCAAATAGCTTTCCGTCTTGAAGCAGGAAGGGCATACATAGACGTTCTCTTCCAGCGCGGCGAGCAAAGGCTTTCCGACAGCCTCCGGCACAAGCGGGCTCCAGGCTTCCTTCCCGGTGGTCCTCTGTCCGGCCAACAGCATCAGCTCGCGGCAGTTCGTGCATTCCGGGGCTTCCTCCTGGCCGTCGATCACCTGCTCCACCTTCTCGCTGTATTCGTCCCGGTACTCTTCCTCGAGCTCATCCAGATCGTCCAGCTCCCCGACCGGGGCGGCATCCAGCTCCTCCTCGTCTTCCTCCTCCGCAGGCGCTCCGAACGTTACGCTGCGGTAGGCCCCCAGCTCATTGAAGCAGTGCGGGCACTCTTCTTCGGGTCCAAGCTCGGGATCCCAGACAATCTCCGTATGGCACCACGGGCATACTTGCTTCTCTTCCGATTCCAATGTCTGTCCCCCCCGTTACCAGGTTGTCGATAAATAATATAGGCCGATGGCCAGAAAGACAAAAGCCACCGCAAACAGCGTTCCCCACAAATACTTCATGTCACGCTCGCTCCAATGACGTACGAGACGGAAATCGAGATGATCATCGATATGAGGCCGACCGCTTTATTATCATTCTTGACCTGCTCGTCGATTTTAAAATACGGGGTAAGCATTTCAAAGACGAAATAAGCGACCAAGAGCAGGACAAACCCATAGCAGGACCAGATCACCGATTCGAGCAATGTATCGTTATTCAGAATGGCAAAGCGAAAAATGTTGCAGATTCCAAAAATTTTGCCCCCGGTGGCCATCGCCACGGCGACGTTTCCATTCTTGATTTCCTCCCAGTCGTTATAGCGGGTGACATAGTTGAAGATAACCATAAACACGATGAGTGCCACGGCCGCGACCGAGAAGAACGCGAGTGTTTCCAGGTACGGGTTAGCCATTAATTGATCCACCTCTTCATTCATAGAAATACACGCCCTTCAAAAGGTATGTATGAACGTTGGAAGAGACTGAAGCTACCTCCAGTCTCTTCGGTCCTTTATGGTGAGTTTACCACAAAAATGTTTACTGCTGCTGATTCTTGTTCGCGACTTTGGCTTTCAGCGCAGCGAGCTCATCTTCGACCCCGTCGTTCTGATCCAGCTTGGAAAGCTCGTCGTCGAGGGAGCGGTTGGAGCTGCGGAGCTCGTTGCTCGCCTGGGCTTCCGCTTCCAGCTGGGCCACCTTATCGCTCATGCGGTCGAAGCCGCGGGCCGCGTTGTCGGTCCCGAAGCCGGACATCGCCTGGTTGATGGACTTCTGGGCTTTGGCCGCCTCGGCGCGGGCCACCAGAAGATCCTTCTTGTTCTTCATCTTGTTGAACTCGTCCTTCATCTCAGACAGCTGGCTGCGAAGACGGTCGGCGTTCTCCTTCGCGATGGCGTATTGGTTCTTCATTTCATCATAGCGGGTCTGGTGCTCTTTCTTGTCCTGCAGGGCGCGGCGGGCCAGATCTTCGTTGCCCTGCTCCAGAGCCTTCTCGGCTTGGGTCTGACGCTTCTGCACCATCTCTTCGGCTTCTTCATACTGCTGCTTGAACTTCTTCTCTACGGCAATCTGCTTGGCGACAGCCGCTTCGGCATCCATAATGTCCTGCTCCATATCCCTCAGGAACTGGTTCAGCATCTTAACCGGGTCTTCCGCTTTGTCGAGCAGATCGTTAATCGAAGCCGCCGTCAGGTCACGCAGTCTTTTAAAAATTCCCATTGATTGGTTCCTCCTGGAAAGGTAATTTATTTGGTTGGGTTGGATTGGCTCGAGCGTTTCACACCTATTTCTACGTGCCATGATAGACAGAGTTTCACTTTCCGCAAAAAATTCTTTATCCGGGAAATTACCCGTTTCTTTCGGGTTCTGAAACCCCGCCTGTCTTATTTCAGTTCCACAACGGTAACCCCGGTTCCGCCTTCCCCGTAATTGCCGATCCGGTAGCTCTTTACGTGCTTGTGCCGGCGCAGAAAATCCTGTACGCCGGTCCGGAGCGCCCCGGTTCCCTTGCCATGGATCAAATAAACCTGGCTGAAGTTGGCGAGGAAGGATTCGTCCAAGAACCGGTCGATCTCGATAATCGCTTCTTCAATGTTGGAGCCGCGGAGATCCAGCTCCGTCCGCGCGTTCTCGTCCCGCGAACGCTTGACGCCCGTAACGACCTGCTGCTGAGGCTTCTGGTTCTCGGGAGCCGATTTCAGCAGCTCCAGGTCGCTCACGGGGACCTTCATCTTCAGGATCCCGAGCTGGACGGTGGCCTCGGTTCCGGCCAAGTCGACGACGTGGCCTTTCTGGCCGAGACTGCCTACGCGAACCTCATCGCCCGCACGGATCGCCCGCTCCTTCTTCGGCGGAAGCTGGCGGGAGGCGCCGGTTCCCGGCTTGCGCAGCTTCGGCGCCGCCTCGTCCAGCCGGCGCTTCGCGTCGATCAGCTGATGCTCCTTGATCGACGAACGCTCCTCGAGCGCCATCCGTCGCAGGTCGGCGACGATCGCATCGGCTTCGCGGCGGGCCTTCGCCACCGCGTCGGCCGCCTCCTGCTCCGCCTTCGCCAGGAGCCGCCCGCGCTGCTCCTCGAAGCGCCGCTGCTGGTCGTCGAGCTGCCGCTTCAGCGCTTCGACCTCGCGGTGCAGCTGCTCGGCGCTCTGGCGCTCCGCCTCCGCCGTGAGCCGGTTCTCCTCGAGCGTCGCGATCATCGTTTCCACGCGCTGGTCCTCTTCGGTGACCTGGCCGCGCGCGTGCTCGATGATCGGCTTAGCTAACCCGAGCCGCTCGGCGATGGCGAACGCGTTGCTTCGCCCCGGCACCCCGACGAGCAGCCGGTAGGTCGGGCTGAGCGTATTCACGTCGAACTCCATGCTGGCGTTGATGACGCCGCTCCGCTCATAGGCGTACGCCTTCAGCTCGCTGTAGTGGGTGGTCGCCACCATGCGGCAGCCTTTGGCGTGAATATGCTCGAGAATGGCAATGGCCAGAGCCGAGCCTTCGGCCGGATCCGTCCCCGCCCCCACTTCATCCAGAAGGACCAGGCTCTTCGGCGTCATGTTCCGGAGAATGCGGATGATGTTTGTCATATGGCTCGAGAAGGTACTGAGGTTCTGCTCGATGCTCTGCTCGTCGCCGATGTCCGCGTAGATGGAATCAAACACGCAAAGCTGGCTGCCTTCCTCAGCCGGCACGAACAAGCCGGACATCGCCATCAGGCTGAGCAGCCCGATGGTTTTGAGCGAAACCGTTTTTCCTCCGGTGTTCGGTCCGGTCACGATGATGCTGCTGAATGAGTTGCCGAGCTCCACGTCAAGGGGAACCACTTTGTCCCGGGGAATGAGGGGATGACGCCCCTTCTTCAGCTTGAGGAACCCGCGGTCGTTCATCATCGGCAGGGTTCCCTTCCATTCCCGGGCGAGCCCCGCCTTGGCAAAGGCAAAATCCAGTTCGCCCAGAATATCCAGGTCGCTCAGAAGGAAATCCGCGATTTCCGCCACCAGCGCCGTTAATTCCCGAAGAATTTTCTCGATCTCCGTTTCTTCCTTCAGCTTCAGCTCCCGGAGCCGGTTGTTCATCTGCACGATCACCTCCGGCTCGATGAAGAGCGTGGCCCCGGAGGTGGATTGGTCGTGGATCATCCCGCCGAAGTGCGACCGGTACTCCTGCTTAACCGGGATGACATACCGGTCGTTGCGGATCGTAATCAGGTTATCCTGGAGCATCTTCTGAGTGGAAGGATTGCGGATCATCTGCTCGAGCCGTTCCCTCACGCGCGCTTCACCGGTTCTCAATTCCTGGCGGATCCGCCCCAGCTCCGGACTCGCCTGGTCCACGACCATGCCGTTATCGTCGATGCAGGCTTTGATTCTTTCCTCGGTCTGGCGTTCCTCGTTCAATCCCTCGGCCAGAGCGGCCAGCAGCGGAATCGGCTCATCCTCGTGTAGGACGAGAAGAAAGCGCTTCAGCCTTCGGGCCCCGTACATCGTGTTGGCGATGTCCAGAAGCTCCGCCGGATTCAGCATCCCCCCGATTTTGGAGCGTCGGAGCCCCGGTTCCACATCGCGGATTCCTCCGAAGGGAGCCCCTCCCTTCAGCCGGTCGACCTTAAAGGCTTCATCCGTAGCCTGAAGCCTCCGCTTGACTTCCTCGAGGTCGCTATGAGGCTGGAGAGCGGCCGCTCTCCTTTTGCCAAGGGAGGTTTCGGCCAAGCCTTCCAATGTATTTAAAATTTTCGTGAATTCCAAAGTTTTCAACAGTTTCGCGTCCAACGTTCCAACCTTCTCCCAGCTTTAGTCCGCCTTCGTTCATTCCTGATGAAAGCGGCACCCGGCAATCTTCTCCAGGTTACGACAAGCCCTGTCCAGCCGAATCGGTCAAAGCCTCCTCGGTCCTGCAGACCGGGGGCGTGTATAGGGCAGGCTACCTCTATTATAGCTAACCCCTGCAGGATACGCTATTCGGCGAGTTGGGTTATACCTAAAAATTCCACCTCCCCTTCCCTCATATAACTTTGACCGAGGGGCAACCTAATTCGTACTGGCGTGGCCAAAATACCGTTTAGGAGGATCAAACGTGCACATTCTGGGTCATATCGTCCGCTTTATCGTTTCCGCCCTGGTGCTTCTGGTTACCGGATGGCTCGTACCGGGCTTTAGAGTGGGAGGCTTCGGCAGCGCCCTTCTTCTCGCCCTTGTCATTGCGGTGCTCGGCTGGATCCTGGAAGGCATTTTCGGAAGAAGGATCACTCCTTTCGGCCGTGGAATTATCGGCTTTCTCTCCAGTGCTTTTATTATCTGGCTGTCCCAGTTCATTGTAGGCGGAGTCCGCGCCACGCTGATCGGGGCCATTCTGGCCGCTCTCGTTATCGGAATCATTGACCTTTTCATCCCGGTATCGGGAATAGGACGGCGGAACGGGGAAGGCGAAGAGCACGCCCGCACTTAAGAAAGCTCATGCTGCCGCAACCGAAAATCAGGCTTGACACGGCCCTTAAAAAGGCAGGTGTCCTGACGACCGCAGGCGTCTATGATCATCCTCACACCCCCGGTGCTTTTTCAGCAGCGGGGATGCTTTTTTCTCCGAGAATAGGTCCAAAATCCTTCACCGGATTGTCACCACACGGCACGCCCTTTTTCCCTTAGAATGGTAATCAAAGAGGTCCGCAGACGGCCGAAGCATCATGATAGTTACCGCCGTCGGAAACGGAACCATTAACCAGCTGGAGGGAAAAAGGTATGCGTAAAGTGGGATTGGCCATGGCCGCGATCATGCTTATGCTCGCATTGGCGGCATGCGGCAAGGAAGAGCCGAAAGCGGTGGATACGGCGGCAAGCGCCAACGCGCGGGAGATCAAAATCACCGCTCAAAATTTCGATTTTGACCAGAAGGAAATCCGCATCAAGAAGGGCGAAACGGTTAAATTCACCCTGGAGAACAAGGAAGGGATGCACGGCATGGAGGCCAAGGAGCTCGGCCTGAACGTGAAGGGCGGATCGAGTCAAACCATTACCGCCGACAAAACGGGAACGTTCAACCTGAAGTGCTCCATCATATGCGGAGCCGGCCATGGGAACATGGTCTCAAAAATTATCGTGGAATAAGACCACGGGGATTGATTAGCCTTCCGGCTTTTCCGGAGGGCTTTTGTCTTTGGGGGCTATTATAAGGATTTCTTGGAAGGACCTTCAAATAGTGTTATGGGCCGGCGGGTTCCGCTGCTTCCCTGGATTTGGTATGCTGAAGATAATCTTAGCAAGGGGGTAGGAATGATGGGTCTTTTCGATAAAGTGGTATTGATCAGCGGAGCGGGAAGCGGGCTTGGGGAAGCGGCGGCGGTAACCCTGGCGGCCAAAGGAGCGGTTGTCCTGCTGTGCGGACGAAGAAAAGACCGGCTGGAGGCGGTCCGGGACCGGATCGAAAAGCAAGGCGGACGAGCGCATGTACTTGCCGCAGACGTCTCCTCGGAAGCCGAGGTGACCCGGCTGTTCCGGGAAGCCGAGCGGCTCTGCGGACGGGTGGATGTCCTGATCAATAACGCCGCCGTCTTCCGGCCCGGCTCGGTCGCGGAAACGACACTCGAGGACTGGAACGAGCAGCTCTTCACGAACCTGACGGGTGCTTTCCTGATGACCCGGGCCTGCCTGCCCCTCATGCGTAACCAAGGCTACGGACGAATCATCAACGTCACCTCGGGAATGGCCCAGAACGGAGCCGGGGGCTTTGCGGCCTACAGCGCCAGCAAGGCCGGCTTGGAGTCCTTGACCCGGACAACGGCCGACGAGGAAAGCGGCTCCAACATCCTGGTTAATCTGTTTAATCCCGGCACCATCAAGACGGAAATGCACGCCACCGGCCGGGACCCCTATTCCGTTGTCGGAGAATTTGCCAGTCTTGCCGACCTGCCGGATCGCAGCTTCACCGGCCGGCTGGTGGACGCCGCCGTAAGGATCCCCTAAAAGGGATGCGAATGCTCTAACGAATAAGGCACCAGCCGACTTGAGGGCTTTTCGCGGAATCCAAAAAACGCCCCTTCTCCCGACATGGCACCAGATGCCTATCGAGAGAGGGGGCGTTTGGCTTGCAGACGATCTTTCGCATTGCAGTTCGGTCAAGGGTTCCTTCCCGGCCAGATGGGAAGGGTATCCAGCAGGCCCGGCAGGCTCTCCATCACGAACGTGGCCAAGCGGGAGCGGGTCATGGCCTGCTGGATCGGGTCCGAGGGCACGACCGACAAGACGTGCACCAGCACCCAGAACAGCAGGGCGGCTTCCAGAAAGGAAAGCGCGGCGCCTCCCCAGCGGTTTAAGCTGTTCAAACCCGGCACCTGAGCTATCACGTTCAGGACGTGGCCTATGACGGACAGGGCGATTTTGACCGCAAAGAAGATAAGGGCGAAGGCCAGCGCCCGCAGAATGTAATCTTCGAGCCGCAGGCTCTGAACGGCATACTCATACTTCTTGTAGGAGAAGAAGGCTTCGAGAGGAAGCCACTTCGCCAGCACCGGCGCCAGGGCCCCGGCGTACTTGTAGGCGGCCAAATAGGCCAGGATCAGACCGGCCAGCGAAACGAGCTGGCCGATCAGTCCCCGCCTGTAGCCGACAACGAGGGCGAACAGGAAGCCCGCTGTCACGGCTACATCAAGAGTAGTCATCGCCGGCATCTATTTGGGGCTCGGCTCTTCGCTTTCCATGACAAGCTCGATCCATTCGTTATATTCCTTCTTCAGAAGCTCATACTCGTTCTGCAGCCGGCTGTATTTCTCCGCCAGTCCCATCTCCGCCTGCTCCCGGCTATCGAACCGTTCCTTCTCCTGGTGAAGCGCAAGCTCCAGCCGCTCGGCCTCACGCTCCCGCCGTTCCAGCTCCTCCTGCTGTTCGCTGTACAGCTCCTGCAGGGTGCGGTACTCGCTGTCCAGCGAATCCGCGCGGCCGGCTGCGGCTTCCAGCTGACCGGACAGCTCGCTGAGCCGGTGCTTCGCCGTCCGGAGCTCTTCCTCCCGCTCCCGGGCGAGGCGTTCGTTCTTCTCCCGCTCTTCCTTAAGACTCCGCTCGAGCGCTTGGAGCTTTCGGCTTTCCTCGGCGTGTGCGCGCTCCCGCTGAGCGGCCTCCGTAAGAAGAGCCACGTGCGTCTCTTCCTTCTCGGCCGCCTCGGCTAGACGGGAAGCGGATGCCGCTTCCCGCTGCAGCGCCTGGTCACGTTCGGAACGGAGGGAGAGCAGGACGTATTCCATGCTCTCCTTCTCCTCCGTCCAGCGACGCTTCTCCTCACGCAGCTGCTCCTCCCGGCGCTCGAGCTCCGCATTCACGCGGTCCAGCTCGGCACGGCGGCGGGCTTCCTCCTCCGCCAGCCGGCCGTCCGCTTCTTCCTCGGCGAGCGTCAGCATCTCGGTCGCGGCCGCCTCGGCCTGCGCGACCTTCTCCGCCGCTTCGGCCTTCACCTGCTCCAGCTCCCGGGCAGCGGCCGCTTCAAGCTGAGTGATCCGCTCGGTCGCCTTCGCTTCCGCCCCACGCAGCGCCTCGGCCGAAGCTGCCGCCTCCCGGGCGGACCGCTCGGCGGCTTCCGCTTCTACGCGGGACAGCTTGTCCTGCAGAGCCCGGCGGGTCTGTTCCCCTTCGGCCTCCACGAGAGCCAGCTGCTTCTCGTAGGCCTCCCGGGCCTTTTCTCCCTCCGCTGTGACTTGCGACAGCCTCGCTTCGAGAGCCTTGCGGGCATCCTCCGCCTCCGCCTGCACCTGGGCCAGCTGCTCTTGATGGAGCCGCCGTGCACGGTCGCCGTCCGCCGTCGCCTGCGCCAGTCTCGACTCCAGCGCCGCCCTGGCTTGGGCCAGCTGCTCCTCCCGTTCCTTCAGCGCCTGCTCCTTCTCGGCCACGAGGCGCTTCTGCTCCTCCTCCGCCTCTTCCATGAGGGCGAGCTGGGCCAGCTCCTGCTCGTCCTTCAGACGGCGGAGAGCATCCTCCTGCCCCTCCCTGGCGCGGCGAAGGGCCTCGGCATGCTCGTCGCTAAGACGCTGCAACGTCTGGGCCTGCTCCTCCCGAAGCACTTGAAGGGCATGCTCGCGCTCGCCCATAAGCCGCTTCTTCTCCTGGAGGCGGACCGTCTCCGCCTCGCGGAGCTTCTCTTCCTGCTCCTTGGCGAGGCTTGCCCGCTCCCCCTTCAGCGCTTCCTCGAGACGGGCGGCCGCTTGGCTTTGCAGCTCGGCGATGCGGGCCTCCGTCTCCCGGCGCACCTCATTAAGGCGGGCTTCCGCCTGCATGAGCTGCTCCATCAGCTTACCCTGCTGCTGCTCGAAGCCGTCGGTCAGCTGCAGGCGCATGCGCTCCTTCTCCTCGGCGGCCAGCTTCAGCTGCATCTCCTGCTCCTCACCTAGACGCAGACGCTCCATCTCGAGCTCGTCCTCGAACCGCGTCTGGTCCTCGAGCCGCAGCTGCTGCGACCGCTCCTGCTCCTGGCGGACGGCCTCGTCCAGGCGGGCTCTCGCTTCCGCATGCAGCTCGTCCAGACGGACAAGGGCCGCTCGGCGTTCCTCTTCCCTGGCCGCCCGCTCCTTCGCGAGCTCCTCCACAAGGCGCACCTGCTCCTGCTCGAGCTTCTCCCGCGCCGTCGCCGTTTCCGCCTGCAGCCGGTGCAGCTCCTCCGTCAGCTCGGAGTACTCGCGGGATTTCTCCTGCTCCAGCTCGCGCAGCACTTCCATCTCTTCGGTCCGCTCGTGGATCACCTTGTCCCGCTCGGCCAGCACTTCCGCGTGACGGCGTTCGAGCTCCGACAAGCCCTCCGCGTGCTGCTTCTCGAGCTTCGCCCGTTCCTCCGTCCAGCGGGCCTGCTCGGCCTTGCGGGCGTTCTGCAGCTGGGTCAGCTCCTGCCGGACGGTGGTCAGCTGCTGGTTCAGCTTCGCCTGCTCGTCGAGCTGCATCCGCAGCTTGCGCTCCGTTTCCTTCTCGCGCTCGATCGACCGGTCCAGCTCCGCTTCCTTGGCCTGCGTCTGCTGCTCCAGAAGCTTCCGCTCTTCGGCCCAGCGCCCCTGCTCCTTGCGGTACTTCTCAATCTCCTCGCGGAGTCCCCGGGCCGTTTCCTTGAGCTTTTCCTGCTCTTCGGTAAGCTTGATATGTTTTTCTTCCATTTCCCGGAGGGCAATCAGCTCGTCGATGGCCTGATCCAGGTCGTTTTTTATTTTCAAATGGTCGTCCGCCATGTTTACGGCCGCCAGAACCGCAATTTTCGTCGTGTCCAGGCGCCCGTCGCGGTTCGCAATCTGGTGCATATGATCGTTCACATGGGCCGCCACCCGCTTCATATAGCCGATGCTGTGATTGCCCATTAGGCGATAGCTCGTTCCGTATATGTCAACCGTTAGACGTGTTCTTTCTTCAGAGTTCACTCTACTGTGCCTCCTTCCCATGCGTAAAGGCCGGTTTCACCGACACACATCGGCCCTGCCGCCCATTCGTTAAGCCGCTTCCCGTCTCTCCCCGACCGTTCGGTCCAGAAGGAAGGAAGAATCACTCTTCGAAAGCAGTCGGAAAAAGCCTTACGTATCCACTTCGGCAAAACCGGCCCGGTTTCCTGCTATTTTCTTAATTCCGCCTCAAAAGTTTGTTCGAGCGCTGTCACAACCTTGCCATGAAGCTCTGTTACCTCTTCATCCGTAAGCGTGCGCTCGGGATGACGGTACACGAGCGACAGTGCCGCACTCTTGCGCCCGGCTCCCAGCCGCTCGCCGGTGTAGATGTCGAACACCTGGATGGACTCGAGAAGGGAACCCGCCACCTCGCGCACCTTCGCCTGAAGAGCGCCTACCGGGGTTTCCTGGCGGACCACCACCGCGATGTCGCGGGTCATGGCCGGGTAACGAGGCAGGGAGGCATAGTCGATGGCCAAATCGGCAGCCCCCGCCAGCGTATCGAGCTCAACCTCGAGCAGGTAAGTCTCCTCGAGATCATGCTCCCGCTGCAGCTCCGGATGAAGCTGGCCGATTCGGCCGGCCCACTTCTCCCCGTCCTTCGTGATCAAGGTGATGTCGGCGGTTCTTCCCGGATGGAAGCCCTCCGGCTGGGAAGCTTCGTACCGGACCTCCTGGATGCCCAGGAAGGACGTGACCTTCTCAAAAACACCCTTCAGGTCATAGAAATCGGCCTTCGCCGGCTTGCCCGTCCAGTGGATCGGCTGCTTTGAACCGGTAAGAAGCATCCCGAGCATCATCTTCTCCTCCGGAAGCTTCGTCAGCTGCTCCTCCTTCGTGAGGAACACCTTGCCGATCTCGAATACCGCCACGTCCTCATTGCTGCGGTTACGGTTGTAGACAGCCGTTTCGAGCAGATGCGGAATAAGGCTCGTGCGAAGCGTGCTGCGTTCCTCGCTCATCGGCATGGCCAGCTTCACCGGCAGGGAGTCCGTATAAGCGCCCGGGAAGGCGGCGATTTGGCCGGGATGGGTGAAGGAGTAAGAGATGACCTCGTGCAAACCACTGCCCGTTAATAACGTTCGAAGGCTGCGGCGGATTTGCTGCCCCCGGGTCAAGGACCCCGGTGTGGTAATTCCTGTCATCAGGGTTGTCGGAATTTTGTCGTACCCGTGCAGACGGGCGATCTCTTCAATCAGGTCGACGCTGCGGGTAATGTCCCCGCGCCGGCTCGGCACTCGCACATCCAGCGCTTCCTCGGCATCGGACGCTTCCCCGTAGGTGAAGTGCAGCCGGTCGAGGATCGCTTTCACCTCGTCCAGGGCAAGCTCCGTGCCGAGATAGCCGTTTACCTTGGCGAGGGTGAGCCGGATGTCGACCGGCTCGCGGCCCGCCGTAACGGCCTCCACGATGCCTTCGGCCGAGCGTCCGCCGGCATAACGGCAGATGAGAGAGGCGGCCCGGTTCAAAGCGTCGATCACCGCTTCGGGATTGACCTCTTTTTCGAAGCGCAGGCTCGCCTCCGAGCGGAGCCCCAGCTGCCGGGACGTGCGCCGCACGGAGGAACCGGAGAACTTGGCGGATTCGAGCACGATCCGCTTCGTCCCGGCGGTTACCTCCGAGTTCGCGCCGCCCATGACACCGGCAATGGCGATCGGCTTCGCGCCGTCTGTGACAAGCAGCATATGCGGCTCCAGCTTGCGCTCCACATCGTCGAGCGTCACGATGGTCTCGCCCTCGTTCGCGAGCCGCACGTCGATGCGCCCGCCTTCGAGGCGGTCCGCGTCGAACGCGTGCAGCGGCTGCCCGTATTCGAGCATCACATAGTTCGTTATGTCGACGATGTTGTTAATCGGCCGGATACCGGCGGCCATAAGCCGGTTCTGGATCCAGAGCGGCGCCGGGCCGATCTGCACATTCTCGATCACACGGGAGGCGTAGTGCGTGCATTGCTCTTGAGCGGTGATCGAGACGCTCAGCCGGTCGACGGCCGGTTCGGAGGAGGAGACAAGCCCCTCCTCCGGAGAGGGAAGCTTAACCTCACGGCCGAGAATAGCGGCGATCTCATAGGCCGTTCCGAGCATGCTAAGGGCGTCCGAGCGGTTCGGCGTCAGGTCCAGCTCCAGCACGCGGTCGCCGATGGCGAGCACGTCCAGGATGCTTTCGCCCACTTGAACGTCCTCCGGCAGGACGAGAATGCCCTCCTGGATTTCCTTCGGCAGCAGGCGGTCGTTCAAGCCGAGCTCCTTCGCCGAGCAGATCATGCCCTGCGACTCCACGCCGCGCAGCTTCGCGCGCTTGATCTGGAGCCCGTCCGGCAGCTTCGCGCCCACGAGGGCGACGGGAACTTTTTGCCCGGCCGCCACATTTTTGGCCCCGCAGACGATTTGCAGGTCTTCGCCCTGTCCCGCATCCACGATACATACGTTCAGCTTATCCGCATCCGGGTGCTTCTCCTTCGACTTGACGTAGCCCGCGACCACCTTCTCCACGCCTTTGTTGCGGTCCTCGACAGTGTCGACCTCGATGCCGCTCCGGGTCAGCTTCTCCGCCAGATCGGCCGCGCTGAAGCCGGATACGTCCACATAATCGGACAGCCATTGGTAAGAGACTTTCATCTATTTTACACGTCCTTTTACTAGTCTATGGTTTAAATATGAACGAACTGCTTCAGGAACCGGAGGTCGTTCGTGTAGAAATGCCGGATGTCGTCCACGCCGTACTTCAGCATGGCGATGCGCTCCACACCCATTCCGAAGGCGAACCCGCTGTACTCCTCCGGATCGTAGCCGGCCATCTCCAGCACCCGGGGATGCACCATCCCGGAGCCGAGAATCTCGAGCCAGCCCGTCTGCTTGCACACCCGGCAGCCGCTGCCGCCGCACATGACGCACGTGACGTCCACCTCCGCACTGGGCTCCGTGAACGGGAAGAAGCTCGGGCGAAGCCGGATCTCGGTCTCCTTGCCGAACATCTCCTGCACAAATTGCAGCAGCGTTCCCTTCAGGTCGCTCATGCGGATACTGCGGTCGATGACAAGGCCTTCAATCTGCGTAAACAGATGGGAATGGGTGGCGTCGTCGTCATCGCGGCGGTACACCTTGCCCGGGCAAATGATCTTGACCGGCACCTCGCCCTTCATCCGCTGCATCGTCCGGACCTGAACCGGCGACGTATGGGTGCGCATGAGAATCTCGTCCGTAATGTAGAAGGAATCCTGCATGTCGCGCGCCGGGTGGTCCTTCGGCAGGTTCAGCGCTTCGAAGTTATAATAATCCTGTTCGACCTCCGGACCCTCTTCAACGGTGTAGCCCATGCCGACAAAAATATCCTCGATCTCCTGGATGACCTTGCTCAGCGGATGAACCGCTCCTTGCGGAGACGGGCGGCCGGGCAGCGTCACGTCGATCGTTTCCCCGCGCAGGCGCTCCTCCGTTTCCTTCCGCTGGTAGTCGGCCTGCTTCGCCTCGATGACCTCTTCGATGGCGGACCGGACCTCGTTCGCCACCTGCCCGATCACCGGCCGCTCTTCGGCGCTCAGGGCTCCCATGCCGCGCAAAATTTCGGTGAGAGGGCCTTTTTTGCCGAGGTATTTGACCCGGAGGTCGTTGAGCTGCTGGCTGCTCTCCACCTGGGACAACTCGCGCAGGGCCTCTTCCTTCAATGCTTCCAAACGTTCTTTCATCGTTTTCCCTCCGTTTATAAGTGCTCGAAGCTTCAAGCCGAAACCAAAAAAGGCGCCTCCCATCCCCCGTAAGGGACGAAGACGCGCCGTGGTACCACCCTTGTTAAGCCTATAGTCGCATGACTAAAGGTCACACGCCCGGCTTCACTCTGTCGAATAACGGTTCGATAACCGGTGCCCCCTACTGTCGTGCGGCTCCATGCCACGCGGGTTCAAGGGACTGCTCGGGAGGGAACTTCGGCAGCCTGGTTCCGTAGGAACGCTCTCAATCTCCGGCGTCCCTTCCCTGTAAGGAAGCACTGCTTACTTATCTCCGTCTAAGCATTTGGCTGGTTGTCAGCTTGCATGAGGCTTGGTTGTTATCCGTTATTATAGGAGAAATAGACGCGGGATGCAACACGCACTCCCCTTCCGCAAAGAAAACAGCGAAGCCGCCCCCTTCCCTCTCCGTTCAGGAGCTGCGAATACGGGCGCTCTCTGTCGAATAACCACGGTTTGTCCCTTCTGCAAAATAGACTAATCAGCGGACAAGATCCATCAAAATATATATCTAAAGATATATACTATACGTCATAACCCCCGGATATACTATACTACTCCCTCTATTTCCCAAACGGTGATCGGTCAGCCTCTCCGCTAGGAGGTGATGCCCGATGGAAGTGAAAGACGCTCTGACACTGATGATCTCTTTCGCGACATTGGTGCTGATGATTCTTTCGTTCCCTAAACAGAAATAGCCTCCCCTGCGCTTTTGGCCGAGCCGGGAGGGCTATCTGGTCGGTACCCGTATTGCCGATCACTGTTCCTTTTCGGAGTGACCGCGGGTTTCCTTCCTCTGCGGTCTTTTTCGGTGTTTTCCTCACCGGTGAACCGCACTCTTCTGTATTGTACGGAGAGACGCCTCCGAATATGACCGGGTCCGCTTCTGAAAATTTGGTGAAAAAAAGAGGCGGTTGGGAGGAACGGGATTCCCCCGCCACTCTTCAAGCATAAAGCGGCGGGGGTACCCGCCGCCTGCTTGAGGAAGAACGCCCCTCGTCTTGGGAAAAAGCGATAATCATATAGCTGATCCAATTGGCGTTGACACCACGCCGCAAATAGCGGCCGCTTTCACTTATGGTGCGGCAGGTCCGGTTAAGGCAAAACGGGTTTCGCCGGACCAGGAGGTAAAGGGATAGAACACCATGCGGGAGGCCGATTCGCTGGTGATCGTAAAGCCAGGATCCGTGTTGTCGAGCACCAGATGCGTATCCTCCCCTTCCTTACGGATTCCCTTCACTCGGTAGCCGTGTGCCGTGCCGTCGGGATGGGTCACGATGAGCGTGCGTCCCGCCAAGGAGGAAGGAACGGCAGCCTTCGTCACGAAGGCGTCATAGGGCTTTCCTTCCACCGCCCGCCAGACATCATCTATCGTTCCGCTGGCGGCTTGGCCTTCCACGATCCGGCTGCCCTTCTTCAGCGTGGTTCCAGCCAAGAGCTTCATCTCGGTAACGGCTCCATTCACCAGGCGGACGAAGCCCAGCTTACCGGTCAGTTCCATATCGCCGACGACAAAAGGTTTCCCGTTATTAAGAGGCGAGCTGAGGATAATATCCGTGGTGTCGCCGTAATGAACGGCTACCGCGGTATCTCCTTCCGCGGAAGGAGACGCCTGGAGGCGTTCGACGCTCTGAATGCGTCCTTGGGCTCCTGCCGCCGCCGGCTCCAGCGCCGTGATGAAGGTGCTGGTCAGATTCGTTCCCTCGCGCCGAAGCACGAGCTTCGGCATGGTGGTCTTATCCACGAGGTCGTTGCTGTCTTTCTTCGTATCCAGCCGGGTGCTCCGAATGTCGGGAGAACGGCCGAGGAAGAGTTCATTCTCCCCGGGCTCGGTCAGCCCGTGAATAAACAGGCTCCCGGTCTCCTGCCCGCTGGCCGTCGTCTTCAGCGCCACCTCGTATCGGCCGTCTTCTACCTTGGCGCTCTGGACGTCCCGCACGTATAGATAGCCGTAATACTCGCCGCCTGCCGAGCCTTTGTCCGTTTCGAGCTCCGGTTCGACGACCGGGGTTCCCGGAGGCAGCAGATACGGGCCGTACGGCTTCAAGGGCAAAGAGGTGGTAAATTCGCCATCCCGCGTGGCATCCCCCTGAAGCGTGTATTCGTGGCGGGAGCCGCCTTTTACCCGGAACAGGTCGAGGACGTATCCCTGCCCGTCAGGGGCATCCGCGAAAGGAATGAACCAGGGCTCCCGCATGTATTGCGAAACTCCGGTGTACGCCGGCTCCTGACTGGCCTGCATCACTTGAACCCCGTTCTTCGAATCCGCGAAGGTCCGGATGCTGCCGCCGTGCTTGGCCGCATCGGTGGAAACCGCGTCCTTGCCATCGACCACCACCGTGTTATGAGACAGGGTCGACGTGGCCCACTGCCGGTACTTCGTATGGGTATACCCCAGATCCGGGAGCAGCTCCTGCCCGTTCGCGAAAAGAGTCAGGTTCAGCGGATCGTGATGAACGTGCCCGTACTTCGGCTCGAACATCATATAGAGCTGCGACTGCTTCACTCCCTCGCCAGCCGTCAGCCTGGCTATTCCGGAGGCCGGAAGCAGGAACGAGCCGGCTCCCGTATTGGGATTCGCGACCTTCTCCGAAGCCCACGTGTCCTGGATCGGAAGCGTGCTGCCATTCGGGTAGGCGGTCAGCCTCGGGATTTCCCGCGACCGGTTGAGGATAGGGAAGCGGGAAGCTTCGTCCAGTTCGCTTAGGGCGGTTCCGGTTCTCGGAGGAATATACCCGGCGGGATCGCTCCACCCGTCGAGCAGCTGCAGGTTGGCGAGAAGCCCGTTCGTGCTTTGGTTATGGTAGGAAACCGTCACTTCCTTCCAGAACCCGTCAAACAAATGGTTGTTGGCGGTATAGGTTTCAAGACGCTCGATGGCGTCGTGAACGTAATCCGGTTCTCCAATGTCATTGCCGATCTGAATAAGTCCTTTCCAGACGTTGTAATCGACGTTGGAATTCAGAACGGCATAAGACCGGTTGAAATCAACCGAGGGCTTGAAGACGCTGTCCACAATCAGCTTCCGGACATCCGTTCCCACCTCCTTGGACAGAAGGGCAAACGCATTCGTTTGGTCCACGGCCGCGAAGGCGTTCGAAAGGCTGCTCAAAGCGGCCAGGTCATTGTAGAACCAGCGGGTCCACACCCCGCCCCAATACGGATTCGGAGGACCCGCTTTGGCATCGAGGGGGTAGTTGTACCAGGTATAGTCCTGAACCGGCACATAGCCGGGATAAACCTGGGCGAACCGGTACAGCATGCGCGCGGCTCCAAGCGGATCGCTGGCCGCGACGACCTTGGTCTGGGCCATCGTATATTCCTTCTGCTTGAACCAGACGTGGGCCGTGTGAAAATACCTTCTTCCTTCCGAATCCTCGTAGTAGGGATATTCGACGGTTTGCCCAAGGGCGTTCACCGCGGTTAACACCTTGTCCTCTGGATACAGCGGATTCGGGTAAGTAAGGGGACTCTTGGGACTCGTCAGCTGATCCGGTTTATCCGGGCTCCAATTGAACAGCTGGTAGGGACGGAGCTCCGGATGGTCGGGCAGGCCCGCCCAAATAAACCCGACCTTATCCGGAATAAGGTCGATCAGCTTCTGAACCGGCTCGGAGGCCGGCGCGTAGACCACCTCCGTTACCTGCTTATCGGGCTCCGGCTGGCGCGCCGCCTTCTCCCCGGCGGCAATCGCATCCTCCCGGTCAAGCAGCAGGACGGCGCGGCGCAGCTGCCCGCTTGTCTCGTTGATTCCCCAGATTTCGAGCCGGTACAACCCGGCCTCGAGCATTCCGGGATGAATGAAATGCACGGCCCATTCCCCTTGAGAAAATTCTGATTGCGTATCCAGAACAGTCCTTTTCCCGCTCGGGGTCTGCCAAAGAATCTTAACCAGGGAATCCGGGGTGATTCCCTCCTCCTTGCGCAGCGTCAAGGTTTTCTCCGCGAAGCCGTCATACTGGACGCGGAGGCTGCTCATCTTCCAGGGGCTTACTTTCCAGGGGCCGTTCTTTCGCTCCGGCAGGAAGGAAGTTGGCTTCGGAAGCTCCCGGAAGGACAGGCTGCCGAGCCGGTTCTCGCCACCGACGGCCGCTTGGAGCTTAAAACGGGCCGGCAGGTCATCGAAGAAGGACTGCCGCACGGGAACCCAGGAGCTGGCCGGTTCGGAGCCATGGCGGTACCGGAGGACATTGAACCCCCATTCGTCCCCGGGCTGAATGGCGGGAGCGCCGAGCGAGGAAAGCGGAATCCGGGCCTCCACCTTCCATTCTTTTTCGGATTGGCCCTTCGCCCAAGAGAACGCCTCCTCTTTCAGAACGGTGATACCTGGACCGAGCTCCGTCAAATAACTTTTTCCGTTCTGGGTCTCCAAACGAATGGGAATTTGATAGAGGTCCGCCGAATCGCCGCTCGGCTTAACCACAACGTCTATCTCCTCGAGAAGTGTGGGAGTGGAATCCGTGGATACCTGCCCCTTTATCGCGAGATACAGATTCCCGGAATCGTAAGCGACCTGAACCTGGGTAGTGGGACCGGCAGGACGGTTGTCATAGAACGTGACGAAATCCCCCAGCGCCGGCGCCGTTTGCCAAACCGCTTCCTCGAGCCTTCCGTCGACCTGCGGGGGGCCGGACACCTCCGGCACCACCGCCGTCCGGTTGAGCCAGTGGCGGATGTCCGGCGCGCTGCCCCTCTCCTGTCCCTGAGCCGGGATCGCGGGGGCTCCCGTTAAACCGGCATAAGTCACGTCGAACGGACCCTGGACAAGCAAGGCGGCTGCCAGGCTGGCCGCGAGCGGCCAAGCAATCTTTTTTCGCACCCTCTTCTTCCTCCTTTATCGTCTATTGGTAAGCGTTTGCAGATTATGGGCGTCTAGTTGTATTATAGTTGTATTTTTCTGCCGTTGAATGGGTACATGGGCCTGTCTCTTCGTTTCCTAAGCCTCGGGAGATTAATCCGGAAACAGCAAAAAAGCTCCCTGAAGGAAGCTTCCGTAAGTAGAGCTATTAAGTTTAAAGTGGAGCGGGTGATGGGAATCGAACCCACGCTACCAGCTTGGAAGGCTGGAGTTCTACCATTGAACTACACCCGCATGTGCCTAGGGCTTGAAAATGGTCGGGACGACACGATTTGAACATGCGACCCCCTGGTCCCAAACCAGGTGCTCTACCAAGCTGAGCTACGTCCCGACGGCTTTTAGCGACAAGTGATAATATATCACGTTCTCTTTATAAAAGCAATCTTTATTTGGACGGAAATTTCTGCCGCTCAGCCCGCCAGCTTCATGAGCAGATAACCGAAGACGACTCCGTTCACGAATAGCAGCAGGGGCACCCCTATCGTGAAAGAAGCATGGAGCGTTTTGTGCCGGAACTGCTTCATGCCGAGCAGGATCCCGAGCGCCCCGCCCACGGCCGCCGTCAGAAACAGTCTCGCCTCGGGGATGCGGCGCCTCTTGCGCTTGGCCCGCTTTTTATCGCTGTACATCATAAGGAAGGCCACGGCATTCAGTATGCCCAAGTACCCCCATATCCAAACCGCCACTTCCCTCACTCTCCTCAGGCTCATTGTAAGGCATCCGCCTGGCGGCGGCAAGACAAGGCTATGGGTCCTTTTGACACCGGTGGGACGCGAGGTTTAAAGTTAAAGGGAAATGCCATCACCATAACCATATTTCTAGGAGGGACTATCCATGAAATACCGCAGGCTTGGCAAAACGGGTATGAAGGTGTCGGTTGTAGGCGTAGGCACCTGGCAGTTCGGAGGAGAATGGGGCAAGGCCTTTACCCAGGAGGAGGCGGACCGGGTGCTCCGGCGCGCCAAGGAACTCGGGATCAACCTGATCGATACGGCGGAATGCTACGGGGACCATCTGTCCGAATCGCTGATCGGCGGTTTCCTTCAGAAGGACAAGCGCGAGGATTGGGTAGTGGCCACGAAGTTCGGGCATCACTTTCACGACAAATTCAAGCGAACCGATGAATATTCCCCCGAGCAGGTGCTGAAGCAGCTCGACGGCTCCTTGAAAGCGCTGCAGACCGATTACATCGACCTCTATCAGTTCCATTCGGGGCCGGACGCCGCCTTTGACAACGACGAGCTGTGGACGCTGCTGGACAAGCAGGTGCAGGCGGGCAAAATCCGCCACCTCGGCACATCCATCGGCAGCAACGACAACCTGCATCAAACCGCCGCTTCCTCGAAGATCGGCTCCGAGGCCATTCAGGTGGTTTACAACCGGCTGGACCGCAAGCCGGAGGAACGGGTCTTCCCTTCCTGCATCGAGCAGGATCTGGGGGTTCTCGCCCGCGTCCCTCTCGCAAGCGGCTACTTGAGCGGCAAGTATAAGCCGGGCGCCAAATTCGGCGAGGGCGACGTCCGCCACCGGCATGACCCGGAGCAGGTGGACAAGAAGCTTCGGGAGGTCGAGGACATCCAGCGCAACGAAGTGCCGGAGGGCACGAACATGGCGCAGTGGGCGCTCGCCTGGTGCCTGAAGCATGACGCGGTCACCGCGGTCATTCCAGGCTGCAAGGACGAGGCGCAGGTCGAGGCCAATGCCAGCGCCGTAGAGCTTCTTAGCGACAATCATCCGCAGGCTTGGAAGGAAGAATAGGAAAACGCCGTCCGGTTCGGACGGCGTTTTTTGTGCTAGGGTACGGGGTCAACTCCGGGCGGAAGGAAGCGGGCGACGGCTTGCCGGACTCGAGGATCGCAAACCTTGCCTCTTCTCGATCAATTTCTAGGCCAAGACCGTGTTTCGGTTGCCAGCCTTCGTGATTTTAATAAGACAACACATCCCCCCTCTTAGCCGACCACGTATACCGAACAGTAGTGCGGTTTTTATTTATTATCAGTATGTTTGAGCAAGCATTAACAGGAAAACCGGCTCAATAAAGACAAACGCCTGTAATCCGTTTAAGGATTACAGGCGTTTTGTATTGGCATCAGCTCTTACTCTGTTCAATGAAATTAATTGCAAATTGATACAATGGCGAAAGCACATACTCGTGAAATCCTTCCCCTAACCCAATAGGCTGAAACAATTCATAAGCCGCAAGGAAAGGCAATAAACCCAAGGCAAGCACCGCAAAGAGAAACCCGACAACCATGCATCGGAATGCTTTTCCCAACGTCATCTTGACCATCTCCTTATTGTATTGTCTATTTTATCATACTCTTTTGGGCAAGCAACAATCACTAACGGCATCATGGTTTTGGTGGCGTTACACCATTTGATGTGGGACACCGTCTTGAATACGTGATTTGGCAAAAACAAAACCATCGAAAGCTATGGTTTCCCCCAAGGTTTCGATGGTTTTAATGCTTAGTCGTTTATGTCTGAATTAAGCGGTATTGTAATAATAAATGACGTGCCAACGCCAAGTACGCTGTTTACCTTGACGGTACCTTCGAGGTCGTGAATAACCTGATAGGAGAAGGTTAAGCCGAGTCCCGTACCGTTTGATTTGGTGGAATAATAGATCGATCCTAGCCGTTCTACCGCTTCCTTTGTCATTCCCACTCCGTTATCGCTAACGATTAATATGGCTTCTCCGTTTTGCACGGTAAGTTTTGTGGTGACCAATCCGTCTTCATTAGGTGTACACGCTTCAAGGGCGTTTTTAATTAAATTAAGAAGTGCCTGTTTGACCTTATCCCCGTTCGCGTTTATCCATACGCCATTTACATGAATCTCCATTTTCAAAACAACATTATTCATATTGGCAAAAGGCATAAGCACTTCGACAACCGATTGAAGATGGGAAGAGAGGTCAAACTTTTCTACATTTTGGGAGAGAGGCTTCGATAACGAAAGGTAATCGGATAAAATAGCTTCCGTACGAGCAATCTCCTCCATGCTTATGTCAATGTACTGCATCACCTTCTCTCTCGGGAGAGGTGCCTCATAGATTAATTTTAAAAAGCCTTTAACCGCTGTTAGCGGGTTACGAACTTCATGAACCAAAGATGCGGCAACCTGGCTGACCGCTTCAATCTTTTCGGTCTGGGCGTACCGAAAGGACATTTCCCTATCGGATATGGACTTTGCAAACAGACTCGTAAGAAGCCAGATTCCCACTCCATTTTGAACAGCAACAAATACTATTTTAATGAGAAAGTTTTCTTTAACAGCCGTGGGGTAAATGGAGATAAGAACACAAGTAGGTATAAAACAACAAAGTATACCCGTGGTAACCGTAATAATGGCTTTGTTCTTTATCTTGTGGTAGAGATGGCTGGAATAGATCGAGAGCGGAAATGTTAGTGATGTGGAGATTAAGGCGGACAACAAACCTGATCCACCAAGGGAAAAGCGAAAAACCATAAATTCCAAAAGCAGAATGAATCCGGTCGGTATCCCGCCAAAAACAAGACCGAAATACATGAGCACATATCTTCCATCCAAATAGATGCCGTCATCGATGGTACTGTGCATGCTCATCGACAGAAATAAGCAAAGAACACTTATCACGGTGACAAACCTTCGTAAATCCGCTTGGTTACTACTTAGATAAAAAATGTTAAAAGCAACATAAGGTATTAGCATAACAAACAGCTGAAGTAAGAGTTCTTTTAATGTCGCCACCGTTTATGTAATTCCCCCGGGCAAGTCATAGTTAAATAAAATCCTATTCGACCTCAACTCTCGATATCCTGCTTGCTAAAGGGATAGCTGCACCAAAAAACCCGTCGTTTACACGACGGGCTCCAATAAAACGCAAAAAGGGGAGCCGCCGGCTCCCCATCCCTACTATTGTTTCCAGTTCACAAGATACAGATGGTCCAGCGGGTAAGCCCCGTTCGACCGGTAAGCGGCCGCCCCCGACTCAAACAAGACATAGAGGCCGGCCGGAGTATGGGCCACTCCTTCCGTCATCGGCGGGGAAATCAGCTCCGCCTGCTTCGCTTGGCCGTCCAACAACCATACGGGAACCTCGGCGGATCCAATTTTGACCTTCTTTTGCGGAGTGCCGCTTAGCGGATTCGCGTACTTCAGCAGCACCCCCGGGTTATTCCGGTTATAGGAGCTGCTGAGGATCACGCGGTCCTTGTTGATCTCCATTCCCTGAACCGCATCCGGGATCGACAGAATGTAGTCGGGCGTCACCACTCCGTTCGCCTCCGCCTTCTTCCCTGCCGGGAGCAGGTCTGTGGCGGGATCGAGCTTGTAACCGACGACCCAGGCTTTATGCTGCTTGCCTTCCCGATTGTCCATATAATGCGTCTCGCTCGTCGGGTAATCCTTGCCGTAAGCGAACTCCCCCGCCCAGAGAATGCCGTCCGAATAAGCGGAGAAGGACGAACGGACTTCCGTTTTGACCGTTCCCGCAAACACGACGGCATCGCCGTCCTTCGCGTTAACGACGTCCTCGAGCTTAAGCTGATACAGATACCCGTCGGAGGAGATCCAAAGATGCTTCCCGCTGAACGTTACCCCTCCGGCGTGGCCGGTATAAGCCTTGCCTGGCTCTGTTTGGAGCATGACGGACTTAACCAGCTTGCCGGTCGTCTCATCCAGAATAGACAAGAAGCTCGCCTTAGATTTGTCCCGGTAATACGAAACGACCAGCCATTTCTGGGCCGGCACGTATGCCAATCCTTGAGGAACGGCATTCTGCATCAGTCCCGGGATGATAGGTCCTTCTTTGCTCATGGAGAGAAAGGAAGCAATCTCCTTCATCTCCACCCGGATCTTGATGCCCGCCTCCTGCTGGGTAATGGCGTCGCTTCCCGGGCTTGGGGAGACGGCCGCCGCCGATGGAGCGGCGGCCGCTGCCTTGGCGGATGGTGCAGCAGAACCCGCTGGAGCGGAGGGTTGCGATGCGCATCCCGCTGCCAACATCATCAAAGCGGCTGTCAGCACCAAGGTCTGACTCCGGACTCTTCTCACCGATTGTCTCATCCCTGCTCCTCCAGAATGGTACGAAGCCTTCCCGGATAATCCGTAATGATGGCGTCCACTCCGTAGGAAACCGCCTGGCGCATCTTCTCTTCCTCGTTCACGGTCCATGGGTAAAGCGCGTAGCCATGCTCCTGGGCATCCCGCGCATCCTCGGCATCCAGCCCGCGCAGGTGCATGTGCAGAGAGTAGGTTTCGACCCCGGCCGCTTCCGGAAGCTTCCAATGATGACTCAGCCGGTTGTTGTACAGCAGCCCGACCCGAACCGCCGGCTCCAGCCGCTTAAGAGCGGCCAGCGTCTTGAAATCAAAGGAGGATACCACAACCGATTCCACCCGGTTCTTGCGACGCATCAGCTCTATAAGAGCTTCCTCCATGCCCTCCCCGATTCCCCCTTTGATCTCTACGTTGATCAGTAGATCGCTTGGTGCCAGATCAAAGACCTCTTCCAGGGTAGGAATCCGTTCTCCGGTGAACGCTTCTCCGTACCAGGAGCCTGCGTCAACCTGCCGGAGTTCTTCCAAGGTCAGGGAGGCTACCGCTCCTTGGCCGTTCGTGGTGCGCTTGATCGTGGGGTCGTGGATCACGACGATCTGCCCGTCCTTCGACAAGTGAACATCCAGCTCAAACCCGTCGCATCCTTGCTCCAACGCCAGCTTGAAGGAGGCCAGCGTATTCTCCGGCGCTTCGCCGGCCGCACCCCGGTGGGCGATGACGAGCGGTTTCGTCTTGCTCATGATCCGTAAATCCTCCTATTTGAACGTCGAGTTGGCCATAGCGGCAACAATGTATTTCTGGGCGAAAATGAAAACCAGAACGATCGGGCTGATGATCATGACACTGGCCGCCATCAGAAGATGGAAATTAAGGGCTTCGTTGCCCGCCATCGAGTCTCTCATCATGGCAATCCCGACCGTCAAGACGCGCATGTCGTTCGAGTTCGTCATGATCAGCGGCCAGAAGTAAGAATTCCAGCTGTGAATGAAGCTCAGCACGACAAGAGTGGATACCGTAGGCATGGCCATCGGCACCAGAATGCGGTACAGCGACTGAAGCCGGTTGGCTCCATCCACGCGGGCCGCCTCGAGCACGTCGTTATTCAACGACTTGAAGGTCTGCCTTAATAGAAAAATGCCATAGGCGGAAGCCGCGTGAGGAATGATCAGGGCGTAAAACGAATCGATCCAGCCCAGCTTCGACATCATGACGTAAATCGGAACGAAGGTCACTTGGTCCGGCACAATGAGCGCGGCCAGAACCAGAATGAACAGCTTGTCGCGGCCCCAGAACTGGCCCTTCGCAAAAGCGTAAGCCGCAAGAATCGCAATATTGATCTGCAGGAGAAGAATGCCTGCGGTTTGGACAATGGTGTTTACGGCATACCGTCCGAAGGGAGCCGCCTTCAAGGCGTCCAGATAGTTGCCCCACATGAATTGTTCCGGCCAGAACGTAGGCACCGCAAGCCTCAGCTCCGCCGAGGTTTTCAGTGAAGTCACCAGCATCCAATAAACCGGGAAGAACATGATGAGCGTCACGATGGCGGCTGCGAGCAGACGGGTCGATTTTCCTAACGATTTTGCATTCAACCGGTCTCCCCTACCCTTCGTAATGAACTTTCTTGTTGGATACGTACATCTGCAGCATCGTAAGCACGACAATGATAAAGAAGAAAATGATAACCAGCGCCGAAGCGCGGCCGGTCTTGAAGTTGACGAACGCCATTTCGTAAATCCAGTAAACCATCGCTTTTGTGGATTCGAGAGGTCCGCCGTTGGTCAGAATGTCGACTGACTGGAACACCTGCATGGACGAAATGAAATGAGTCACCACAAGGAACAGCGTAGTCGGCGAAAGAAGCGGCAGGGTGATTTGCAGGAACTGGCGGAACTTGCTCGCCCCGTCAATACTCGACGCCTCGTAATATTCAAGAGGAATGCTTCTAAGGCCGGCCACGAAAATCAGCATGGCGAATCCGAGTCCTTTCCACACGGCTACTACGACAAGCGCCCACATGGCGGTTTTCGGATTTTGGAGCCACTGCACCGGTTCGAAGCCGAGTTTCGTCACTAAAACGTTCAGAAGCCCGTACCGGGTGTTAAAGATCCATAGAAAGACCATCGAGACGATAACCATAGAGATGTAATAAGGCATAAAAATAACGGCTCTCATGAAGTTGAAGGTTCGGCTAGCCACATTGAACAAGAGGGCCAGCGCCAACCCCAGAATCAGGGTCAAGGCAACATCCAGGATCGTGTACGTAAAGGTGATGCGCAAAACCTTGTAAAACAGCTCATCCGTAAGAAGCTTCGTGTAATTCTCCAAACCGACGAATTTCTTCGTCGGTTTGGTCATGTTCCAGTTGGTAAAGCTGAGGTACCCGGAATAGACAAGCGGATAATACACGAACGCGAACAGGAAGGCCAAAGCCGGCAGCGCGAATGCGAAGTCCTTAAAACCTTCGAGGCGGCGGCGCAGGCTCCCGGAGGTCCGTACCGCCGGAATAGTCTTGGCTGCAGGTTGATTCATTCCCATTCTCCTTTGGTCAAAAGATTAGTACTCGGACAGAATATCGTTCATCTTCTTGATGGAATCTTTAAGAAGCGGAACCGGGTCTTTGCCGTTCAAAGCCATTTCCCCAACAACTTCCTTGTAGACGGCGCTCATTTCCGGATAACCCGGATGCTGAGGACGAGGACCTACGTTATCGAAGTTGTCGAATACGGCTTTGTACTGCGGATATTTCTGGAAGAAAGCTTTGCCCTCTTCGGACGTCACGACGGACTTATGAGTCGGCAGGTAGCCGGTCGATTCGGCCCATTTTACGTTGTTCTTGGCTTCGGTCATAAACTGGATAAACTTCCAAGCGGCTTCCTTCTGCTCTTTCTTGGCCCCGCTCATCATGACAATTCCCGCTCCGCCGATGTGGGACTTGCGTTCTTTGTCGCCGGGAATGAAGGAGACGCCGACTTCGAATTTCGCATTTTCCAGATAGGTTTTGATAACGGCGGAAGTATGCTGAACCATTCCGATCTTCTCTTCGAGGAACATTTGGCGCATCGTGTCCGAAGCCCCTTTGCCGTAGCCCATCATAAGCGAACCGTCGTCGATCCACTTCTTGAAGTTCTGGATCCAGCGCTGGCTGTCCGGCTGGTCAAGAGCGGTCTTCTCGCCGTCCGGCGTAAGAATGGCTCCGCCGCCGTTCGAAATCCAAGGATCGTAGTACCAGGTATCCCAGCCTGGAACGGAGAATGCGTAACGAGTCGTTTTGCCGCCTTCCTTCACCGTTACCTTCTTGTTGAAATCTTCGATATCACTCCATTTCTCCGGCGGCTTGACGCCGAGCTTGTCAAAGAGCGTCTTGTTGTAAACCATTACACTCGTGCTCACGATAAGCGGGAATCCGTACTGCTTGTTGTTATAAGCGTAAGCTTGAAGCATTCCTTTGGAGAAGTCGTTCATATCGATTTTGTCACGCTTGATGTAAGGCGTGAGTTCCTCAAACGCTCCGCTGTCCGCAAAATTCGCTACCGCCGAAACCTCGACGTTGGTGACCGCAGGAACATCTTTAGCCGCGATAGCCGCTTGCAGCTTCTTCTGCAGATCGGTATAGGCCCCCTGGAACACCGGCTCTACCTTGATGTAAGGATATTTCTTCTGGAACTCGTCAATCATGTAGTTCAGTCCGGCCATTTGGGCTTCCGCATGCGCGTGCCAATATTGGATGGTAACCGGTGTCGTATCTTCTACAACGGGAGCCGCAGACGGCTCCGCTGCCGTATCCTTCGTTCCTCCGCCGCCGCAGCCGGCCGTTACCATCACTAGTGCGGCCGCCGTCATGCCGGCAAACCATTTCTTCATTGCCATTTCCTTTTCCCCTCTCTTAGTAAGCCCCAGCAGCTCATCCGCCTGCCATTCCTTGCCTGCGCACATCAAAAAGGAGACTAGGAAAAAGCCGAGAAACGTAAGCAAAACAAGCCTACAGGAGGCGATGCTTTGCCGTGTTCCAGGGTTTTCTCATAGTCTCCACCCGGTACTTGGCCTATATCAATGGTTGCAAATGAAGCGCTTTCTTCTTCCAAGTATTACACATGACCCTTTTTCTGTCAAGAAAAATTAATAATTATACCATATCGTTAACTTATTTTACAAATTCATGCAATTTCCGACCAAAGTACCGTTACACACACAGGGATCCCATGCATATAACGGTTGGGTTTGGTCGTTCTCGTCTTATTTAAGCTCTTTTTGCCGCTGCAGCCGGTTTCCTTCTTCCAGCTTGCTTGGCCTCCGGCACGCGGTGCATTTCCAATTCCTTATCACTGCCCGGCAGCTCTTGAATATTCCCGAAAAGGGTATCCAGCTCCTGCTCCTGCTCCGCCGCTTGAGCCTCACTCCAGCCGAGCTGCTCCGTCATGATGGCGACTACCTCCCCGCGCAGCTTCTGTGCCTTAGGAAGCTTGAAGTAGGACCAGCCGGTGCGCAGCCGGACAAAATCAACAGCCGTAACCGTCATTTCGCACTCAATGGCGTACTTGATCAGCGCGTACAGCTCGCGATGGGCCTGGGACCGGGCGTTCGGGGCATCCGCGGTGAAGTTGTCGACGATCGTCATAGCACCGGTTCCGTAAGTATCGATCCATTCCTGCATCGTCTCCCGGCTGACGCCTTTCCCGGTCCCGACAGCCAGCATTTCTTTCTTCCAGTCGGCAAAGCTTCCTTTCCCTTGGTTCTCTCCTCCGCTGATAACGATCTTATCGGTGGAGCAGCCCGGCAGCCGTTTCCCTTCGGCCGCATACAATCTCTCTCCCACCAGATCGACCACTTTCTCGGCCATCTTGCGGAAGCCGGTCAGCTTCCCGCCCGCAATGGTAATCAGCCCGGTAGGCGAATGGAAGATCTCATCCTTGCGCGAAAGCTCCGAAGGGCCTTTGCCTTCCTCGTAAATTAACGGACGCAGGCCGGCCCAGTGCGAGACGACGTCCTTAACCGTCAGCTTCACGGACGGGAACATGCTGTTGACGGCGCGGAGCAGGTAATCCCTGTCTTCTTCGGTCGTTCTTGGGGTTTCGATGGTTTTGTCATAAGCGGTATCCGTCGTTCCCACATAGGTGCTTGTCCCGCGAGGGATGACAAAGACCATCCGGCCGTCCGGCGTATCGAAGTAGGCCGCCTGCTTAACCGGAAGCTTGGCCTGATCGATGACCAAATGGACGCCTTTTGTCAGGAACAGGCGTTTGCCCTGCATGGAGCCGTCCAGCCGGCGGACATCGTCGACCCAAGGACCGGCGGCGTTGACGATATGCTTGGCATAAAGCTCGCAGGTTTCCCCGCTGATGCGGTCCCGCACCTCAACTCCCACCACCTTGCCGTCCTTGTAAAGGAACTGGACCGCTTCCGTGTGATTGACGGCTTGGGCTCCGCGCCGGGTTGCCGTTTTCATGATTTCGAGAGTAAGCCGGGCATCATCGGTCCGGTACTCGAAGTACAGGCCGCCGCCCTTTAACCCTTCCGTTTTGAGAAGCGGCTCGCTCTTGATCGTTTCGCTGCGGTTAAGCATCTTGCGGCGTTCCTTGCGGGCCACTCCCGCCAGCCAGTCATAAATGTACAGCCCGATGGACGACATAAAATAGCCGTAGGTTCCCCCTTTGTAGATGGGAAGAAGCATCGGGGCGGGAATGACAAGATGCGGGGCGTTCTTATAGAGGATGGTCCGTTCCCGTCCCACCTCCTGGACTAGCTTGACCTCGCCCTGCTTCAGGTACCTCAATCCTCCGTGAATCAGCTTCGTGGAACGGCTGCTCGTGCCCGATCCGAAATCATTCTTCTCGATAAGCCCGATCCGGAGTCCGCGCTCGGCCGCGTCCAGGGCGATGCCCGCCCCGGTAATTCCCCCGCCGATCACCAACAGGTCAAGCGGCTCCGATGCCATCTCCCTTAGCTTAACGGCCCGGCTTTCTGCTGAAAATGCTGCTGTCATGATTCTCCCTCTTTCCTTCACTAGTTAAAATGAAAAAGGAAAAAGCCTGCCTTGAATCAGAAGCCCCCCTTATCCAAAGGGACCCCCGCTTCAAAGCAAGCTCTCCTCGTCTCCGCCTGCTTCCAACATTATAATTCGTCACCCAATAGCCGCTGCAGAACGCCGCTCCACTTTCCGGCTTCCTCCAGCGCCGGCCGGACGGAATACAAAAAGCCCTCCACCGCAGTAAACACACTTCTCCCAGGTAAGGAGAATTGCGAGTACGGGTAAGGGCTTTCTCTTGGGCTCCGCCTAACCGATTCACTTCTACCTGCTTAGCAGTATATAACGCGTTGGTGACTCTGTCAATCCCATGGGGGCAATCAATAAACCCTCATAATCTTCTCGTAGGGGATTTCGTCGTCCTGGCTGTCGAGCACACGGACCTGCACGGTCCAGCTTCCCGGGAAGGGAAGATAGGGACCTTCGGCTTTGTAGCTGTAACGCTTCATATCGAAGGAGGTGTCGATTTCCTTGTCGTCATAGGGCTTTACCGGCACTACAATCGGGGCGATGGAAGGATCGTCGTTGTTGATCATTCTCAGGATAACCTGCTTGGGCGGGCCCATCTGCTCGGGAAGCCATACCTTCACCGTGAAGGTGTTGGTGCCCGGGATATTAGGCGTGATCTTGGCGCTCATGTGCTGCTTCGTGCCCATTACGTGCCACGCTAACGGTTCATTGGGCGGCACGGGGGCGAGATACGTCAGCAGGGCGACCACTCCCAGAATGACGGCCATCAAGGAAAGATCCACCTTCAGCAAGACCCCCGCCCCATTCACTCCTCTCTTGCGAAGAGAGGAACGGATCAGCGCACCGGTAACGGCAATCATCACCACGAGCCCTGCTTTGACCAGCAGCAGGATGCCCCACTGCGAGTAAAGCACGTAGCTGATCTTCGGCAGGAACAGGAACGTCGACAGAACGCCCGTAAGGGCCAGCAGCAGAATGGATCCCAGCGCGGCCCGGGAGAAGCGCTTCAGAAACAGAAGCAGGAACCCCTTCTGCTTCCAGAAGGCCACCGTGACCACGAGTCCGCCCGCCCAAAGAGCGGCCGCCGCCAGGTGCACCGCGTCCAGAAGCACCAGTACGCCTTGCGGCTCGAACGCCATGGCGTGGCCGTTGACGCTTTTGACTCCGATGAGGGCGGCCACCCACAATAAATTCAGCCAAGGCTTCCGGTGAAGAAGCACGAATCCCAGAAGAGACAGGGCAAGCGAGGCCAGCCAGGACAGCCCTACCGTCGTTCCGGTAAAGAGACCCGTAAGATCCTGAAGCCCTCCATCCTCCCCAAGCAGATCGGCATAGTGGGTATAGATGAGCAGCATGAGCGAAATCAGATGAACGCGCTGCAGGCCAAGCGACCACTGCCGCATCCGGTCCCGGATTTCCCGGCTTCCTTCGCGGAACCGAGTCATCCACAGCACGAATCCGGTCATCGCAAGCAAGGCGGCGTAATAAAAGAAGCGCGAAGCCATCTTGAAGAACTCGCCGGGGGACATGGACCAGCTCAATTCATGGGCTTCGTGAGCCGCATGGTCCGGAGAGGAAGCGCCCCGCGGCGGGCCGACGGTGATCACGTAGCTGCCGTCCACCGGGTGCCCGTCCGCCGAGATCACGTGATAGCTCACCACATAGATGCCCTTGTGCAGCTGGGGCAGATCCAGCGTAAGGGAGGTATGCGTGGAGTTGATAACCGGCTTGTTCGGGGTGACCGAGCGCCCTATCTCGTCAATCACCTTCAGGGTAAACAGCTTCTCTTCGATTCGTTCGTTAAAGGTAAGCTCTACCCGGGGCGGCGATTCCTCCATCTGGCTGTCGGCCTCGGGAACCGCCTTGGTGAGCCCGGCATGGGCGGACACTTCGGACGCAAACGCCCCCAACGTTATACCTAAGAGCAGCACAACTAGACCAAGGATCCGGCTCCGAATCCCGAATTTCCTAGACAACCCTGCACTTCCTTTCCCGTCCAAACGACTGCGGCTTCTAGGAATCAAGCCGCTTCCGCCCCGCGAATCCGTCGCTTACCCCATGATAATAGCGGATGCTTTCCTCTCCCTGCATCCAGCACAGAAGGACGTCCTCTCCGCCGATCCGGGCCGGAAAATCAATCAACCCGCGGTCGATGTCCTTGATCTCCGCCCCCTTCATCCCCAGGCTGTCGATTAGGCTCTTCGCCTCGATCTGCATAAACTCAAGCTCGCATTCCTGCTCGAAAAATGAATCCTCGCCGGTCACCGAAGCGTAGGTCGTGTTCTCCTTCAGCTGCTGCAGCTCGCGGTATTTAAGCTCGAACTCCCGTTTCGTCTGCTGAAGCTTCTCCAAATCCTGCTTGACGGACGGGAGCAGAGCGTTGGCCTCTTCGGGCGTAAAATATTTGCGGGTCATGCGGCATCCCTCCTTTTCTCAAAGTGTACTAAAAAGCGCCCCCGTTTTCCAATCGGTAACGGACAAGGCGCTTTCTCTCCTCTTCAAGTCTAGAACCAGCGGTAAGCCTTCTCGCCGAGCCGGGTGAACCACCCCCGGACCTCCCGGTACAGGATGCTTTGGGAGATGAAGGTGTGCACCTCAATCCGCTCGAGGAAGCGCAAGAGCCGGAGTCCGCTCCACGCGTACGCCCCGGCCCCGCCGAGGAAATAGCTGAAGCCGTAATAATCGATGCCGAGCGGAAGCAGGGTGATGGTAAGGACCGTTATGAGTGCGAAATAGATCCCGGCCGTCCAGGCCGCTCCCTTGCGGTCCTCAAAATAGAGCATGATGAGGATGTTGATGAGCATCAGGGAGCCGAGCAGCGCCCCCAGGGCGGACATCCGGACGATGTCGATCATCGTTTTCTGCAGCCCGAGCCGTTCCAGCAGCGCCTGGCAGGCGATGAGGAAAAACAGCGTGAGGATGCCCTGGATTTTGGTCACCCGGTACAGTTCCCTCCACAGCACCTCGGTCATGCGGGTCTTGGCCCGTTTGATCATGTCGAGCGTCCCTCCGTTCGTAACGTAGCCGTAGAACACCTTGTATTTGTCGTAAAATTGGGTCTCCACGGATACGACGAACAGCACAAGGGACGGAATGATCGTCAGGTTCGCCAGGAAAACGGAGCTGTCGTACAGGGGACTGTAAGTGAACGTCCGCTCGATCCGCACGCCCGACGGCCCAAGCCAGATGATCAAGTTGTGCATCCAAACCCCCAGGTTATAGAAGAAGCCGACGGCGAGCAAGGAAGGGTACTTGTCGACATAATGCAGAAAGCCGTACGGATTGGACTCCTCCCGAGCCGGAAAGGAACGAAGCAGGACCAACGCCAGCATTGTGGCCGTTACGCCAATTCCGAGACCGAAGCCGAGAAGAAGATTCGTGGCTTGTCCATGACTGGCAAAAGGAAGGGGATGATGAAGAAGCAGGAGCACCCCTCCGACGGAAACCGCTCCTCCCGCCAGAAAGGCGAGGGAGATGATCTTGTAGCTCTTGGCCGCCGTCAGGAAGATCATCGCGAGCCAAATTTGCCCGATCAGCATAAAGACAGCTGCGCTTCCCAACTTATACAGCATCGGCAGCGGAGAATTCCAGAAGAAAATTACGGAAGCCACGGCCGACAACGCCAGTACCAGCCGGGAGATGCCCGTAAAAGTCGGGGTCACCACCTCCAGCCGGTTGAGGTAGAAATGATCCGCCAAATACCGGATGACGCTGAGCTGCCATCCCCCGGACAGAATCTGGGAGAAGATAAAGCAATACGACACCGTGACGACAAAAAGCTGCCGCTCGGCATCGTCCACGCCTCCAAGCCGCTGCAGCAGGAAATTGATCAGGGCGATGCTTCCGACGGACAGAATCCAAGGGCCTGCCGCAATAAAGGAGGCATACGCGTATGCGCGAACCCGGAGGGACAAATAATCCTCCCGAAAAAGCTTCTGAAGGGTAAAGCCGATCCCCGCCATCAGGTCACCACCTCGCTGTACAGCTTTCGATATGCCTCAATAAATTGATCGATCCGGTAGAAGGACGAGACCCGGCGGCGGCCCGCTTGCCCCATGTAGAGGCGCTCCTGCGGATATTTCTCCATCTTGATCATCATGCGGGCCATCGCTTCGGGATTAACGGGAGGTACGACGTAGCCGGCGATGCCCGCATCGTGCTCGTCCCGTCCCTCGAGGAGCTCCCGGCAGCTGCCGACATCCGTGCAGATCCACGGAACACCCGCCGCCATGCCTTCCAGCACGGCAAGCGGCTGCCCTTCGCTGATGCTGCTCAGGATGAGGACGTCGATCTTCGGCAGGTACTCGTCGATCGGAACCTTCCCCGTATAGGTGACCACTCCTTCGAGGCCCAGATTCCTCGTTAGTGCCAGGCATTCCTGGTAATAATCCGGATCCTCGTCCGTCGGCCCCATAATCCACAGCTGCATATGCGGGATATCCTGGCAGGCGAGACGGGCCGCATACAAGAGCGTCTTAATGTCCTTGATCGGCACCAGCCTCACCAGAGCCCCGAAGATCATCCTCCCGCTCTCACCGGTCTCACGGGGCAGCCGGAAGAGCCGGTCGTAATCGATGCCGTTCGGGATGACGAGAGCCCGCTCCTCCGGCACGCCAAGCTCCCTTTGGATCCGGTGGGTTCCGCCATACAGGGAGATGGTCCGGTCGGCGGCCCGGTAAGCCCCTTTGGACAGATGATAGAAGTAGTCGATCCATCTTTTTTTGAACGGCGGGTCGACCCAGGCCGACTGCAGAATTTCTTCCTCCCTCTCCCTCGCATAGACCCCGTGCTCGGTAAGCAGAAAGGGAGTGCCGTGCTTCATCCTAAGGCTTGACGCGATCAGCCCGGCATAGCCGGTGGAAACGGAGTGGTACAGATCGGCCGTCGGGTAAACCTGCTGCAGAAGAAAAACGGCGGGCAGATACATGGACCGCCACGCCCAGAAATAAGCGTTGAAGGAATAGCCGGGCATCTCTTTCGTATAGGAATCCACGAGAAATTCCCAGAAAATCTCGCTCTTCATGAAAGCTATCGGGCTTCCCAGACGGGAGGGATCCCCGATCAGGGGAAGCGCCGCCTCGGATCCCTCCCGGAAAGCGAACCAGTCCAGACAGGCGCGCGCCTCCTCCTTGGTCAGGCGGGGCCGCTTCCCTTCCTCCAGCTCCAGGTAATCCATCAGGAAGATATCGTGAATCCGTGTCAGGTTACCGGGCAGCTTGTATTTGTAGCCCGAGACCTCTTTGCGGGAAGAAGAAACGGCTACGATTTCGAATTCATGCTCCGGCATGGAAGAGACCAGCATCTGGATCCAGCTTGCGACTCCTCCCGATACGTAAGGGTAGCTTCCTTCGACCAACAAAACGATTTTCATGGCTTTCCTTCCTTTAAGGCAATGGTCACGGCAGGCTTGCGGGCCTCGAGATGCCACAGGCCGTTGCCGGCTTCGAGCCGGGTCAGCACGCCGTCTTCTTTGGCCACCTCGGGACGCTTTCCTTCCGGGATCCGGACGGTATAATGCATGGGGACAAGCTCTTGACGCGCCTGGATGGCGATGGTGCCGTTACTGTACCGGACCTCTACGCGGCCATCCTGGTACAGGGAAAATTTCTTGACCGCGTCCCTCACCGTGAGCGGCTGCAAATAAGGATAGGTCTGGTTTAGCGTGGCCATCCATTTTTCGAACGGCTCGCTCAAGGCCTTCCACCCTTTGCCTTGGGAACGGTGGGCATCGAGGACGTCATCCGGATGGACGAAATGATTCACCAGTCCGAAATTCGCGACCACATCGGCAATATAGAACCGGATGGCGGGGTCCATGGCATATCCCGAGGATACCCGGGGAAAGTTGAACAATTGGGGAAATTCGGCATCTCTTCCGAACTCCTGTTCCAGGTAGCCCGGCTGACCGTCCGCATCGTACAGGGAGCTTAGAATGGCAAGCGACGGCACGGCATGGGCCAACGCCTCCTTACCGGTCCGGTTCAAGACATTGGAGGGGGGAACGTAGGTTTTGAGCTCGTGCCCCGGGAACAGCTTCTTGGCGAGGTCGTTCAAGTGAACGAGCCCCTCTTCCATGGCCGGCTCGCTCTGCCAGGGCCGGTAGCCCAGGTCGGGATCGACCGGCTCCCCACGGGTAACCAAGGATTGATGGTTGTACCCGTGCAGCCCGAGCTCCCCGCCCATTCCGATCAGCTTCGTTCCGAAGTAGGGAATGGTTTCCGCGTAATCATCCGTTAGAGCAGGCAGCGGAGAGTCCGTCTGGTTCTGGTAGTTGCCGATGAGCAGCCCCGTGTATTTCCAGCCGTATACTTTGGCAAACCGGGTCATGTCCTCCCACCACACCCGTTCGTAGAAATCCTGGGTGCTCAGGCCGTATTCCTGGCGGACCAAAGGGTTGTCGCTGTCCGGAACCGGAGAAGGAAAGTCGTCGATGTTCAAGCTGCGCGAAGCCACCTGGGCCGACACAAAGCTCTCCGACGCAAGGCCGATCGACTGGACGAGAAGCCCCCGTCCCAGCTTCTGGGTGCTGCTCGTCCAGTTCCAGAAGACCACCTTGCCCTGTCCGTAAACGTGCGTCCAAAGAAGAGGAGTCCCCTCGGACGAGAGGTAAGGAACCGACTCCGGCGCCAGCTGCACATCCAGCACGCTGTTGGAGAAGACGACATTGTTGGACGGAAGGTCCAAATAGCCGGGGAACAGGGGCTTGTCGAACCGGATGCCGTGCATGGCCCCCTCCCGGAATCCGCGGTTATCCGCGATACCGAGCATACGGTCCCACTCCGGCGCATAGAAGCGGGTGCCGACCACAAGACGCCCCCCTTGCCGGACAAAGGACTCGACCGCGGCCCGGTCCACCCGGGAAATGTCTTCGCCCATAAGCAGAAGCACCGTCCAAGGGTCCGGCTTCAGTTCCCGGATTCCCTCCGCTCCGATCTCCTTGTGGTCCAGCTTGGCCAGGGAAAGCGCCGTTTCCAGGTTGGCCATCGCCTTCCTGCTTTCCGCATCGGACGGATCTCCGTATAAGTACAGGCCAAGCGGACTTCCGGCCGGAAGGCTCCCATAAACCGCATCCGTTACCGGGAACGCCGTCTCCTTGTAGACCAGCTTGGCCTTGGAAAGATGGGGAAGGTCCGAGATGCGGGCGGCCTGCAGAAAGATGCCGAGCAGAAGAAAGCTAACGGTAACGCTTAAGAAGGTAATCGTTTTGCGGGACACCTTGATCGGTCAACTCCTTCCAAAATTCCACGGCGGAGCGGTGTTCCTCCGGAATGGAGGCTCCGGACTCCCACCAGCCGCCGCAGAATTCCCTCAAAGCCTCCCACCGGCCCTCGGCAAACAGCTGCTCGGCCTTAGTCAGCTGGGCCAGGTAGCTGTATTCCTTGGAGTCCGCGAGCTTGGCGGCTTCCCGGGTTGCGTCGGAGAAGCGCCCCTCCGAGCGGTGCAGATAACACTGCTCCGCCAGGAAGGAAGTCTCCTGCGGATATTTCTCCCGGGCGAGCCGGATCCATTGGCGGTAAGCCTCGCGGACCTCCAGCGCCAGCTCCTCCGTCAGAAGCCGGCTTTCAAGATACTGCCGATACGTCTGCAGAAGATCCCTCCAGCTTTCCAAGGAGCTTCCGCCCGGTCCTTGAACCTGCCGGATGCCGATTTTGATCCGGCGCACAAATTGTTCATTCATATAGTTCAAGCCAGTGGCGGCATAATGGACCACCTCGGCATCGTCGTCACGAAGCGCTTCCTGAATCAGCTGCACCTTGTTCTCGCCCTCGTATTGGAGCAGCGAGAAGAGGGCTTCTTTCTTCCCTGTATGCTCCCCGCTCATTAGAATCTCCCGGAACGGAACCCGGTTGGATTCCTTCTCGACATTGATGGAATAAGTCTCAAGAGAATGCGCCTCCTGGTAGACGTACTCCTTGTATTCCTCGTAGAAATCCTCCCGGTAGCGGGTAAGAAACAGAAGAGTAAGGATGAGAGCCGCGGCCAGAAATCCCGCACCCGGGAGAAACAGTACGGCCGTATGCAGCCAGGAAGAGCTGATCCGGTCGGCGAGCTTGAGCTTAAAAGAACGATAGATCGCCATATGCAGCCCGCTGAGCAGAAAATGAACGGCCAGTCCGAATGCCAATCCGGCGCCCCCGTCCCAGTGGTTCAGGAAAAAGACCAGCTGTCCTCCGTCCAGCAGGCCGAGCGCGAGGCTGGCTGCCGGCAGAGCCCATTTCCGCTTCGGGAGCTCGCGGTAGCGTTCCCTTCGGGAGCTCCTCATGGGGCAAGCCCTCCTTCGCTGAACCGGCTGCGGATCCGCTCCTCAATCCGCGAGGCGAGCTCGGGAGAAGTGGCGGGCAGCAAATAAAGCAGCTCCCGGCGAAAGGCGTCGTACGCCATTTCATCCCCGCTGCGAAGCGTCTGCTTCATCAGGTGGTCCACTTCCCGGACCGCCGCTATTTCCTCCATGGCACCGAAATCAACCGGGATTTGCAGCAGCAGGAACTCCTGATCAAAGTCCTCGGCCCTGAGCGTTTCCTCGTTAAGCTTCGCATAGAAGGCTTCCGGCCTCATGACATGAGTACCTGGGAAATACCGGTCGCCATGGCCCAGCTGCTCGTGGCGGAACGCTTTGACGCAGCTTTCCCCCATCCACACCAGGATAAGGCGAAACAAATCCACGGTATGCCGGTTCATCGCCGCGAAATCGAGGCCGTTCAGCCCGATCACCGCAATCACCTTCCCTTCTTCGTCCAGAAGCGGTCCGGCGAGCATAGGGGAATCGGCGGGCTCGTTCTCCATGCGGAGCTGAATCGTTCGCTCCGAGCATACACGGGCATAGACGGAAGGACGGTCCAGGAAGACGGTGGCGGGATATGTAATCTCACCGCCAAAATATACTTTACGCCTCAGGAGATCTCCGGAAGGACTCATGCGGTAGATGACGATCGAGCCGGCTTTGATCAAATCCTTGAACAGCCGGACCGCATCGGTGAAAATAATCTCAGAGTTGTCGGAATCGAGGGCTCTGGCTATTTTGTAAAGGGTAAACAAGCTTTCCTGGGCGCCGACGACCTTGTTTTCGAGCGCCGTTTTGACCTTCATCAGGTCTCCATAGCTCTCTTCCACCTTGGCGAGGTGCTCCTTGGTTTCCTCCTGCTCGTCGGCAAGGACCGCATAGCGGAACCTCAGATCGGACGCTACGTGTCCCACGAACAAGGCGATCCCCCAGTAGGAGATGAACCATTTGCTGTTCTCCCAGCGGTCGAACAGGCCGTACCAGTCCCCGTTTTCCTGGAGAAAGGAGGCCAGGTGCAGGGCGGAAGCTCCTGCGGCGGCGGCGATGCCGACCCGGTTCCCGTAACGAAGCGCAAAGTAGAGGACGACGAAGAGAAACGGATTGGGCGACCAGAGCAGCCAGGGCACGTCGTACGTAATCAGCCAGAAGGCTGCCGCCCCGTAAATAACGGCAGCCTCGACCCAGGCCAGCCATTTGCGGTTCTGCCGGTAAATCAATGAACTCCCTCCACCTCTTATCCTTCGTTCGGCTTGATTCTGATCGGGTTGTTCTTTCGCTTATAGACCTGTTCCAGCTTGAGGCAGAGCTCCTCCGGCTGAAAGGGCTTGATGATATACTCGTCCGCCCCCGCCATCATCGATTTGGACAGCTCGCCTATGGAATGCTTGGCACTCATCAGGAAGATGGGCACCTTGCCGAAGGCTTCCGCCGCCCTCAGCTTCCGGCAGAGCTCGAAGCCGCTCAGCTTCGGCATGAGCACATCGGTCAGGACCGCATCAGGACAGTTGTCCTCCAAGGACTGCAGAGCCTCTTCGGAATCGCTAAAGACCGTTACCTCATACCCTCTCTCTTCAAAAAGGCTTTGAAGAAAGGTCAGGAGGATGACGTCGTCGTCTACAATCGCCAGTCGCTTCATGGTGTTCCTCCTTTTATTCGATCGCGGTTCGAATGGACTACATGATAAGTATCGGAATGCCGATAATCTCTTTACAGGTTTCTTAAACTATTGCGAAAGGCCCGTGAAAGGATGACCCCAAGACGATTAAAAACGGCCCTGTTGATCTCCTCCCTGCTTGCCGCCTTGGCCCTCGGAGAGGGCAAAACCTACGGCTCCGGCCCTTTTCAGCAGGTGAACTCCTATACCATCTACTACGGCGAGGCTACCCCGGAGCGAATGGCCCAGTTAAAGCGTAAAAATCTCGTCATTATCGAGCCTCATCAATTTACCGCCGGCCAAATCCAGGAAATCCGGAAGGCCGGCACCCTCGTGATCGGCTATCTTTCCGTGATGGAGTCCCCCGTGTGGAACCAAGCCCGCATGACCAAGCTCCAAGCCGGCGATTATTTGCTCAACAACGGTCAAAAAATCCGATTCGCGGAGTGGAACTCCTATCTGATGGACCTGCGAAGCCGCCATTACCGCACCGTCCTGCTTGAGGAAATCCGGAGCTCGATCGCCGGTAAAGGCTTGGACGGGATTTTTCTCGATACGGTGGGGGACATGGACGACCGCCTGACTGACCAAAAGGTGCAGACCGAAATCCGCCAGGCTTACCGGGGCTTCCTCCAGGAGACGTCCACGAAGTTTCCCGCGCTTACCCTGATCCAGAACCGGGGCTTCGATACCTTGCCATACTCGCTGCCCTATCTGGACGGTTTCCTGTGGGAGGACTGGAGGTCCACCTGGAAGCAGAACGAATGGATGAAGCAGCGGGTTCAACAGCTTCAGCTCGCCCAGCAGGGAGGCCTGAAGGTGTTCTCGGTCAGCACCCGCAAGGATGCCGGAGCGGCCAAGGCGGCCTCGCAGCTGAACTACGTACACCTCGATGCCGCAGGCGGTTACCTCAATAAAATTAATTAACCAACTTGCTACAAAACGTATCTTCTCAGTGCGCGGGTCTTACATCGCCTGGCGGGAGTACAAGCGCTCGTAGTAAGCCAGGGTTTCCTTGAGTCCCTCCTCCAGCGGATACACCGGTTTCCAGCCCAGGCCGTCCAAGGCGGCCTGGTTGTCGAGGCGGCTGTGTTCGATGTCCCCCGGACGAGCCGGGCCGTAAACCGGATTAAAGTCACGCCCGCTCAGCCCGCACATGACGTCGAGAAGCCGGTTCACGCTCGTCTGCTCGTTCCAGCTGACGTTGTACAGGCCGCCGCTTCCTTGGGTTAAGGCCGCGAGATTGGCGCGCACGATATCTTTTACATAAATAAAATCCCTCGTCTGCTCCCCGTTTCCGAAGATAAGGGGGCGTTCCCCCCGCAAAAGCTTGTCCACGAAGATGGAGATGACGCCGCCCTCCCCCTTCGGATCCTGGCGGATTCCGTACACATTGGCATAGCGCAAAATCGTATAATCCAAACCGCAAAGGGCGGCAAAGGCCTGGATGTAATGCTCCGGCGTATGCTTGGAAATGCCATAGAAGGAAAGAGGCCGTACCGGGTGCTTCTCGTCGACCCCCAAATAATCCGGCGTTCCGTAGACGGCGGCCGAGGAGGCATAGATCAGCTTGCGGACCCCGTAATCCCTGCACTGCTCAAGAATCGCGATCGTTCCGAGAATGTTGATCTCGGCATCGAGGAGCGGTTGCTTGAGCGAAGTCTGGACGTCGATTTGAGCGGCGTGATGGAACACCGCCTCCGGCTTTACCTCACGGAAGACGTCCGCCAGCCGGTCGTCCCGGATGTCCATGCGATGAAGCACAGCATGGGGGTTCAGGTTCTCTTCCCGTCCGGTCGACAGGTTGTCCACCACATGGACGGCGTGCCCAAGCGCGATGAGCTCGTCTACAAGATGGGAAGCAATAAAGCCGGCACCGCCGGTTACCAAAACATTCATTCGGATCTCCTCCTGTTGGATACAGTTATGGACAAATCGAAAGAGGGCCTTCTTCGAGCTGGAGCAGCCTCTTCACCCTCATTTCCAATTCTACGAGGGAGAACGGCTTCGTCATGTAATCATGGATGCCTAACCGAAGCCCCCCCGCCCGGTCTTTCTCATGGGAGCGGCCGGTCAGCATCAGAATTCGTGTCCGCTCTGCCTGCACGGGAAGCTCGGCCTTCAATCGGGCAAGGAGCCCGAAGCCGTCCAGCCTCGGCATAAGCCCGTCCAGGATGCACAGATCCGGGCTCTCGTCGCGCAGCAGGGCGAACGCTTCCTCGCCGTCCCGGGCCTCGATCAGATCCGCCCCCAGCTCCTCGAGCTCGGAACGGATAATGGATCGCAGCAGCTCGTCGTCATCCGCGATCAGGATCCGTTTACGACGCCGGACGGCTTCCGCTGCGGCCTCGGTCACGTTTTCGGCATCACCGGCTTCGATAATCCGGTCCCGCCCCGTTTCCTTGGCCCGGTACATGGCTTCATCCGCCAGGCGGACAAGCCGGTCGCCCCCCATGCCGGGCTTCCATTCCGCAATTCCCGCGGAAAAGGTGACGGAATGGGAACGGCCCTCCTTGTCCCGGTAAACCGGCTGGCCATGGACGCGCCGACGGACCGCTTCGATCCGTTCATGGGCTTCCTTCCGTCCGAGCCCCGGAAAGAGCACGACGAATTCCTCTCCGCCGAAGCGGGCGACAAGGTCGCCGGGGCCCCCGTTCTGCTGGAGCAGGTAAGCCATTCCCTGCAGGATCAAGTCCCCGATGGAATGACCGTAGGTGTCATTGATGCTCTTAAAGCGGTCCAGATCGAGAAACGCCAGACTAAGCGGGCCCGGCTCGGATTCCAGACGGCGCAGCTCCTGGTGCAGCCGGCTCTCGAAATAGCGCCGGTTGTAGACGCCCGTCAGCGGATCGCGAAACGCCAGGTGCTCGAAGCTCTTCGTCCGCGCGAGCAGCCGGGAGAGCCTTGCGGCCATTTCCTCAAATTGAAAAGGCTTCGTGATATAATCATCCGCTCCGAGCTCGAAGCAGCGGACTTTGTCGCCAAGCTCCCCCCGGCCCGAAAGCACGATAAGGGGAATCCACTTCAAGGTCGGATCGGCTTTCAAGTAATGAAACAATTCGTATCCGGATTGGGGCTCCATGATCAGGTCAAGCGTGATCAGGTCATAGGCCCTCTCCCGGAGGAGCCTAGTGGCCGTTTCCACATTGGCGGCTTCATCCACCTCGTAACCGCTGAGACGGAGCCTCCGGGCCAGATAGGACCGAAGGAACGGATCGTCGTCCACAACCAGCAGACGGCCCTGGGAAGGGGGCGCCGGGTGGGGGCTTGACGTCTCGAGCCGTCCCAGCTCCAGCTGCTGGCGGTGATACGCAAGCTCCAGGCCGAGCCGCTCCAGAAAGGGCAGGCTCCGCTCCTGCGGCTTATCGGGAGGAAGGGGATCGTCCGGGTCAGGGGCCGCCCATTCCCACAGGGGAAGCCATTCCTCGGCCACCTTCCCCGCCTGGCGGAAGCCAAAAATCGGGGCACTCCCCTTCATCGTATGAAGGGTGCGGTAAATTTCCGCCGGGGCCTCTTCATCCCCCTCCTCCTTCAGAAGCTCCCCGAGCCTGTCCAGCTGCTTGGCCAGATCGTCCAAATACAGCCTCCGGCCCTCCTCCATCAGCTTCCGGCTGCGGCGGGAGCGCTCCGTTTCCCGCTGATCATTGGTTCCGTTCAACTTACCCACCTACTTTGTTCAGCTTTCCCGGCTTTCCAGAAGCCCGTTGACCACATCGATCAAATGCATGGGGCTGAAAGGCTTCACGATGTAAGCCGTCACGCCTGCCGCCTTGGCCCGTTCCTTGTCCTTATCGAGCGCTTTGGCCGTCAGAAGAACGACCGGAGCCTCCCGGTTGGCCGATTCGGAGCCCCGCAGCCATTCGCACACCTCGACGCCCGTTTTCTCCGGCATCATGTAATCCAGAATAACCAGCCCGAACGCCTGGGCCTGCAGCTCCCGCACCGCCTCGTTCCCATCCGCCGCCTCCGTCAGCTCAAAGCCTTCGTCGGCCAGCGTTTCCGTCAGGAGAAAGCGAAGCGCCGCTTCATCGTCCGCCAACAAAATTTTAGTCATGATTCACCCGCCTTTCGTAGGGTCGTCCTCCGTCCGCTTGTCCGCAGCCGGCCGGGTTCTCTTTATTTGCGCAGCTGGGCGAAATAATCCATCGCCGCTTTCTCGGCCTCCTCCGGCGTTTCCTTGGGGTAAGAAGTGTAGATCGTTTCCCCTTCTCCGCCCTCACCCTCCTCCAGCTTCAGAATATGGCCGATAAAGCTGTTATCGTCGGTTTCGTGTTTAACGGTCAGCAGGTAACGGGACGGTGTCAGCGTCCTTGTCGTGACAATGGTATCCATTCTTTTCCTCCTGTTCTCTAGTCCAGTGCCTTCTTGACGACAGAGACCGGATAAGACTCCGGCCCTGCACCCGAAGAAGGATACAATTTGTAGACAGCTTTTGCAGACAAAAGGTTACGTTTATATACAAATTCGACGAATTTCTCAGTATTTCATTGTAGGGTAGAATCTCTTTCTTGTATACGTAAAATTTGTCAGAACGGCTCACCCGGCCGCCACGACAAAAAAGCCTCGTGTTGAGGCTTCCTGTCGAAGCTCTTGTCTCTTATTGACGGCGGCCGCCCGAATCCCGCTGTCCGTACCGACCGCTTGGTTCGTGCCCTCCGGCTCCCGTGCTGCAATTTCCTATTGAGCTTCGTGCATACACGTCAGCATCCCCGTCACAAAGGGGCCGGACAGACCCTAGTCCTGCGTGCCTTTTCCCCCGCTGCGCGGGGGGTCGAACCGCTTGCGCTCGGTCTTCTCCAGCTGCACGATCCGGCCGTCATGCACAATGACGTTAAGCGATCCGTACTCCAAACCGTTCAGCTGCTCCAAGAGACGGCTGATCCACAGCTCGTCAAGCTCCAAGGCTTTGCTCATAATGGCATCCTCCTCCACGGGTGGTGATTAAATATAGACGGGCATGGGGTCGGCTTTCCGCGCATTCTCCAGCATGGCCCCGGTCTCGCCGTCAAACACATAGATGCGGTGAATGAGCACCCCCACCTCTTCCCCTACCGCAACCGCCGGCTGCTCCAGGGAGCGGTAAGCGAGCAGCCGGTGGGACCCGGTCTCGACCTCCACCTGCCAGGACGTTCCCCGGAAATAGAGGCTGCGCACCAGACCCCGATCGGCGGCGGAGGAGTAGGCCGGCTCTCCCTCCTTCGTGATGTCGATGAATTCCGGTCGGATCATGCCCTTGCTGCCCGGAGCCCCCATCTCGAAGCCCTTCAGCCGGCTGACGTCGTCCACGACGCTCGATTCGCCGATGAAGGCCGCCACGAACGGGGACTGGGGCTCCTTGTAGATCTCCCAGGGGGTGCCCTTCTGCTCCAGCTTCCCCTGGTTGATGACCATGATCTCGTCAGCCACCTCCACGGCTTCCTCCTGGTCGTGGGTAACGAAGATGGTCGTGATCTTGACACGGTCGATCATCTCCTTCAGCCACGTGCGCAGCTCCTTGCGCACCTTGGCGTCGATCGCCGCGAAGGGCTCGTCGAGCAGCAGAAGCTGAGGCTCGGGGGCGATCGCGCGGGCGAAGGCCACCCGCTGCCGCTGGCCGCCCGACAGCTGGTGCGGCAGCCGCTTGCCGAGGCCGCTGAGCCCTGTCAGCTCGATGAGCTCCTCGACGCGCGCCGCTATCTCCTTGCGGGCTTTCTTGCGCAGGGTCAGCCCGAAGGCGATGTTGTCATAGACGGACATGTGCTTGAACAGGGCATAGTTCTGAAAAACAAAGCCGATGCCCCGCTCCTGCGGCGGAGCCTCGTTTACCCGCCGGCCGTGGAACCGGATCTCGCCCGAATCGGGCTGCTCCAGGCCGGCCAGCATCCGCAGGATCGTCGTCTTACCGCCGCCGCTTGGGCCGAGCAGGCCGATGAGCTTGCCGGATTCGATTTGAAAGCTCACGTCATCCACCGCGGCCTGCCTGCCGAAGTGCCGGGTCAGCCGGTTAACGGTTATATGGTTCATCGCGTTCCCTCCGTCACGTAGTATGCTTCTTGAGATGCTTCCATTCGATGGCGCTCTTCGCGACGAGCGTCACGAAGGCGAGCAGAACGAGCAGGGAAGCAGCGGCATAAGAAGCGGCAAAATTGTATTCGTTGTACAGAATCTCCACATACAGCGGAAGGGTGTTCGTCTTCCCGCGGATGTGACCGGAGACGACCGAAACGGCGCCGAACTCCCCCATGGCGCGGGCGTTGCAGAGAATGACGCCGTACAAGAGACCCCACTTGATATTCGGAAGCGTGATCCGGCGGAACATTTGCCATCCGTTCGCGCCCAGGCTGGCCGCCGCTTCCTCCTCCCCCGTGCCCTGCGCCTGCATGAGCGGAATCAGCTCGCGGGCGATGAACGGGAAGGTGACGAAGATGGTGGAGAGCGCGATACCCGGAACGGCGAAGATGATCTTCAGGTCATGCTCCGCAAGGAACGGGCCGAACCAGCCGCGGGCCCCGAACAGCAGCACGAATACAAGACCGGCAATAACCGGGGAAACGGCAAAGGGCAGGTCGATCAGAGTGATCAGCACATTCTTCCCGCGGAAGGTGAATTTCGTTATCGCCCAGGCGGCCGCTATGCCGAAAACAAGGTTGCACGGCACGGCGATGGCGGCTATCTGAAGCGTCAGCCGGATCGCGGCCAGGGCGTCCTTTTTGACCAGGGAAGCGAAGTAGACGTCGGCCCCCTTCTTGAAGCCTTCGAGGAAGACCGAGACCAGCGGCAGAACCAGGACAACGCCGAGAAAAAGCAGGGTGAGACCGATCAGCGTCCACCGGACCCAGCCCGGCTCCGTCAAATGGCGGGGCCGGCGAGCCTTAACTGGAGCGGCGGCCGGGGCAGCCACGTTAGCGGACATATAGGGATTCCTCCTTGTATGGGGTGGGATCGGCTGCCGCAGCAGCAAGGAGCCAGCAGCTAACGGGGCAGCAGCCCCCGGCTGGATTTCCATTGAATGAAGTTAATGGCGAGCAGCAGGAGGAACGAAATGAGGAGCATGACGACGGCAATGGCGGTCGCTCCCGTATAATCGAACTGCTCCAGCTTCGTCATGATCAGAAGCGGGGCGATTTCCGTCTTCATAGGCATGTTCCCCGAAATGAAGACGACGGAGCCGTATTCCCCGATTCCCCTGGCGAAGGCAAGCGCGAACCCGGTCAGCAGCGGCGGGAGCAGCTCCGGGAGAATGACCCGCCGGAAAGTCGTCCAGCGGTAGGCTCCCAGGCTCGCGGCGGCCTCCTCCACATCCTTCTCCATCTCCTCGATGACCGGCTGCAGCGTCCGGACGACGAAGGGAAGGCCGATGAACGTGAGGGCGACCATAATGCCAAGCGGGGTAAAGGCCACCTTGATGCCGAGCTCTTTCAGAAGGCCCCCCATCCAGCCTTTCTCCGCGTAGATGGTCGTCAGCGCAATCCCCGCCACAGCCGTTGGGAGAGCGAACGGAATGTCGATCATCCCGTCGATGATCCGCCGGCCCGGAAACCGGTACCGAACCAGAACCCAAGCGATCAGCAGGCCGAACACCGCATTGATCAGTGCTGCTGCAAAGCTGGTGTAGAAGCTCAGCTTATAGGAAGCGATAACGCGGGGGTTGAGAATGATTTTCCAGAACTGGTCCCAGGAAAGGGCCGACGTCTTAAGGAAGGCGGCCGACAGAGGAACCAGTACAATCAAGCTTAGATAAAGCAGGGTGAAGCCCATGGAAAGGCCGAACCCCGGCAGCACGCTGCGTTTTTTCCTGACTCGAGTCATCGGAAAGCCCCCCGCTTATTTGGATGGGATATAGATCTGGTCAAAGACGCCTCCGTCACTGAAATGCGTCTGCTGCGCTTTCGCCCATCCGCCGAACAGGCTGATGTCGAACAGTTCGATCTTAGGGAATTTGTCTTTGAACTGGTCGGCAATCGACTGCAGACGGGGGCGGTAGTAATTCTCGGCCGCGATTTTCTGGCCCTCTTCCGAATAGAGATATTCCAGATAAGCCTGCGCCACTTCCCGCGTCCCCCGCTTGTCGGCTACCTTGTCAACAACGGCAACCGGAGGCTCCGCCAGAATGCTGACCGACGGATTGATGATTTCGAATCTATCCTTGCCCAGCTGGTTCAGGGACAGGTAGGCTTCGTTCTCCCAGGAGAGCAGGACGTCGCCGATTCCCTTCTCGACGAAGGTGGTCGTGGAGCCGCGCGCCCCGGTATCGAGGACGGGCACGTTCTTGAACAGCTTGCCTACGTACTCCTTGGCTTTGGCCTCGTCGTTGTTATTCTTCTTGAGCGCATAGCCCCAAGCCGCGAGGTAGCTCCAGCGGGCGCCGCCCGAGGTCTTTGGATTCGGGGTGATGACCTTCACATCCGGCTTGATCAAATCCTCCCAATCCTTGATTCCCTTCGGATTGCCTTTGCGCACGAGGAACACGATCGTGGAGGTGTAAGGCGAGCTGTTGTCCTTCAGCTTCGTCTGCCAGTCCTTGTTGATCAGCCCTTTATCGCTGATGGAATCGATGTCGTAAGCGAGAGCCAGCGTCGTAACATCCGCCTCCAGACCGTCGATGACCGCCCTCGCCTGAGCGCCCGAGCCTCCGTGAGACTGCTCCACGGTTACGTTCTGGCCCGTTTTGTCCTTCCAATACTTGGCGAACGCTTTGTTGTAGGCGTCGTACAGCTCCCGGGTGGGATCGTACGAAACGTTCGTCAGCTTAACGTCTTTCGGAGCCGAAGCCTGGGAGGATCCGCCCCCGGTGGCGGAGGCATTGGTGGTGGTATCGGAGCTCCCGCAGCCCGCCAAGCTCCAGGCTAATGCCAATGCGGTCAACAGAGCCGCCCCCCTTTTGTAAGGCCGTCCGGCCGCCGCCTTCTTAAGAAATAGTGCCATTTGTCTCTTTCCCCTTCCTTAGGCTAATCGTGAGTATAAAAAAAGACACAGAAATCCCATCGTCAGGTTTTCAGTGTCTCCGGCGGTCCGGTCGACTTTTATTTAATTATTCCGATTGTTTTAGTGTGGATTAAAGTGACTATAGCATCCCGGATTTGTCCCCGTCAACTCTTTTTTTAGGCATTTTTTCCACGGTAACGTTTCCCGACTGAAGTCGAAAACCCTCTAAAAATGAGAAAAAAGCCCAAAAAAGCAGAGCCAACGGGATTTCCACCGATTTCCTAAGGAAAATAAGCCCAAATCAAAGTATTTAGAATTATCAGAACATTTACAATATTCCAATATTAAGCTATTATTTAAGACAAGGAAAGCGATAACAAACGCAACAAATGGTAAGCTTTCCGGTTCAACCTTTATCTCCGCCGGGTTGGAACGGTTTGGGAAGTTCGGGTGTTAAAAGTGCAGCCCCCAGCGGCTCACGCACCAACCAAAAGAAAATTTCCCAAATGTGGTTTCCAAACGGCCCATCTTAACGAAGGAAAGGGGATAGACCGATGGAACAGCGATAGCGAAGCATGTTGTAAACTCGTTACGGTTAGAGAAGGTAAGTGACAGCTTTCTCTGTAAGGGGCGGACATGCGGGGAACCGGACATATGCTGGACAAGCATGCAGCGCATGCCTTAGAAGGCCCATTGGTTTCAAAAAGGTTTATTATCAGCATGCGAAGCATGTGATCGGCAGGAGGTTATTCTAAAAATTGAATAGGTCAAATGAAGACTAGACCCCGCTTATTTCACGATAAATAAGCGGGGTCTTGCTGTGCGCGGGCAAAGAAAATCCCCGCTAAGCCTGCTTTCGCCGCTTAGGGGGATCTTGGGCTTCCGCCGGACTAGCTTATCGGGAAACCGCATGGTCTTACCGGGCCGCTTCCGAAACGAGTACCCGCGTTTTGACAATGATTTTGCGGATGCTGTCCTCGGACAGGTGGAATTTCTGAATCAGCTCCATCATCGTAGAGCCGCTTTTGTACATATTGTAAATCTCCCGGTTTCTCCGTTCCATAATCTGCCGGGTTCCGTTATTTTCTCCCCATCCCGCTCGCTTCTGTTCCTTCTTGGGGATATAGACGATTTCTCCCTGGATGTAGTCCTGCAGCTGTTTCAGCAGGCTAGGGGGAAGAATATCCTTTCCGTTTTTGTAACTCATTCTTGAGTTCCTCCTTGTTTGTGTTCATTTCTCTGATTTGGCCGGCCGACTTTCCTGCAAATGGCAAGTTCATCTTACGCACACTCCTTTCGTTTAATGGGCTCCCTTATGGGAATAAATGGTTAATTTTGGCTTTTTGGGAAATAAAAAAACACGATATCGCGATCGTGCCTGCTCGTTGCTCTAGATTGTAAAAAGCTCAGGGATCGGATAGTTACAAAGCTATTCAGTTATTCGGCACCTCGGCAAAAGTAACGGAAATCATCAACATTGTAAAACACTCCTTCCTGAATAATATGTATAGGGCAGTTTCTGCTCCCTCATCCAGTATACCCGATACCGATAGGGCCTATCAAGCTTCGATTCCATAAAATGGCCGGTCCTCTTCTTCTTCCGAAAGGAATATGGGGAGACCCCTCCTGGGGCCTCCCGTAACCTTCCGGCTTCCGCTTTAGGCGGAAACCACCTCAGGTAAAGTAATCAAATCGATCACGCTCCTTTCCGAAAGATTTGCCGGCTCCTATATTAACTCATATTTCCGGACGGGGGTACAGGGAAAGAATCGGTTAAATCATTCTTTCTTGTCAAAGCGTACAGAACCCCCGGCGGCGGAGCCAGCGGGCGCATAGGGAGGTCCAGGCATAGGCCTCCGGGTGATCCTCGGCGAGCCCGATTCCATGTCTCCCGCTTTCGAAGCTGTGCAGCTCAAAAGGAACCCGGCAGCGGCTTAACGCCCCCGCCAGCTGCAGGCTGTTCTCCACCGGAACCGCGGCATCGTCGGACGTGTGCCAGACAAAGGCGGGAGGCGTATCCTCCGTCACTCTGGTCTCGATAGACAAGGAGGAGACAAGAGCCGGGTCGGGGGACGGCCCGAGCAGATTCTCCCTGGAGCCTTGATGGGTGAACGACTCCATCGTAACGACCGGGTAGCATAAAATCATGGCATCGGGCCGGCAGCCCTGCCGCTCGATGGGGTCCTCCGCTTCCCGGTTCCCTGCATCGTAATGGGTGCCGGCGCTCGCCGCCAGGTGCCCGCCGGCCGAGAAGCCGAGAATGCCGACCCGGTCCGGATCGACTCTCCACTCCTCCGCCCGGGCCCTCACGGTCCGGATGGCCCTCTGCGCATCGAGCAGGGGAGCCGGATGCCGGTACGGCTTGATGCGGTAATCCAGCACGAAGGCGTGGATTCCGAGCGTGTTCAGCCAGCGGGCCACGGGCTCCCCTTCATGGGCGGCGCGGTGGGCATAGCCGCCGCCGGGCAGGACGACTACGGCGGCGGATGGCCCTTGTGCGTCGATCAAATAGGGCGTCAGCCGGGGCCTGTCCTCTATGTCACTGCCTGCCCCAAGCGGTGCCCCTTGCGGCCATAATGGTTCCGTCATGTCTTCTCCTCCGATTCTGCTATTCTTCTATTGCCCAATCTTCCTTCGCGTTCGCTTTCTTCGCTTCTATCTGCTTCGCCGCTTCCCGGCCCGTCTCCTTCCCCGCTGCGATGTTCCCCGCTGATTCCGTTCCCCTCTCCGTTAAGCGGTCCACCGGTTTCCCGGAAAATTGGTCCTTCCCGCTCTGCCGATAAAGCCTTACAATGCAAAAAGAATCGGCGTTCCCGTCTTCCGGGAACCCTACCAAGCAGAGGAGAACTAGTTTCTCCCTTAAGGAGAGAGAACCATGAGCGATTTGCGGTATCCCATCGGCCGTTTTCAGCAGGAGGAGCCTATTCCTCCGGAACAGCTCCAAGCCTGGATCTCCGACATCGAGAGCCTTCCCAACCGGCTCAGAGAGGCGGCCGCCGGCTTGAGCGAGGAGCAGCTCGATACGCCTTACCGCCCGGGCGGCTGGACGGTCCGCCAAGTCATCCATCATGTCGCGGACAGCCACATGAACAGCTTCATCCGCTTCAAGCTGGCCCTAACCGAGCCGGAGCCGGTCATCAAGCCTTACCGGGAAGAACGGTGGGCGGAGCTTCCCGACACTTCGCGGGCTCCCATCGGGCTTTCGCTCGAGCTGCTGCAGCAGCTGCACGAGCGGTGGGTTCTGCTCCTCCGTTCGATGACGGAAGGGGACTATGCCCGCCTCTTCGTGCATCCGGATTCGGGGCCGCTCACTCTCGCCCGGACTACCGGCCTCTATGCCTGGCACGGGCGCAATCATACCGCGCATATTGCTGCCCTGCGCGAAAGAATGAGCTGGTAACCGCATAAAGCACCCCTGGGACGCCTCGTTCCAGGGGTTTGATTTTATTCGCCTATCCGCTGAGGGCTGGAGCTTGACTTACCCGCCGCTCCGTTCGGATGATCCGGCGGCAGGAGCACAATCCGGCCGTCTTCCAGAGCCACCTTGACCTTGTTGGCCTTGGCGATGCCCAAGGCTTCCAGGTAGGAAGCCGGGATCTGCAGGCGGCCCGCCTTGTCCATGACGGCATACTCGATATGGGATTCCTCTTCCCCGGTCGCCGCCTCGGCTTCTCCCCGCTCCAGCTCCGCCAGCTCGTCGGCGTACGATTTGCGCCGGATCATCTCGGAGGAGGTTCGTCCGTCCCGGATCGCCACCACGCGGTCCACCTTCCGTGCGAGCTTCGGGTCATGGGTAACGATGACTACCGTCAGCCCCATGCTCCGGTTCAGCTCGCGGAACAGGTCTAGAATCTGGTCGGCCATCCGGGAATCGACGGAGCCGGTCGGTTCGTCCGCCAGCAGAAGGCGCGGGCGGTTCGCCAAGGCAATGGCGATGGCCACCCGCTGCTGCTCCCCGCCCGACAGCTCGTTCAGCCGGTTCTTCGTCCGGTGGGACAAGCCGACGGCTTCGAGCAGCTCCAGCGCCCGCTGGCGCTTGCGTCTGCCCTGCAGCAGAATCGGCAGCTCAACGTTCTCCTGGGCCGTCAAATAAGGGATCAGGTTGCGCGCGTTGTTCTGCCAGACGAAACCCACGCTTTCCCTTTTGTACCGGACGAGGTCCCTTTCGGTGAATTTCAGCAGGTCCCGCCCGTCCACCATGAGCCGCCCGGCCGAAGGGCGGTCCAAGCCTCCCAGCATGTTCAGAAGCGTTGATTTGCCGCTTCCGCTGTTGCCGATGATGGCCATGAGCTCCCCCTCCTCGACCTGAAGGTCCAGTCCCTGCAGGGCGACCACCTCGAGCTCGGCGGCCTTGTAGATTTTGACGAGGTTCTCGCATTCGATCATGCTCATGGTCAATCCTCCCCGAGTTTGACGGCTTGGTGGATCTTGATGCGGGACAACATATACCCGAGCAGGACAAGACCGATCAGGATCATGGCGCCGGTGATGAGATACAGCTGGAGCTGATCCCGCGGATCAAAGACCACCTGGAACGGAAGCATCTGCTGGGCGGTGTTGAAGGAGATTTTGAAAATAGGCACGAACAAGCGGCTCGCCAGCGTTCCTGTGAACAGCCCGATCAGAACGGCGGCACCGGAGGTCAGAAGCTGCTCGGCCGCCAGCATGCCCGCCAGCTGCGGAAACGACAAGCCCATGGCCCGCAATATCCCGATCTGCAGCGTTCTCGCCGAGAGCGAAAGCAGCCAGTACAGCAAAAAGCCGAAGAAGCTGATAAGTATTGAAATCAGGAAGCCCAGCGTCAACACTCCGTTGATCGCGAGCTGAAAGGGATCGTTCTTCTGCCGGATAAGCAGCTGCTTGGTATCGGTCAGCTCGACCGGATGAAGCTCCTTCTCCTCCAGCTGCCGGTAGAGCTCCGCGCTGGTCGTTCCCGGCTTAAGCTTGAGCCATACCTCATAAGGCTCCAGCGCCAGGTTGTTCTGGATATAAGAAAGGTGCCCGACGACGAGCTTGGGCAAATCCCGCTTCTTGGCGTTCCCCGCTTTGGCCGTCGTGCCGCCGGAGGCTTGGGAAGCCCCGTTCGGATTCCAGCCCGGCCAATAGTCAATGATGCCGTACACAAGGAAGGATGCTCCTTCCAGACCGGCCCAGCCGACCCGGAGGGTATCCCCCGGCTTGAGATTCGCCTCCTCGGCGAGCGACCGTGAGATAAGGACGGCGGAAGGGTCCGACGCAATCAAATTAAGATAATCGTAGAAGGAGTGATCGAGCAGGTTATCCCGCAGCCATGCCGTCCGGCCAAATTCATCCGTATCGATCCCCATGAGCTGGACCCCGGCCTGGGTTTTGCCGGCGTTCGCGAATGCATTCTTCTTAACGAACACCTTGGCCGTTTGCGCCACCCCCTCCAGCTCTCCGAACGGAGCAAAAGGCGGCTCCGTGTACTGGATCCGTTTGGCCGGCGCGGGAGCCTGTGCCGGCGGAGCCGCTCCCTCCCCGCCTGCCTCCGTTGCAGCGGGCGGCGGGGCATCGTTCTCCCAGTTGGTCTTCATGGTCACGTCCGCCCCCGCCGCATAACGGATCTGGTTATCGGAATTCTGGTTAATGGTACGGGCTGCGCTTGCGCTGAAGGCCCCCATCGCCAGCGTCATGATCAGGAAGACCATGATGAACAGGTACTGGGTGGACGAGCGTCCGACCTGGATCAGCGTGGAATAAAGCGCCGGCGACCAGAAGGTCCGGCCGCTCCAGTAGACGGCCCGGATAAACCACGGGTACAGGCGGAGCAGCAGCAGCCCGGTTCCAAGCATGAAAAGCGCAGGCACGAAGAACAGAAGCGGATCAACCTTGAAATCGAGGGAATCGAGTCCCATCGAGGCCAAGTCGTCCATTCTCCTGCGGAAGCTCTGAAGCTGGTAGACGGAGAAGGCGATCAGAAAGACGTCGATGAAATACCGGTGCCAGAATGACGGCTTATCCAGCCGGCTCATCTGACGCTTATGCCCGACAATGGAAGCCCGGGTGGCCAGGAACATCGGAATCAGGGTCATGAGGATGGAGCAGGCCACCGTCCCCAGGGCATACCGGTAAGCGGAAGCGTTCAGCTCTACGTCAAGAGGCGCCCGTTGGACGAATTCCAGGAAGCCGTTCGAGGCTCCCAGCGCTTTGGTCAGCAGGAGCCCCGCGTAGGGACCCGCGGCAAGCGCGACCGCCCCGAGCACGAGCCCTTCGATCAGGCCGCCGGCCATAATCTGCCAGCGGCCGGCCCCCCGGCTGCGAAGCACCGCGATCTCCGTCTTCTGTCTCTCCGTAATGAGGTTCGCGACCATATACAGGTAGAAGGCGAGCATCAGCATCACCGGCACGTTAAGGGACCAGAGCATCAGGCGCAGCCTTTTTTCTTTCTCGAAATACCCTTCGATGATGCCGAGGGCGGGAGCACTGACCGATTGGCTGGAGAAACGGCCGGCCAGGTAGCCCTGCACGTCCTTCGCCGTTCCGGTAAATGCGTCGATATTGCCAAGCTTAAGCTTGGTATAATCAAGCGCGTAATACCAGACGCCTCCCCGGAGGACCAGCTTACGCCCCTCCGTTAAATCCCGCTCGAATAAGGAAAACGGGAGAAAGAATGAGGACTCGTAGCTGCTCATGCTGCTCGCCCAGTACAGATCCGCGTAATCCTTGCGGTCAAATACCCCGACGGGCTTAATCCGGAGGATGGTGCGGTCCTTGTCATCCGTCACCCGGAATTCCACCCCCAGCACCATCTTGAACTTAAGCAGAGTCTTCTCGGTAACCAGCGTCTCGTACACACCGTCGACCGGCTCCTGGGACGGGAGACGCCCGTCCACCAGCCGGATGTGATCCTCCATGCCGCTCAGCGCCGTCAACGCCGCGTTGCGCTCCACCGAGGGATCCGCTTTCATAGGGTCCGCCGGCTGCAAGCGGTACGTCTCGGTATACCTCTCCCTCACATACTCCTTAACGGGCAGCCGAAAATCATCCTGCTTCTTTGCAAGATAGGAGTCGACCCCCTGCAGGAGTCGTCCCCCATCCTCCGGTTTCCCTTCATCGGTCAGGTAAACCGAGGACCACAGCTTCCCCTGGTATTCCCCTGCCGCCTGCTGCCGGATCTCCAGGTCCTTGACCAGCATCCTCTGGAGGACGGCATTGATGTAGACGGGCATGGAGCTCACAAGAGCCACCGAGAGGATCAGCCCACCAAGCAGGCTGAGCTCCAGCCAGCGGTTTTTTGCCATTTTGCGCAAAATCATGACGAACAAAGCCACGCTGCCGAGCCTCCCGGTTAGTTATTAAGAATGACCTTCTGGCCTTCCTTCAGCCCTTTGCGGATTTCCACCTGGGTGGAGGAAGCCAGACCCTTCTCCACATCCACCTCTTTGCGGCTTTCCCCTTCGAGCACCTGCACGTATTCGCGCCCCAAATAAGAACGCAGGCCGGCCCGCGGAATGACGAGAACATTCTCCTTCTTCTCCGTGGTTACCACGAAATCCGCCGTAGAGCCCAAGGCGACTTTATCCGGAAGCTCGTCGGGGACGATGACGATCGTCTTGGCATTCTTCTCGGCCTGGGCCTTGTCCGTCGTCGGAGGAACGGAGGACGGCGTCTGCACGATTTTTCCTTTATACGGCTTGGACGCGATCTTCAACTCCACCTCCATGCCGACCTGAATCCCGGTCAAATCGTTAGGGTTGGAGAATTCGTAGACCAGCTTCATCTGCTTCGGATCGGCCACGGTCACCACCGGCTTGTACGCCGTTACGACGTCTCCCTGCTTGATGGAGTCGATATAGGTAACCACCCCTTCAATGTCCGAAACCAGGTTCGCTTTGTTTAGCTGCTCCGTCAGTTGATTCAGCTGAATCTGAACCGTCTCGACATCTATCTGCTTCAGCCGAATCGCCGCCGAATCGCCGCTTTTGTCCTGCCTCGTCTGCTCCAGAGCGATCTGCGCCTTCTCCACGGCCAGCCTCTGCAGCTTGATCTTGGTCTCCAGGTCGCCTCTTTCGAGCTTGGCCACGGTGGTGCCCCGCTTTATCGTATCCCCCAGGTTAACATCCACCGACTGGAGCCGTCCTCCGGAGTCGCGAAAGAACAAATACTGGATCTGCTGGGAGGCAAACGTCGCCACCCCGCTTACGGACTTGACGATCGTGCCCGGCTTGACCTCGTAAAGGTCCATGCTCTCCTTAACCGGTTTGACGAGCGGGGGTGCCAAAGGAGCCTCCTCCTGCGGGAGCAGGGAGCATCCCGCTAACAGCACCGTGCCGCCGCAAACGGCAATCCATACCGCCCTTACGGGCTTAAGCCTCTTCCACAATTCTTCCATCCTCCAATGCATAAACCTTATCCACGATCTCCATGATCGCCGGGTCGTGAGTCGTCAGAATGACCGTCATGCCGAAATCCTGTACCAAGTCCCGAAACACCTTCATCACCTGCAGCCCCATCCGGCTGTCGAGCTCGGCGGTGGGTTCGTCGGCGAGAATCAGAGAGGGCCGGTGCGCAATCGCCCGGGCGATCGCCACGCGCTGCTGCTCTCCGCCGGACAGCTCGAAGGGACGGTGCTTCATCCGGGCCTTCATGCCGACCGCTTCAAGCGCCCGTTCCGTATAGTCCCGGTAATGAGCCCGGGGAACGCCCGCGATCCGGAGGCCGAACTCCACATTCTCGAAGGCCGACATCAGCGGAAGCAGCGCGAAGGACTGGAAGATCAGGCCCATCTCCCTGCTTCTCAGCCGGCTCCGCTCCTTATCGGATAAGGCGGACAGCTCCTGGTCCCGGTAGAACACCTTGCCGCCGGTAGGACGATCCAGGGCGCCGAGCAGGTTGATCAGGGTTGTCTTGCCCGAGCCGGAGCGGCCCTTCAGCGCAACCAGCTTCCCGCTGGGAACGGCCAGGTCGGTTCCCTTCAGCGCATGCACGGCGCCGCTTCCGCTCCCGAACGTCCTCGTTACTTCCTGGGCCCTTACCATGCATTCCATCTTTCATCCACCCAACTTATGGTAAATTGTCTTTTTTACTGTAACCCTTTTCAGTCGTTTAGAAAAGAGTTACTTTTGGCGTTTTCTTATGCTGGGATCGTTTTATAGTCACGGGCTATTAGCTATATAGCTTTTATATATTTCAATGATAGAGGCCTGGGGTGGTATGCTTCTTACTGGATGATCAACTTTACTCCTTTAACGCGTGCCATGTATAATGGTGGGAGTCTTTTATTCTATACCAATGTAGGAAGGAACGAACCCATGAAAGAAATCAAGATCGGCGTGCTTCCGGGCGATTACATAGGCCCTGAAATTACGAAAGAAGCGTTGAAGGTGCTGAACGCACTCGAGAAGAAATACGATTGGCAGTTCGACATCGTTCATCTGGAGGCAAGCGGGGAAGCTTATGACAAATACGGCGTCCACCTGCCGGAGGAAACGCTCCGCAAGGCGGCGGAATGCGCAGCCCTTCTGAAGGGTCCTTTTGGCGGACCTCCCGAGGAGCTGAACCATCCCAAATGGTCCGGCGTAGAGCAGGGAGCCATTCTTCCGTTGCGCAAGCACTTCAACCTGTTTACCAACCTGCGGGAATCCAAAGTGTTCGATTCGCTCATTCATCTGTCCCCCATCAAGAAGGAAGTCGTAGCCGGCATCGATATCCTGATCGTGCGCGAGCTGACCTCCGGTATTTACTTCGGGGAGAAGGGCGAGCGTACCGTTGACGGAGAACGCGAATACTTCGATGTGGAGGCGTACAAGGAATCGGAGATCGAGCGGATCGCCATCAAGTCCTTCGAATACGCCCAGCAAAGAAGAAACAAAGTGACCCTGGTCGCCAAATCGAACGTTCTGAAGAGCAGCGTTCTGTGGCGGGAAGTGGTCAACAAGGTAGCCAAGGACTATCCGGGCGTGACGCTCGATTATATGCACGTGGACAATGCGGCCATGCAGCTTATTCTCAACCCGGGCCAGTTCGACGTCATCCTGACGAGCAACATGTTCGGCGACATCCTCTCCGACGAAGCTTCCGTCCTGCTGGGCTCCATTGGGCTGCTGCCGTCGGCGAGCCTCGGGGAGTCGAAGTTCGGTCTGTACGAGCCTATTCACGGGTCCGCCCCAAGCATCGCCGGGCAGAACATCGCGAACCCGATCTCTTCCATTCTGTGCATCGCCCTGCTTCTCCGCTTCTCGCTCGACAAGCCCGAGCAGGCGGACGAAGTGGAAGCCGCTGTGGCCCGAGCCCTAGCGGAAGGCTACCGCACGAAGGATCTGTACCAGGAAGCGCAGGACGATGCGTCGAAGCTGGTCGGAACGGTGGAGATGGGCGACATCATCACCTCCTACATCGCCGGCTAACCGGCCTTCGGTCAGTGCTAATCAAAGAGGAGAGCCCCGCTTCGGGAGCTCTCCTCTTTTTGTTTTGCTGTTTTTGGTTAGGCGTCCAGGTCATCCCGGCATATCCAAGTATAAGCAGGAGCGTTAGCAAAGCTTCTTCCTTGTAGCTCAACGCCATAAAACCAAAGGTTTCAAGGAAAGCCCAAGCCATTAGTAACAAAAGCCCCAGCCTGTATAGTCTTCTCATGGAGATGGATCAGACCGGTGCAGCCGCTCGCTCGTAGACGTAGAACTCGTAATCATAAGGATTCTTCTCGTCCCGGACTCCCTGCTTCTGGGAGACGATCATCCATTCCGACTCGTCCACCTCCGGAAAAAAGGTGTCGGCCTCGAAGGTATCATGGATCCGGGTAATGTACATCCGGTCGGCATGCGGGAGAAACAGCTTGAAAATATCGGAGCCGCCAAAGATCATGACCTCATCTTCCCCACCGGCATACTTCTCCAGGGCTTCGTCCACCGAATGAACGACCTCGGTCCCCTCCGCCTGAAAATCTTCGCTGCGCGTCAGCACGACGTTCCTTCGGCCGGGCAGCGGTTTGCCCATCGAATCAAAGGTTTTGCGTCCCATGATGAGCGTCTTGCCGAGCGTCACTTTCTTGACGTAAGCCAGATCGGCGGGAAGCCTCCAGGGTAGGTCGTTGTTCTTCCCTATGCCCCGGTTGTCGTCCATCGCCACAATAAAAGAAATCATGGTCATCCTCCTCTGTTTGAATGCCTAGACGGCGATAGGCGCCGAAATGGACGGATGGGGATTGTAGCCTTCCAGCTTGATGTCCTGCACCTCATAGTCAAAAACCGAACGAACCTCCGGGTTCAGCTTCAGGACAGGCAGCTCCCGCGGCTCCCGGCTGAGCTGGGTGTCCACCTGCTCCAAATGGTTCACGTAGAGATGCGCATCCCCGAGCGTATGGACGAACTCCCCCGGCTGAAGGCCGCATTCCCCGGCGATCAGGTGAGTAAGCAGGGCGTAACTCGCGATATTAAACGGGACGCCAAGGAAAGTATCCGCGCTCCGCTGGTACAGCTGGCACGACAGACGGCCTTCCGCTACGTAGAACTGGAACAGGGTGTGGCACGGCGGAAGGGCCATCGCAGGCACATCCTCGGGGTTCCAGGCGGTGACGATCAGCCGACGGGAATCCGGATTGGTCCGAATCATGCCGATGACGTCCTTCAGCTGGTCAATCGTTTCCCCGCGGGAGGTCTTCCACTGCCTCCACTGCTTGCCGTACACGTCCCCCAGCTCGCCGAACTGTTCCGCAAAGACGTCGTCCTCCAGCATCCGCCGCTTGTAGAGCTCCATCTGCTCCTCATACACCTTGCGGAACGCCTCATCCTTCTCCGACCGGATCCCGAAGTTGGTCATATCCGGTCCCGTATAAGAAGGATGCTCCACCCACTTCTTGAACGCCCACTCGTTCCAGATGTTGTTCTTATGCTGAAGCAGGTAACGGATATTGGTGTCTCCTTTAATAAACCAGAGAAGCTCACTCTTGATAAGGCTGAAGGGAATCTTCTTCGTGGTGAGCAGCGGAAAGCCTTCCGCCAGATCAAACCTCATCTGGTGGCCGAAAACCGAAAGGGTTCCCGTTCCCGTACGGTCCTCCTTCCTTACTCCGTGATCGCGGATATGTTTCATCAGATCCAAATACATGTGTTCGCTGCGGCTCATTTCCTTCCAACCTTTCCTGTTCCCTTCCGCCAGAAAAACGGCGGAGGAGAGCTTCTGTAACCTTGCTTTAATTATAACCCGCCGCCCGTCCAGGTCCAAGACACAAAAAAAAACTGCCGCAAAGGGCAGTTCTCATAGGTAAACACTCTCGTCTACCGGTTCAACCCGGCAAAAGGGTTTCCTTCGGTTTCCCGGTTGTCTTCCTGCCAGGTTCCCTGAAACCGGAAATCCTGGTGAAGCCTCTTTTCAGCCGGTGCGTTAGCCGATTGCAGAAACGTTCTTACTTCGTCTGGGGTGAAGCCGGCACGCTTGGCCAGCACCATAAGATCCATCCAGTCGGGATCCAGCGCGGCCTGTTTCGATACTTGGTTATTCATGATTATCTCCTCCAATGGCAGGTTGCCACGGGGCGGTTGCACCACTAACTCCATATGCCCCAGGTGCCCAGATAGGGAGCATGCTTCATCGTTCCCGAAAATTAGGTGGCCAATCCGAAGCAAAAAGGACGGACGACTCATCTTCTTGTGCTATGTACCTCTTCATTATAAAGGGACAAGTTTAAAACTGGTTTAAACAAAAGACAATTTTTATAAAAAACTTCCAAATTCGACTAGGGCCTTATCCGCGAAAGGAAATCACCTTCCCGCCACTTCGGCGAATTTGTAACCGAAGCCCCGAACCGTCAAGATGTACTTGGGCCGTGCCGGTTCCTCTTCAATCTTCTTTCGCAGGTGATGAATGTGCACCATGACGGTTCTTTCATCGGTTGTGCTGTCCCATCCCCAAATCTCGTTGTACAGCTGCACCGTGCTAAAGATCCGGTTCGGATGACGGAACAGAAACAGGAGCAGCTGCCGCTCCTTGGCGAACAGAGGAACCTCCTTGCCCTGAATTCTAACCTCACAGCTTAGAGGATCAATTTCCAGGTAGCCGTCCTTCCACACCTGAGGGCTGTCCTCCCCGTTTCTCGGCATGGAATAGCGACGAAGTTGGGCTTCCACCCGGGCCACCAGTACGGCGGGATCAAAGGGCTTCGTGATATAATCGTCCCCGCCCGATCCGAGACCGTTCACAATATCCTCGGATTCCCTTCGGCAGCTCATGAACAGAACCGGGACATCCGACTCCTCTCTTATGGTCCGGCACAGCTGCAGGCCGCTCATGTCCGGCAGAAGGACATCCATTACCACCAATGCGGGCTTCTCGCTCTGGAACAAGCTTAAAGCGCGGTGCCCGTTCTCCGCCGTAATCGGCTCATACCCCTTGGCCTTCAAGTAGAGACAGACCAGCTCCCGGATTCCGGCATCGTCCTCCACAATCAACAATTTGCTGCCTGTCATTACCTTGCTCCCCCTCCGGTTTCTTGTCGGCTAACTTATCTTTGGACAGGTACACGATGGATCCTATCCGCTTATTCGCCACCAATAGATGGGCGGAGACTAAGGGAGATCCTGCTGAAAGGAATGCACCGGCAAAGTAAAATAAAACGTGCTCCCCTCTTCCCCGGGTGAAGCCACCCCGATGTCCCCGCCGTGGCTGGAAATGATTTCGCGGCAGATGGCGAGCCCCAGGCCAAGCCCTCCGCTGCTTCCCCGCTGCCGGCCGGAAGCCCCCTGGTAGTAACGGTCGAACAGCCGGCCCCGCTCGGAGTCCGGCACCCCTTCGCCCGTATCCGTGATGCGGACGACAAAATGCGGCGGCCCCACCCTTTCCTCGTCCAGGCCCACCCTTACCCGTACCTCCCCGCCGGACGGGGTGAACTTCGCGGCATTGGACAGGAGGTTCGAGAAAACCTGCTCCAGCCGGATCGCATCCGCCGAAATCATGGCGTCACGGATCGGCAGCCGGCCCGGGGCCGGTTCGAGCCAGACCAGCTTGAGCCCCTTCTGGGTCAGCTCCGTCTCATATTTGACGTACAGCCAGTGGAAGAAGGTGACGGCCGGTTCCACGGTATGCCGGAAGCGGGTCTGGCCGGTTTCCAGCCGGGCGAGCTCCATGAAATCATCCACCATCCGCTCGAGGAAAAGGATTTTGTCATAGATCAGTTCCGTATATTTGAGATCGCCCGGCTTGACGATGCCGTCAATCATGGCTTTGACATATCCCTTCAGGGAGGTCAGCGGGGTCCCGACCTCATGGGAAACGTTCGCAAAGAAGATCCGGCGGTTCTCGGCCACCCGGGACAGTTCCCGGTTCGCTTTCTCCAGCTTGTGGTTGATGCCCTGAAGCTCGGCCGTCCTCGCCGCCACCTTCCTTTCGAGGTCCTTGTTGCTGTCCTGCAATTCCCCTGACAGGATCTCCACGTGATGGAACGCCCGGGAGAATTTACCCGACAGATTCAGGGATTGGGTGAAGAGAAACAGCATGAACCCAAACGGCATGATATCGCCGAACGACACCATATGGCGGTAGAACAGCATGTCGGTCAGGATCGCGTACGCAAAGAACAAGAATCCGATACAGTTAAGCAGCGAGCCTTCCCTTCGCCGCCGGATCGCGGCCAAGTACACGTACAGCGTATAGAAGAGGGAGGGCACCGCCATCAGCAGCTGAAAGATCAGGAGAAACTCCGTATAGAACGATCCGGGCGTCACCAAAATCGTCAATCCGCCAAGCACTCCGTTAAACAGCATCCACGTACGGAAGCCTTTGCTGGACTCGGCGGGGTACTGGGAATGGACGAAGAGCACCAGGCTGACGAGGGCCCCGATGCCCCCGAGGTATTCGAGCTTGGTCGCCGCCTGCCACGGAATGCCGGGAAACAGGTAGGTGCCGAGGGTTTCGCCAACAAACAGGCTACGGACAAAGACCGACAGGCAGATGCCCGCAAAATAGACAGGATACCGTTCCTTGCGCCGGAACACATACAAGCCGAAATGGTACAACCCCATAAAAGCGAGGCAGCCCGAAACAAAAATCTCCTTCACGACGTTCCGGGTCCGCTCAAACAGGATCATCTGGGCCTCCCCGATCTTGATCGGACTCCACAAGCCCCCTTTGCGCTGAACGAAATTGGCCACCTGAATCACCAGCTCTACGTTCTCCATCCGGGGAGTAAAGGGGACGACCTTGGGATGGTTGACGGGAACCATGGAGTCCGCCGAGGTTCCGGGCACGCCGTTGGAGGCGAATTCCGTGCCGTCGATCCACAACCGGTAGGAGGTCGCTACCGGAGGCATGTACAGGGCAAGCGTCCGGCCGACATAAGCTTCAGGCAGGCGGACCGTCAGCCGGTAGGTTCCGTACCCCCGATTCGACAGCTTCTCCCCGTTAACCGTCTTGCCCTCCCACTCGGAAGGAGCCGTCAAATAACCGGGCGTTCTCTTCCATCCGCCGTTATGCAAATCCCCCGGGGTATACAGGGCTTTCCAATAAAATTCCCACTCTCCCGACAGGGAAAGCGGCCTTCCTTCGTTTAATTCCGCCTCCGTCAGGACCGCGGCGGCCTTGACGGCCGGCTCCGCTTGTGCAAGGCCGGGGCAGACCGTCAGCCAAAGAAGCAGGCCCATCAGGGCCATCCACCATTTCATCCTTACTGCTCCTAATCTGAATTTCAACCAGGGTAGGCCTTCCAGCCTATCGCCAGAAATTCCGCATAGGATGATTTTACCAGACACTTCGCCCGCCTATCTACAAATTTTTTCCTTCTCCTTATCTCCATGTCAATAGTACGCTCCCGGTTCCCTTCCCCCAATAGGCAGAAAAAACTCCATCCCCTCTCCTAAGGAGAAGGGATGGAGTCATGCCCTGGGGGAACAATCGATCGGAAAGGACGGGCCGCTTCCGCTTATTCGTACACGCGCAGCTCGACGATTTCGGCCCGGCGGCATCCGTTCGTGGCTTCCACCACAACCCGAACGGCTTCGGCGCTCACCGGAGCGGGCAACGCATGGACGCGCCTGCGCCTGCGGTTGCCGTGCTCCTCCGCCACCGTCGTCCATTCCCCGTTCCGCTTAACCTCAATCCGATAATCTTTCACAAGCTCGGGCAGGATCTCGAATGGGGTACGGTGATGATGCAGGTTGATCAGGTCCTCGTTCACGTCGTCATGGAACACCACCTGCACCGTTCCCACCTGCACCGGCTGCTCCCACTGAACGGAGAGCCATTCCTCCCGTCCGGAGGTGAGCTCCTCCGAGGCCCACAGGTGAGGGCCTCCATACGGACGCAGGTACCCGTCCACGGCCTTCTCCGGAGCGAAGGCCGCTGACTCGCCGCTAAGCCGGAAGCAGATCGGGCGCCGCTCGAAGCTCCGCTTGCTCCACTGCACTAGCGGCTGCTCCGGCTGGTGATCCTCGAGGTCCGAGGAGACGACAGGCTTTGAGCCCTTGACGAAGCAGAGAACACCGGTTTGGGGCTCGGCCGAAGTGTGCAGCGTCACCGCCTCATTCTGGCGGATAATCAAGAAAGCATTCTGCTCGAGCTCCGGCTCCCAGGAAAGCGGCACGCTCACCCACTGCCTGCTTCCTTGGGGAACAGAGGCTTCTCCCTGGGCCTGCCGCGTATGGGGAACGTAATTCTCCCTCTTCCCGGTGCTCCACAGCTCAACCTCAAGCGTTGTAGCCTCCGAGGCATCAAGCAGGAGCTCCAGCCCTTGGAAGGCGCCCGCCACGGGGACCAGCAGGCCGACGTCCGACTGAAGCGGATGCGTTCCCTCCGGTCTTTCGACAGCAAGCCGGGTAAGGGTGCTGGATGCCGCTGCCGTTCCCTTCAGGGCCAGGTCGCGGGGATCTTCGCTTCGCACGCCGATGAGCGAAGCATCCTGCCGAAGAAGCGTCTCCCGAAGGTCGAGCAGATGGTCCCCGGCGAGCTCCCGCGGGGTGACTCCCTTCTGCACGCAGAGGGCGGCGCCCGTTCCGGCCGCTTCCCCCATGACGGCACAGGTAGCCATGACACGGGTGGTCCCGAAGGCCACATGCGTGGCGCTGATATCCCGGCCCGCGAAGAGAAGGTTGCGTACGTTAACGGAATAGAGAGAGCGGAACGGGATGTGGTAATTGCCGTCGGCATGCAGATGCTTGGACCCGCTCTCCTGCGAGTAAACCCCTTGAGGGGGATGGAGATCGATCGACCAGCCGCCGAAGGCCACCCGGTCCTCGAACGGAGTCTGGGCGAGAATATCGTTCTGGTTCAGCACGTAATCGCCCACAAACCGGCGGTACTCCCGTTTGCCCGGGATGGAGCCGACCCATTCCAAGGTCATGTTCTCGGAATCGAACTGACCGGAATTTTTGATATAATCCCAGATTCCGTAGATGACCGCCCACAGCTCGTCGCGGATCCGCTCGTTATCGTGGACGGTATCAAGCTCCCCGCCCCATTCGATCCACCAGTAAGCGCATCCATTGTCGCCGCTGCGGATGACTCTCTTGAGGGGAATGGACGTCTGGCTGATATCCACGGCAAAATCCGGGGCGATGTACTTAACCGGGCGTCCCGCATCCTTCGTATAGAAGAGCAGGGTGCTTCCGAGCGTAATGCCGTCCGCTTCCTCCGGTGCCCATTCCTCGTTGTACTCGTGGCGCGCTTCCCGGCCGATCCGGTGCTTCGCCCCCGCCAGGAACCCGACCAGCCCGTCTCCGGTGCAGTCGAGGAAGTAGTCGCTCTCAAAGCGGATCTCCCTTTCGGAGCCCATCATCCAGCCGGTTACGGAACGGATCGTGCGCTCCTCCTCCCCACCTTCGGCCTCCACCTCATGCACATCCGTATTGAGGAACAGCTGAATGTTCTTCTCCGCGCGTACCGTTTCCAGAACGACGAGGTCCCAGAAGTAGGGGTTCCCATCGATGTTGCGGTACTGGTTCTCCACGAACATCTCTCCCATGATCCCGGTTTCCCGGGCATAGCGCTGGGCGCCATGCGCCGTCGCCCCGCACACCCACACCCGGACCTCGCTGGAGGAATTTCCTCCGAGCACGGGACGGTTGTTGACAAGCGCTACCGTCTGGCCCAAACGGGCGGCGGCCACCGCTGCGCAAACCCCCGCCAATCCTCCGCCGATTACCGCAATATCCGTCTTTACCGTTTCCTGCCTCATGGCTCACCCTCCGATAATAAGCTTAATAATATCCTTGGTTTCATCATAAACCAGCAGGTTTCCAAATAACATGTTATGCATTACAATGGGCATATCCATTATTTCATACCATGAGGGGAATCATCTTATGCCGCTGCGGATCCTGAATCATGTATACTGGCGGGCCAAGAAGCAGTTTATGCTGGAGAGCGACGTTTACCGGAATTGGACAATGTTTGCCGTGGAGGAAGGGCGGTTTGCCTATGAGATTGGAGAAAGCCGGGGGGAAGCGGGCTTCGGGGATCTGGTCGTCTGTCCGCCCGGGCTCGACTTTCATAGACGAACCTTGGAGCCTCTGACCTTTCATTACCTGGAATTTGCTTGGGAGGATCCCGGGGAGGATGCTGCGGGAATAGACCCGGCGGCCGATTGGGGGGAAGCCAAGAGGCCGGTGGCCGACCTGGCCCGGCTGACCTCCACTTACCGCCATTGGGTCCGGACGGCCGAGTCCTGGGACGAAGCCGACCGGAAATGGAAGGATCACCTTCTGAACGACTTGTGGCGGCTGCTTGCCGCCGAGAAAGCAGAGGAAACCCGAAATGGGGGCCGGGACGGAATCCCGGCCGATCCGCTTATGGAGAAGGCGGAGAAAGCGTTATCGCGGCTGGCTAATGAGCCCTTCAGCATGAGAGAGCTGGCCGAATCGCTCGGCCTGCGTCCCGTCCCGTTCACCCGCCGGTTTTATAAGCATGCGGGCATGACGCCCTCGGCCTATGTAACGGAGCTCCGGATGAACCGGGCATGCAGGCTGCTGACCGAAACGAACCTTCCTCTCGATAGCGTGGCCCGGCAGTGCGGGTATGAGAACGGCTTTTATTTGAGCCGGGTGTTCCTGGAGCGCGTCGGCGTCCGGCCTTCCGTTTACCGAAAGACAAGAAGGGTATGATTACTCTTGACCGTCGGCGATCGTCTGAAAGACGCGCATGGCGTTCATGACCTTCGGTATGCCCACATGCGGAAGGCAGTGGAGGATGACCTCCACCACTTCTTCACGGGTCAGCCCCACGTGAAGAGCCGCGTGGAAGTGAAACCGGAGCTGGTCAGCCGAATCCCCTTGGGAAATCAGAGAGGAGATCGAGGCGATTTCCCGCTGTTTCAAATCGAGGCCCGAGCGGGCATAAATACCACCGAACCCGAATTCCACCACATACCGGCCGAGCTCGGGCATATCCCGGAGAACAGCCTGTACCGCCTCGTAGCCTTTTGCCCCGCCAATGGCTTCCGCCATCTTAAGCCCTGTCTCAAAATGCTCGCTGCTGTTCATAACCCCACCCCATTCTCTTTATTCGTGCCTTATCCGTGAGTATGGTTCTGCTTCCCTTATGATTTCGCGCACCTGCAGCTGCCTTCTTGCTAACAAAATTACCGGATAAGGCCCTACCCCCTCGCTAAAGTAGGCGGAAGCTCCTCCGGATCGACCATCGCTTCGATGACCACCGTTTCCTCCAAGGCCAAGGCGGCGGTCAGCGCCCGGCGGAGCTCATCCCCCGTCCCGCAGCGAAACGCCCGGCAGCCCATCGCCTCCGCATAGCCCTTCACGTTCAAGGGAATCTCGAACACGGTGCCGTCCGTCCTCCCGACATGAGCTCTCATTCCTTTGTTCACCATATCCAGACGGCCGTTGTTCAACACAACGAAGATCACGTTCGCTCCGCTGTTAACCGCCGTGGAAAGCTCGGAGCCGTTCATGAAGAGGCAGCCGTCCCCTGTCAGACAGACGAAGCGCTCCTTCGGAGAGGCCAGCTGGGCCCCGATGGAGTAACCGATCGCGTGCCCCATGGAGGCAAACACGTCGTCGAACAGGAAGCTGCCCGCCCGCTTGACCGCCAGATGCCGGACGGCATGATAGCTGTGGCTCCCGTCGTCCCCGATCACAGTGGCTTCCTCCGGCAGCACCTCTCCCAGGATGCCCATCGTCTCGCGGGCCGTGAGGGCCGGCGCGTCAGCGTCCGGAGCCTTCTCCTGCCCGCTCTCCGCCAGCGCCGCTTCACCGGCAGCGGGCTGCAGGCCGGCGTGCTCAGCCGGGCTGTCGATCGCGGCGGCCGCCAGCGCGACCCCCGTTCCGGCGAAGGCCCTCATTTCCTTCAGAAGGGCCTGCAGGTTCGTTTTGGCACAGCCCTGGATAAACAAGGTGGGAGCCGGAAGAGATTTGCCGACGAAGGCCGGCTCCACGTCGAATTGAATGACGTGGCGGGGATACTCCGCCGGCTTCAAGGCGGGCAGCGACATGTCGCTGAGCGAAGTGCCGATGACGATAAGCAGGTCCACGCCGTTCCGGATATACTCCTCCGCTTCCGGACCGCCTCCCAGTCCATAGCTGCCGAGAGACAGCGGATGAACCGTGGGGAACGTCCCCTTGCCTCCGGGCGTCGTCGCCACGGGCAGGCCCCAGCCTTCGGCCAGCGCCCGGACCTCTTCGTAGGCCCCGGAAAGGTGGACGCCCTTGCCGAGGAAGAGCAGAGGGCGCTGTGCTCCGGAGAGAAGCGGGAACACCCGATCGAGGCGCGAGGAGACCGTTCCCGGCTCCCTCTCAGGAAACGGCAGCTCGAACGGCTCAATCGGCTCCGTCAGCACATCGTACGGAATCGCCAGATGAACCGGCCCCCTGCGGCCTGTTACCGCCTTCTCTACCGCATGGGCGAGGTAGCTCTTCAGCACCTCCCCTCTTTCCACTCTGGCGCTGAAGAGCGTCACCGACTGGAACATCTGCACCAGATCCGTTCCGAAAAAGGTCGAATCCTGGCCGAGGGGCTTGCCCGTTTCCTTCATCGACGGGTGCCCCGTCAGGAAGAAGACCGGCTGATGGAACACCTTGGCCTGGCCGGCCGCCGTAATCATATTGGTCCCCCCGGGACCGGAGGTTCCCGCCGCCACCCCGAGGCCTCTTCGCCAAGCGTATCCTCCCGCCTCGTACCCTGCCCCGGCTTCATGACGAGCGAGAACATAGTCGATGCCCTGGTTGCCCGCCTCCAGCACAAGCGGGACGACGGCTTTGCCCGGAACCCCAAAAATATGATCGACCCCCCATCTTTTGAAATGCTCCATCAGTACGGTGACTACACGCTTCACAGGCTCCACCATCCTTATCGGGATAAACGGACTTCAGCAGTCCTCACAGATCGGCAGTATGATGTCGAATCGGGTGCCGACTCCCTTTTGCGAGTGGATGATCATCATTCCTTTATGGTTCTCAACGATCCGGTAGCAGACCGACAGGCCGAGGCCAAGGCCGTTCTCCTTCGTGCTGAAGAACGGATTGAGCACCTTGTTGCGCTCCTCCTCCGTCATGCCGATCCCGGTGTCGGTGATGCTGATCTTGACCTTGTCCTGGTAGTCCTTCACTTGCACGGTGATCGTTCCTCCCCGGGGCATGGCATCCAAAGCGTTCTGGATCACGTTGACGAACACCTGCTTGATTTGAATCGGATCCACGAACACCTTGACCGGAAAGGGGCGAAGCTCGGGAATCAGCTGGGTATCGTTCAGAATGGCCTGGCTCTTCATCAAGTTGACCGTATCGAGAATAAGCTCCTGAAGGATGCACTCCCGGCGGTCCGGCGTGCTGGGCTTGGCCATGACGACGAAATCCGAAACAAGCTTGTTGACGTTCTTCAGTTCCTTATGAACAAGATCGAGGTACTTCCGTTCACTTTCCTGATCACGGAACCTTTCGAGGAGCAGCTGAATGAAACCCATGATGGAAGTAAGAGGATTGCGGATTTCGTGGGCAAGCCCCGCGGCAAGGCGGCCGATGGCTGAGAATTTCTCCGAATTGATGATCTGCTGCTCCAGCTCGAACCGTTCCGTGATGTCTCTCAGCTGCGCATAAGCCCCGATCAGCGTCCGGTTATCGTCATAGATCGGAATGGCGTCGAAGAGGCAGATGATCCGCCGGTCGAGCGAAATCGTAAACACCAGCTCCACATCCTCATAGTGCCGCCCGTTCTTCAACACCTCGTAGAGGTAATTGCCGAACTGCTCGAAGCTGAAGATCGAATTGCCCACGGCATCCTCCCGGCGCCGTTTGGTAATCTTCTCCGCGAACGAGTTGAATTCCGTGATGTTGCCGAAGTTATCGGTGACGATGACCCCGTTCTTGATTGTGTTGATCATCAGATGATTAAGCAGGTACTGGTTGCGGTTGTTTCTTCTAAGAAGCAGCTCCCTTTCCATCGAATCCACCATGTTCTCCAGCAGCGCCAGCTGAAAGACGCTGTAATCCGCGGCCGCATTCATAATACCCACCGTGCCGACCAGGTTGTTAATCTCGCGGAAATGAAACGGCACGCAGCAGCAGGCGGACAGACTCAGCTTATGATGAAAATGCTCCTCTCCCACGACTTCTACCGGGTGTCCCTGCTTCAGGGCCAAATGGACGGCGTTCGTTCCCATCTCCTGCTCGGACAGAAGGATGCCCTCTCTCATCCCCAGCTGGTGAATGACATCCTTCATGGTGGGATCGCCAAAAATTTCGAGGATGAAGCCGTTCTGATCGGCCAGAAGAATCAGGACTTCCATCCCCCTCAATAGGTCCAGTACACGGGTTCCAAAAAAGCTGACAACGGAGATTACCTCACTGTATTTAATCTTGCGCTGCATCAATTCCGCTTCGCTTAACACCGTTACGGGAACAGGAATGCTTGCCGGGTCCATCCCGGCGGCCAGGCATCTGGCTTTGGACTCCGTGACGTAAGACGCCTCCACCTGAACCCTCCTTATTAGTTGGTTAGTTACTATTTCTACAATCATGAAAAATTCCCTTTTATTTCAATAAAAATTTCTTCAAAAATTTTACAATATCCTCCATCTAAAGACCTATTTCCCCTTTTTCATCAAAAAAGACCCGAACCTTCCCCATCAGGAGAACGTCCGGGCCTTATCGAAACGAGAAAAATCGGGAGGGAGCTTCCGCCGGCGCAGCCGCTTTCGTCCCTCCTGTTCCCTTCCTAATCAGCTTCCTCTGCCGCTTACAGCAGGGTATGCAGGTGACGCAGGCTGATGTCCAGGCTTTCAAACGGATCCCGCCGGCATACATCCTGCTCCACCACATACCATTCCACCGAAGTTTCCCGGCAGGCGGCGATGATTTCGTACCAATTCATGTTCCCTTCTCCAAGCTCCGCAAACACCTGCTGGTCCTGAACGATCGCCATATCCTTCAAGTGGACTACGGCCATGCGTCCCTTGACCTTGTGGATCCAGTTCACCGGATTTGCGCCGCCCGCCTGAACCCAATACATGTCGAGCTCAAAGCCCAGGGACGGATCGGACTCCTCCAGCAGAATATCCATTCCCGTCCGGCTTCCGTCAAACTTCTCAAACTCGAATTTGTGGTTATGGTAGATTAACTGAAGCCCGGCCTCCGACAGCTTCTTCGCCGCATCCGAGGCCTCCGCCGCAAACCGGCGGTATCCGTCCGCATCCGCCCGGTAAGGCGACGGCATCGAGCCCACCCCGACGTACCGGCAGTCCCACAGCTTATGATCCCGGATCACCCCGTCCAGATCTTCTTTAAGCCGGTCAAACGAAATATGGGTGGCGCAAACCGATAAATCCGCTTCCTGGACAAGCTCCTTGAGCTTCTCAGGCTCAATGGGGCCGATCCCCGACACTTGAACCGTCTCGTATCCGATCTCTCTAACCTTCCGCAGGGTCGTACGCAGGTCCTCCGGGGTTTTGGCATGGTCCCTTAACGTGTAGAGCTGGGCGCCGATGGTCGACTTTTGCATCTGTGGTCCTCCCTGAAATTGGATTGATAAGAATTAGGGAAACAGTAAACCGCTTACACCTTCTTGTCTATCATAATCCAACCCGTCCGAAAGGGGCAACCCTAAAGGTCTGTCCCCTTTACAGCTCCCAGTCTTCGCGCAGCTGAAGATAAACGGCCACCAGATAGGCGGACGGGTCTTGAAGCAGACGTTCGTGATGCTGCAGCTTCTCCGCGAGATAGCGGGCTACGGGACGGGCAAGCTCGGACAGCCGCAGGGGACTCATTCCCGAAGAAAGGCTGTCGATCCAAGCGCTCAACAACACCCAGTCCTCCCGGGTAAAAGCCTGCCGGTCCGAATCATAAAGCACGACATGAGGAATGCGGCTCTCCCACTGCTGCAGAACGGAGTCGGTCCGCTTGCGGTTTCTCAGCCGCTCCTTCTGCTGCTCGGCAACCACCATCGTCCCGGCCACCATATCCCCGAGGCGCTTATCCCCGGAGCTGAAGAGCATAACCGCCGCCCCGAGGAAATACCCGAAGGGCAGAAAATCGAGTGGACGGAACAGGTTGCGGATAAGGATGGGAAGCAGTCCGGCGGAACGGCCGTCTTCCTGCAGAACGCGCAGGCCCATGATCCGCTTGCCGACGGTCTGGCCGCCCATGTAATATTCCATGACGATGAAATAACCGGCATTCAGCACCGCCACAAGCAGAATCGCGATGGCCAGCGCATAATCGGCGGTCGATCCGAAGCCGCTCCTCCACCCCAGCCCGCCAAGGGCGGCGACGATAATCAGGTTCGCGGCAAGGAGAAGGCCGGCGTCCACCACCTGGGCCATGGCGCGGCTGCCCACTCCCGCCGTCTGGTAATGGACCCGTACCTGCTCCGGGGTTAGAATGGTTTGTTCTTTCTGAAGGGAATCGTACAATCGCCTCCCCGCCTTTCCGAAAATATGGTAACCTTAGCTTTAGTCAAAGGAGGCGTATTTTTTGGATATTCCATCCTTCGTCAAACGGAATAGACCGCTCTGGAGAGAGCTTGAGGAGCTTCTCCCGCTTGCCGAAAAACGAAGCCGTCTGAAAGCGGCGGATATCGACCGCCTGACGGAGCTTTATCAGACCGCTTCTTCTCATCTGGCCGCCATGCAGGCTGCCCATCCCGGGGACGAGCGCACCGCTTACCTAAATCATCTGGTGGGCCGTGCCCACAACGCCGTTTACCAGGAAAGCGCGAGAAGCCGCGGACGGCTGTCGGCCTTCTACCTCCACCGGTTTCCTCAAATGATCGGGGAGAGAGGGCCTTTTGTCCTCCTGGCGCTCTTCCTCTTCGTTCTTGGAGGCTTCTCGGGGTTTCTCGCCGTGCAGGCGGATCCCCTTAATCTGAACAGTATCCTCCCTCCGTCCATTGCGGAAGGCATCCATCCGGAAGAGACCGATCAACCGCGCGGCGACCTGCACAGCCCACTGGTGTCCACCCAGATCATGACGAACAATATCCGGGTCGCCGTCCTGGCCTTCCTGAGCGGAGTGACGCTCGGGATCGGCACGGTCTATCTGCTCGTCTACAACGGGGTGCTGGTCGGGGCGCTCGCGGCCGTGTTCCTGCAGGCGGGGCGAAGCTATGTATTCTGGGCTTACATTCTCCCTCACGGGGTTATCGAGCTTACGGCGATTTTTATCGCGGGAGGAGCAGGATTGTTCATGGGCTACCGGATGTTCGTTCCCGGTCCTTACTCCCGCAAATACCGGTTTCAGCAAACGGCCAAGGAATCGGCCTTGCTCCTGCTCGGCACCCTTCCGCTGTTTGTGGCGGCGGGCGTCATTGAAGGCTACCTGACCCCGTCGACCCTTTCCTTGGAAGGTAAGTATCTGGTGGCCGGGGCCACCCTTCTTCTGCTCGCCGTCTATTATCTCTACGGCAGGTACCGGCTCGATAAGAGCGCCGTTAGCGCCTGATCCGCGTAAGGAAGTTCCGTACCGGATAAAGCACTAGAGCGCGTCCCGCGCTTTCCGCTCCAGGTAGAAGGTGACGGCTTCCAGGGCGAGCCGGTCGGCCGGGACATCCAGCACGGAGATGCCCCGGGCCGCCATCCTCTGCCGGTACTCGCGGCGGTCCGCCGAGAACTTGTGCGCCAGGCTCTGGATATAGGCGGTCCGGCTATCCTCCGCCGCAATCCGGCCCCACCGGTGGAGAAGCGGGTCCTGCAGCGAAAGGAGCAGCAGGCTCCCCTTCAGCCGGCCCGCATAGTAAGGGAGCTCCCGGTCGGTCAAGTAGTTCTCCATGTCGGAGAAAAGCACCGCGAAGGTGCGCTTCTTCAGGCGGAGGAGCAATTGGCCGAGAGCCGTTCCGAAGCTCGTTTCGACAAACTCGGGCTTCAGGTCGTATACGGCTTCCGTCAGCATCTGCAGGTGAGCGAGTCCGCGGCCGGGAGGAACGTAGGCCTTCACCCGGCTCGAGAAGGCGAGGAGCGCCACCTGATCGCCCTGCTTAAGCGCGACAGCCGCCAGCGCAAGGGCGGCTTCGAGGGTGCGGTCGAGCTTCACCTGTCCTTCCAGCTCGACGCCCATTCTTCTGCCGCAGTCGATGAGCAGCGTGACGATTTTGCCCTTCTCCGGCTGATAGAGGTTCGTCATGAGCTTGGCCGTGCGGGCCGACGCCTTCCAGTTAATGTGGCGGGGCTCATCCCCCTGCACGTACTCCCTCACCTGGGAGAAGTCCGAACCCCCGCGGTGCTTGCGGAATAGCCGGGTTCCTTCCAGGATGAGAGCATTCTGCATGGACCCGAGCACCCCGCGCACGTTCGAAAGGTCGGGGTAGATGCGGAGCTCGCTCCGGTGCTCGATCACCGTCTGCTTCTTCCACAGCCCCAAGCCGCCCCCGTACCGGATGGTCACGCAGCGGAAAAGATAGCGCCCCCGCTCCCCCGCCCGGGTCGAATAGGGTAGAACCAGGCGCCTTCCTTCCAGCCGTCCTCTTACCACCGGGAAGCCCTCCGCCTCCCGGGAGTTTTTCCCGGCCGTTCTGTCCACTCTGTCCGGTCCTTCCGGCGCTCCCGCAAAGGTAACGGGAAGGTCGTCAGCCACCTCCACCTGAAGCCGCCGGGGCTTCTCCGTCATGACCACGAGGCGGATCTCCAGGTCCTCCCCCACCTCGGCCTTCTCCGGCATCTCCCGCTTCACTGTCCACTCCCTTCTTGCCGGCAGCAGGGCAAGGTCGATCCCCCCGGCCAGGAGAAGAAGGCCGTTGTACAGCCAGAAAACGGTCATGCCGAGGCCAGCGGCATAACCCGCCGCCAGGGCCGCGCTTCCGAGTGCGGCGAGAAGAGCGAGCCGGGGAGTCGGAACAATCGAGTGCGACCCGAACGCTCTATCGAGGAACCGGTACAGCGGCGAGCGTTTCCTGGATGATGTGGTCACTGGTCCCTCCCTCCAGTTCCGTCTGGGGATTAAGCAGGAGGCGGTGCCTAAGCGCCGGCAGGGCCACGAGCTTGATGTCGTCCGGCGTGACGTAGGTCCGGCCTTCCATAAGGGCCCACGCCTTGGCCGCCATCATCACGGCGATGCCCGCACGGGGACTCGCCCCGAGCTGGACCCGCTTCGATTCCCGGGTGCGCCGGATAATGGCCGTGATGTAGCCGATCAGCGAGTCCTCGACGATCACCCCGGACAGCTCCTTCCGCAGCGCCCGGATCTCCTCCAGGCTCAGCACCTGTTGGACCGGTTCCTCCCGCTCCTCATGGAACGGAACATGCCCGCGTAAAATTTGCTTCTCCGCCTCTTCTCCGGGGTAGTCCAGCACAAGCTTGAACAGAAACCGGTCGAGCTGGGCCTCCGGCAGCGGATACGTCCCTTCGTATTCCACCGGATTCTGAGTGGCGATAACAAAGAACGGATCGGGAAGCCCGTAGGTGGTTCCCTGGATGGTCACCTGCCTCTCCTCCATCGCCTCCAGCAAAGCGGCCTGTGTCTTCGGGCCCGAGCGGTTGATTTCGTCCGCCAGCAGAATGTTGGCGAACACCGGTCCGCGGACCGTCGTGAACGCATTGTCCCTCAGGTTAAAAATGACGCTGCCCGTAATATCCCCCGGCATCAGATCCGGGGTAAACTGGATGCGCCGGTAATCGCCTCCGGTCAGACCGGCGAGCGTCCGGGCCATGCGCGTTTTGCCGAGGCCCGGCACGCCTTCGAGCAGGACGTGACCGCCGGCCAGCATCGCGGCCGCCAGCAGGCGGACGTTGCGCTTCTGCCCGTACAGCTTCTCCTCCATCGCTTCCAGCAGCTTCTTCATTCGTCCCTTCCCTCCTTCTCGATTCGGCGGATCAGCTCGCCGGCCTCCCGCGTCCGCTCCACGAACGCCTGGACCCCCCCGCCGGGGCCGGGCTCCGCCAGCAGCCGCGCGAGCCGCTCCGCTTCGGGCTCCGACCAGCGCAGGCGGGCGGCCTCCGCCGCTTCCTGCGGCGTCGCGCCCGGGCGCAGGCCCCAACGCTCGGCGAGCAGCTGGCGCAGAAAGCGCTGCTGGTGCCCGAGCGCCTCGGCCCGTGACCCGAGGCGCTCGTACCAGCCGGCTGCGGCCAGCAGCGTCTCGTCGCTGCGGCGGACGGTCCACGCGCGGGGCGTGTAGACCGGGCCGAAGCGCTTGCCGCGCAGCCAGAGCCAGAGCAGGAGCGCCGCGGCAAGCTGCACGCCGGCCAGCACCAGCCAGGCCGGATAGACGGCGAGCAGGCCGGGCTTCGTGCGGTAGCCGTGGTGGGCTTCGTCCACCAGGACGGTGGACCAGCCCCCGGCCATCAGCGGCCAGACCAGGTCAAAATGCGATTCCTTCGCAATTTGGCCGTTGGTCAGCCACTCGGGGGCGAGCACCACCGTCAGGCTGCCGCGGCCGGCCGGCTGACGGCTCACGAGCACCCCGGCCGCGTCGCTCAGCAGCACTTCGGCCTCCCCGTCCGGGAGGAGCCGGTCCGCTGTCTCGACCCGCGCCTCGGCGTCCGTTCCGGCCGGCGCTCCGGGGCCGGTCACCCGGCGGAGCTCTCCCGGAGCGGACGGGCTGCCGCCGGAAGCCGCTCCGTTCGCGACGCTCCAGGTGGACCAGCCCTCGGGGGACCGGTGGAAGAGAAGAAAACCGTTCCCCTGCTCTACCCAGCGGAGCAGGCGCTTCTTCTCCTCTTCCGTTACCCCCGCCGGCTGAACGGCGACCAGCAGATGACCGGTTCCCTCGGGAAGCCGGTCCCAGCCAAGTCTCCATTCCTTCACCTGGGGCCCCCGCTCCTGCAGCAGCTCTCTCCAGGCCTTGATCCCGTCGGTATCGGCCGAGAAGGACAAGTAGGCCGGAAGATTGCGCGCGGCCGGCTGGACTACCCAGAAGCCGAGCAGCAGAAAGAGGGCCACGCTGGCCGCAAGCCCCGCATACAGCTTAGGGAACCTTCGCATAGGCGTCCTCCTTCCGGCTGACGGCTTGCTCCGCCCATTCGCGGATGGCGGCGCAGCTGTCGGGGCCGGCCTCCTCCCGTCCATACCAGACTCTCTCAAATAGGCGGGAGCAGTCCCGGTAAAGCGGGGAGAGCGAAGGAGCGGTCTCCTCCAGCTCCCCGGCGTAATCCCAATTCGTTTTCCATTTCTCTACCCGGACAAGCTCCTTCTCATTCAGATAGAACAGAAGGGCCAAATAGAAAGCCCTCACCCCTTCTCTCCACTCGCCGGCTCTCTCCTTCTCCTCCGCCAGCTTCCAGTAATGCCGGTACGACCGGTCCTCGCCATCCGCCGGATAATAAGAGTAGCCCGGCCAGGCGCCCTTTCGCACAAGCTGCCTGGAGAACCAATAGACGGCATAGCCCGCCAGGGCCACCAAGAGGACGAGCAGGATATCATTCAGAAAAGAAGCGGTTCCCCGCGGCAGGGTGACGTCCGGAAAGTGCTGGCGCAGCCACCGGACAACCGGCTTCAGGGTGTCCATCAGAAAGGACCCTCCGTCCCCCTGCTCATACGCCCGGTATTCTTTCCCCGCCAAAATCTCTTCCAACCGCTCCCGGTCGCGGGCGGCGGAATCCGGCTGGATCATTTCTCCTCATCCGGCCGGGGCCCGGCTTCCGGCTCCCGGCCGTCCTTGCGGTCCGGCTCCGTTTCCCGATCGGCGGTGCCCCCGCTTGGGCTTCCGTTCAGGGAATCGGAAAGGGGGCGTTCCGTGCGGCGCTCCCTATAGGAATCCTCGACCGGACGTGCCTGTTCCCCTTCCCCGCGGCTTACCCCAAACGGGTCTGCAGCCTCGCGGTCTCCGTAGGAAGCTCCTCCGACTCCTCCATAGACCGTACTCTGGATAAGCCTTTCCAGACCGGCTCCGTCCGACCGCACGGTCAGATCAAAATAACTGACCGCATAGGGAACGAGCCACAGCGGAAAGAGAACCAGGGTGAGGAGCGTCTGCAGCAGCTGACCGGCCAACCCGCCGCCGGCAACCGCCCCGATTACAAGACCAACCACCAGCATGAAGACATACAGGATAATCCCCAGCACGAAATACATGAAGAACAGACGCCAGAAGCTTCCGCGCGTCAATCTCCAACTCCGGCCGAGGCCGGGCGCATCTTCCCCTAATGCCACGGAAGGAAGATAATAGCCCCAGCGGATCATAAAGAAGAAGATGCCGATAAACAGAGCCGCAAAAATGAGAAACATGAACAGGACGGCCGCTCCTATTCCGCCCGAACCTCCGAACAGATTGCCGGCGGCTCCCAGAACCACGGCCACAATCACGACCCCGATCACAACCGCTAGGTAGATGCCCAGCATGCATAAGCCAAAGAGAAGGCTGCTCCCGAGCAGGGCGCCGAAGCGGCGGAAAGCTTTCTTCAACAGCTCCCCGATGGAGGTCCCTTCCTCTCCGTAAAGGACGGCCCGGACGAGGTACACGACCGACGACACGGCAACCGGCATCAAGCCGAACATAAAGAGGGGCAGCGCCAAAAAAGTAAACAGCAGCACCCGGCCGATGGCCTCCGGAGCCACGACTTGGTTCGCCGCCCCGCGGCTCAAAATGTCCTCGACGGACGCTCCCGACTGGATCTCGCTTATCCAGGAAGCCGAATCTCCGGCGTCGGACGTTCCTAAGAGCAGATGATACAGCAGATAGAACGGTCCGAATAAAATAAGGCCGATTAAAAATAACGTAACAAAATGCTTGCGGTACAGCTGGAAGCTCCGGTCCAGCAGCTTGCCGATGCCTGCCGGCTGAAGCGGCGTGTTTTCCATTCTCTTTTGTCCTCCTCTAGTCTGGTATAAGGCTAAAGAATTAAATTTCCTGCCCTATTATACACTAAAGTATTCTTACCCTGGCAATCTTTATCAGCATCAGCTTATCCTTTTCTGGAATAAAACGACAAAACCCCTTCAGGCGGGCCGTTTGGCCTCTCTCCTGAAAGGGTTCATCATTTCGGGTTATTGCGGGGCGGGGGCGGTAGAGCGGCGGGCCTTCAGCTCCGGCTTCAGGACCACCCGCTGCCTCTCGGAATCCCGTCTCTGCAGGCAGGCCGCCAGCCGGTCAAAAGCGAGCCGGCCCATCTCCTCCATCGGCTGGGCGACCGTCGTCAGCGGCGGGTCGGTGACCGAGGCCAGAATGGTGTCGTCGAAGCCGACGATCGAAAGACCCTCCGGCACAGGGATTCCTTTCTCTTTGGCCGCCTGCAGCGCTCCGATCGCCAGCAGATCGTTGCAGCAGAAGATCCCCGTCGGGCGCTCCTCCGGCGGCAGGGCGAGCAGCTCCAAGGCCCGCCGCTTGCCATCCTCTACCTTGTATTCGCAGACGGCAATGCTCTCCTCCTCCAGGGCGATCCCGGCCGCGGACAAGCCTTCCCGGAAGCCCCGGATCCGCTCCCGGGAGGAGCTGACCTTGCGGCTTTCGGCCAGCACCGCCAATCTCCGGTGGCCAAGCGAAACGAGATGCTCCGCGGCCAGCCGGCCGCCGGTCTCGTCATCCGTCACCACCGTGTCGACGGATAACGCCGGCGCTTCGCGCGCGATCATGGCGAGCGGGACGCCATTGGCCTGAAGACGGCGAAGGATGTCGAGGTCCTCGATTCCCGTACCGATGATGATGCCGTCGACGCTTTTTTGCTGAAGCAGGGTTAAATACCGCTCCACCCGCTCATCCCGGTTGTCGGTGCTGCAAATGATGACGCTGTAGCCCTCCTGATGCGCCCGGTCCTCCACCGCCCTCGCGATCTCCGCAAAAAAGGGGTTGGAGATGTCCGGAATGAGCATGCCTACCGTATAAGTCTGCTTCCCCATCAAGGCGGAGGCGATGACACTCGGCTGGTACTGCAGCCTTTCCATAATTTCTAATATTTGCTCCCGCCGCTTCCGGCTGACCTTGCCCTTGCCGTTAATGGCGTTCGACACGGTTGCAATCGATACCCCGGCCTCTTTGGCTACATCGTAAATGGTTGCTTTCATCGCTCTTGTCCGAAATCTCCTTTGCCTCTGTCCCTGGCTTAAACGGCGGTCGGGCCGCCTCCGGAATGGGAAGCGGCCCGACTTTCTTCCGCCCGTCCAAGGGGCTGTTCTCCCGGTTATCTCCTACTGCTATTATGCCGATAGGGAGAGGAAGTTGCAAACCTTTACTCGGCCCGCTTGCTGGCGGTGCCATATCCGTGAGGAGGGTTCTACGTTCCTATCGCTCGTATCCAGAGGCTTACTCGCCGGCCGCGTTACCGGATAAGGCACCAGGCGGCGTCATAATCCAGCTGTGATCCGGGTCGTTATGGAACTTCCAGGTCCGGTGCGGGCCCGCCATGACATTCAAGTAGTAGACGTCGTAACCTGGAGGGGCCCCCACCGGATGATACCCCCGGGGCACGAGGACGGCTTCCCCGTTACGCACCACCAGCGTTTCATCGAGCGAACGGTCATCCGTATACACCCGCTGGACGGCAAAGCCCTGGCCGGGATCCACCCGGAAGTAATAGGTTTCCTCCAGAAAGGATTCGTCCGGAAGCGCGTCCCGGTCGTGCTTGTGGGGCGGGTAGCTCGACCAGTGGCCATTCGGGGTGAACACCTCGACCACGAGCAGGCTGTCCGCCGGCTCTCCCTCCGGCAGAATATTATGGATCTGCCGCTCCAGATTGCCGTATCCTCGCGTTTCGGTTCCTACTTCACCCGGCGAAATGAGCCGGGCGGCATGCGTTCCCTTCCCCGGCGCGGAACAAACCGCGAGCTCCAGCTCCGTAACCGCCGTCACGCGGTAATGGTCCCCGTTCGGAACGTAGACGGAGCAGGGGGGCTTTTTCTCGAAAATGCTCATCCGGTCGCCCACGTTCTCCCAAGCTTCCCGGGCCGTCGCGACATCCGCCCGGCCGCTCAGCAGAACCAGGCAAACCTCCCGGTCCCCGGTTTCCCGGCGTATGGTCTCTCCGGGGGAAAGCCGGAGCACCTCGAAGCCCACATACTCCCACCCGGCGGATTCGGGGGTAATGTTCATCAGCCTTCCTTCCGGACCGGGCGGTTGGGCCGGCGATACGATCAGGTTGGACATGGTGCGCACCTCGTTTCCGTAGTATTCCGGCGGTCAGGCCGGATGTGTTCTAATGAGCGAAGGTTACTTGCTTTCTCAGCTCGCTGATTTCGGACAGCTTCACCGGACGGTTCAGCTTCTGGGACAGCTTGGCGGCAAGTGCGATCCGTTCCGCCTGCAGGGCATCGGTGCCGTCGACCGCAAGCGGCGTCCCGTTAACGAGCGAGTCGATAAACCGCTTGGTCTCTTCGACATAGGCCTCGTTGTAGCGTTCGAGGAAGAAATGAAGCGGCTTGTCGCTTGTGATCCCTTCCGAGGTACTGACGACGGCCGTATTGGGATGATCGTTTGCGACGCTTACGCTGCCGCCCGAACCGAAAACCTCCACCCGCTGGTCGTACCCGTAAACCGCCTTGCGGCTGTTGTCGATCATGCCGAGCACATCGTTCTCGAAGCGGAGGAACGTCACGGCCGTGTCGATATCACCGAACTCGGCGAACGCCTGATCGATCATCACGCTTCCCTGGGCGTACACCTCGGATACCTCGCTCCCCGTCAGGAAGCGGGCCATGTCGAAGTCATGAATCGCCATATCCATAAAAAGTCCTCCCGAAACCCGGATATAATCCCGGTGAGGGGGATTCGGGTCCCGGGACGTAATTTTCACGAGATGGGGCTCCCCGATCGTTCCCCCGGCAATGTGCTCCCGGACTCTTTTGAAATTGTGGTCAAACCGGCGGTTGAAGCCGATCTGCAGCTTGACCCCCGCTTTGCGGACGGCTTCAATCGCTTCCTCGGTCTGGTCGATGTCCATGCTGACCGGCTTCTCGCAGAAAACGTGCTTGCCGGCCTCCGCAGCCTGTTTGATCAGCGGAACATGCGTGTCCGTCGACGAGCAGATGAACAGCGCATCGATCTCCGGATCGTTGATCAGGTCCGCGCTGTCCGTCGTCAGGGTGCGGATGCCGCGTTCGTCCGCCCAGGCCTTCAGCTCGGGGCCGGCGAACAAATCGCTTACCGCCTTCACTTCGACCTCCGGCAGGCGGAGGAGGTTCTCCGTATGAATTTTGCCGATCCGTCCGGCGCCGATGATTCCAATTCTGATCTTCGTCATGATAGGCTTCCTCCTGCTTTTCCCGAGCTTTGAAACAGACGAATTTTGTCCTGCACCGCCGACTGGATGGCCTGGCGGGCCGGAATAAGGTAAGACCGCGGATCATAGGCCTCTGGATGCTCCGCCAGATAGGCGCGGATAACGGCCGTGCAGGCGGCCTGGTTGTCGGTGTTCACGTTGATTTTGGCCGTTCCGAGCGAGATGGCCTGACGGATCTCCTCTTCCGGAAGGCCGCTTCCGCCGTGAAGCACGAGAGGCAGGCCGGTCAGGCGCCGGATTTCGCCCATCCGTTCGAAGCCGAGCTTCGGCTGGCCCCGGTACGGACCGTGCACGGAGCCGAGGGCGGGGGCGAGACAGTCGATGCCCGTTTCGCGGACCATCCGGACGCACTCTTCCGTGACGGCGTACATTGCCTCCGCCTCGTCCACGACGAGGTCGTCTTCCCGGCCGGTAATCCGCCCGAGCTCCGCCTCTACCGAGGCTCCCAGGGCGTGGGCGGCTTCCGTCACGCGGGCCGTGATGTCGATATTGCGGTCCAGCTCATGATGCGACGCATCGATCATGACGGACGTGAAGCCCGCGTGGAGCGCTCGTAGGCACACCTCGTAGGAGGAGCCGTGATCCAGGTGAAGGGCGACCGGAACGGTTGTGCCGTAATGCTCCATGAGCGACCGGACCATGCCCGCGATGCAGGGCAGGCCTCCCATGTAAGGGATATACGCTTCGCTGACTCCAAGGATCACGGGGGTCTTCTCTTCCTCCGCCGCCAGCAGAATGGCCTGGGTGAACTCCAGGTTGTTTAAATTGAACTGCCCGACGGCATAGCCTCCTTCCAAGGCCTGCCGTAGCATGGATGTCATGGAAACCAGCTTCATCGTCAACTTCCTTTCCCATGGCCTAACGACGGCCATCCGTTAGCTTACCAGCGGGTGGTGACCATTTTCTTGCGGGTATAGAACTCGACTCCGTCCATGCCGTTGGCATGAAGATCGCCGTAGAACGACTTCTTCCAGCCCGAGAAGGGGAAGAACGCCATCGGAGCCGGGACTCCCAGGTTGACGCCAAGCATTCCCGCGTCGATCGTTTCGCGGAACTGGCGCATGTTCGCCCCGCTGCGGGTAAAGAGGCACGCCCCGTTCGCAAAGTCGGACTGATTGGCGTAAGCAATGGCCTCTTCCAAGCTTTCCGCCCTCATGATGGAAAGCACCGGAGCGAAGATTTCGTCCTCCCACAGCTTCATGCCGGTTTGAACCCCGTCAAACAGCGTGGGCCCGACAAAATAGCCTTGGCCGGATACCGCCTCATCGCTGCGTCCGTCCCGTACCAGCTGTGCCCCTTCCTTCTCTCCATTCTCGATGTAGGAAAGCGTCCGCTCCTTGTGAGGACCGCGGATAACGGGGCCGAGGAAGGTCCCCTCCTCCATGCCGTTGCCGATCGTAAGCTTATCCGACGCTTCCTTCAGCCGGCTGACGAGCTCCTCGCCGATCTCTCCGACGGCCACCACCACGGAGCAGGCCATGCAGCGTTCCCCGGCCGAGCCGAAGGCGGCGTTGATGATCTCCTTCACGGCCAGGTCGAGGTCGGCATCCGGCAAGACGATCGAATGGTTCTTCGCTCCCGCGAGAGCCTGAACCCTTTTGCCGTTCGCCGAGGCCGTCTTGTACACATACTCCGCCACCGGCTGGGAGCCGACGAAGGATACGGCCCGGATGCCCGGGTGCTCCAGAATCCCGTTCACCACATCGCGGGCCCCATGGACGATATTAAACACTCCTTCCGGAAGACCGGCTTCCTGGAAGAGCTCGGCGAGCCGGTTCGCAAGCAGCGGGGTGCGCTCGGACGGCTTCAGCACGAACGTGTTCCCGCAGGCGATCGCAAGCGGAAACATCCAGCACGGCACCATCATCGGAAAGTTAAACGGCGTAATGCCGCCGACGACTCCCACGGGGTAGCGGAACATGCCCGATTCGAGGTTCGTCGCAATGTCCGGCAGCTGCTTGCCCATCATGAGATTGGGGGCTCCGGCCGCGAACTCCACGCATTCGATGCCGCGCTGCACTTCGCCGTACGCTTCGCCGTAGCTCTTGCCGTTCTCCAGTGTCACGAGCCGGGCCAGCTCTTCCCAGTGCTCAACGAGCAGCTGCTGGTACTTGAACAGTACCCGCGCCCTCTTCGGAACCGGCGTACGGCTCCAGCCCGCGAAGGCCTTCTCCGCCGCCTGCACCGCGCGGTCCACGTCCTCCTTAGTAGATAGGGGGACCTGGGCCAGAATCTCCTCCGTCGCCGGGTTATAGACGGCCTCCGTCTCCTGTGCTGCGGATTCGACCCATTCACCGCCGATCCAATTCTTCAACCGTTCTGCCATCGTGATGTACCCCTTTCCTCGTTCCTTAATTGGCGGTAATTTCCCCGCGTTCGCAGCGGGCGATATAGTCGTCCACCTGGGCCGACGTCGGCATGGCGTCCGAGCAGCTGTGGCTCGAGATGACGATGCAGGCCGCGGCACTTCCGTACTCCATGCTCTTCTCCAGCGTCCAGCCCTGCATCAGGCCGTACAGGAAGCCGGCGGCGTAGGAATCCCCGGCTCCGAAAGTTTTGACCACCTTGGCGGGGAACGTCTGGGCGCGGTGCTCCTGCCCGTCCTTCGTGTAGGCGATGGAGCCGTCCTTGCCGTGCTTGATGATCACGATCTGCGCCGAGTGGCGGAACCATTTGGACGCCGTCACCTGATCGCTCCGCTCCGGGTTCTGCTCGAAGCGCTCCATCATGTCAAACTCCTCGCGCGTGCCGAGGATAATGTCGCATTTCTCCGCCGCCAGGTTGTAGTACACGGCGGTTTCTTCTGCCGAGGTCCAAGTGTAAGGCCGGAAGTCCAGATCGAAGGCGATGACGCAGCCATGCTTTTTGGCATAATCGAGGGCAAGGAACACCGCTTCCCGGGAAGGGCTTGCGGCAAGCGCTGTGCCGGAGATGAGAAGCATTTTCGAACGGGCGATGACGTCCTCGCGGACTTCTCCCGGCGTCAGCTTGAGGTCCGCCGCGTTGTCCCGGTACATGAGGATGCTGCAGTCCGTCGGGCTTTTGATCTCGGTAAAAGCCAGACCGGTCACGGCGCCCGTCCGGTCCGTCACGACATTTCCCGTCTCAATCCCGTTGCGGGTCAAATAGTCTTCGATGAACCGGCCCATCTGGTCGTCGGCGATTTTGCCGATAAAGGCCGTTTTGAGCCCGAGCCTAGACAGCCCGATCGTGATATTGGCAGGGGAGCCCCCGACATACTTGGTAAACGTGCTCGTCTGTTCCATGGGACGGTTGATTTCATTTGCGTTCAGATCGATGCACAATCGGCCGATGGCCGTAAAATCCAGCTCTTTGGAAGAAGGAAAAGCTACATAAGTCATCGTTAGTCACCCGCCTTTGCCGGAGTTAGGGATTCCAAATACTTGATCGCTTGCTGCGCCAGCTCATAGGCCGGATGCTCCGCCGGGTCCTGTTCCCCTTCTAGCATCGCCCAGCCGCTGTAGCCCCGATCCAACAATTCCGAGAGGACGGGCCGGAAATCGAGATCACCGTCACCCGGGACGGTAAAGACTCCCCGCCGGATGCACGTGATGAAATCGGCGTTCTCGGCTCTTGCTTCCTCCAGGACGGAGCGGCGGATATCCTTCAGATGAATATAGGCGATGCGGTCGTAATGCTTGCGCAGCACATCCAGCGGCTCCGCTCCGCCGTAATAGGCATGGCCCGTATCGAACAGAAGATAGACCAATTGGGGATCGGTGATTTCCATCAGGCGGTCGATCTCTTCGGGACGCTCGACCGCCGTGCCTCCATGATGGTGGTACGTAAGCTTCAGCCCGTGCTCCCTGGCGATGGCTCCCGCGGCATTCAAGCCCTCGGCGAGACTCGCCCATCCCTCCTCGTCGAGACGAAGAACCTCCCTCTCATTCGGCGTTCGCCGGGGATCGAAATGCAGCGACCCACCGACCTCACAGGTGCTGATCACTTCGCTGCCCATCTCCTTCAGGAACAGCACATGCTTCCGGTATGCTTCCAGCTCCTCCTCCCGGTAAGAGGGGTCCGAGAACAGCACGGACTTCCATTGGGAAACGAGCTGAAGGTTCCGGCGGGCGAGCTCCTGCTTGAGGATGGATGGATCCGTCGGATACTTGCGGCCCATCTCGGTTCCGCGCAGCCCGAGCGCCTGCATTTCGTCAACGATCTGCTCAAAAGGGGTGCTTTCCCCGTGCTCCTTAACGTCCTCGCCGACCCAGTTGATCGGATGCGCCCCCAGCCGGAAAGGCCAATTCGGCATTGCCATAAATGGAATCTTCCTCTCATTCAGAATGGTTTAGCGGCTTGAATCCGTTTCTTCATTTCCTGGTGGGCTTCGACGACCTTCCCGCTCTCCGACACCTCCGGCACGCCCACATTCCACCACGACTCATAGCCGTCCGTGTTGGTTCCCGGAACGACAGGAATCTCGATCAGCGTCGTCCGGTTCTCCTTCTTGGCATCGGCGATGGCCTGGCGCAGCTCCTCGGCGGTACTGGCCTTGTAGGATGCGGCCCCCAGGCTGCGGGCATGCGCCGCGAAATCGATCGGCAGGTACCCGCCCGTCAGGCGGCCCGTTTCCTTCTCACGGTAGCGGAATTCGTTGCCGAAGCCGTCGCTTCCGTGCCCGCGCTGCAGGTTGTGGATGCATTGAAAGCCGTGGTTGTCGAACAGCAGCACGGTGATTTTGCGGCCTTCCTGCAGGCTCGTGATCAGCTCGGAATGCAGCATCAGGTAGCTGCCGTCCCCGACGAGGGCATAGACTTCCCGGTCCGGATCGGCGAGTGCGGCGCCGAAGGCTCCGCTTACCTCATAGCCCATGCAGGAGAAGCCGTATTCCATATGGTAGGTGCGCGGCTCTTCCGGCCTCCACAGCCGGTGCAGGTCCCCCGGAAGGCTTCCCGCCGCGCATACGACGACGGAGCCGGCCCCGATGGATTCCTGGATGACGCCGAGGGCGCGGGTCTGCGCGAGTCCTTCTTCATGCTCCAGTGCATACAGCCGGTCCACTTCCGCTTCCCATTCCCGCTTTAAGGCCGCGATTTCCCCTTCGGCATACCCGGAACGGTAAGGGGAATCGCCTTCCCCGGTTAATGCCTCGCGCAAGGCGGCCAAGCCTTCGGCCGCATCGGCCTGTATGGCCGCCCCTCCCCACTTGGCGGAGTCGAAGGCGCTTACATTGAGGTTCAGGAACTGAACCTCCGGATGACCGAACGCCGATTTCGACGCGGTCGTAAAATCGGAGTAGCGCGTCCCGACGCCGATGATGAGGTCGGCCTCCCGGGCGAGCCGGTTCGCGGCGCTCGTGCCGGTTACCCCAACCCCTCCTGTATTCAGGGGATGGTTCCACGGCAGGGAGCTTTTGCCCGCCTGGGTTTCGGCTACCGGGATATGGAACGCCTCGGCAAATTCCTTCAGCTCCTCCATCGCTCCGGAGTAGAGAACCCCGCCTCCCGCGATCAGGAGCGGTCTCTTCTTCCCGCGAAGCAGGTCCGCTGCGCGCTTTACCGCTTCCTTAGAAGCCGGCTGCCGGTCCACATAATGAACCCGCCGGGTGAAGAACTCCTCCGGGTAGTCGTAGGCTTCCGCCTGCACATCCTGCGGGAGCGCCAGCGTTACGGCTCCGGTCTCCGCCGGGTTCGTCAGAACCCTCATCGCCTGCAGCGCGGCGGACATAAGCTGCTCCGGTCGGACGATCCGGTCCCAATACCGGCTGACGGCCTTGAACGGGTCGTTCGCAGAGACCGTATAGTCCCCCGGCACTTCGAGCTGCTGCAAAACCGGATCCGGCTGCCGGGAAGCGAAGTTATCGCCCGGAAGCAGGAGCACGGGAATGCGGTTGACGGTGGCGGTGGCCGCCGCGGTCACCATGTTAAGCGCGCCGGGGCCGATGGAGGTGGTGCAGGCCATGATCCGGCGCCGGGCGCTCTGCTTGGCGAAGGCCGCCGCTGCGTGCACCATTCCCTGCTCATTTTTTCCCTGGATGTACACAAGGCTCCCCGGGCTCCGCTCCAGCGCCTCCCCTATGCCGGTCACATTCCCGTGGCCAAAAATGCCCATCACTCCATGCACGAACTTCGTTTCCCTGCCATCGACCGACAGGTACTGCTGATCCAGAAACTTCAGCAGAGCCTGAGCCATCGTCAGCCTAATGGTTCCCATGAGCGTCCTCCTTCAAATGGATTAAGCGCTTAATCTTGTCCGTAAAAAAAAGCGTTTGTCTTTTTACTAATTTATTTAGGACTATGCTGCACCTGCCGTTTACCGGCCTGCTTATATATAAGGTTAGGCTTGCCGGAGGCAATTTTTCTGTTTCTACACTGGCCGAATAAAGAAATGGCCTTGGTTTTTAAGATGAGGTTAAGCGCTTATTCTCACGATATCATGAAACCCCTTTCCTTCGCAATCTTTTTTTAGGCAATCCGGGATGAATTCTTGAAAGCTGGAAGGCAGGGAAAACGGGTCGTTGCCACCGTAACTTCTCTCTTCCGGGGTACCGGCAATAAGGAGGGATCGTGGCTGATCCAGCCTTTTAGTTCCGCCTTCCTAAAAAACCTCTGCAGTTCTGCGTAGCTGGACGTCTTAAGGAGCAGCTTTTCCGAATCGAAAACCAAGGCCGCGGGGAATTGTTGAAGCCCGAATGCCTCCTTTGCCTCCGGCATGTCGTACATCCCGATAATATTCTCTATTTTCGATTGGTAGGGGTTTAGATCGAGCAGTGCTTTGTTAAAAGAAAGCTTCATCTGTGCGCTGTCGGCGTAAACGAGATAGACCTGGTATAGTCCTTCATCACTCGAAACCCATTTCGAAGTAAATTTCTCTTCAGCAGTGGTGCAGCCCGTCAACAAAAAGCTAACTAACAGAACAATCGGAAATGCTCTCATCCGGAGCCTCCTTCGTCGGTCTATTCCTACAAATCCTCGAACCCTAAGAGGGCAACCGACAGAACCCCAACAGCCAGGATATGAACAATAGTGAAAATAAGGTGAGCAGAGAATTTCCATTCCGTGACCGAGCCATTGAACTTCTTTACGACCTTCTGGATCAGGCAACCAAATAAATTCATGACCAGTAAAGACTGGGCCGTCCATTGGGACAGCGTAAGAAAGGCAGGCGTGTTGTTGACATTGGGGAGCAAGAACCCATTTAACGGCTCAAAGCTCCAGAATAAAGGATCTTCACCCACGCTGCAAAATGAATCGGAATGGCGATCACCAAATTTTCTCGCATGGAGTCCGGCTTCCCGTCCTTCTTCAACAACGTACCTCCCTTGTTCTGTGACCATGCTAGGGGTTCCTAAATCCCCATTATCCATATTATAACATTACTTCCTCCTCTTGAGAGCCAATCCTTATCCTACCAAACACGGAATGAACCCCAGAGGGGAACCGGTTCCCGGTTACTCTGGTTTTTTGGATAAAGCCGAATAACAAGGGTAATAAGTAAGGAGACCGAAGGGAAAGGAGAAGTAAAATGACCGAAGAACAGGATAAATCATCTGTCACACTGGGAGTGTTTTTGCTGGATTGCCTTAAAAAGGAGGGTATCCGCGAGATTTTCGGAATCCCGGGAGACTATAATTTTACTCTGCTCGATGCTCTGGAGCAGTACGAAGGCATCGATTTCATTAACGGCCGCAACGAGCTTAACGCTGGATACGCAGCCGACGGCTACGCCAGGATAAAAGGAATGGCGGCCCTCATTACGACTTTCGGCGTCGGGGAGCTTAGCGCGTGCAATGCCATCGCCGGTTCTTACAGTGAAAGCGTACCGGTCATTCACATCGTAGGTTCGCCCAAATCCATGCTCCAGCAGGAGCATAAGCTGCTTCACCATACTCTGCATGACGGCAACTACGACGCTTTCCGCCAAGTGTATGAGCCGATTACCGCCTACACCGCGGTGGTCACCCCGCAGAACGCCGCCATCGAAATTCCGGCCGCTATCCGAATAGCCAAAGAACGGAAAAAACCGGTTTATCTGGTCGTCGCGATCGATCAGGTGACGCAGCCCATCGTGCCCCGTTCTTTTCAACCCGAGGACAAGCAAACGAACGCCAGCTCGCTGGAAGCGGCTACGGCTCATGCCCGTCGGCTGCTGGATAACGCCAAGAGCGCGGTGATTCTTGCGGATCATCCGGTGCAGAGGTACGGGCTCGGCCCCCAGGTTCAGAAGCTGTCGGAAGCCATGCAGATTCCTACGGCATCTATGATGCTCGGCAAGAGCTCTTTGGATGAGAGCCACGCTAACTACATCGGAATGTATGGCGGGGCGTTTGGCAGCCAGGAGGTTAGCGCCGTGGTGGAAGAGGCGGATTGTGTCCTAGCCGTCGGGGTCGTCTGGTCGGACAGCAACACCGCTAACTTTACCGCCAAGCTGGAATCCTCCCGCATGATCCGGATCCAGCCGGATCATGTGCAAATAGGGGAAGCCGCCTACCGGAACATTAAAGCGGAAGACATGCTGTCCGCCCTTCAGGCTGTCGGGTTTCAACCGAAAGCGGGCATTCCGCAGGTTTCTTTTCCGTATGACACGGTCACCGGCGGAGCCGATGAGCCGCTTACCTCGGCCTCCTACTACCCGCGGTTCCAGCGGATGCTGAAGCAAGACGACATCTTGGTGGTCGACACGGGCACGCTGACTTACGGCCTGTCCCAGGTTCGGCTTCCCCAGGGAGTCGATTACATCGCGCAGGCCGGCTGGGAAAGCATAGGCTACGCCACTCCGGCTGCCTTCGGGGCCAGTGTAGCGGGCGGCCAACGCCGCGTTCTGTTGTTTACCGGGGAAGGGGCGCTGCAGCTGACGGTTCAGGAAATAAGCTCCCTGTTGGCTGGCGGGTACCACCCCATCATTTTTGTTCTGAACAACAGCGGGTATACGATCGAGAAATACCTGAATGTCAAAACCCGGAATCAGAAGTACAACGAGATTCCCCAGTGGTCGTATACGAAGCTGGTCGAAGCCTTTGGCGGAGACGCCTACACCGTCCAGGTAAGAACCAACGGCGAGTTGGATGACGCCATTGAAGAGGCAGCCCGGCGGAACGCGGAAAGCATGAGCATTATCGAGCTAATCACCGACCCGATGGACGCGCCGGCCTATCTCCACAAAATGAGGGAGTATTTGAAGATGCAGGAGAACCAGCAAAGCTAGCAGAAGAAGAAGAAAACAGGCAGCCAGGGCGGCTGCCTGTTTATTTGCGTACGCGCTCGTTTACAAGCTGTCTGTTCTTTCGATGGGTCATAACAGCGAGGGATGGGGGCTCCAGCCGACTGCTTAAACCCGGGCAAGCTTATCCGGGTTCACTACGAAATAGATTCTGGCAAGCTTACCTTGCCGGAGCTGGATAAACATGGCGCCCAGCGTTTCATTCCCCGAACGAAAGACGATTCCGGCCTCCCCGTTCAGAGAGGCCCTCTCGAATTGAAGACTATTCGGATAAAAGGACTGGGCGTTCTTAAACACGCCGAGCAGGAACCGAGCCACGCGATCGCGCTCTTGCAGAGGACGCGTCGACGCGGTTACTTTGCCGCCTCCATCGGAGACGAGCATGACGTCTTCGGTCAACAGAGACATCATATGATCGACGTTCCCTTGCTCGAGAGAGGAAAGGAACCGGCTTACCCATTCCATTTCCACCGCTTCCGCCGCAACCGGCTCCTCTTCGGATATTCCCATCTTGCCTCTGGCCCGGCTTAACAGCTTGCGGCAGTTCGCTTCCTGCTTGCCGAGCAGTTCCGCAATATCGGGATAATCGAAGCCCAGCCCCTCACGCAGGACGAAAACTGTCCGCTCTGCCGGCGTCAACCGCTCCAACAGGACCAGCATGGCGTAAGACAGCAGATCGCGGCGGACGACCGTCATCTCGAGCGTATCCGTCTCCTGTGTCCGAATCGGTTCGGGCAGCCAAGGCCCTACATACATCTCCCTCTTCTTCCGCGCCGACTTCTGCTGATTAAGGCAGTGATTGGTTACCATTTTGCACAGATACGCCTTCGGCTCCTCCAATCGTTCGGGATGCACGTCGCAGGCCTTAACAAACACGTCCTGTACCGCATCTTCCGCGTCTGCCGCCGAGCCTGTCAATTGATACGCCAGTGTAAACAGCAGCGCTTTGTATTGATCGTACAGTTCCTCCATTCGCCTTCTTCCCTTCTCCGGGCTGTTGAGCTTGGTCTCTTGTTTTTATCGAAGCCTACTGCCTGCATCCCATGCCAGATTGCGGATTTTCCACGCCAGCTTTCCCGTTATGATCATATCCAGTCCCCATTTGCGTCCCCACACCAATCCGCGGTTTTCCCCCAGACCGATGCAGAAGAATTCCAAGATGGAACTCGGGGATTTGTGAACCGGCGCGGGGCGGCCCTCCAGATCGGATAACAGGATTTTCCCCAACCGATCGGCCTGCAGCCCGCCTTCTCCGCATCTCATAAGATCCGCCTTGCCGTTTCTCGGATCGACAATTCTTGCACAGTCTCCAATGCTGTAGACGCCAGGCGCCCCCTTGACGCGATAGCATTCATCCACCAGCACTTGGCCATCAGGGGTAAGGGGCAAGCCCATCTGGCGAAGGGCCGGATTCGGAATCAGACCAATCGTCCATATGCATAGACCAACCGGCAGACGATCCCCATTGCTGAGCGTCACCCCTCCTGCTTCCTCCTGCATCACCTTACGGTTGTAAAGTACGGTTACGCCGCATTCTCGGAGGATCTGATCCAATTTACGTCCAACCTTCTCGGATCCTTCCAGGAATAAGCGTTTCTCTCCACTCAGCAAATAGACCGAGATATCGGATGGGGTAAGTCCTAGAGACGAGGCTTCCTTCCGCATCTCAAGAGCCAGCTCGGCGGATGTCTCTACACCGCTGATGCCCGCTCCCGCAACCGCTATGGACATCAGCCGCTTTCGTTCCGCAGGGTTCGTCTCGCCGGCAGCTCTCTGCAGGTTGGCGTGCCAGCGCCTCCGGATGTCCGCCGCGGTTTGCAGGTCGGTCAGAGCGATGCCGCCCTGATCGGGATTCGGCTGCCGAACGATGCTGCCGATCGCTACGACCAAAAGGTCATAATCCAGGCGGGCCTCCTTCCCTTGCCCATCCTCATAGTGAAGCTGTTTTCCTCTGCTGTCCACGGACGTAACCGTACCTTGGATGAATTCAACCCCTTCGAAAAACGAATAGTGCGTCCAGGGAATCATAATCTGCTCCTCGCCCACGGCCGGACGGAACAGAAGAATTTTGCGCACATGACCGGGCTGCTTGTCGATCAGAATAAACCGAATCCGCCGCCCGCCCGCCATGTCCCGGGTCTCTTCCTTTATCGCTTTGAGCGCTCCCAGCCCTACATGGCCGCCTCCGATAACTATACAGGTCAAGTCGTTCATCTTTCCCCAGCTCCTTTTGCGTTTTGCCCATATAACAACGCAAGGCTCTGATTTGTGACATCGGAGGGGAACGAAATGAGAGAGGCTAATTACCTTTCCAAAAGCGGCGAGAGCTTGGCAGAGGTCTTCGATGCACAGGTATAAAGAATGAACTTCTGATCCGTTCCGTCAGCAACCTCCAGGGTGACATGATCAAATTCGAGGGCCCCTAGCTTCTCGTGCTCCATTTGCTTAAGACCATCCGGGATTCTTTTCACATCATGGCGGGACCACCATGAGGAGAATTCCTCACTGTTCTGCTTGAGATCTTCGATCAATTCCCCGAACCACGGATCTCCCGGGTAACGCGCACAGTCTGCGCGAAACTGAGCAATCAGACTTTGGGCAAGCTGCTCCCAATTCCAATGCCGGCGCAACACGGGACTCGTGAAGGTCCGCCAAATTAAATTTCGTGAATGAGGAGGAGCTATATCCGAAAAGGAAAAAACAAGCTCCGCGGCCCTGTTCCAGATCAGCAGGTCCCACCGTCTTCCTATGATGTAGGCGGGATGGGGATTGAGGGCTTGTACCGCCTGCCGCAAGGAAGGGCTGACGGTTTCCTCCGGCGGAGTATTCGTTAGGGTCGAGGATAACGGCTGGGCCAACCGGAACAGATGCCGGCGCTCAGCAAAAGTCAGTTGAAGCGCCTCGGCCAGGCTCTCCAAAACTTGTTCAGAGGGATGAACGTTTCTCCCCTGTTCCAAGGCCACATACCAGGAGGTTCCGATATTGGCCAATTGGGCTATTTCCTCACGTCTCAGTCCGGGCGTCCGACGACGGCTGGTTGAAGGAAGATTTACATCCGCCGGGGACAAACGGGCCCTGCGTGTCGTTAGAAAATCGGCTAGAGCTTCCCGCCTCTCTAAATCGTCCATTGTGCTTCCCCCTATCCTGACTCTTCCCATCCTACGATAAACTGAATCTGGTCCTACGATAAACTATACCTAATAATGGAATGGTATCATCCCGGCTCAAAAAATAAAACGGATAAAGGAGAAAGTTAAATGAAGATTTTGGTTACAGGTGCCACCGGCCGTGTGGGAAGCCGGCTTGTCCCGCGTCTGCTGCAGCGCGGATATTCCGTAGGTGTACTGGTCCGGCAGCCATCCCAAGCCCAAGCTTTGAAGGATCAGGGCGCGGAGATGATAGAAGGGGATTTGCTTCAGCCGGACTCCCTGTCTCATGCCGTCCTTAACCGGGATGCCGTTATTCATTTGGGGGCCTTTTTCCGCGGCGCAACCCCAGAGGAAACACAGGCTGTTAATGTGGCAGGGACTCTGGCTTTAGCCCGATCGGCTGTGCAGGCAGGTGTTTCACGTTTCCTCTTTGCAAGCACTAATCTTGTCTACGGCCCGGGTCAGAGCAGGCTTTTCCAAGAGGAGGATCCTCCTAACCCGGCTGCCCCCTATCCGAGGGCCAAAGCTGCGGCCGAGCATGCCCTGATGGAGCTTCACCGTGACCACGGTCTAGGCGTGCAAATTCTTCGGCTGGCTTTTGTATACGGGGAGGGGGATCCGCACCTGGCGGAAGGCTTGCAATGGTTTCGCCACTGGAACCATACACAGCGGATTCACCTGGTCCACCATACGGATGTAGCCCAGGCGGTTATCCTTGCCATGGAAGCGAAAAATAGCGAAGGGCAAATTTATAATGTAGCCGACGGTGAGCCGGTGACGGCAGCCGAAATTATGAAGATCCACCACGAACCGATCGACGAGACCGCAAAGGATCGTCCCCTTGATTGGTCTTGGCTGCAGCTCGTAGACACAACTAAAATTCGGGATCGGTTTGGGTTCAGCCCCCTGTACCCTGCGCTGCGCGATGCGGTTGAAGCCGGTGTTCTTTAAAGGACAAGGCTTTGTTTATTATCCTTGTTTATAATAATAGCAAAATAAAACCGCCCCCATGGGAAGGACGGTTAACTCCCTATCTACTATCAGAAGTTTGCCTATTACCCCATCTTCATAAGAAAACCTGTCTTTATCCCTTTCTGAAAGCCGCACCTGCTGTAAAAAGTATGGATCTCTTCTCTTTGGGAGCCCGTCATAAGCATGAGCTTATAGCAGCGCCTCTCTTTGGCGTAAGCTATCGCTTTGTTTAAAACCATTCTACCGTAACCCTTTTTTCTGAAATCGGAATGGGTGACCACATTCTCGATCAAGCCGTAAGGCCGTCCCCCTCTAGTTAGGTTCTTGATTAGGGTGACGACGCAGGAGGAAACGATCTGGCCCTCAACTTCCGCTACCATGATCTTCATCATCTCGTCCTTTAGGATCTCCTCCCATAGTCCGCTGATTTGTTCAAGGTCAACGGGATCATCCTCTTGGTGAAGATGCTTGTACAATTCAAGGAGAGCGGCTAACTCCTCATGATGAACCGATCTAATGATGGGATAGGACATTTTCTTTATCCTCCTCAAGTTCTCAACAAAATTCCGGGACGAATCTCATCCAGGAAAACATTGCTAACAGATTATCACCCATTAGCTTTCTGATCAAAAAAGACGCGTCCCGCGCTCACGCTTGGGATGCGTCTCACCATGCCTACCACTTGGAGCCGCCGGATTGGTTACCGGATGAGCCCCCGCCCCAGTTTCCTCCTCCGGAGGACCGTCCCGACGAGCCGGGGCCCCAGGACCCGCCGCCCGAATACCCGCCTCCCCCGCGGGAGCGGGGATAGCCGAAGCCCCCCGGGCCGGCGGCTGGCCGGTTCTGCAGCTCCAGCGCCGCGACCAGCTGAAGGAGCTCGCTCCCTTGCCGGTAGGCCTCTTGATAGGCGCCGGCCTCGAGAAGCTGTCTGGCCTGCTGCCTCATGGAGGCGTAGGACCGCCCGTAGGAGGAGCCCCCGAAGGGGCCCTGCATCGCCCGGTAGCGGGCATCCGCTTCCAGCAGCGCGCGCTCGGCCGCTTCCTTCTGGGAAGCCAGCCGGTTCGCCAGCTCAGCGAAGCTTCGTACCGCTTCCGTCAGCCCGGACACCTGCCGGTCGGCCTCCGCCAGGTTGTACGGGGCGGAAGCCAGCGCGCCTTCCGAGCGGCTGTTCCAGGCTGCGAGCTGCCCGGCTAGTCCGCCGAGTCCGGAGGAGCTCGCCAGGCTGAGGCCCCGGCTTCGGACAGCTTCCAGCAGCCCATTGTACGTCTGCCAAGCCTCCTGCTTCCGGAGCCTCAGGCTCTGAAGCGTCCGGTCGAGCTCCCGGCCGAGACGGCCGGCTTCCTCGAGCCAGCTCTCGGCCGAGGAAGCTTTTGTAAGCAGGGCATCGAGCTTCTCCCGGGCCGCCTCGAACGCTTGGTGCTCCTCATCCGTTTCGGTCCGGATCGATGGCAGCCCCCGGTCGATTTCGCTTAGAGTCTGCTCCACCACACTCTCCCGGTTTAGCAGCTCCCGCCAATGGGTCTCGTCATACTCGGCCCTCACCCGGCTAAGCTCTGCCTGAAGACCGTTGTCCTCCTGCCGGATCCTCCGGATCCTTTCCTCGAGCCCGGCCAGATCGGCGCGGTTGCGCTCCCGGAGCTCGCCCTGTCTCTTCGTCCGGTCGAGCGCCTCCCGGGCAAGCCCGTCCCGCTCCTCCGCCAGCCGGCGGACTTCCTCCATCCTTCCGGCCTGCAGCGCGGCAAGGAGCTCTCCCGACAGCTTCTCCGCCCGCTCGAGGCGGGCATAAGGATCGAAGTCCGGCAGCTTCAGCCGATGCTCCGCGATAAGGCGGCCCACCTCCTCCCGGATCCGGCCCGCCGAATCGGGAAACGCCCGGCGGTCTTTCTCATACCGGCCGACGTCCTGCACATCGGTCGCAAGCATCGTCAGGACCGCTTCCGCCTCCCCGCCCGCCTTCTCGGCCTCCACCGGATCAAAGGGGACGAGCTCCCCCGCCTGGGCAATGGCCTTCTCCAGTTCGTCCAGCCGGCTGTAAAGCTCCGTTAACGGGAAGCTATTTTCCTGCGCCAGCTTGTCCGTTTCGGCCTTCAGGGATTGCAGCCGGGAAGACAGGTCGGTCACCTTGCTCTTAACGGACTTGTCGACCTTCTCCAGATGCTCGACTTCCTTATGGACCTCATCGTATTCCGACTTCAACGAAGCATGGCGGGCTTCCATCTCGCCCAGAAACCGTCCTAGACCGGCTGCGTTCAGGAAAGAACCGCCATGCTCCTTCAAGGCAGACACCAGCTCATTCGCCCTTACGGTCAAATCCGTCAACTTCCCGTCGGCGGCCTGAACCAGCTTCTCCGTCTCGCCCTGCACGAGTCCGATGTACTCCCTCAGTTCCTCGGACGTGCGGGTGATCGCCACGAACGTGGACTCCGCCTCGCCGCGCAGGCGGACCAGCCGGCCCCGCATCCGCCAGCTGTACATAAGATACATGGCTAGAGCAGCTGCGGCCAGACCAAGCACGAGCGGGCCGACAGGCAAGCCGGAGCTCCCTGTCCGGTTCGTCGACGGAATACCTTCGGGAGCCGACCCGGTCCCGGCGGCCGGGGCAGTCGGAAGCTCTTGAACCGCCCGCATTAAATTAACCGCCCCGCCGGTGAAATCCCCCGCTTGGGCATAGGGAATGAATTCTTCCGCCACAAAAGCGTCGATCGGCTGGGAGCGCCCCATGCGCGCTTCGAGCTTCCGCAGCAGCTCCGGATTGCGAAAGTTCATCTCCACCCGCCGGTCCGTCCGGGAAAGGAGCAGCAGAATATCTTCAGGGCCGAGCCCCCACTCCCGGTACACCCGGTCTGCATAGGCCTGCGGTTCCTCTCCTTTTAAACTGGTAACGGTCAGAATATGAAAGGTATAAGCGCCCTTTTGCGCGGTCTCTTCTAAGGTCTTACTATTTCCTGCAGGAAACATTCCGGCCTCGTCATGCACCAGGCCTGTAGTCGCGGCGAAAGCCGGCATTACCAGGCTGAGCATAAGCCCGAGCACAAGCAGGAAGCTTCTAATGGTACGCATCCTTGTCCCTCCCCCGGCAATCTCGTTACCCTTTTTTACCCGATTGCCCCTGGAACTAAGCAAGGCCCCCGCACCGGCACGTCAGAAGAAAGGACTTTTTTCCTGCTTTTTCTGCCGAACCCGTCTATCTTTCGACAAAATATGGTAAAATACCCTTATCTACTTAAGCAACCGAGGAGTGACTTCTTTGCCAACCACCGCCCGCCGCTCCCTCCAGCCCCTCGATCTTGGACGGTACCAACAGGAACGGGATCTCCAAATGCTTCAGAGGCTCCGTTACTCCTCTTTTCTCCTTTTGGCTTTGGCTCCTTTTCAGCTTTATGCCGACTTCTTCCTGTACCGGGACGCGTCTCCCGCTTCCTTTCGTTACATCCTTCTTGCCATTCATGTCATCGGACTGCTGCTTTCCCTGCTGTACCTGATGCCCTATCCGCGCAAACGGATGACCGGCCACCGGTTCGGCCTTTCCCCTTCTGTCGTGATTACTGCATATTCCTGCTTATATCTCGGGGGAGGGATTCTGGCGTCGCTTAACAGCCAAAGCCTGACCGGGAATGTCGATGCCTATGTGGTCATCCTCTTTGCCGTCGCCGTGCTGCTCCCCTACCGGCCTGTTCCCTTCCTTGTTATAGTGGCAGCGGGGCACGCCCTGTTTCTCCTTCTGCTGGCGCACGTCAGCCGGGACCCCTTTGCCCTCGTCTCCAAGCAGATCAACACATCGGCTGCCGCCTTGATGAGCGTGGTCGCGGTTTTCACGTTCGACCGCCTGCGGTTCAAAAATTTCAGGCACCGGGTTATGCTCGAAGAGAAGGAGGAGCACCTCCGCCGGCTGTTCATGATCAATCCCCTTCCCCTCGTGCTCACCAGCATGGACGGAGAAAGAGTGATCCTGCACAATGACAAAGCGAAGGATTGGCTGGGGCTCTATGAGGAGGGCCGCGAGGCTCCCGTCTCCTCCCTTTTGTACCGGGATGAGACAGACCGTCTGGAGATTGCCGCCGGCCTGGAACAGAACGGGCGCATTCCGAACCGGATGCTTCCCGTAACGCTGCCTTCCGGGGAGACAAGATGGGTGATCGTCAACTACGAACGGATGGACTATGCGGGGGAAGCCTGCGTGCTGATCGGCATGACGGACATTTCGGAGCTCAAGCGGCTGGAGGACGAGCTCACCCGCCATGCCACCACGGATGAATTGACCGGAGTGCTGAACCGCCGGCAGGGCATGCTTCTTCTGCAGAGGGAATTGGAGGAGTCGGAACGGACCCACCGCGGCTTCGTGCTAGGCTTCGTGGACATTAATGGGTTAAAGCAGGTCAATGACCGGTACGGTCATGCCGAAGGCGATGACCTGATCGCCACGGCGAGCGGGGTTATGCAGCAGCATCTGCGTCCCGGCGAGTTTCTGTTCCGCTTTGGAGGGGATGAATTCGTAATGGTCCTTCGAGGCGGACTGAAAGAAGCCGGCCAAAGGTGGGACCATATGCAGTACGGCCTTCTGGAGGCTAACCGCACCGCCGGCAAGCCCTACGAAACAAGGGCAAGCTGCGGGTTGACCCGCAGCCTGCCCGGAAGTAAGCTCAGCCCCGAGGCGTTAATCGAACGGGCTGACGCCGAGATGTACCAGAACAAAAAAAGGCTCAAAGCCCCTTCCTCCGATAAGGTGCGGGAGGGTTGATAAGCCCGGCCTACGGGTCTACCGGTCGGACTTGGGGAAGGAAATGGCAAACCGCGTTCCTTTCCCCCTCTCGCTGGTCACCCTTACTTTGCCCCCCAGGGAACGGATGATCTGAAAGCTGACCGTCATGCCGAGGCCCGTCCCGCTTTCCTTCAAGGAATAGAACGGCGACCCCAGCCGGTCCAGCTGCTCCCGGGTCATGCCCACCCCCTGGTCTTCAATCGTCAAGAGGACCCGGGAATCCCCTTCGGCCGAGCAGGCGGCCCGAATGCTTCCTCCCTCCGGCATGGACTCCACCGCATTTTTCAGGATATTGACGAGGCACTGGCTGAGCTTGCGGGGATTGGCCCGAATCCAGCAATCTGCATCTCTCTCGGTGTGGATTGTGACGCTGCGGAGCTCCGCATACGAGTGCAGCAGATTGGCCACCCTCTGCAGCTGGAAGCCCGCCTCCACCTCTTCGTTGTCCCCGCCAGCCGGTTTGCCGAAATCGAGCAGCTCGTTGATGGTCTCGTTGGCCCGGTCCAGCTCCTCAATGGAAAGCTGGATGAATTCCTTCTTCCGGGGAGGAAGAGCGGGGTCGTCCAAGAGCTGCAGAAATCCCCGCACCACCTGCATCGGATTCCGGATCTCGTGGGCAAAAATCCCCGTCAAGTCGCGGATAGCCCGGAATTTCTCCGCTTCCAGCATCTCGCTGCGCAGCCGCCGGATCTCCCGCAAATGCTCATAAAAGGCCGTAAGGAGCCCTCCGACCACCGTAACAAAAAGCAGGTGGAGGCCTTGGACCGGTAGAGTTCCCAGCTCTCCCCCATTGAGCACCTGAAACCACAGCAGCCCGACGAAGGCGTAGAGCAGGGTCAGGCTGGCGCCAAGACGGATTCGCTTCGCCTTATCGGCCGCCTGAAAGCGGCGGACGTTCCCAAGCACAACCGGAAAGGCCGTCAGCAGAGCGCCGAGCGTATTATAGAACCCCGGATCGAACCCGCCGGCAAGCCGGTACCCCACCGTGAAAACGGCGAGAAACAGACCGGTTGTGGGGCCTCCGTACAAGGTGCCGAGCACAAGAGGAACCACCCGGACATCGAGCCGGTAGCCCTCTCCGAAATGGGCCGGGAAGGTCATGCAAAGCATGACGGCCAAGCACCACAGGGCGGCCATGACGGCTTTTTCCCGCCAGCCCTGCTTCCCTCTCTCCTCGAAGAACGGCTGGTAGGTAAACATGGGGATGGCCGAAAGGGCCAGCTGCAGCAAGAAATCTTTGATCACATTCATGAAGGTACCTTTTCCCTGGAATTATGCTTCTATCATAGCACGGAAAAGGACCGGTCAGTAGTCAACAGGAGACAAGACGGGCCCCCAATTTTTTGGCAAATCCCCGGGCCCCTTCGTCCATCACCTTGCGGTGGTTCCACCGGTAGAGCGGCCGCAGAAGCGGAGCAAGCCTGTTCATCCACGACTTGTTGGTGTTCACCTGCCAGCGGTATTCGATCCGGGTAATGGTCCCGTGCTGGGTCAGCTTCCAGGCCCCTCTTCCCTCCAACTCCCCGTAGGCCTTGAATTCCAGAGCCCGCATCGGCTCACAGTGGACGAGCTCGGACAAGAAGATAAGCCGGTAAGGAAGCTTCGTCCGAAAGATGGAGGCATACACGCTTCCGATTCCATTGCCCGGGCTGCCCTCCCTCACCTTATAGGCCGAGACCCCTTTCCACCACTGCCCGTACTGGTAATCGCTGAGAAGCTCCCATACGCGGGGAAGATCCGCTTCCACCTCCCAAATGGTTCGGAAGGCATACTGATAGGCCGTCAACGTTCATCCCTCCGTCCTTACTCCGGTTTGTTCCCGGACACGGCCCGTCCCGTGTTCCGTTTTCTATCTTCTACCCGGTGCGGACCGGATTGAAAACCATCGCAGAACTTGGGGAGAGCGGAGGGGATGCAGGCGGATCCTTCCCGATAGAAAAAGACACCCGGCCGAGGCCGGGTGCCTTTGATGATAGTCAAGCCTATGAATCACGCGAGCCTGATCCGTCTTACGACCGGTCGGCCCAATACTGCTCGATTTCCTCCAGCGATTTGCCCTTCGTTTCGGGGACCGCCTTCGCGCAGAAGAAGACCCCGACAAGAGAAATAGCGCCGAACAACCAGAACGTGGCCGCGGTGCCGATGCCGTCGAGAAGCATGGGGAACGTCTGGGAAACCAGGTAATCCGCCAGCCATAAGCATAACGCCGCGAAGGCCGTGGCCCGGCCTCTGACCCGGGTAGGGAAAATTTCCGAAATCATGACCCACACGACCGGCCCGAGGGAAACGGCAAACGCCGCTACATACAGCAGAATAAAGAAGAGGATCCAGGAGCCCGGCATATCCGGGGAATGGAAACCATACCCCACAACGGCCAAACAGACCGTCATCAGGGTAGAACCCACCAGAAGCAGCGCCTTCCGCCCCGCTTTATCAATAAGCCACAAGGCGACCAGAGTAAAGGCAAAATTCACGAGCCCGACCAGAATCGTCTGCGTCAGGGCGGCATTGGTACCGGCCCCCGTTTGTTTAAAGATTTCCGGGGCATAGTACATGATCGCGTTTATCCCGGTGATCTGCTGAAGAACGGCCAAAGCGACTCCCACCAGTAGCGGCTGCCGGAGAGCACGGCGAAACAGATCTCGGAAGGACCCTTCGTCGCTTTCCTTCAGGTTCATGATTTCATGCAGGTCCGCCTTCGCCGCCTCCTTGCCGTTCATGCGTTCCAGAACCTCCAGGGCGCGCACTTCCTGTTTATTCTTCATAAGCCAGCGGGGGGTTTCCGGAATAAATAACAGCAGCAGCATATACAGAATTCCCGGCGCTATGCCGAAGCCTAACATCCACCGCCAGGCGGTGGAAACATCCCAGGCGTTGTCCCCGAAGCCGGCAATCTGGGCGTTGATGAAGAAGGTGACGAAGATGCCGGTCACGACCGCAAACTGATAAATGGAGACCAGGCGGCCCCGAATCCGGGCGGGGGCAATTTCCGAAATGTACAGAGGGGCCAGCGTCGAAGCCATCCCCACGCCGATCCCCCCGATAATCCGGGCGACAATAAGCCCGGTTACCGTGCTCGGAATGGCGGAGCCTATTGAACCGGCGACAAAGATAAGCGCTGAGGCGATCAGCATCTTTTTGCGGCCGAACTTATCGCTCAGCACTCCGGAGAAAGCGGCCCCGGCGGCGGCGCCCACGATCAGACTGGACACCATCCACCCGAGCATGCCCGGGTTCAGATCGAATCGTTCTTGAATAAAACCGACGGCGCCGGAAATAACCGCGGTGTCGTACCCGAACAAAAAACCGCCAATGGCGGCAATGATGGAATAAACCGTCGAGAAGAGAGAGAACGCTTTGCGTTTTGGGGGACGTGGATTTGTCAAAATGATTACTCCTTTATGGGTGGTGGCCTCTAGATGATGGAGCCTGTCACAGGGGATTCCCCAAAATGACATGAACCCATCATAGACATTATCCGGAACCCTGTCAAAAATCCGCATGCCGCCCGGCCGCAATCGGATTTATTTACTAGTTTCTCCTAAACCATCCACCGCATCCCCCTGTCGGGGTAAAAAGAAAAACCCCGCCGTTAGCCACGGCAGGGTTCTTGCCCAAATCCTTTATTATTCCCGCACCGTCAGCCTGCCGTCTCTCTCTTCTGATTCTCCCCGCTTATGCGCAGTCCCCCCCGGCGGTATACGGTAATGGAGGAGAGTCCGGAATAATTATTCGTGGCCTGCGTGAGGAATTGGCTCATGGAGATATTCGCGAGCATTTTTTCTCCGTCCGGCATGGCGGGGTCGGATAAGGTGAGGTCCCAGTTCTTCGTGGTGGGGCTGTTGAAAACGAGGGAGGAAGCATCGTACATCTGGCGGAGAGCCGAATCGATGAACGAGCCGTATTCGTCCATCTTCTCCAGCGCGGAGGATTCGATATAAGCCCGGATGATTTCCCGGGATTCTTTGAAAAGCAGGTAGCTCATCGACCCGAAGGATAGAGCGAGCAGGACGATGAAAAAGGCAATCAATCGGTTTCGCAGGGTGTAAAACATACCGTCTCTTCCTCTCCAGCTAATCGTGAAACCGCTTACGGTCGGTATGGTCCATTATATCGATTGGGACCTGACCCGTCCAAAGAAAAAAATGGATAGAGCATCAGAGACTTCCTGATTCCTCTATCCATCTATCGGTTCTAATCCCAATCGTACCTCTGCTCTTTCCAGGGATCGCCGTACATGTGATACCCATTCCGCTCCCAGAAGCCCGGCTTGTCCTTTGCCATAAATTCAATCCCGCGCAGCCACTTGGCGCTCTTCCAGAAGTACAAATGAGGAACGACCATCCGGACGGGATACCCGTGCTCCGGGGTGAGCAGCTCTCCGTTATGCTTGATGCCGAAGAAGCTCGTTTCCTTCAGAAAATCTTCCAGCGGCAGGTTCGTCGACCAGCCGTGCTCGGCGTGCAGCATGACGAATTTGGCCTCGGGCTTCAGCTTGACCCGATCCATGATCGTAGAGACCGCCACGCCTTCCCATGTATTGTCGAGCTTCGACCACGTGGTGACGCAGTGGATGTCGTTGCGGAATTCCTGCCGGGGAAGGGCCATGAATTCCTTGTAGGGAACGGTTAGCTCCTCCTCCACCAGTCCGAACACGCGAAAATCCCACTGGCTCATGTCCCGGTAGTAAGGCACATCCCCGTAATGAAGCACCGGGAAGCCGTCCGTCAGCTTCTGGCCGGGAGGGACGCGTTCTGCGATGTCCTTGCCCTTGTCGATTGACATGGTTGTTCTCTTCCTCCTTGGGCACCGCCCGTTAGAATCTTCGGTTTACCCCCGATTATAACAAAGAGAACGCCGTTCCACCAAATGGATGCGTTCCTGGTAAAAAATACAGGACCCTATACCCAGAAACCGCACCCGTATGCTAGAATAGGGATGTTATGCGCTCATTTAATAGGTAAGGGGTACCGCCTTCTATGAAAAACAAAAACGTATGGCTGCTCGTATGCGGCATTATCCTTTTCGGACTGCTGATTGCCGTGGCCATTCTCCAGCAATCCGCTTACCTGCTTTACGCAGCCAGTGTCGTGCCGATCCTCATCGTGCCCTTGATGCCCGATATCCGCTCCAACCAATGGCTTAAGCAGGGGGCAAGCGGCGTTCAGGCGTATACCTCTATCCATGATTCGCCGGAGGCTGATCTGATGGTGGTCCGGTTTCCGAAGGGCTCCATCCGGTGGAAGCGTCATATTCTATACGTTCCCATACCGGCCGCTCATGAGCGCGAATCGGCCGAGGGCGGCGATGCGGACGCGACGACGATCACGGCGCTTGCCTACGATCTTGTGGTCCCCAAACGACGCAAGAATTACATCGGCATCCGGCTGCCCAACGTGATTCAGCGGAGCGTCGGCTTTCCCTTTCCATTGACGGAGGTTAACCGGATCGTCATCCGGATGGAGGATGTCCGGCATGCTCACGCTGCACCTTCCAGACCCGCCTCCAGCGGTCGAAACCTTCAGGCTTGAATTCCCTAATCAAACCATAAAGGCCCCGGCGTTCCCGCCGGGGCCTTTCTTGCCGATTTTCGTTTGGAGAAGGTTCTCGCCTGGCAAGGACCGGGTAGTTAGACAAGGGCGGCGGCCGACTCCATGATCACCCGGCGCATAGGAAGATGATAAGGGCATTTTTGCTCGCAAAGCGGCTTTTCCCGGCACGGCTCGTAATCCGCACAGGACAGCAGCTTTTCCCGGTGCTTGTCGTAGAAGCCGTTTCCTTTCGGAAGAAGCCCGAATTTGTCGCGGACGACGCTTGAAATCATGACATCCGGAATAGGAATCTCGAGCGGGCAGGAGCAGTAGTTGCAGCGCCGGCAGCTGTGCGTTCCGAGCTCGAGGGCGAGTCCGTGCAGCTCCTGCCGTTCCTCCTCCCCAACTTCCCTTTCCTGCGCGGCGATATTTTCCCTCACCTCGTCCACGCTGACCATTCCGGAAATGGTCACGTGCACATCCTGGCTGTAAGGATAGCGCACCGCTTTCTCCACCGGCTGGATGAACCCGCCCGACAGCGGCTTCATGGCCACCCGGCCCATATTCAGTTCGTTCAGGACGGGAATCAGCTCTTCCTTGGCAAACGGCTGGGCCAGGTTCAGGTGAAAAAGCACCTGATCGAACTTGCCGCTTCTTACCCACTTGGCGAGCAGCTCAGGCCTGTGTCCGGTTATGCCGATGTGGCGCACCTTCCCTTCCCGCTGGGCTTCGAGAGCCGCTTCATAAGCCCCGCCTTCGTCCATCGCCTTCTGGTATTCCGTCACGTAATTCACATAGTGAATCTGCAGCAGATCGACATGATCCGTTTTCATCCGCATCAGGCTGCGGTTGATTTCTTCCTTCGCCGTGGCATAATCGCGTTTGTTCGTCTTGGTGGCGAGGAAATATTCCTGCCGCCGATGCGAGATGCTTTCGCCGATAATTTCCTCGCTGTTGCGGTAGCCCGCCGCCGTATCGATATAATTAATTCCGTGATCCAGCGCATAGTTGAGGGCAGCCCGGGCTTGCTCCAGGGGCACGCCCGGCAAATTCATCGCCCCGAATCCTAGCGAAGACACCTCGTAACCGATTTTTCCAAATGGGGTGTAGCGCATGGCATCTCTCTCCCGCTGTGTAATGGTCTCGCTTTTTTGATAGGTACGTTTTCATAGTAACACAACCGCTGGAACGTGTTAAAGCATAAATCTCCTTTATCCGATATTTATTCCCGGCAAAAGAAAAAAATCCCACCCGGTCGGAGTGGAATTTTATATGAGGGAAAGGCTGTTTTCCCGCCTGGTAAGTTAAGAGGCCTTGTCTTCCTTTGGGCCGCCGGCATCTTTGGAATCTCCGTTCTTCTTATCATCCGGCTTGTCCCTCTGCTTGGCTTGTCCTGGATTTTCCGGATTGTCCTTGCCGCCGTTTCCCTTGTCGGGGTCATCCGGCTTCGGACTGACGGGAACAAGAGGACGATCAGTCGTCCCCTCGTCACTTCCCTTATTGGCGGTCGCGGCTGACTCGGCCTTCTTGCCGCCGTCTTCCTCGTCCTTTTTGCCTTTACCCTCTTGGTCCTTTTGCTCCTGCTCTTTCTTCCGGTCCTCCCCCTGTTTTTTATTCTCCTGCTGCTTTTTTTCGTTGTCTTCCTTCTTCTTCTCGTCCTGCCGGTTCTGGTTCTCGTCCTTATTGCCGCTGCCGGGCTTGTCCTTGTCTTCCTCTTTGGCTTTCCCCGGCTTGGATGGCTCGGGGGTGCGTCCCGGAGTCGTGGAGACGGCAGGCTTAAGCGACGGCTTGCCCGGCGTTACGGCCGGCTTGGAAGAAGGATCACTGGAGGGCTTCGCAGAAGGCGTATCGGATGGCTTGGCCGACGGTTTGCCGGATTCGTCCTTCTTGTTGTCCTTCTGTTCCTGAAGCTTGCGGTCCAGCTCTCCGCTTTTCTCCTGCTTCAACAGCTCCTGGAGGGATTCCTTCGTCACCTTACCCGGCTGAATCCATTGGCGAATTCCGCCCTGCTCCCGGGCGATTTGGTGAACCGACTGCTCCTTGAAATCCTCGATCCCCACTTCCGCTCCGCTGCTTTTGGCGTTCAGATAAACGATATATTTTCCGGTAGACAACCCGTTGTCGAGTGCGACGTCTCTTACTTCCTTAGGAGCGGCAAAGGCCGTGACCACATAGGCCTGGGCGTTCTCGGGATGCGTCTCTTGCACATGGCGGCTGACCAGCTCCTTCACTTCCTGGCTGAGCGACGTATCGTTCAACCGGGCGGATGGGGAAACCAAGGTGCTGGAAATGACGATATCCGCTTCCCCTTTGTTCAAGTAGCGGGCTTCCGCCTGAGCGAGAAGATCCTCCGTCACCTCGGAAAGAGGCTTCCCGGCGTAGGAAACTCCTTGAATCAGGGAAGCGGCGTCCGGATTCAAAGCCCGAAGCTCCCGCACCTTTTCCTTCGAATCAACGCCAAGCTCTACACTCGGGTTAATGTCGATCGAGACATAAGCGACAACTTTCTTATCGGCGAATACCCCCGTTAAGCCCCCCAATAGAATAACCCCAAACACCACCGCGGCCACCAACGAAGAAGTGGCAGCCAGCCACCGGTTCCCTTTACGGGCACGCCCGGTATTGAATTCAATCTCTTCCCCTACCCGGCAATCCCGGCTTGGTTTTGGAATCTCCTCAAAAGAGCCTTGGGGTGTCAAAACAATAGCTGTTTTGGCGGTAAGCTCCATTACGATCCCTTTACTCATCTATTTCACTCTTTTCTGTAGGGTGGTGAAGCACGGGCTTCAGAAAATCCCTTAAGTAGGGATAGGGCCCGTTGTATATCAAAGCTATGGAAATGATGTATTTCCGGTTCCGTTCCAACGTTTTGCGCGAACAGCCCACCCGGTCCATCAGCTCCTTGATCGGAAGCAGCCGGCGCTCGAGCAGCGCCTTCATCAGCTGGGGATCCTGGGCCAGGAGGACGCCCACGGCGAGCATCGCTTCGCGGGAATCCGTATGCTTGGGCGCGGCCTTGACCAGATCGGCGAACGTGATTTCGAAATCCTGCAGACACCGGTTCAGATCGATGATTTCGCTGCTCCGTTCCTCTGTATCCTTCTGCCTCTCATAGGCTTCCACCGCCTGATGGACCTCGACGGGGTTGACGATGTTCTCTTCCTCATCCTCCATTTCAAAAGAGCTGTACGGCACATGCTTCGTAAACCGCTGCTCCTTGCGTACGTAATCGATAAGCCTACGGCGGATAACGGTTTCGGCAAAGCCGAGGAACGACCTGCCCGCCGTCGGGGAAAACTGGTTGATCGCTTCATTGAAGGCGGTCAGCGCTATGCTGAACTCGTCATCCTTGGAAGGATCGATGTATCGTTTGCTGAAGCGGCTGGTCACCTTGGCGATGTAGGGCTGGTAGTCCGTAATGAATTGGTTTCGCAGCCGCAGATCACCTTGTTGAATCCGCTCCACAACCTCCTCCGGAGTGGAGTCCTGCTGGATGCGGGAACGGGGAGAGAGGCTTCTTCCTAAAAACTTTTTAAAAAGCACCAGTATCAAAGATTCCACCTCACGCTAAAGATTTCGCCGCGCGGGCAGCGATTGCGGGGGTATTTATAGTCAAAACTAACAGATTTTCGGACCTTATGTACGAAGGCTGGTCTCCCGCAGAAAACTTCTAACAGTATACCACAGTTTTCCGTAGAGGAGGGTCCCGTAGAATGTGCTTCCAAAATCTCCATGTCTATCGTTCTTTCTGGTATTCCATTAAAAAACGCCTCCCGTTGGGAGGCGCTAAAGGTTATGGTAAGGCATTTCAACCGCCGGATCACCCGGCCGCCGTATTCCGCTGGCGAAGCTTGGCCCGCCTTTTGCTCAGCATTTGCAGCCTTTTCTTGAGCTGGCCTTCCCATTCGGAATCCTGCAGCTGCTTGGCTACCGTCATCAGGTCCAAGGCCATGTCGATCTGGCTCAGGACGATATCGAGCGGGTCCTCGTTCTCATGGTTGACGCAGTTCTCGAAGAGCTCATCTCCACTGCCGCTTTCCACGTATTCCATAAAATCGATTTCCGGGGCTCCGTCCCCATGAGCATATTCCGCCAGAATTTCATATTCGTTCTGGGCCAGATGGTGTACCTCCACCCGATGGCATACCGGGCAGAATAAGATAGGCACATTGTGTATGTGCGTCCGGATGTGCTTCAAGGTTCCCTTGGTTCCAATCATGCTGGCTCCGCAGCAAAAACTCATGGTGATCCCTCCCTTGTTCCTTTTTCCTATTCGCCCCGAAGGCGGAAAATTCCTCTTTTTCCTCCTAATTTCCAGAGGACACTTCTTTAGGCAGACTTAAGAATCTTCGAAGACCTTGTTCCATTTCAGGGGGTATGTTAGTTACTATTATCCAACTTCGGCCTTTTTGAAAACAAGCGGTAATTTTTATAGCAAAAGCTGCTTAGAGAAGAGGGAACTTGTCTAAGTAGTATATGAATGCAACCCGGAACGAGATTCTCTCATTGGCCCAGGCCCTCTGCCCAAACCCGATCAAAAGGAGTGAGGATATGAACAGCAAGCTGTTTATCGCCATGCTTGCCGCCAAGTACGCCCAGATCCAAGTGCGGTTAAAGTCGGCCATCGAACCGTTGGATGAGATCAGCCTCAACTGGCGACCTAACGAGAACAGCAGCAGCATAGCGAACCTTATTCTGTATCTGGCGGGAACGATCCAATACCGTATCGAGAACGATTTTCACGGAGAGCCCGAGCCGGGCGCCTGGACAGGCTTCAACCCCATGCAGTGGAAAAGCAAGGAAGAGCTGCTCGAGATCATCGAGGACTCGTTCCAAAGGCTGGACGAAGCCGTCCGCCGCCTGGGAGAACGGGATTTCCTTACGGAGGCGGCCGGAACGGAAGAAGCCATCAACCCGGAAGTGCTTCACCAGTGTGCCTCCCATTTCTCCGAGCACTTGGGCCAGGTTCTTTACCTTTCACAGATGCGGACGCCCGCTGTTACGATGGAGCTCCAGCACGGATGATGGGGAAAGCCGCTGAGCCTTTCTCCTAACCCGCCTTGCAAACGGTTACATTGCATGGTCCAACCGGCTCCCTATGGCAACCCCTTTCCCTATGCAAAAAAGCACCGGCTGTCTGTCTGATCGGACCAGACAACCCGGTGCTTTCTACTGTTCTTCCGTACCGAACGTTTCTTCGTACTTGGCCTTGCTCCACAGCTTGTCCAATTCCGACGGATCGGCCAGCTCGACCACGACCATCCAGCTGGCATAGGGCGTCAGGTTAACCTGCCCGGGCAGCTCCAGCAGCGCCCGGTTCGTCTCCACCACTTTGCCGGACACGGGAGAATAAAGCTCCGTCACGGATTTGATGGACTCCACGCTGCCGAACGGCTCCCCCGCCTTCAGCGCATCTCCCGTCTCCGGAAGCTCGACGAAGACGATGTCCCCCAGCTCATTCTGGGCAAAATCGGTCATCCCGAGCCGCACCCGCTTGCCTTCCTGGCGAACCCAGGTATGCTCTTCGCTGTAACGGATTTCCTCGCCTTGATTCACGGTAATCCCTCCCTTCCTCCTTAAATCGAGCCCTGATGGGCAAAAAGCCCTTCCGCCGGCCGGGGCCGACGGAAAGGCCTTCTTATTGGAGTGAATTATACTTTCAGGGTGCTTTGACCAGGCTTCCAGTTCATCGGGCACAGGCCGCCGGTTTGCAGAGCTTGCAGAACGCGGAGCGTTTCTTCCACGCTGCGGCCTACGTCGTTGTGGTTAACGACTTGGTATTTCAGCTCGCCTTCCGGATTGATGATGAACAGACCGCGCAGAGCAATCCCTTCTTCTTCGATCAGAACGCCGTAATCCCGGGATACCGCATGAGTCAGGTCGGCGCCGAGCGGGAAGTTCAGCTGGCCGAGACCGTTGTCGTTCTTAGGAGTATTGATCCATGCTTTATGAGTGTGGATGCTGTCCGTGCTTACACCGAGAATTTCGCAGTTAAGCTCTTTGAACTGGGAAGCGGCGTCGCTCAGAGCCGTGATTTCCGTCGGACATACGAAGGTGAAGTCCAGCGGATAGAAGAACAGAACGAGCCATTTGCCTTTGTAATCGGACAAGGAGGCGGTACCGAAATCCTGTCCGTTTCCTAGTGCCGTTTCCATCTTGAAGAATGGTGCTTGTTTACCTACCAAACGCTCTGCCATGAATAATATCCTCCTTTAGTAAAATAAAGCCCCCTGAAGCGCCGATGCCTTATGTACGCTGCTTTCTTCAGCAGGCCGTGGTTATTGTTGTGATCACATGATAAATCCTAACATTCCAATATTTGATTGTCAATATTAAAACAATTATTAAATTAGAATTATTATAAATAAAATATTGGCAGACCCTTGGAAGCCCTTACCATAGCCTAAACCTATCATTCTTATAGAAAAAAGATCATTGTCAGTCCAAGGGAAAACCAATAAACTGGTTAAAATATAGTTGTTTTTTCAACCAGGAGGATGAACCATGGACTATAGATTTGCAGATACGATGAAACATTTTCAATCGAGTGCCGTTCGGGAGATTTTGAAGCTGACCCAGGGCAAATCGGTCATCTCATTCGCCGGAGGGCTTCCGGCCGAGGAGCTGTTCCCGGCGGCGGCCATTCGCGAAGCGTTCAACCGCATCTTCGAGCAGGGGAATTCGGCTCTTCAGTACGGGCTGACCGAAGGCTTCCTTCCGCTTCGTGAAGCACTCTGCGCCCGTATGGCGCGCAAGAACATGCGGGTCACCCCGCGGGACATGCTCGTCACCACCGGCTCCCAGCAGGCCATTGATCTTCTGGCGAAGGTCTACCTGGATCCGGGTGATACGGTGCTCGTTCAGGAGCCAACCTACCTGGCCGCCCTCCAGGTGTTCCAGTCCCACGGGGCCAAGGTCATCTCGGTAGCCGGGGACCCGAACGGAATGGACCCCGAACAGCTCGAGGCCAAAATAGCGGAGCACCGGCCCAAGATGGTCTACGTAAGCCCGACCTTCTCGAACCCGACGGGCTATGTCTGGTCGTTGGAGCGCCGGCAAGCCCTTCTCGACAGCTGCCGCCGGAACAATGTCCTCATTCTCGAGGACGATCCCTACGGCGAGCTGCAGTACGGATCAGATGAAACTTACCCTTCCATCTTCTCGCTCGATCAGCACCCCGAAAGCAGCGCGGTGGTCTACACGAGCACCTTCTCGAAGATCGCGGCTCCGGGGCTCCGCACCGGCTGGGTAATCGGTGATCCGACCATCATCCGCAGCATGGCCCAGGCAAAGCAGGCAGCCGACCTCCAGTCGAGCACCATGGACCAGCAGGCGCTTTACTACCTGCTGCGCGACTTCGACCTGGACGGCCATATTGCGCTTATCCGGGCCAATTATGAAGAACGGATGCGGCTCATGGTTTCCCTGCTGGAAGGACTCGGCCGCAGCGATCTGCGCTGGAACGAGCCGAAGGGCGGCATGTTCCTCTGGCTGGAGCTGCCGGAAACGCTGCATGCCGAGCATCTTCTTCCCCTGGCCGTAGAGAAGGGCGTGGCCTTCGTGCCCGGCTCCTCTTTCTACGCGGAGCGGCCGAAGCATAACACGATCCGGCTGAACTTCACCCACTCCGACCGGGAAACCATGATTACCGGCATGGAGCGGTTTGCCGCAGCCTTGGAAGAAATTAGCGTGCGGGTATAGCCCCTCCTCTACGCACAAAAAGCCCTCTCCTTTCCCGCACAGGGGAAAGGAGAGGGCTTCTTTGCATTTTGGCTTAGCGCCTTATCCGCAAAGAAAGGTCTTCTTTTCTCATTGATTTTCGTGCGCATACCGAGGCTTTCTCGCCAACAAAGTTACCGGATAAGGCACTAGATCAGCGACAGGTTGTCGCGGCGGCTCGGGCCGGTCTTGCGCTTGTCGATCAGCCGGTTTACGGCATCGAGGTAGGCTTTGGCGCTCGCCTCCAGGATGTCGGTGGAGATGCCGCGTCCCTGAACGGAGAAATCCCCCTGCTTCAGAACGACGTGGACTTCTCCCAGGGCATCTTTGCCGTGGCTGACGGACTTGATCGAGTAATCGTCGAGCTCGACCTCTTCCTTCGTCGCCTTGTCTATCGCCTTGTAGATCGCATCCACCGAGCCGTTGCCGATGGCGGCTTCTTCGAGAACGCCGCCTTCGATCGTATGAAGGCGGATCGTGGCCGACGGCACCGACTGGTTGCCGTAGGCAACCTGAATCGTGTCGAGCACGAATACCTCCGGCGTCGTGATCAGCTTCTCCTCGATCAGCGCCATGAGATCCTCGTCGGACACGTCCTTCTTCTTATCCGCCAGCTCCTTGAACTTGCCGAAGGCCGTGTTCACCTGCTCCTCGGACAGCTCGTAGCCGAGGTCGGACAGCTTCTCGCGGAACGCATGGCGGCCGGAGTGCTTGCCGAGCACGAGCTTGCTCTCCTTCACCCCGATCATCTCGGGGGACATGATCTCGTACGTCGTCTTCTCCTTCAGCATGCCGTCCTGGTGAATGCCCGATTCGTGAGCGAACGCATTCGCGCCCACAATCGCCTTGTTGCCCGGCACGACCATTCCGGTCAGCTTGCTAACGAGACGGCTCGTGCGGTAGATTTCCCCGTACGTGATCGTCGTCTTGGCTTGGAAGAGCTCTTTGCGGGTCTCGAGGGCCATGGCCACTTCTTCGAGCGAGGTGTTTCCGGCGCGTTCTCCGATGCCGTTGATCGTTCCCTCGATCTGGTCCGCCCCGTTCGCGATGGCCGCTAGCGCATTGGCTGTAGCCAGGCCCAAGTCATCGTGGCAGTGCGCACTGAGCTGAATCTTCTCGATCCCGGGCACGTTCTCCTTTAGCGTCTTGAAAATGTTTCCGTACTCGAGCGGGGTCATGTATCCCACCGTGTCCGGAATGTTCACCACCGTGGCTCCGGTCCGGATGGCCAGCTCGGTGACCTCGCACAGGAAATCCAGTTCCGTACGGCCCGCATCTTCGGCGGAGAATTCAATCTTGCTGAAATACTTCTTCGCGTATTTGATCGCGGCTTCCGCGGCTTCGAGCACCTGATGCTTCTCCATGCGCAGCTTATGCTTGCGGTGAATCGGCGAGGTGGCGATGAAGACGTGCAGGCAAGGGTCCTGCGCATCCTTAACCGCTTCCCATACGGCGTCGATGTCCTTTTCTCGGGAGCGAGCCAGGCCGATAATGGTCGCATTCTTCACCGCGCGGGCGACGGCGTTGACACCGGCCAGGTCGCCGGGCGATGCCGCCGGAAAGCCCGCTTCGATCCGGTCAATCCCGAGCTTCTCCAGCTGGAGGGCGATTTCCACCTTCTCCTGCGTATTGAGGTTGACGCCGGGGGACTGCTCTCCGTCGCGGAGAGTCGTATCAAACAAGTAAATTTTCCTCATGTCCATTCACCTCCTGGTAAACTTCCGTCTTTCACGGCTTGTGATGCGGGATACGGCCTAACGAGCGGTCGGATTGAGAATCCTTTCCACTCAAGCCCTGTTATAAACAGAAAAACTCCGGAGGGAGCTTTTCTGTCGTCTAACTATATGGATAAAAACGTAAAGGAATGCGTGAAAAGCTTACTTTTTGATCCAGTGCATCATTTCGCGCAGCTGGCCGCCGACCACTTCGATTTCATGCTCGGCTTCGTTGCGGCGGGTAGCCGTCAGGAAGGCGCGGTTCGACTGGTTCTCGAGGATGAAGTCGCGGGCAAATTTGCCCTGCTGGATATCGGAAAGCACACGCTTCATTTCTTTCTTCGTTTCTTCCGTTACGATCCGAGGTCCGGTAACATAGTCCCCGTATTCCGCCGTGTTGGAGATGGAGTGGCGCATCGTAGCCAGTCCGCCTTCATAGATCAGGTCGACGATCAGCTTCAGCTCGTGCAGGCACTCGAAGTAAGCCATTTCCGGAGCGTAGCCGGCTTCCGTTAGCGTTTCGAATCCGGCTTTGATCAGCGCGCTTACGCCGCCGCACAGAACCGCTTGCTCGCCGAACAGGTCGGTTTCGGTTTCTTCGCGGAACGACGTTTCAATAACGCCGGCGCGGGTACAGCCGATTCCTTTGGCGTACGCAAGACCGATGGCTTGAGCGTTGCCCGTTGCATCCTGGTGAATAGCGATCAAGCCGGGAACTCCGAAGCCTTCCACGTACGTACGGCGAACGAGATGTCCAGGGGATTTAGGAGCCACCAGGAGCACGTCGATGTCCTTCGAAGGTACGATCTGGCCGAAGTGAATGTTGAAGCCGTGGGAGAACAGAAGCGCAGCGCCTTTCTTCAGGTTGCCGGCGATTTCTTCGTTGTATACTTTGGCCTGCGTTTCGTCCGGCATCAGGATTTGCACGATGTCGGCGCGGCTTGCCGCTTCGCTTACCGGCAGCACTTCGAAGCCGTCGTTTTTGGCCTGCTCGAACGATTTGCCTTCCCGCAAACCGATGATTACGTTAAGTCCGCTGTCGCGCAGGTTCTGAGCTTGGGCATGGCCCTGGCTTCCGTACCCGATAACCGCGATGGTTTTGCCTTGAAGAACGCCGAAGTCTGCATCTTTCTCATAAAACATCGTAACTGCCATGAAATGATTGCCTCCTTTGATTTTGAAAACCCTTTGAGCGGGTGTTTAACGGGGCGAGCCTCGTCCCCTTAAACCCCCGCTCAAACGGGCCGTACGGAATGAGCGAAGAAATAGAGCGTGTAATTAACGGACGCTGCCGCGGATCATGGCGGTAACGCCGGTCCGGGACAGCTCCCGGATGCCGTACGGCTTCAGCAGCTCGACGATGGCGTCGATCTTGTCGGTATCGCCGACGGCTTGTACGATCAGGGAATTCGGGCCGATGTCGACAACCGAGGCGCGGAACGTCTCGACGATTCCCAGCACCTCAGGCCGGAGCGACGGCTCGGCGCTGATTTTAATCAGCGCCACCTCGCGGGCCACCATTGGATTCGAGCTCAAGTCGATGACCTTAATGACATCCACCAGCTTATAGAGCTGCTTGGAGACCTGCTCCAGCATGTTGTCGTCTCCGGTTGTGACAATGATCATCCGGGAAAGCCCCTGTTCCTCGGAAGCTCCTACGGTAATGCTTTCGATATTGAACCCGCGGCGTCCGAACAGGCCGGAAACCCGCTGCAGCACGCCGGGCTGGTTGTTCACCAAGACGGAAATCGTATGCCGCTGTGTTGTCATTCCGAATCCCCCATTATCATTTCGCCTATCGTATTGCCCTGCGTGACCATCGGATAGACGTTCTCGTGTTTACGGACCACGAACTCCACGAGAACCGGTCCCGGGGTGTCCAAGGCTTCCTTCCAAGCCTGCTGGGCCTCTTCCTTGTTCGTTGCCCGCAAGCCCTTCACTCCGTAGGCTTCGGCCAGCTTAACGAAATCCGGGCTGCCGGCCAGATCGATGTGGCTGTAGCGGTTATCGTAGATGATCTCCTGCCACTGGCGCACCATGCCGAGCACCTGGTTGTTGATGACCACGATCTTCACCGGAATGTTGTTAATCGCGCAGATCGCAAGCTCCTGCGAGCACATCTGCATCCCGCCGTCCCCGTTTACCGAGACAACCAGCTTATCCGGGTTCCCCATCTGGGCGCCGATCGCCGAAGGGAAGCCGAAGCCCATCGTTCCAAGTCCGCCGGAGGTGATCCAGGAACGCGGGTTCTTGAACTTGTAATACTGGGCCGTCCACATCTGATGCTGGCCTACGTCCGTCGTGACGATGGCTTCGCCGTCCGTGGTGTCGCTGATCATCTGGATAACATACTGCGGCTTCAGCTCGGTGTCGGAATCCTTGTACCGGAGCGGGTACTGCTCCTTCCAGGTTTGAACCTGGGCGATCCACTCCTCGGCCGGGGCCTGCTCCGCCTTCGTGTTGGCGTACTGGAGCACATTCTTAACGTTGCCGACAACCGGAATATCCGTCTTCACGTTCTTGCCGATCTCGGCGGGATCTACGTCGATGTGAACGATTTTGGCTTTCGGGGCAAAACCGTCCAGCTTCATCGTCACCCGGTCGTCGAAGCGCGCCCCGATGGCGATCAGCAGGTCGGCGTTCTGAATCGCCGTGTTCGCCGTGTAGGTTCCGTGCATCCCCGGCATGCCCATCCACAGCTCGTGGGCGCTCGGGAAGCCGCCAAGTCCGAGAAGTGTCGTCGTAACCGGAATTCTCGTCTTGCCCACGAATTCGATCAGCTCCGCCGAAGCATCGGCATAGACGATTCCGCCGCCCGCCAGAATGACCGGACGCTCCGCTTTCTTGATCGCCTTGATCATTTTGTCGACCTGAAGCTTGTTCGGATCCGTCGTAGGGTTGTAGCCCCGGATGCTTACGGTTTCCACCGGCTTGAATTCCGTCAGCTGGGCCGAAACGTCCTTCGGAATATCGATCAGAACCGGCCCCTTGCGTCCGGTGTTGGCGATGTGGAACGCTTCGTGGATGATGCGGGACAGGTCTTCGACCTTCCGCACCAGGTAGCTGTGCTTCGTGATGGGCATCGTGATTCCCGTAATGTCCGCTTCCTGGAAAGCATCCGTTCCGATCGCCGAGGTGGCGACGTTCCCCGTGATGACGACCAGAGGGACCGAATCCATATAAGCCGTGGCAATGCCCGTTACGAGGTTCGTGGCCCCGGGACCCGAGGTGGCGATACAAACCCCCACCTTGCCGGTGGAGCGTGCATAACCGTCCGCGGCGTGGATGGCCCCCTGCTCATGGCGGGTCAGGAGATGGTGGAAATCGGGATTGCCGTGCATGGCATCATAAATATAGAGAACCGCACCGCCCGGGTAACCGAATACGCATTCGACACCCTCCAGAAGCAGGCTGCGAAGCAGAATTTCGGACCCCGAAATCGTGTCGGGTTTCACCAGCCGGGCCCTCAGCTCTTCCTTTAACACTTTGGTAGGACTTTGAATACTCATCCTAAACCCTCCCTTCGAATCTTCAAAGAAATCAAAAAACCCCTCTCATCCCAAACGCTCATTGCGAGAGCATTCGACGGGACGAAAGGGGTTATCTTCCGCGGTACCACCCAAATTTGTTATAGGCCTCACAGCCTGTAACCTTAACGGGTATCGCCAGGCAAGCCTGCTCGATACCTTCAGCACGGTAACGTGTGCCATTCCGATTCTCCCTACTAGCCAGGTTGGCCTGCTTTTCAGGAAAACAGCTCCGAGGTGAGCTCGTTAATAAGGGATTAAGGCATAGGTTTCAGCTAATCCTGTGCTCTCTGGTTCATAAGAGCCCTTATCACTTCGTCCTCTTCACAGCCGATCGCATTGTTCAACGGTAAACCTTGCAACTGATTTAAAGTTTATTATAGGCATCCCGCCGGAAATAGTCAACACTTTATTGCGTAAAAGACATAAAGCAGCGGATTGGCCTGCTCTTTTACTCGCTTAGCCGGGCGGCAAGAGCTTCGGCACTGGCCCGGATCTGCTCGTCCGACAGAGTCCGAACCCCATGGAGCAGAAACGGGGGCAGGAAGGTCATCCCGGTCAGGTTGGCCATCGCCTGGAAGGGACGAAGCAGCTCTCCGATCGGATACCGGTTGTAGCCGCCCTCTCCGTAGGCCTCCTCAGGCCCGCCTGTCGAGAGAGCCAGCATAAACTCTTTTCCATGCAGAGCCTTTCCTGCTGACCCGTAAGCCCATCCGTAGGTCAGTACGGCGTCCTGCCACTCCTTCAGAATCGCCGGGCTGCTGTACCAGTAGAACGGAAACTGAAATACGAGCCGCTCATGGGAGGCCGCCAACTCCTGTTCCTTTTCCACATGGATGCGGAAATCCGGATATTCGGCGTACAGGTCGTGTATCGTGACCTTCTCCTCCCCGGCCAGCCTCTCCAGCCAGGCTCTGTTGATTTTGGATTCCCGCAGGTTCGGATGAGCGGCCAGTACTAGGGTTCTTTTCATTTTGGATACCTTCCATTCTCTAAAATTTATTTTATTTGTATATGCAAATGAATACTAAAAAAAGAAAGCCATCTATTTCTCCAGCTTCAAGCTAGCCTCGTGCAGCATTTCACTGAGCTTCAGGCTGAACTCCCTGCCCAGCACCTCGGAGTAGTCGTCGAACAGCTTCTTAAGCGAAGAACGGAATGCCTGGTACGTCTTCTCCCCTTCCTCGGTTAGGGAGATGAAGCTCTCCTTGCCTTTCATCCGTCGGAGCACCAGACGCTCTTTCACCAGCTTGTCGATAAATCGGGTACTGGTTGACGGAGCGATTGAGAGCTTATGGCAGATTTCTTTCTGGGTAATGTCCGGATTGAAATGGACGACCATGAGCAGGTACAGATAGGACGGGGAAAGGTCGCTGAATTCATAATTCTTCTCCGCCAGCTTCGTGATATCCCGGGCAAATCGATTGGCTGTGAAATATAGACAGAACGTCAGGATGCTTTCTTCCTCCTGCATGGCTTCCCCCTCTTTTCGTTTGTATATACAAATTATCATTTGCATATACAACTATGCCATGAAGAGTAGTGGAAGTCAATGATTGTTTGATTCCCCCTGCAACAAAAAAAAGACCGGGAATCCCGGTCTTTCGAGCATTACGCGTTGATCTTTTGCTTAGCGGCGTTGGCCAGGTCGGAGAAGGCCTTCGCATCGGAAACCGCCAGATCCGCGAGGATTTTGCGGTTTACGTTCACGCCGGCGAGCTTCAAGCCGTACATGAATTTGCTGTAGGACAAGCCGTTCACGCGTGCAGCCGCGTTGATGCGGGTAACCCACAGTCTGCGGAAGTCGCGCTTCTTCGTGCGGCGGTCGCGGTAAGCGTACAGCAGGGATTTCATCACTTGCTGCTTAGCGGTTCTAAACAGTCTGTGCTTCGATCCGAAATATCCTCTTGCCAGTTTCAATACTTTTTTATGACGACGACGAGTGACGAACCCGCCCTTAACTCTTGCCATAGTGTTCTACCTCCTAGATTTGTTCAAAGATGGAAAGCTTGAATTACTTCATGTAAACGAGCAGTTGGCTTACGCGCTTAACGTCTCCGGAGGCCATGAGAACGCCTCTGCGCTTGCTGCGTTTGCTTCCCGGGGATTTGCTTTCGAGCAGGTGGCGTCTGTTGGCACGGTTGATTTTCAGTTTACCGGTACCCGTCTTGCTGAAGCGCTTAGCGGCGCCACGGTGAGTTTTCATTTTAGGCATCGTATTTATCCTCCTTGATTTCTACCTGATGGTATTCGGTGTTACGCCTTTGGAGAAAGGATCATGATCATGCTGCGCCCTTCGAGCTTAGGCCGGCGCTCCACGTTGCAGATGGACTCCGCTTCCGCCGCTACACGCTCCAGAACCTTCTGCCCGATGGAGGCATGGGTGATCTCCCGTCCGCGGAAACGCACGGAGCATTTCACCTTGTCGCCTTCGTTCAGAAACTTGAGCACGTTACGCAGCTTCGTCTGAAAATCGTGTTCGTCAATCGTCGCGCTGAAGCGGACTTCCTTGATCTCCACGATCTTCTGATTCTTGCGGGCTTCCTTCTCTTTCTTCTGCATCTCGTAACGGTACTTTCCGTAATCCATAATCCGGCATACAGGCGGTTTGGCCGTCGGAGCTACATTCACCAAGTCGAGATTGGCATCGGCCGCCATCTGAAGCGCTTCGCGAATCGGTACGATTCCATGCTGTTCACTGTCAGCCCCAATAAGCCTAACTTCCTTAGCGCGAATCTCGTCGTTGATCATATGATCTTTACTGATAATCCTCCACCTCCAAAATAAGTTAAAGCCGCCCTACAAAATAAAAAAGATGCGGGCAAACGAATGCCCACATCTTCAATCTCAATCACAGGGTTAGTAGTATAACCGATGATCTGATAACCAGCCAACAAGGGTGTCGGTCAGGTGAGAAGCGGGCGCTTCTTCTTTGCAGATAAAACATACTGGTTTACTATACCACGCGGGATATAACGTGTCAACTCCTGATTAGCTGGCTTGTTTGCTCTGTACCTCTTCGAGGCGAATGACACGCGTATGCTCGGTATGGCTCCATTGCTTGTTGTTCTGGGTAAAGAACGCGTAAAGGGTAACCGGCCACCACGAAAGCATGAACACCGGGAAGGTAATAAGCGACTTCCAGATCCGGGCCGGTGCTTTCTCGATGATAAGCGCAATCGGGAACTGGACCACACTCGCAATGGTCACGAAAATGAAAACCAGCGGCGCCATTTCGAACAGGGACTTGAACGGGGTAATCCCCGGAATCGATTTGTTGATCCACAGCACAATGCTGCACAGGGAGCCGAGAAGGACGTTGTATACGTTCAAGGCATACACGGCCGTATCGATCTTGGACCAGTTGCGTTCTTTCAGGCCCTGCCAGAACAGCGGGAAGAAGTAGCGGCGGGCCACATCGAAGTGCCCCTGCATCCAGCGCAGACGCTGCTTGGCGGATGCCTTGAAGGACAGCGGCTTCTCGTCGTACACTTTGGCCTCGTAGTTGAAGGTCGGCTTCACACCCCTCATAACACAGCGCATGGTGAACTCCAAGTCCTCGACGAGGCTTGTCGCCCCCCAGCCCATTTCCTTCAGGAGCTGCGTATCGAAGCACATGCCGGTTCCGCCCAGGTAGTTGGCCAGCCCGAGATTGGTACGGGGCAGCTGCCAAAGACGGTTGCAGTACCAGTAAGTAATCGCGTAAGCGGAAGTGATCCAGGAATCATGCGGGTTCTTGGTATCGAGGTAAGCCTGGATAACCTTGGAGCCCGAACAGAGATCATTGTTCATGTGGCGAAGATAATCGACGTCCACCAGGTTGTCGGCATCGAACATCACGACGGCGTCATAGGATTTCGGAAGCTTCCAGAGCTCCTTCAGCATCCATTCGATGGCGTAGCCCTTCCCGCGAAGGCTCGCGTTATGACGTTCAAAGGCATACACCCCGTGCTGCCTTACAATATCGGCGGTGTTGTCGGTGCAGTTATCGCAAATCACGAATACATCGTAAAGTTCTTTCGGATAATCCAGGTTTTTGAGGTTCTCAATCAGCGCCCCTACGACCTGTTCCTCGTTATGCGCGGCTACCAGGACGGCAAAAGTCTTTTGCGGAGCGTGCTGTACATTCGTTTTGCGTCGGTACCAGCCGAAAAAGCTGAGAAGAAGCTGGTAGCCTCCGATCAACGCCAGTACAACCTGCAAAACCAGTAAAAAATTGTCCAGCATCAATTAACCCCCTTTTTTTAGTTGTCGCCTTTTTTAATATTTTTCTCTCTGTGTGTATGTGCTTGGCGTAAGCCCTTTAAGCAAAGCATCGATTCTGATTTTCTCCCGCCGAGGGGGGATTTGTCAAAAGCTCCTAATCTCCCGCTCGCGTTCAATTCCAGAATATAAAGGGAATTCGCCGGTAAATCCAATCCGCCTCTTCGCCGCAGCTGCGATTTTCACCGTTTTGCACCCGATTTGCGCCGCATTCCAGCACTGGAGCCGATAAAATCCGGGTCAAAAAGGCTTGTTCCCTTTTCTGACCGTTCCATTATAAGCGACCCCATCGGGCAAAAACAACTTAAGAAAATCTGAACGGCATTTTGCGATGCATCCCTAAAGGAATGCAGACTTCTAAAACTATCTAACCCTTTCCGACGGTCTTGAAACAGGAAATAATTGGTTAGCCTCCGGATGGCTGGGTCAGGGCCGCCTTCGCCGGGTAATAATTGTTCAACGTTTAACACCGCCTTGACACGGCCTTAACACCCAACCCTTACCCTGTTTTTATTCCGACATTCGGCAAGGAGGTACAGACGCCATGGGTCGTATGCTGCAATGGCTTCTAGGACAGGAACAGGCTGTCTTCCGCTGGGTCAACCGGCGCCGGCAGGTCCCGTTCATCGACATCTTTTTTAATAAGATCACCCACTTGGGCGGGGCGACCGCCACGATATCGGTTACGCTGGCTCTCGTCCTATTCGCGGAGCAGCCTTGGCGCAAGGCCGGTCTGATCAGCTTGATCGCGCTAGCCGTCAGCCATCTGCCCGTCGCCGCCATTAAGAAGAAATACCCGCGTCTCCGGCCCTACCTGGTCCTGCCGGGGACGGCCACCGGAGAGAACCCGCTGACCGACCATTCCTTCCCCTCCGGGCATTCCACCGCCATTTTCGCGGCCGTCATCCCTTTCGTGCTGGTCAGCCCGGCGCTTGGCTTCCTGCTGATCCCGCTCGCCCTTCTTGTGGCCTATTCCCGCATGTACCTGGGCCTTCATTACCCGTCGGACTGCCTCGCGGGGGCGCTGCTCGGCACCATGACCGCCGTCATTGTTTATATTTTGTCATAGTAGGCCCGGTTTCAAACGGTAATTCTTCCATGGAATGATAAGAAGCCAGAAGGCCGGACCCGACATGCGGCTTGCGGCCGGCCGGCTTATCCAAAAGCCTGGCAAAAAAAACAGCCCGTTCTAGACGGACTGTTCCTGCAGGCTGCGGCGGTGTTCCTCCAAGGCACGGTCTCCTATCAGCACTTCGCACCGGTGAATGTTGATGCCCTGCTCGACAAATTTAGATTCGTATTCCGTAAGCACCAGATCCTCCCTAAGACCCTCCCCGTGCAGATCGAGCGAAATATTCCGCATCCAAAGACCCATATCCGCAAAAGAGTTCAAGGAAAACTCAAAAAGCGACCGGGAATCGGTTTTGAGGTGAATCTGCCCCCACTCGTTCAAAAAGCCCTTGTATTTCAACAGAAAGCCTCTGTGGGTCAGCCGGCGGCGGGCATGCTTCTTCTTCGGCCACGGGTCGCTGAAGTTCAAATAGATGCGCTCCACTTCCCCTTCGGCGAATACCTCGCTGATGTGCTCTATATTAAGTAGAGCCAAAGCCAGGTTCTCCGGCTCCTCCGGCTGCCCGTTCTCCACGCGGAATTTGCGTGCTTTCTCGGCTCCCCGGCGGATAAGCTCATCATACATGTCCACTCCGATATAATTCACTTCCGGGTTGCGGAAGCTAAGCTCGCTGATGAATTTGCCCTTCCCCATCCCAAGCTCCACATGAATCGGATGGTCGTTGCCGAAAAATTCGCTCCAGCGTCCTTTGTACTGCTTCGGATCCAGGATCACCAGATCGCTCTGCCGTTCCAGTTCCTCCCGGATCCCCTTCCTGCCTCTTAAACGCATTTCCGTTCCTCCATACACCATGATTGTCATATAAAGAATAGACGATCCCCCGCCAAAAATCAAAGGCGAACGCCATTAAAAAAGAGGCCTCCCCCGCCCCAGCGGAATCAGCCTCCGTACCTATTGGACTATCTTACAAATTCAGCTCGTGATAATGAACCTTGTTGTTGTCGGAGTGGAGAAGCGTGCGTTCCAGTGACTTCTTCAGCTGCCTGCGGGCATCTGCCGCAAGATCCGGGTTCTGGTTGAACCTTAGCCCTGTTAAAGCCATCGCCTGTTTAACCGTCAGTTCCACTGTGACCTTCTGCTCGCCTTGAGGGATGGTAACTTGAGAATTCATGTGGGCTCACTCCTTAGACTAATAATATCGTTTCCTGAACGGCCTGCGTCTATGCGGTGGAAGCAGAAAAAGCATTGATTTTGCTTACTTTTAATATAACACATGGTGTAAGGTATTGCAATGGGAACGCTTAAGTTTTTGTCTGTTTTGTGAATATTTCCGCTCCCGTCCAGGAAGGAAAGAGCAGACGGAAGCCCTGTTTCGGTCTCCCCGTGCGAACAGAATCTTCCCGGCGGCACAAAAAAGCCCTCCGATTAAGAAGGGCTTTCCTTGGTTCCGCTTAGAGGTTGTCTCTCGACTCGGTCCGGTTCTGGTTTCTCAGACCCGCCAGACCGAGAAGGCCGAGAAGGCCGAGCCATCCCCAGTTGCTGCCGCGGTTCGTATCAACGGCGCGTGTCCGGTACGTGTTCATGTTGTAGTTCCCAGTCGTTCCGTTTCCATACGTTCCGTAGTTGCCGCGGGCTCCATAGGTGCCGGTTCCCGTCGTGCCCATACCGGTCGTTCCGTAGTTGCCATAAGTTCCCGTGTTGCCGATGGCGCTTGGGCTTGGCGAATTGGCCAGCGTTCCGAGGCCCGTCGTGTTCCCCGTCGTGGTGCCGGTGCCGGTCATGGTGCCCGTCGTAGTGCCCGTAGAAGCCGCACCGCCCGTACCCGCGTTGTTCGTGCTCATTACGCCTGCAGCGGAAGCTCCGCTTGCGCCAAAAACGATAGCCGTCGTCATAACCATGGAGATAATACCGCTCTTTTTCAAGATGATGCCCCTTTCTTGGTGTAGGATGGGATGATGGGTGACTTCGTTAGTTTGGTCCTGAGGGCCGCTGATTATGCTCCTTCCTCCAATCCCCTTTCCGGGTCGCTTTTCCGCGTTTTTTGGGCTAAAATAAGGACTAATGCCTTCAACAAAAGGAGTATTCGCGATGAATCAGCTTTCTATAGATAAGCCCCTTCTCTGGGGCGATAAACGGTTTCATACCTGGAATCACGAAATGCGCGGTCAGTTCGGCACCAAGGTCTTCAAGGTCATGCTTGACGCCGGCTTTACGTGCCCGAACCGGGACGGGAAGATCGCCACGGGCGGATGCACGTTCTGCAGCGCAAGGGGCTCGGGCGACTTCGCCGGAAGCCGCCGGGACGATCTCGTCACGCAGTTCAACAAAGTCCGGGACCGGCAGCACCTCAAATGGCCCGAAGCCAAGTACATCGGATATTTTCAGGCGTACACCAATACGTATGCTCCCGTCGAGGAGCTCCGGGAATATTTCGAGGTGATCCTGCAGCAGCCCGGAGTCGTCGGCCTCTCGATTGCCACAAGACCCGACTGCCTGCCCGACGATGTCGTCGAGTATCTCGCCGAATTGAACCAAAGGACCTACCTGTGGGTGGAAATGGGCCTTCAGACCGTCCACGAGTCGACCTCCACGCTCATCAACCGGGCTCATGATACCCAGTGTTACCTCGACGCCGTAGCGAAGCTGCGCAGGCACAACATCCGGACCTGCGCCCACATCATCTACGGCCTTCCCGGGGAGACGCACGACATGATGCTCGAAACCGGGCGGGCCGTCTCCAAGATGGACGTCCAGGGCATCAAAATTCACCTTCTCCATCTCATGCGCAAGACCCCGATGGTAAAGCAGTATGAGGCGGGGCTCCTCCGCTTCCTGGAGAAGGACGAGTACGTGAACCTGGTGGTCGATACGCTGGAGCTTCTGCCGCCGGAGATGATCGTTCACCGTCTGACGGGGGACGCGCCGCGCGATCTTCTGATCGGCCCCATGTGGAGCCTGAAGAAATGGGAAGTGCTGAATGCCTTCGATGCCGAGCTCACCAGACGGAACACCTGGCAGGGCAAAAAATGGCGGGAGGATGCCTGACGATGGGATTCTTGTCCGTGCTGAGCTTCGCCCACAAGCTCGTCTCCGAACGGATGCGTCCGGGAGAACCGGCCGTCGATGCCACGACGGGCAATGGGGTGGATACTCTCTTCCTCGCCCGCCTGAGCGGGCCTAAGGGCTGCGTATACGGCTTTGATGTGCAGGAGCAGGCGCTCTCCAACACGCGGCAGAGGCTCGCCGCCGAGCCGGAAGGACAGGCTCCGGTGCACCTGTTCAAGCTGTCCCATGCCCGTCTGGCGGAGGTCATCCCCGACGAGCATGCCGGACGTCTCGCCGCCGTCATGTTCAACCTGGGCTACCTTCCCGGATCGGGAGACGAACGCATCATCACCCGCCCGGATTCGACCCTGCCCGCCCTGAACGGAGCTCTCTCCCTTCTGCGCCCCGGCGGGATCGTGACGGTGCTCCTGTACCCCGGACATGAAGGTGGAGCGGAGGAGTGCCGGGAGGTGGAACGGTGGGCCGCTGCGCTGCCCCAGGAAGAATGGCAGGCCGTCAGCTATCGCTTCCTCAATCGGGCGGAGACGTCCCCGTACGCCATGGCCGTCGTTCGAAAATGATTCTTTCCGCCCTTGGCATTTGCTATAATCTTATAGATAATAGTGCCCGGCACTAGGGAACCTTATATTATATAGAAGGAAGTGGAGAATTCCTTGAATCTGTATCCTCTGCAATTCAAACCGGAAATGAAGGAACGCGTCTGGGGAGGACGGGCGCTGGAGCGCTTCGGCCTGGAGCTGCCGGACGGCCACATCGGGGAAGGCTGGATGATCGGCGACCACCCGAACGGAACGACCAAAGCGATGAACGGGGAGCTGGCCGGCCTCGGCCTGGATGAAATCCGTGAGAAATACGGCCAGGAGCTGTTCGGAACGAAGGGGCAGACGAACGGGGGACGCTTCCCGCTCCTCATCAAGCTGTTGGACTGCCAGGACGACCTGTCCGTCCAGGTTCATCCCAATGACTCCTATGAGAAACTGCCGGCCGGAGAGCTTGGCAAGACGGAGATGTGGTACATTCTCAACGCCAAGCCGGGAGCCCGCATCCTGTACGGCTTGAAACCAGGAGTAACACGGGAAAGCCTCGAGGAGGCGATCCAAGGCGGCCGGATTATGGACAGCCTCCAGGAGGTGCCGGTGAAGGCCGGGGATTCCTTCTACATCCCCGCCGGAACGGTCCACGCTCTATGCGCGGGCGTCCTTGCCGCCGAGATTCAGCAGAACTCGGATACCACCTACCGGCTGTACGATTACGACCGTCCGGGCTTGGACGGGAAGCCGCGTGAGCTGCATATCGAGGACTCGCTGAATGTCATCGCCTACGAAGGCGCCGGGGCCACCCGGATGACAACGGAGCTCGAAGAGCCTAACCGCTGGCTTACGTTGGCCCAATCTCCTTATTTCGTCGTGGAGAAGGGCCGGGTGGAGCAAAGCTGGGCGCTCCAGACTTCCCCGGAGAGCTTCGTCATTCACATCGTCTGCGAAGGCGCCGGGCAGCTCGTCTGGACGGACGGCTCGCTCGATCTCAAGCCGGGCGATGCCTTCCTGCTTCCCGCCGGCCTCGGGTCCTATTCCCTCGAGGGCGAGGTAACCGTTCTTCGCAGCTACCTGCCGTAAGGCGGGCGGTCGCGGGAACCTAACCCTTAACGCTTCGCCTCCTCACCCAAGAGAATCCCAAAAAGCCTCAGCCGCTTACTTGCCGGCTGAGGCTTTGTTTTTGCTGTTTGCTCCAAGAAGGCATCCCGAGATGAAGTCCCCCGTCAACCGGCCTGCCGGCCGGAAATCACCGGTCCGGTTCGTCCGGGGAATCGGGCTGACCGCGGGTGACCGAGCGGGCCCGTGCGGCTCCGGTGATAATACCCACGACCACGCCGAGCGTAACGCCGATGATGATGCCGATCGAGGCCTGTCCGGCGATGTAGCCGATCACCGATCCGAGAACGATCCCGGCCACCAGGCTAAGCCCCAAATATTTATTTCGGATCCTTACATCCAAAGGGATATCCGAATCTCTGCGCATGACAACCTCCTACCTCCTGTTATGGGGTAACGCGTGGTATGGCGAGCCGGTCGGCACCGGCGGTATAAACGTCCGGCCGCCCTTCGCCGTCCGGCGGGTAATAAACCAGTAAAAGCGTATCGGCGGCTTCCACCCTTCCGTCCTGCAGATAAGCCTGCAGGTCATAAGGAAGCAGCTCGACCACCGCATGCTTGTGGAGCTCCTTCTCGCTCAGGCCGCGGGAGGCAAGCCCGGCTGAGAAGACCTCCGGCTGGTCGGCGGCCAGTCGCAGGATGGAGGCCTGCCGCGTTTTGTCGAGGGTGAACTCCCACCAGATTTTGCGCGGCTTGTACTTATGGTTGAGGAAATAGTCGAGTTTCATCAGCCCTTCCGCCACCTCCAAGCGCGCCGTTCCCCTATGCAGGAGAAAGGCGTGCAGGCGGGTAAACAGGTCCTCGAGCTGGTGGCCGATCTTCTGCCAGCCCCGTTCCTCCCAGTAATCCCCAAACTCCTGAAAGAAATCGAACGCCGAAGCAAATTCCTCCCGGATGAGGTAGGAGACGGTGTGGTCCATCCGGTGGGCATTCCAGTATTTCTCTAGGACGTCCTCCACCCGTTTGATGCGGATCAGGTCGGAGAACGGCAGGATGTCGTTGCCCAGGATTTCGTAAGGGGCGTTATCCATATACACATACCCGTATTGGCCGGCATCCTGCCTCATGCCCGTCCCTCTAAGCATCTTGAGAAACCCGAGCTGAAGCTCTTCCGGGCCGAGGGCGAAGACATCGTTGAACGTCTTGCGGAAGGACGAGTAGTCCTCCTGCGGAAGGCCCGCAATGAGATCGAGATGCTGATCGATCTTCCCGCTGTTCTTGACCGTCGTCACCGTCCGGGACAGCTTCGCAAAGTTCTGACGGCGCTTGACCAGGTCGTTCGTCAGATCATTGGTGGACTGCACGCCGATCTCGAAGCGGAAGATGCCGGGAGGGGCATTCTCGGAGAGATACTGCAGCACTTCGGGACGCATGATGTCCGCCGTAATCTCGAACTGAAAGACGCAGCCCCCGTGATTCTTGATGAGAAACTCGAAGATCTCGAGGGCATAGTCCCTCTTGATATTGAACGTGCGGTCCACGAACTTGATCAGCTTCGCCCCCGCCCCGATCAGATAGAGAAGATCGGACTTCGTCCGTTCCATGTCGAAATAACGTACGCCTACTTCTATACTGGACAGGCAAAATTGGCAGGAGAACGGGCAGCCGCGGCTCGTTTCGAAATAGACGACCCGGTTCGCAAGCGCCGCCTCATCCTCCGGAAACCGGTAAGGCGTCGGGAGCTCGTTCAGATCGAGCTTGGGGCGTCCCGGATTTAGCACCGCCTCGCCGTTCTTGCGGTAAGCCAGCCCGTAAACGAAATGATATTTCCGGTCCCCGGTGATGGTTCGCAGAAGATGAAGGAATGTCTCCTCCCCTTCCCCCATGACGATGAAATCGACCTCCGGCAGGCGGTTCATCCAATAATCGGTATCGTAGGAAACCTCCGGTCCTCCGAGGACGATGACCGTTTCGGGCATGATTTTCTTAACCATCCGGATGATCGTGATCGTCTCTTCGATATTCCAGATGTAGCAGGAGAACCCCAGGACGGAAGGCTTCCTCTGAAAGAGATCGGCCACTACGTTCATGACCGGATCCTTGATGGTATATTCCGCCATCTCCACCTCGTACTCGTCCCGGCAGAAGGCCTTCAGGCATCGGAGCGCGAGAGAAGTATGGATGTATTTGGCGTTAAGCGTCGACAGGACGACTTTCATATCATAACCTCTTTTGCATGTTTAGTTCGGGCCTGTCTATATTCTACAGAGGCCCCGCGGAAATATCAAAAAAAACAAGCAGGAAAGGCTTACCGCCTGGATCAAATCCGCTTCATCAAGAAAACGCTCCTGCTGCCCCCGGCTTCAGGAATCCATCTTTTTCTCCCGCATAGGCAAAAACCCCGAGGGCCTTCTCAAGGCCTCGGGGTTTTTGGAGTTGGGCATTGGTTAGACCAGGGGCGGGGACATCTGCTCTTCGTAACGCTCGGCGGCCTCGCCCTCCCATTCCGGAAGGGAAACCGGTTCCAGGCTGCCTTCGAGCCACCGGTTCGCCTGCCGCATCATCGTTTCTTCCACCTGTTCTTTTCTATGTAACAAATCGCTTGCATCTCCTGATGTCTCCAGAATGCGCTTCCTAAGCCGCGTCCGCTCTTCCATCCATTTCGACAATTGATACAGGATCACCGATTTGTCCTCCTTATGTGATTTCATTACCAGTATAACGGGTTTGCATTAAACCGGGATTAGGAAAAGATTAACCGAAGATGAAAATTTCGTTACGGTTCTGTGACGCACCCGCATAGCCCCGGTTACCATCAGCATGATCGTTTGGGCTCTTATTCATACCTGCCGGGAGGAATCCGATGGGGCTCCTGTGGTATAGTATAGAGACCATTCTCACTCAGGAGTGAACCTATTGAAACGCGACCCCAGACCCAAAAACCAGACAACGGGCCATTCCCGTAATAAACCCGCCGCCAAAACCGGACAGGCCGGCAAGACCGCACCGAAAGCCAGAACCTATCCGGTGGCTCAGGAAGGCGAGCTTCTGGCGTTCCTGCTCGAGCACGTAACCGGTTCCGGCCGCAACGCCATCAAGGCGATGCTCGCCCGGGGGCAGGTTTCCGTCGACGGCCGGGCCCAAACCGCCTACAACCATCCGCTGACCCCCGGTCAAACGGTAACGGTCAGCAAGGAGCGAATCGATGACGCTCCGCCGTTCATGGGCCTTGCCATCCTCCATGAGGACGAGCATTTGATCGTCATCCGGAAGGAAGCCGGCCTGCTCTCGATCGCCGCCCGCCATGAAGAGAACGAGATCACGGCGTACAACCAGCTCATGGAGCACGTGAAGCGCGCGCACCCGAAGAACCGCATCTTCGTCGTCCACCGGCTGGACCGGGACACATCCGGGGTGATGATGTTCGCCAAAAGCGAGGAGGTTCAACAGGCGCTGCAGACGGCGTGGAGGGAATCCGTGGAGGAGCGGGTGTACACGGCCCTTGTGGAAGGAATCGTCCGGAAGCCGGAAGGAACGGTCTCTTCGTGGCTCAAGGAGAGCAAGACGCTCCGCATGTACTCCAGTCCTTACGCCGGAGACGGCCAGCATGCCGTTACCCATTACAAGGTGCTTCAATCGGGAAACGGCTTCTCCCTGCTCGAGGTCCGGCTCGAGACCGGCCGCAAGAACCAGATCCGCGTTCATATGCAGGATATCGGGCATCCCATTGTCGGAGATAAGAAGTACGGAGCCCGCTCGTCGGCCATCGGCCGGCTGGGGCTGCACGCACGTGTCCTTGCATTCCTGCATCCGGTTACCGGGGAAAGGCTCCGTTTCCGTACGGACATCCCCAAGCCTTTTCTGAAGGTCTTCCAGGAAGGAAATGGCTGAGCCAAGCCTTAAGAGATAAAATGGCGCTGTCCGGGCCGCCGCCCATCCTTTCTGGACTCCCGCCTCATATACTGTGGGCAATCGGGATAAGAAGGAAAGGATGATGAGCGTGTACAGACAGCTGCCATACCAGCCAGGCGCCTACGGCCCCGGCATGTTCCCCGGCGGGGGCTTTGGACCGGGAGGAGGGTTCGGACCCGGTGGAGGCTTTGGGCCGGGAGGGGTTCCCGGGCAGCCTTTCCCGGGGGGACCACAGGCGGGAGGGCCTCCCGCGGCTCCGCCTCCGGCTTTCATTCCGCCGAAGCCGCTCGGCGGTCCCTCGGCCCTCGCGGTAGACCCGGGAGCCATCTCGCGCTGCCTTTTCCGTTACACCTACATTTGGCAGCGCAACGGCTTCTCGTACTGGGCCTACCTTACGTTCGTCGGGAGGAGATCCGTGGCCGGCTTCCGCTGGGTCGGATTCTGGCAGTATTTCGGCATCGATACCCGGCAGATCGAGCAGTTTACCTGCTTCTGACAAACGGGGGAAGGCAGGCGGGGCTCCCCTGCCCGGGTTCCCCCGGCGGAACAGGAACCCGTTCGGCCACGGCCGCAAGAAGAAGAACCCGGACCGAGAAAGGTCCGGGTTCTTCTCTGTTGTCGTGAGGTGCCCCTAGGCAGGATGCGCTTCTATAGGCTCTAGCGGCTGCTCAGTTCGATCCAGGCTCCTTGCCGGTCTGCCGATGCGATCTCCGCCTCGGCGATCTCAATGCTGCCTTTGGTGCTGAGAGGAGGAGCCTTATCGACCGGCGTTCCATTAGTGATGGCCTCCAGGAAGTACTTCATTTCATAATAGTAGCCGAAATTCTCGGACAGCTCCGCCTCGAAGCCGGGGCCATCGGAAGGGTTGACCTTCACCGTCCCGTTCTGGAAGACAATGTTTCCTTTTTCAAAGTTGACCCGGTAGGTCATGTCGAAGCCAAAATCCCCTTGAAGGGTCCAGTCCACTTGGGCGTTGATTACCTTGCCGTCCTCGTAGGCATAGTGAGTGGAGACGATGTCATACCCGCTTCCCTCCACTGCGTTAAGGGCAAGGCAGGAGACGGCCTTCGGCATGCCGAACAGCCAGTTCACCGTGTCGATGTCGTGAACGTGCATGTCGAGCAGAGCGCCCCCGCTCTTGTCCTTCTGCGTCAGCCATTCGGCCCAGTCGGGAGTACCGCCCCCGCGGAAGAAGTAGGCTCCCCGCACCTTGCCCAGCTTGCCGCTGTCCACCTGCTCCTTCAGGTATACATAAGCGGGCCAGAAGCGGAGGCATTGGCCGATCATAAGCAGCTTGCCGTTCTGGTCCGCCGCCTCCACCATTTCGGAGCATTCCGCCGCATTCATCGCCATCGGCTTCTCGCACATAACATGCTTGCCGCGGTTCAGGGCGAGAACGGACATGTCCTTGTGAAGGTAAGTGGGGAGGCAGAGGTCAACCGCATCCAGCTCTTCCTTCTCCAGCATTTCCGCCATGTCCGTATACTTGGCAAACCGGCTGAAGTCGATACTCTCGCTCTTCGTATCGAAGTTGCCTGCGGTGGCCTGTCCTTCCCATTTGGCAGGGTTAATATCACAAATGGCCACAACCTGGATGGGCTGCCCTTCCTTCTCGAGGCGTAGATACGTCTCCAGGTGCGTCCTTCCCATAAAACCTAATCCGACCAATCCTATTCTGATCATTAGCGGATCTCCTTTCGGCCCAGAATGGCATCCATAGAGGCGGAAGTGTTGAAGACGATTTGGGTCGTGTGGTGAGTGTAAGGCGGGATCATCTCAGCCGTCACATAATCCGAGTATCCGGCCGCCTCGAGAGCCTTCATCACAGCCGGGTAATCCACGTCGCCTGCGAGCAGGTCCACGAACCCGTTAATCCCGCCGGGCTGCCGCCGGTAATCCTTGAAATGCACCTTCTTGATCCGGCTGCCGAGAATCGAAATCCAGTGCTCGGGGTAGCCGGAATACAAGACGTTGCCCACATCAAAGTAAGATCCGACATAATCCGAGCCGACCGCATCGATGAAGCCTTTCATCTCAAGCGGGGACAGCAGGAACTTGTTCCAAACGTTCTCGATCCCGATGTTCACCTTCCGGGCTTCGGCGTCAGCCGCGAGCTCTTTAAACGCTTCCAACGAATAATCGTAAGCCTGGTCGTAGGGAACCACTTCGGCATCCGGAATGAAATCCACGCCTACCGCACCCGGGACGACGAGAATCGTATCCACTCCGAGAATCGAGGCAACTTCGAGCTGCTTGCGCACGATGCCCTTTGCCTTCTCCCGCGTCTCGGCATTCGAGCTCGTCAGTGAGTAAGACCAGAACAAGCCTGTAGCGAAGCTGGAGAGCTCGATGCCGATGTCATCGGCTGTTTGCCTGATTTGGCGGATGTCCGCCTCCGTGCTTTCGAGGCTGAGCTCTCCTGTTTCGTTCAGCGCCAGCTCGATTCCGTCGAAGCCGGCCTCCTTGGCCAAAGCCATGCAGTCGGCCGCCTTCATCCCGGCCGGAAAGGACCAGACGTTAATTCCTTTCTTCATGGAAGCACCCTCTTTCTTCGTTTGAGTCCATTATAGCTCCCTCCGGAAGAAGCGAATTTATCCAAAAAGCCGTTTTTTTTGCACGGGAGACAAGCCCTGTCCCGGTTTCGCCAAAAGCTTATGCTTCCCGGCGGGTCGGGAGAGCTGCGTAACGTGTCCCTGCCGCCGAGGTTAACGGAAGGACCTCCCTTGTGGTAAAATAAAGGTTCGAAACGGGTTCAAAGGATGGCGGGTCAATGAATTTCTCAAGATACTCCCTGCAGGAAACCATCACCGTCAAGCACTTGATTTCCTTCCATTATTTTGAATATGCCAAAGGCTTTGTCTTTGAAGGGGAGCAGCATGACTTCTGGGAATTTCTCTATGTGGACAAAGGTGAAGTCGAGGTCCGGGCGGACGAACGGACGCTGGAGCTCAAGCAGGGAAGTCTCATCGTGCACAAGCCGAACGAGTTCCACACCGTCCGTGTCCGCCAGGAGCACAAGCCACCCAACCTGATCGTCATTTCCTTCGAATGCGCCTCCCCCGCCCTAACGGCGTTGGGCGGGCGCGTAATGAACGTCGGGGACCGGGAGAGGAATTGGCTTTCCCTGCTGCTCCAGGAAGGCTTCCAGGCATTCAAGGCCCCGTTCGACAAGCCCAATGACCACACCTTGGTGCGGCGGAAGGAAGCGGCGTTCGGGAGCGAGCATCTGATCAAGCTGTACCTGGAAGCGCTGCTCATTCACCTGTGCCGCAGCGAAGCATCCGCCGACAGCCGGGAACCGAAGCTGAGTCTCCTTCCGAAGGAACGGAGTGAGGAACAGCTCGTCCAGCAGATCACAGACTTTATGCGGCGTGATTTGTCCCGCCCCCTTACGCTGGAGCAGCTCGCCAAAGAATTTCATCTCGGCAAAACGCGGCTCAAGGAGCTCTTCCAGTCGCAGACGGGCACCGGCGTCCTGGAATATTACCGGGGGCTGCGGATCGAGCAGGCCAAGCTACTTATCCGCGAGAGGCAGTCCAATTTCACGGAAATCGCCCAGGAGCTGGGCTACGGCAGCATCCACTACTTCTCGCGGGATTTCCGCAAGCTGACCGGCATGTCTCCATCGGAATATGCCAAATCCGTTATGGCCCGCATATGATCGAAAGCCGTCCTCCGCCCGCTGGCAGAAGACGGCTTTATTGTTGGGTAAGGCGCTTTCGGTCGAGCTTTCCGAGCGGGGTGTAAGGCAGCCGCCGGACGAAGACGATTTCTTTCGGCTGCTGGTAGCGGGCCAGCCGGGAACGCAGCCATTCCTTCAGCTCCTCGGCGGACAGCCGCCCGCCGGGGACAAGCTGGACATACGCCTTCAGCCGCTGGCCGTACAGCTCATCCATCATGCCGGCGACGGCCGCATCCTCAACCTGGGGGTGGGCCAGAAGCACCTGCTCCACCTCGAACGGATAAACATTCTCTCCCCCGGAGACGATCATGCTGTCTGTCCGGCCGGACAGAAAATAACGGCCCTCCTCATCCCGCCAGCCCCAATCGCCGGTTTCGATCCACCGAGGCTCCCCTCTTCTTCCGGACCTCGGGCTGCGGACGCACAGCCGGCCCGCCGCGCCTGGAGCCGCCTCGGTCGAGGCATCTGTAAGCACCGTCAAGCCGACCCCTTCCATGGCTCTTCCTATGGTACCGGGAGAGCGCTCCAAATCCTGCGGCGTGGCGATCACAGCCAGCCCGGCCTCGGACGTGCCGTACAGGTTGTAGAGCACGTTCCCGAGCCGTCTTCGGGTCTCCTCCGCCAGCTTGGGGCTGAGCTCGGCTCCGCCCGAGGCCACACAGCGCAGAGACTTCAACGCCTCGGGATCGGCCTGCAGCATCCGCCGCAGCATCAAGGGGACCACCGACACGGCATCCGCCTGGTGATCCCGGATGAGCCGGCAGGCCGCCTCCGCCTCGAACCCGCGGCGCAGGAGCACCTTTTTGCCCAAGGCGCAGAAGAGCAGCAGCACGGCAAGCCCATACCCGTGATATAACGGTGTCGCGACATAGGCCGTATGCCGGTCGGCCAGCTTTAAACGGGACAACAGGGCCTCGAAGGGCGCGAGATAAGCAAACAAAGAAGGCCGATGCGGCGCCTCCTTCGCTTTTCCGGTCGTTCCGCCGGTCAGCAGAATCAGCTTGCCGGTGGAAGACTTGAAGCTTTTCGTTCTCATAGGAGAAGCGGCCGCCGCCAGCCGGTTGACCGCCGGTAAGGTTTCGTGATAGTTGAGCAGCCGGGATCCCCGGTAAGAGGACAGCCCGATGAGGGCTTCCTGCTCTTCATCATGGATAAGCAGGTCCAGTTCCCGGCTCCCGAGCAGGTCCGTCAGCTGCCTTGGACTCATCTCCGCGTTAAGCAGATAGAGGTCCGCCCCCGTCGAGGAAACGGCAAAAAGGGCCTTTGCCAAGGAAGCGTGATTCTTCCCCATAAGCCCCACTTTGCTGCCCTTTCCCAGTCCATACCTGGCTCTCAGCTCCTGCGACAGCTGCTCCGACTGCCGGTACCACTCGTCATAAGTAAGCGTTTCCCTTTCGTCCGTTAAGGCAGTCCTCTCCCCGTAGGTCCGGGCCGAGAAATTCAGCAGCGTCATCAGGTTGACGCCATGAGTAAGAAGAGCCGCGGCCAGCCGGAGCAGGGCCCGCGGAGTAAGCAGGCCGATCGCGGCCATCACCCTAAGCAGCCTAATGGCCTTCATGGCGGTCCCCCCTTTCCTTCCGCTTGCGGGCGGCGAAGGCTTCCCACGCCCAGCGGAGCAGCACGGAGGCCAGCTGTCCCGGAAACAACCACCACGGCTTCCAGACCCGCCTCCGCGTATAAAGACACCGTCCAATGAGCCGGGCCGCCTGCCGGGAAGACATCGCCGGCCATCTCCGGTAGGCCTCCGTAGGCAGGATCATCGGCGTCCGTACCAGCGGAAAATAGAGCGAGGTGGCGGCCACTCCTATCCGGGCGAGCTCCGGACCTGCCGACCGCAGCCAAGTGTCAAAAGCCGCCTTCGATGCCTGGTAAGCCGCCCAATGGGGAACGGGAAGCAGCAGGACGTTAACCGTCGAGACGCTGACGACCTGCCCCCCGTTCCTCTCAAGCAGCGGAAGAACCGAGAGAAGGAGCCGGACCGGCGCCAGGTAATGAAGGGCCATCGTGCGGGTGAAATCATGGTAGCGGTCGAGCGACTCCCGGATCGGCCGGCGGATGGAATGACCGGCGTTGCTCACGACGATATCCAGTCCTCCCGGCAGCTCGTGAAGGTAGGCGAGGAGGCCGGCAAGCGCAGCGGGATCCCGGAGATCCGCCGGGTACACGCTTATGGGGGAGGAGTCGGTCCCGAGCTCCTGCTGCAGAGCCAGAAGGGCACCCTCCCGCCGGGCGGCCAGAATCAGATGAGCCCCTCTGCCGGCGAGCAGACGGGTCAGGGCTTCACCGATTCCGGAGCTGGCGCCGGTGATCAGCACCCTTTTGCCATGCAGGGCGCTGGAAAGCCTGTCGCTGTTCAAGGGTGCCGGTGGAAACAAGAGGCGCTCCAACAGCGTTCCACCCCAGGAAGCCGGCCTTCGGCCGGGACGCTTTTCCCCTGAAGACCGGTGGTCTTCCTTCCCGGAGGATCCGTTTCGGTCCGTCATCGGAATCCCTTCCCTTCCCTTCCCGGCATTCGCGGCTACTGATTCCCCTCATTCATCGGACTCCTCCCATTTTTTGGAATACGCCTTGTTCGTCACCCAGATCGTGATCGCGAGAATAATCCCAGCCAGAAATAACCCCCAGAATAATGCCATACCAGAAGACATGTGCCCACCTCCTCTAAAGTCAATAAGGGATGCCGAACGCTACCCCTCTCTATGAATATCTTCTCCGTTTCGGGAGAAGCCGATCAGCCTATAAACCAAAACGGCGTGTTCCCTTTTATGTTACTATAAAACTCCCCCTCTCTAAAGAAAAAGACAGCCCGCGGGGGCTGCCTTCTTGTCAATTATGGCTAATTTGTGCAGAGGAACGGAGCGGTCTTCAAAGCGGGGGTTAGCCGTCCGCACGGCCGGACAACCGGTCCAGCGCAATGGCGGCGAGAGCGGCGGCTCCGACCGACAGGCATTCCTCGTGCAGCCGGAATTTCGGATGATGCAGGCCGTAGGCTTCCTTCGCGTTCTCCTGCGGGCCGGAGCCGAGCCAGAAGAAGCAGCCGGGCACCTGCTCCAGGAAGAGCGAGAAATCCTCGCCCGCCATGGTCGGGTCGGCTTCCACGCGCCGCTCCGGTCCGAGCAGCCGGTCCAGTGACGCCTCCGCATGCCCGAGGCAGCGGTCGTCACTCACGAGCACCGGCGTCTGCCGGATATACCGCAGCTCGGCGCGGCACCGGTAAGCCTCCGCCGTGCCGGCCACTAGCCGCCGCAAGCGCTCTTCCATGCCGGCCTGAACGTCCGGCGAGAACGTCCTCACCGTCCCGGTCAGCCGGGCCCGGTGAGGGATGACGTTGTTAGCCTCGCCGGCCTGGAAGCTGCCGATGGTGACGACCGCGGGCGCGAAGGGCGAGATCTCCCGGCTCACCGCCGTCTGGAGGGACATCACGATGGCCGAGGCGGCCACCAGCGGATCAATGCTTTGATCCGGAATGGCGCCGTGGCCCCCGCGTCCCTCCAGCTCGATCTCGAGCCGGTCGACCGAGCCCATGAGCGCCCCGCGGCGGGTAGCCGTCAGGCCGGCCGCCAGCGTCGGCAGGTTGTGCAGGCCGTAAATCTCATCGACGCCGTCCAAGGCGCCGTCGCGGATCATCGCCTTGGCCCCGGCGTTGATTTCCTCCGCCGCCTGGAACAGGAAGCGCACCCGTCCCGCCAAGCGATCCCGCCGGCTGACGAGCAGGCGGACCGCGCCAAGCAGCATGGACGTGTGAGCGTCATGGCCGCAGGCGTGCATTTTCCCGGAGACACGGGAAGCGAAGGGCAGGTCCGTTTCCTCCTGGATCGGAAGGGCATCCATGTCGGCCCGGAGGGCGACGGTAGGTCCCGGAAGGGACCCTTCCAGGTCCGCGATCATCCCGTGCCCGCCGACGCCCGTCCGTACGGTTAACCCTAAGGCGCGCAGCCGCTCCGCCACCTTCGCCGCCGTTTCCGATTCCTCCAGGCTGAGCTCCGGATTCTCATGAAGCTCCCGGCGGAAAGCCGTCAGCTCTCCGCTTAGAGCTTCCGCTTCCTCCAGGAGCTCCGCCCGAAGCTTATCCTCCACTGTGTTCATCGTTTGGTTCCTCCCCGGGTTTCTTTGGTTTCCCGTACAGGTCCGACATGATGCGCTGGCCGGTCGGCGTAGCGGCAAGCCCGCCCTTGGCCGTTTCACGGTAGCGCTCTGGCATGTTGGCGCCAACCTCCAGCATCACCCCGATCACCTCGTCGGACGGGATGGCGCTGCGGATGCCGGCTAAAGCCATGTCGGAAGCGGCAAGCGCCGTCACCGAGCCGAAGCCGTTGCGGACGATGCACGGGATCTCGACCAGCCCTCCGACGGGATCGCAGATCAAGCCGAGGGAATTCTTCAGGGCAAGCCCGACGGCGTGCAGGGCCTGCCGGGGCGTGCCTCCGCGCAGCTCGACGAGAGCGCCGGCCGCCATGGCGATGGCCGAGCCGATCTCGGCCTGGCAGCCTCCCTCCGCTCCCGAAACGAAGGAGCGGTTGGCGATGACGTAGCCCAGGGCGCCTGCGGTAAACAGCCCTTCCGTCATATGCGTGTCGTCCCAGCCGTACTGCTCCTGCATGCTGACGAACACACCCGGAATCACTCCGCAGGAGCCGGCCGTCGGGGTCGCGACGATTCTCCCCATGCTGGCGTTGACCTCCGAAACGGATAGGGCATACGCCATCGCTTTCCCGGCCGGTCCTCCCAGGGAGGAGGCATCGCCCTCGACCAGGGAACGCACCTTCTTGGCGTCATTGCCCGTCAATCCGCTTCGGGAGGATGTGTCCTGCGTCAGCCCCCGGCTTACGGCTTCCTTCATGACGGCATAGTAGCTGGCCATTTTCGCAAACTCTTCGTCCTCCGACCGGCCGCTCTCCTTGGCCTGCTCCTCGAGCATAAGGCGGTGAATCGGCTTGCCCTCCTGCTCGCAGAGCCCGATCAGCTCCTCCAGGCTTGTAAACCTCATTCGTCATCCCCCGTTTGTTCTTTCGTCTTACCGCCGGCCGTCCGAGAGGGTCATCCGGTCAGGTCGACGGTTCTTATCGATGTCACGCCCGGCAGAGCCCGCAGGGCTTCCACCAGCTCCTTCTCAAATCGCCCGTCGGCCTCGATAAGCGTCAGCGCCTTGCCGCTCCGGGAGGCGCGGTCCACATCCATGTGCCCAATGTTGAGCGAGCATTGGGAGATCAGCCGGGTGATGTCGGCAAGCATCCCGACCCGGTCGTCGTGATAAATGGCAAGCGTGGGATAAGAACAGGAGCAGCGGACGTCGAAGCCGTCCACTCCCACGATCTCAATGTTCCCGCCTCCGATCGACGTTCCCGTTACGGTCATCGTCCGGTCCCCCGCCGTCATCCGAAGCCGGGCGGTATTCGGATGCGGAGCCTCAGCGAAGTCGCCGTGGGCAGGGAAGAATTCAATGTTCACCCCAAGCCCGGCGGCATGCTGCAACGCCTCCGGGATCCGTTCGTCCTGCGTATCCCAGTCCAGCAGCCCGGCCGCTAGAGCGACATCCGTTCCGTGTCCCCGGTAGGTCTCGGCAAACGAGCGAAAGAGGGTGATTTCCACCCTCTCCGGCAGCGGCCCGAAAAACTGCCGGGCCGCTCTTCCGATCCGGACGGCGCCGGCCGTATGCGAGCTGGAAGGGCCGACCATATCCGGCCCTATAATCGAGAACACATCTTTAAACCGCATACGAACCACCGGTCTTTCTTATCGAATTAAGCCAGCCACTCGGCCAAGCCCGCTTTCACAAACTCGTCGTCGTTCAAATGAGGATAATCGCGGTACATCCGGTCGATTTCTTCCTTCTGGCCCGGCGACAGCTCCTCATGAGGATTCAGGCACCAGGTTCCCTTCATGAGACCCTGACGGCGCAGCACTTCATGAATGCCCGGGATACAGCCGGCGAAACCGTGGGCCGGATCGAAGAAGGCCGCATTCGTGTCCGTCACTTCCACATTCCGCGTCAGCCATTCGGGATCCAGCTTGCCAGCGCTGCGGGCGGTCTTGATCTCCTCAAGTAGCTCGACCGCTTTGCGGGTCCAAACGGCCCAGTGGCCGAGCAGACCGCCGACAATCCGCTTCTCAACCGGCTCCCCGTTTACCTGGAAGCGGTATACGGTCAGCAGATCGTTCACGATGTTATCGTCATTGCCCGTATAGAGGGCGATTTCGTCGCGCCGGTCGGAATAGCAAACGGCACGTACGACATCGATCGTCTGGTACCGGTTGAACGGCGCCATCTTGATCGCCACGATTCCCGGAATATTCGCGAATTCCTTCCAGAAATCGAAGCTGAAAATCTTCCCGCCGACCGACGGCTGCAGGTAGAAGCCAATGACCGGGATCTGTTCGGCGATCCGGGCCGTCCGCTCCAGAATCTGCGCTTCGGTCCAATCGCCGAGGCCGCCCATGCTGAGCAGCCCTGCATCGTAGCCAAGGCCTGAAGCCGTTTCGGTTTCGGCAAGAGCCTGCTCCGTTGGACCGCAGATACCCGCTACTTTAAGGAAAGGGCGGTCGATCTGCGCCTTGTCGACTTCCTCCGCCGCAAGGCGGAGAACCTTCTCGAACAGGTTGATCTTCGGATCGCGGATTTCAAACTGGGTGGAGTGCACGCCGACGGCTACGCCGCCTGCGCCGGAAGCGATATAATAACGGGAGAGCGCCCGCTGGCTCCGTTCATCCAGCGTGCGGTCCTCGTTAAGAGCGAGAGGATGCGCAGGAATCACGACTCCGTCGTGCAGCGCCCGAAGCTGAGCTTCACTAAGGTTGCGTTTGGCTGCCATGATTTAGTATTTCCCCTCTCTTTGCTGGAAATGAGTCGGCTTGTTGATCGTCACGCCTTCATGCTCCACCCATTCCGCCATCCAATCGATCATCTGCAGAAGCGATACCGACGGGTAGCCGAACAGCTGCATGCATTTCGAGGCGTTGCTGAGAAGAGCCGTTTCGGCTTCCTGGCCGGTGAACTTCGGCTCGATGCCAAGGCGTTTGCCTAGCTCCGTTGCCGCATAGCGGACCGAAATGGTCTCCGGACCGGTTACGTTCAGCTTGTTCGCCGGGCTCTCGCAGTGAAGCAGGGAACGGATCGCAATCTCGTTGGCGTCGCCCTGCCAGATGCAGTTGAAATGACCCATAGCGAGCTCAATCGGCTTGCCTTCTTTAACGGATTTGGCGAGCTCGAGAAGAACCCCGTAGCGCATGTCGATCGCGTAGTTCAAACGATAGATGAGGACCGGCGTTTCGTAACGGTGGCTGAAGTATTCGAAAACCCGCTCGCGGCCAAGACAGGATTGCCCGTACTCTCCGACAGGGTTCGGGGTAACCGCCTCCGACGTCCCGCCAAGCGCGACCGGGGAATGAGGATAAACATTGCCCGAGGAGAAGACCACGATGCGGGAGTTCTTGAACTTCTCCGCTACCCGGCCGGGAAGATAAGCATTCATCGCCCATGTGAAATATTCGCGTCCGGTCGTTCCGAATTTCGTTCCCGCCATGTAAATGACGTTCTTAACTTCCGGCAGAGCCTGCAGAGAAGCTTCGTCGAGCAGGTCGCAGGCGATCGTCTTCAGCCCGTAGGCTTCCAGCTCGTCCTTCAGTCCCGCTTCGGAGAAACGGGATACCCCGTAGACCGTCTTCTCGACACCGGCTTCCTTAAGCGCGTTCATGATCAGCTTCGCGAGGCTCGGCCCCATTTTGCCGCCGACCCCAAGGAGCATGATATCCCCTTCCAGGTTCTTCATATCTTCGATCAAGCGGGCCGACGGCTTCGCCATGACCTGTTCCAGCTGCTCCAATGTTCTCATTTCGCAAATCCAGCTCCCTTCGGTGGTTACAACGATTACGGCCTGCAGCGGCTTTCCGGGCCCCTTTCGGGCAACGCCGGGATCCTTCATGCGTTTTCGTTCCGGCAGGACCGGGGAACGAATGGCCGTTCTATATCTCCATTCTACTCTGCCCCCGTCATTAAAGACAAATCTTTAATTTGTCTTTAAATCGACAATTCAGCTCTGTCTTTATATGCTTCCGTTATCCATCCGACCCGTAAAGGAGGTCTTATTTATGAATCGCTCCTCTTCTCCGATTGAACGTATAGCCGAACGGCTGGGTATCCCCGGTCTTCTCGACCGGTTAACCGATTCCCTTTCGCCCTCCGATTTAAACACCCTGCTGCTGGAGCTGTTCCGCAGGAAAACCCGCCGCTCCTCACCCGGTGACCTGCTAAAGCGTTACGACGCCAACCGCTTCGTCCAACCGGCCGGCGCCGATCCGATTGCTCTGAGGAGGCTGGAGCTGGACTGCCTGGAGCTTGCCGCCCGATACGACTACCTTCCGGTCGAGCTCTCCCCTGTGACCCCTCTCGGCACCTGCTCCCTTGTAGCGTCGGCCGATCAGAACAAGGTGCTCTCGGCTTTAAGGGGAACGGAAGTCGTGGCGGATGCCACCAACACGCTCGCCCTTCACATCAGCAGCCTGCTCAAATCCGGCAGGATCGACAACCGGGAAGCCTTCGTCCGCTTCTCGGCCGTCCACCGGCATGTAAGGACCCAGTTCTGGAATAACGCCGCCGGCATGCTGCCTCACTTCCCCTTATTCGCCATGGTCACTTCCGGAAAAGACAAAGGCTCCTGCTCCTTCGAGACCGAAGCCTTCCAAGAACATATAGACCTATACCGGGAGCTCTTTCAGGCTTTAGGGGCCGACCATTTCCAAATCGTTCTGATTCCCCGCGGGGGCTATAAGGAATCCGATGGCCTGATGCCTAAGCTGATCGCCTCGCAGGAGGGCAGACCCTATGACCTATCCGTCCGGGAGGATCCGGAACCCAACTCCTATTACCGGGGCATCCAGTTTAAAGTGGAGGTCCGCCTTCACGGCGAAGTGCTTACGATCGGAGACGGCGGTCTGGTGGATTGGAGCCAGCAGCTGCTATCCAACCGCAAGGAACGCATGCTCATCAGCGGAATCGGTTTGGAACCGCTGATTCCGAAGCCCCCGGCCTGAAGCACTGAGCCGGAACGCCTGCCAATTCCCCCTCGCCGTTAAAACCAAAAGCCCTGCACCCGGCCGGAATTCCGGCTTGGACGCAGGGCTTTTTCTTAGCGGATCACTTGATAAGGCGGTAACTCGGCAGCACGGCAACTCTGTCTAGGGAGTTGTAGACCGGTCTACCGGAAGGATTCCTCCAGCCGGGCCGCCGCATGATCCTCCAAAAACCGGAGCCGGAACGTCTGCTTGGGACGGCCCTTCGGCACCTTCACATAACCGGACACCTCCACCAAGCCGTGGTCGATCCACTGGGTCAGCAGGCGGTGGGTGGACCGGACCGTGATATCGAGCACCGCGGCCAGCTCCTGGACCTCGTACTCCAGCTTGCCGGTGCGGGCGACGCTTGCCATCAGCCGGCTTAAATAAGCCGAGGTCATCCCCGCCTCTTCGGCCGCCTTCAACAGGGCCCCGTCCGTGACGGACAGGTCATGGTTAAGGGGATCGGCCATTTCGAGCGGACCGATGAGTGTCCGGTCCTCGCGGACGATGAAGCAGGAGCTGCCTCCCGCTTCCTTCGCCTTGCGGAGGGCCGTGCGGGCATGCGTCCCCGCCTCATTGGCCGAGCGGCCGAAGCCGATGCCCATGCTGAGCGAGAGGCCCAGCGCCTTGCCGACCTCCCGGGCCAGCGGGATCGTTTTGTAGCCCCCCGTTTCCCGTTCGAAGATGCCCCGCGTCGTAAAAAACAGGTACTCGTCGCCGCCTACGTGGGTCAGGTAGCCCTCCAACGACTCGGCATAATCGATAAGCATGCGGTGAATGTCGAGCTTAAACCGCTGGATGTCGTGCTCGGAGCTGCGCAGGCGGATCTGCTTGCTGAAGTCGTCGACATTGACCATGCCAACGACGATCTGGGCCTCCTTGCTGCGGCGGGTTTCGGTGGAGAGCAGGGCCCGCTCCAGGGCGACCACGATGTTGGAATCGGTCGGGACGACCCATTCATGAGGGACGCCCTGCTCCCGGAGCGCCCGCGCCACCTCCGGCTCGGTCGTCAAGGCGGCATGGGCCCCCCCGGACCGGCAGGCCTCCGCATGGAAGCCCGCCAGTTCGGAGGCCGAAGGATGCGCCTCTCCTTCGAAGAGAACGAAGCGCAGCTCCTTCTCTCCGATCTCCCCCTTCAGCCGGGATATCGCCTGCGGCGTGAAGGAGTCCACGGAGAGCAGCAGTTCCCCGGCCGGCAGACGGGACCTTACCCGGTACAGGGCCCGGTAAAGCGCCGTATCCGTCAACGGCAGGTATTGAATCGGCTTCGCCGGAGGAAGCTCCTCCTTCAGCCGGCGGTACAGCCCCGGATTGGTAAGCAGAAGCACTTCAATGTCCGGAAGGGCTTCCTGGGCAATTCGGGTAGCCTCCTCTTCTGAGGAGTAAGGCAGGGCCAGCGGACGGAAGGAAGGAAACGAGGCCGAAATGACCTTCAGCACCTTGCTTACCATGGGCTCGGGACCTAGGACGCCGATAGGAATCAAATTATCGGGCGGCATGGATAAACCTCCTGGGGTCAGTAGAGAAATCCTTTCCCGATTTAGAGACAGGGACTTTAAACCGACTTTTTCCCCCATTATAGCCGCTATGCCCCGGGCCGACAACCCCGCTTTCCTTCCCCTTCTCTTTTAGAAGGGGCCCGTCACGAGAAAGGCAACGGGAGCCGACTCCACGGTCACTCCGTTCAAGGTAACCCGGACGAAGATTTCCGTCCTTCCCGGATGCTTGGCTATGACCTTTCCGTCCGGCGTCACCTCGGCCGATTTGGGACGCGAGCTTACGTACTCGATTTTTGCCCCGGACAGCTCGTTCGTGGTGCGCCCTTTTTGCAGCAGGACGTCAAAGCTCACCTTGGCCTCATCCCCCGGATGAAGAAGGGAAGGAGCATCCGTGGAGAGGGTCACCTTCTCGAGCCCCACCACCAGGCTCGGGTCGCTGTATTTCATCAGCTCGCTGCCGTATTTGAAGTAGAAGTTGCCGAAGTCATCCTGAGCGAGCTTCTCGGCGTTGCTTTCAAGCAGCACGGTCATTTCCTTGGTCACGGCGTCGATTTTGATCATTTTGGAAGTGTACGTTTTGTCGGCGACATAGCCGGTATAGATGGTTCCGTACACATTCCCGTCCGTGCCGGTCATCAGCCTCGGGTTGCTGTGCGAGTAGTCGGCCGTCGGGAACAAGTCTTCGCTGTAGATGATTCGGTCTGCTGCCGGGTCATAGACGAACAGGGCTCCTAGAGCCATGCCCCACAGGTTGCCGTCCGGTCCCCAGAACAGGGACGTGACCGCTTTCTTGCCGCTGACCGGAACCCGTTCCGAAAGGATCTGCCCCGTGGACGGATCATACGTTACCAGCTTGCCTTCTCCCCCGTTCATCGCCCCCGTGCCCATGTAAAGCAAGCCGTCCCGGTAAACCAGGCTGTTGATGGAATGGTCGGGGACGAGGTTGCGCTTCACGTCGAAGGTTTTCGTAACCGGGTCGTAGACCGATAAGGCCCCGCCGATTTTGCCCGCAATGGGATAAGAGGCGATGAACAGCTTATTCAGCTCTTCCACCCCTACCATGGAGACGGGACGATCCTGCTCGTCGCCCAGCTGGCCCAGCCTAAGCGGATTTTGGGGAGCCGACGGGTCGGTCCGGTTCCAGGGCTCTTTCGGATCGTATTCAAAAATCGTGGCGCGGGGATAAACGCCTAAGTACATTTTGCCGTTCAGGGAGCCGAAGCCTTCCACCTGGCCGATCGAGGGATACAGCTTGGTCTCGTCCTTGGTCGGGGAATAGATCCCCATCCCGCCGCCCGAAATAAAGCCGGAGGAGAGCATCTGGCCGTCCACGCTTTTGGCGATGTTGAACAGCTCTACGAATTGAGGAGGCAGCGGCAGTTCCGGCGTCTCGAGCTTTCCGGTCTCCAGGTTGTAGTAGAAGGCCCGGCCGCCGTTGCCGGCGAGTCCCACCAGCGTCACGCCCGGATAGTCCGGCGTGTTCAGCTTAACGTATCCGAAGGCGACTCCTGCGCCTTTGACATCAAGGCCAAGAGAGGAATACGTGTCGGTGGCTGTATTATACGCATGGAGCGACCACTGCTGGCGCCCGTCGGGTAGCGTTTCGTAATACGTGTAGAACACCCTTCCGTCCGGCGAAACCGGGGAGAAGCCGCGCGTGTTGTATTGCGCGTTGTTCTTGACAATCCAGCTGTTCGCAGCGGGATCATAGACGAACATGACCGGACCCGGGTCGACCCGGACGAACAGCTTGCCCGCCGTAAATTGAAGATCGTAGACGGACGTTTTGCCGGCAAACTCGGGAGGAGTCAGAGCCGTCTTCTTGCCGGTGGCCAGGTCATAGCGGTACAGCTTCGCCACATCCGCCCCGCCGGCGTACAGCACCTTGTGGTCCGGGTCATAAGCGAGACTCCGGAGATGACTTTCCTTCGAGGACGATTTAAAAGAGGTCAGAATTCTAGATTTGTCCGTCGCGGGATCGTATTCGAACAGCGTCTGCGAATAGCCCGTTCCTCCGTACACCTTGCCGTTCTCGCCGGGCACCAGCACCCAGATGACCGTATCGGTCGGCACCGGCTTGCCGATCGTTCGCATGGTGTCCTTCACCGGATCGTACTGGAACAGCGTGCCGTTCGGGGTGCTGCCGATATACACCTTTCCGTCCGATGCCGTGGTAATCGCCCATGCGGCTGTGACGGGACTGCCGTCCAGCGCCACGAGAGGATGCTGGGCCTTCACTTCCTTCGTCACGACATCCGAAACGACGAATTGGGCCGGATCTCCCTGGATTACCGTATACATGCTCGCCCGTCCGTCCTTATCGGTGCCGTAGGCCCCGGTCATAAGTGTCAGGGAGGTGGACTGCGGCCCGAGATTCGTTATGTAGGACTGCTCCTTGCCCACCTTCAGCGAGGCCGCATCCGCATAGTAAACCCCGGTCTTCTCATTCGGATAATAAAAGGATACCGTTACACGGGCGCCATCCTTCGGAGCGGAAGCGGCCACCCGGAGATCGGTCCACTCGCCCGTTCCGCCCGGAACAAGCCCGCTGACCACGGAGACCAGCTTGCCCTCCCCGTTATAGAACCGGAGGTCCGCCTTGCCGCCCTCCCCGCTTTCACTCTTGACCTTGGCCGTCAGCTCGACGTTCACAAACGGAGTCACCGCTACCGCGTCGCTGACCGCGCCGTAGCTGACCGCAGGAGATGGATCCTCCACCCGCAGGCTTCGTTTGCCCTCGGCATAAACGGAGGTGCTTACCGTGACCGACGATGCCCCGCCTTCCGGTATCCAGCCGGCCGCTTGCCCGTTCGCTCCGTCCGCCTCGAACCCTCCGTTTACGAGGGAATCCAGGGCGGCGGCCTTCGCCGCCGGAAGGCCCGCATTCATCGGCAAGGCCCCAGCCAGCAGAACCGCCGCCAATGAGGCCGACCTCAGCACGGACTTCCAGCTTCCTCTTCTTCCTTTCATGTCCATCTCTCCTCCCATGTAGGTGGTGCCTTATCCGCGAGGCTGCTCCACTTCTCCTGGTCCTTACAGGTCTGTGCAGCCTTTCCCGCGAACAAGACGGCCGGGTAAGTCATAAGACAGCGCTTACATTTCGCGCGGATGCACGACCGGGGGCTTTCTTGCGCCATTCCGGTCGATTAGGATTGTAGCACAGGGGGACGAAATAGACAAGTTGTATACAGGTATTTATTGATGGCCTAGCCAGCGGTCCAGGAACGTATAAGCGAGCTCGCGGGCCTGTCCGGGAAAGTCATGCCCCGCCGCCCCCAGCCAGAATTGGAACGCTTCCGATGCTCCCGCCCGCTTATACAGCGTACCCAGATCCTTCATTCCGGAAACGATCGCTTCCGCGTTAGGAAAGATGCGGTCGTCCATTCCGCTCCACATGAACAGCGGAACGGGGGCCGCCAGTGCCGCAATTTCGTGCCATTCGAAGGGAACCGTGTCCTTCTGAAGCCCCTTGGTGACAGCCGGAAAATGGGAAAACCACTCCCGCTGCCCCCAGCGGTTCGGCTCCGGGTCGCCTGCGAACATAGCGAACCCGCAGGAGGAAACAACCGCCCGGACCCTCTCATCAAGTCCGGCGAGGAACCACCCGTTGTAGCCGCCAAGGGAATGTCCGATGACTCCGATCCGGGCGGGATCGGCCTCCTCCACCGCCCCGAGCACATCCAGCGCCCGCCGGTGATCGGACAGCATTTTGCCGACGGCCGTCCACTTGGGATACCGCTCATAAAAGGGAGCCGTCTGGAAAGGCACGGCTCCCGGGTAAATCCGGCTGCCGAAGCCGATGGAATCGGGAGCGAGTACCACGTAGCCCCGCGATACGAGCTCCAGGCCGTAACGCCGGTTGTCTCTCCCTTCCTTCGTCGCCGTATCGCGGCGCCCGGATTCGGCCGTCGGGTGAAGTGCCAGAATGGCCGGCCGCTTCGTCTTTTCTCCCGATGAATCCCGAGGGAGCAGAAGATAAGCGCCTATGGTATCTCCGTCGTTCGCCGGATACCGGATGTCCAAGCGGGTATGGTCGGCCTCCTCGACCTTCCCGATCACTTCGTAGGGCTTTGGACTGGTGCCGGCAGAGGGGGCAATTTCCGGTTCCTCCCCCAACAGCTCCAGCCAGGCCCGCTTAATCCTTTCCCTCTTCGCGGCCCACTGCTCGTCCGTTTCGATGCCTTGCAGCAGCTGAGGGGGCTGATCCACCTTCAGCTCCGATAACCGGTAGCTCATCTCTCTGTTCCTCCTTGTTCCAATCGGTATCTCCAAAGCTCGCTTCCCGAGCCGTAATACACATAGCCGTTATGAACGGCCATTCCGCAGGTGGCCGGAGCCGGCAAAGACGCCAGAAGCTTAACCATCCCGGTTTCGGGCTCCGCCGCAAAGATCCCCCCGCTGAGAAGGCCCAGAATAACCGGACGCCCGGAAAGCTCAGCCGCCACAAGGCCCTGTCTCACGACCCCTCCCCATGCGGAAAGATCGGTCTGCTGCCGAACCTGTCCCGTATCCGCTTCCATCACGAAATAGACGGAGTCCGAGGTGAGCCCATGAACAAGGTCGCAGGAATCCGTAACCAGCTGGGAAACCTCCCTTGCCCCCGGCACGGGGTACCAGACGGCAGCCGTCTTCCGGCTTCTCCAATCGAGCCGGTAAACGGCTCCCTGCCGGGCGGCCGGGACCCCGCCGCCGGGCGTCTCGATGCTGGTCCCCCCGATCACATCCCCGTTCGACAGGGCGGCCAGCGCGACGGTGCTTTGATGGGGAACCAGGTCCGTATGCGGCAGAAGCTCCACCCTCTCCTCCTCCACCTGGACGATCCCAAGCGATCCGCCTACCGCTCCATATCCGGGAAATCCGCCGTAAAGAACATGCCGGCCGTCCGGATGGGTAAGCGCCGCCCGGGGGCGGTGAATAGCATCATTCTCATAGAAAAGGCGCGGGCTTTCTCCCCGCCCTCTCCCCGGCTCCGGGCCGACCGGCAGGCGGGTATCCAGCTTATACAGCTTCCCGCCCGCATAGGCGGCCCCGAGGAGGACAGGACCTTGGGCGGCATAGGCGCAAATGTTGCCCCCGCCCCCCTTCTCCAGCACCCGGCCGCCGAAGGATTCCAGAAGGCCCTCCTCGGGTCGATACCGAAAGAGATGCATCGGATGGTTGGAGGTGCCGTACAGGCAGCCATCCGGTCCCAGGGCAAGAGGGGAGAGAGCCGTGCCGTTCCCTTCGTAGACAAGGGTAACCGTCCGAGCCTCTCCCTCCCCTTCGATCACCAGCCGGCTGTCGGCCAGCTGCCAGTCAAGAATCCGGCGGCCGCCGGTCCGCGGGCGGTGCAGCTTGTTGTAGCCCGTTCCGCCATAGGCGGACGGGGAAACCTCCGCTTCGCTCACCGGGACCGCCTTTCCTTCGGCCAGCCGGAACCATCGCTTCGGCTCTGAGGCCGCCTCCATCTCCGCTTCGCCTGCGGGCAGGGAGCCATAGACCGCGCCGTCCGCTCCCAGGTGAACCTGGCCGCTTCCCCGGCACGGCGTCCCGCCCCGGAATGTGGACCGGGCTCCATCTGCGGGCCTATAAGCCGCCAATCCGGCGGCTTCGGTTCCCAGTCCCGCATAAAGCCAGCCATCCGCCCCCGCCGCCAACGTCATGGCATACCGGGAACGGTCATCCAGCCGCCCCACCCGAAGACAAGTTCCCGTCTTCGGGTTCCAGCCGATCAGCCGGCAGCCCGGGTAAGTCGTGGCGTACACGGTGCCATCCGGTCCCTCGGCAAAGGCGAAGCCAACGATTTCCTCTTCCGGCTCCGGCCGGAACCAGGCTAGAAACTCTCCCTGCCAAGGATCGAGAATCATCAGCAGGGGCCCCGCTCCCGTCAGGAAGAGCCCGGATTCCGTGCTGTGAGAAGCAAAAGGATAATCGCAAAGTCCTTCCGGGAAAGGAACCTGCCGGCATTCCCCCGTCTCCGGATTCACGATCAGCACGTAACCGCGGGCCGCCAGCACTACCCTTTCTTCCCCGCTGCCGTTCCGGCAGACAGCGCCCGAGCGGGTTTCATCGGCCCGCACCGGGATTCCCAAGCATTCCAATCGTTCCGTCATACCCCATCTCCTTTCCGCCCCAACCGCACGGCGTTACACCCGTATGGTACCTGTCCCGCTAAGGACTGTCAATGGAACAGGCAGGGCCCCCGCCCGGCCTTTCCGGGTGTAATCGTGTGGAACCATTTTTCTGTTTTCGTTATTATAAAAATTCCTTTACAGGTATATTCCATTAATGGTATATTCAAATCAGGATAACGTTACCAGCTATGGAAGTTACGGGATGGCGCGGCCGTCCTGCCCTTCCCCAGATTCACTCCTATGACAACACGTTTGCTCTCATCCTGCTCCACCCATTCTACGATCCCTTTAAGGAGGAATTATCCATGTCCGTAACTTATGCTCTTGAGATTACCCGCGAATTCGCTGCCCCCCGTGACCTTGTTTTCAAAGCCTGGACCGAGCCGGAGCGTCTGGCCAAATGGTGGGGCCCGAAAGGCTTTACCCTGGAAGTGAAGCAGCTCGATCTTCGCCCCGGCGGGATGTTCTTGGGCAGCCAGCGCTCCCCCGAAGGCCATGTCATGTGGGGCAAATTCGTCTATCAGGAAATTACGCCGCCCGAGAAGCTGGTCTATATCCAATCCTTCTCCGATGAAGAAGGCAACACGATCCGCGCCCCGTTCAGTCCCGTTTGGCCGCTTGAAATCCTGAACGACCTGACGCTGATCGAGCACGAAGGGAAGACCACCGTTACGTTCAAAGGCGGCCCCGTCAACGCCAGCCCGGAAGAGCTGCAAGCCTTCGAAGGCATGAAGCCGATGGTGCAGGAGGGCTTCAAGGGAACCTTCGATCAGCTGGACGCTTACTTGGCCGAGCAGCGCTAAGGAAGCCGGATAACCGTTTCGGCCGTAACCTCAACCATAAAAAACACCGGGCGCTGCCGCCCGGTGTCCGTTCTTTCGCCCGTCCCTTCCCGGACGGGCTTATTTGCTGCCTACATCTGGCAATCACCGCGAAGGCTCAGCCTTTTCTCAAGCGGCCCAGCTCGACCACCAAAGCGTCCATCTCGCTTACGCTGAATTGGTTTTTGCTTTGGACGTGCTCGTAGATGTCCAGGAGGTCTTCGTATTTCTCATAATCGAAATGCTCGGCTTTGATGGCGGCGCCGGACGCGACGCGAAGCTTTGTTTTGATCGCCTCTATCATATAGTCTACGTTCTCCAAAGATTTAACGGACAGGTCCATCCTTGTACCCCTTTCCCCACTTGTTCTGGGTTCCATTGTAGCACTCCCGCCGCTCCGCCGAAAGCCCGACCGTTTGGGTCCCCCGTTTCCGCCTGGTATAATAGGGGAAAACCGATGACCAGGAGGGAATGTTCATGCCAACCTTTACTCTGCGCACCACCCGGCGGGACGAAATGATCGACATCACCGCCAAGGCGGCCGCCGCCGTCCGGGAGTCCGGCATCGCGGAAGGGCTTGCGGTCGTTTACTGCCCCCACACGACGGCCGGCATCTGCATCAACGAGAACGCGGACCCGGACGTTAAGCATGACGTGCTCATGCGGCTCGATGAAATCTATCCGTGGGAGCATCCGCAGTACCGGCACGCCGAGGGCAATTCGGCTTCCCACCTGAAAGCCATTACGACCGGCACCTCCCAAACCGTCCTCATCCAAGGGGGCCGGCTCGTTCTGGGAAGATGGCAGGGGATTTATTTCTGCGAGTTTGACGGCCCCCGGGACCGCACCTTCCATGTGAAGCTGCTGGAGGGATAGGAAGGATGAACCCAAGGGTCCTTCATATCGTCAACGGTGATTCGGTCGGAGATAAGCTCAAGAACGTATATCCGGAAGAAACGGTCCTCGTCTGGAGGGAAATGCTGACCGACGGCCCCGTCGCCCTCCGGTTGGAGGATCCGGCCTTCCTCCAGGACCGAGCCCGGTATTTGGAGGAAGCCTTCGGCATTCCCGTCTCCACCTTCCTCGCCGGATGGGAGGAGCAGGAGACCGGGCTTGGACGGGCCGAGGCCTATGACGAAACGGTGCTCTGGTTCGAGCATGACCTGTTCGACCAAGCCATCCTCGTCTACCTGCTGGCCCGCCTGGCCGCCCGCCCGGCCTTGTCCGGAAAGCTGACCCTGGTGACGCTGAACGCGTACCCGGGTCTCACTCCTTTCCTCGGCATGGGCCAGCTGGGCGCAGGCCAGCTCGCCGGCCTGCGGCCGAACGGCTTCGCGGTCACGGCCGCTCAGCTCGACGCCGCCCGCCGGGCATGGGCGGCCTTCGCGGCGCCGGACCCGCGCGGCCTGGCCAGCCTGCTGCGGCAGGACGCCTTGGGCGCGCTGCCCTACACGGCCGAGGCGATGCGGCTGCACCTGCAGCGCTTCCCGGCCGTGCGGGACGGGCTCGGGCTCGCCGAACGGCTTACGCTCGAAGCACTGGAGCCCGGTCCGGCGGCGCCGGCGGAGCTGTTCCGGCGCGTGACGGAAGCCGAGCCCGGCTATGGGCTCGGCGATCTGTCCTATGGGGCGTACCTGGAAAGGATGAGCGGCGGCCCGGCTCCGCTCCTTTCCTGGGACCGCCCCATCGCGCCGCTGCGCTTCGGCAGCCCGCCGCCGGCGGCCTTCCGCGAGGCGAAGCTCGCGCTGACGCCGCGGGCGCGCCGGGTGCTCGCTGGCGTTGCCGATGCGGCGGAGACGCTCGCCCGCGGGCACTGGCTGGGCGGCGTCCGCCAGCCGGCCTCCGGGCCGCTGTGGCGCTGGGACGCCGACGCGGAAGCGCCGGTGCTCCGTCCCTAAGCTTCTGTTCCCCGCCCCACGTAACCTCTTACGATGAAAGAGGCAGCACAATTTGAACCGTCGTTCCTTTACCCAGTTCGCTGGTGATCTGCATTTGGCCCTGATGGTTCTCGATGATTTTGAAACTGACCATGAGGCCGAGGCCCGTTCCTTTTTCCTTCGTGGAGTAGAAGGGCTCCCCCAGCTTGGGGATCTTCTCTTCGGGGATCCCCATTCCCTCGTCGATGAAGAGAATCCTAAGCCGGTTCCCGTCCGCCCGCTCTACCTTGACCTGCAGGCGTCCCCCTTCCGGCATGGCCTCAATTCCGTTCTTGAGGAGGTTGATGAACACCTGCTTCAGCTGGTTCTCCACGCATTGAATGGGTGGAATATCCGGCGCAAACGAGACGTCGATCTCCACCTTGTTCATGATGGCCTGCGTATCCAGGAGCATGATGACATCCTGCAGAATGAGAACGACGTCCTTGCGATGGAAATTCCAGACCTGGGGCTTGGCCAGAACCAGCAGCTCGCTGATAATGGACTCGATCCGGTCCAGCTCGGCCGTCATGATCTGCGTGTAGGTTTTGTTATTCGTACCCGCGTCCAGCAGCTTGGTGAACCCTTTAAGCGCTGTCAGCGGATTGCGGATTTCGTGGGCTATGCCCGCGGCCAGCTGCCCGACAGCCGACAGCATTTCGGATTTGCGCAGAAGCTCCTCGGTGTTCTTGCGCTCCGTAATATCCTGCGACACCCGGAGAACGTGAATGATCTCTCCTTCCGGGTTCGTGATCGGCAGAATGGAGACCCCTTCCCAGAAAGTGTCCCCGTTCTTGCGCACGGTTTCCATCTCTCCGGTCCATTTGCTGCCGCTGTTCACGACCTCCCAGATTTCCTCGTACAGCTGCCGGCTCCCCCCGGGGGCATGCAAATCCCGCAGGCTGCGGCCGATCACCTCATGAGGCGGGTAACCCGTCTGCTCGGTAAAGCGGAGGTTCACATACTCGATGGCGCCGGTCGTATCCGCAATGACGACAATGCTTGGGCTTTGTTCAATGGCATAGGACAGCGTCCGGAGCTCTTCGGCAGCGGATTTGATTTCCGAGATGTCAACAAACGTAAGAATAATGCCCTTGATTACCTGATCCTTCGTGCGGTAAGGCAGAATGTTCATGCTGTACCAGCTGCCGCTTCGGCTCTGAACCTCCCTTTCGAGAGGAATCAGCGTTCGGAACACCTCCTGCGCGTCTCTTACCAGCCCGTCGTATTTCAGATTGTGGGAGATGTGTCCCAAGGGGCGTCCGATGTCCACGGCCATCAGGTTGATTTCCTTGGTAATCACCGGCGTAAACCGTTTGATGCACATGTCGTTATCGAGAAAAATCGTCCCGATTTTCGTGCTGCTCAGCAGATTGTCCATATCGTTGGTGAGATCGGACAACTCCGCTATTTTCAGCTGGTACTCGGTATTGACCGTCACGAGCTCTTCGTTCGCGGACTGGAGCTCTTCGTTCGTGCATTGCAGCTCCTCATTGGATATAACGAGCTCTTCGTTGGCCGCCAGCAGCTCTTCGTTAGAAGCCTCGAGCTTCTCTACCGTATCCTCCAGGCTGTCCTGTGCCATCTGAAGCTCGTGCCCGAGCTCGACGATCCGGTGGTTCATGTCGGCCTGTCCCTCGCTGACGAACCCTTCCGGCTCGGCTGCGTTCTCCAAGCCCTTGGTCGCTTCTTCGAAAAGAAGGAGGAACAGGTCACCGGACGGCTTGTCCATAAAGGGCTTGATGACCAGGCTCACCACCTGCTCCTCCTCTCCGGCTGGAAGGAGGATGCCCGTCAAGCGGACCTCCCTTTTTTCCCGGCGGGCTTTATGAAGCCCCGTTGCCATCAGCGCCGAGAGCCGGGAAGAAGTCAGCTGGTAGAGAAAGCTGCCGGTTCGGGCCCGGCCGGGAAGCAGAAACCGGTTAACCGGCCCGCCCAGGTGGACGACCTGGTTGTTCTCGTTCACCACGAGGCAAGGAGGCAGGTATTGCTCCATAAGCGTTTCGGCCACCCCGTTGGAGGGCTGTACCGGATGGCCCTCCGGCAGGCGGGGGAAAGGTCTCTCCCCCTTCGAACGGATCGGCAGGGGAGTAGGAAGAGGGCCTGGACGTCCGTTGACCCGGGAGAGAGGACCCGCCGGCTTCCGCCGGTAAACGTTCCACCGCCGGTCCTGCACCGTGAAGTGCTCGGCCAGCTTGCCGAGCGATTCACTCGGACCCAGGAACAGGAACCCGTTCGGCTTAAGGGAAAAATGAAACATGGAGAGTACCTTATGCTGCATGGCCGGCTGCAGGTAGATAAGCATGTTTCGGCAGCTGACCAGGTCCAGGTTGATGAAGGGGGGATCCTTGATCAAGTTATGTACGGCAAAAACGACCATCCGGCGAATTTCCTTGCCGATCTGATACGACGAGCCCTTCCGGACGAAAAACCGGTCCAGCTCCCGGCGGGGCAAATACCGGCTGATGTCTTCCCGGTAAATCCCCTGACCGGCAAAATCAATCGATCCTTTGTCCAAATCCGTGGCGAAAATTTTGACACTAAGGTCCCTTCCTTGCTCGTCCAGATAGCTTTTGAACAGGATGGCGAGGGAATAGGCTTCCTCTCCTGTCGAGCAGCCGGCGACCCAGACACGCAGCTCCCTGTGATCGGGCAGCGCGTCCACCAGCTCGGGAATCACCGTAGACCGTATCACCTCGAAGGCTTGCGGATCCCGGTAGAACTTGGTCACTCCGATAAGCAGGTCCTTCTGAAGAGCGGCTGCCTCGTCTGGAAAGGCTTCCAAAAAAGCCATGTAATCCGCCGTGTTCCCTATTCCATGAAGCTTCATGCGGCGTTCCAGCCGCCGGCTCACTCCGTTCCTTTTATAAGAGGAAAAGTCGATGCCGGTCTCGAGCTCGAGCTTCTTCAGCACCTTCTCCTTCTGCCTTTCCTCAGCGTCCATTTCGGATTCCGGGGCGGCTTGGTCCTGGGCTTCCCGTTCCCCGGCGTCTAGTCGCTTCCCGAGAAACGAGGCCATTTCGGCCGGGGGGAGCACGGCATCCACTGATCCCTCCGAAAGATTAATCGACAAACCGGCGTTCCCGTCACCCGGCGCTTCTCCGGCCGGTACCAAAACGAGCCCTCCGGCTTTCTTCACCGCAGCGGCTCCCGCTTTCCCGTCCTCTCCCGCCTCTGAAAGCAGAATGGCCGCCGCCTTCGGCCCGCATTCCTGGGCCAGGCTCGTCAAGAAAAGGTCCACCGGTCGGCGCGGTCCCGGTAAGGGGTGCTCCTCGAGCCATAGGCGGCCTCCCGACAGAGTCATGTCCTTTCCCGTCAGGTTCAAGTAAAGCCGGTTTGGCTCCACCTGGGTCCCGTTCCGGACGGGAAGGGCTTCCCTAGGCGAATGCCCGGCCCATCCGTCCGGCTCCAAGCTCCGGGAATCGGCGGGCAGGCAAGGAACGGCCACGAACGCCATTTCGCTTTCCGTCGGAACCCGGTTCATGAATGCCTCCAGGGCATTCCTCCCGTCTGCCGATACTGAGATGCCCACAATCCCGGAGAGCTGCCGGCTCCTCCGTGGTTCTGCAGTAGACATAGACTCCTACCCCTTTTCGCTTTCGAATTGGGCTTCACCATTATCTTCATGATACACGAAGCGGCCGGCTTCATCTATCCTTCTTACGATGGAACAGAGGAGGCCGGCCCGTCTCGCAGGAGTCGAATCTTGCGGCTGGCAAGAGAAGCTCCATTAAAGAATTCCGCGGCATAAATATCGGACGTGATCCTGGGCAAGCTTCTCCGCATCTTCAAAGGTTTGGCCGAAGGAGATGCAGTAGGTAATGAATCCGTGCATGGACATAAACAGGCTCCAGGGCAGCGAGAATGCCTTCTGCTTCTCATCCGGCCGGCCCGCCAGAACGGAATGGACCGCCTCGGCAAACAGATCGAGACACTCGGCCTGCTCGGTCCGCGAATACTTGCGGAGCTCGGGATCGGTAATCACGAACATGATTTCGTAATGATGGGGATGCTCCAGGCCGAAGCGGATAAATTCCAGCATCATCTGCTCCAGATTGGCCAAGTCCCCCGGCGGGGCCTGGACGACCCACGCCCTTTGCATCTCCAGGAGCAGGTTGAAGTTCTCTTTGACGAGCGTATAGAACAATTCCCCTTTGTCCTTGAAATGGTAATAGAGCGCCCCATGGCTGTACCCCATTCCTTTCGCGATGCTCCTCATCGTCAAATTCCGGTATCCCTGCGTAGCGAACAGCTCTTGGGCCTCGGCTAAAATTCTCTCTCTGCTCAACTCATGGACAACCGCTTTTCTAGGTGACATCGCCCAGCCCCCCGCTCCCTTTACGTTTTCGGTCCTCCGCTGTCATGAACGGCCGGCTTCCTGCTATAACCGGATTTCAAGGAAAGGTCTTATGCCCGATATACTCCGCCTTCCCGGCCGCGATGGTTCCCTGCCCCTGGGTGACCTCCGTCATCCAGGAGACGAACTCTTCCGCTTCCGAGTTAAGAGGAAGGCATCTCAAGGTAACCTTATCCGTGAACTGGGTTTCTCCCAAGAGGGTCCCCCGGAGGCGAAGCTCATGCTCCACTTTGCCAAGCCAGGTATAGTCCAGCTCCACCATCACTTCCCGGTGAAGCACCTGGTTGATGGGCTCCGCCGCCGCAATCCCCGCTGCCGCCCCGTCCGTGTAAGCCCGGATCAATCCCCCCGCTCCCAGCATGATGCCCCCAAAGTAACGGGTCACCACCACGACCGTGTTCTTCAAGCCCTGGTTCTTGATCACTTCCAGAATCGGCTTTCCTGCCGTTCCGCTCGGCTCCCCGTCATCCGACTGCTTCTGGCATTCGTCCCGTTCCCCGATCCGGTAGGCCGAGCAGTTGTGGGTCGCCGCGCTATGCTCCTTCTTGATCTCCGCAATAAACCGGACGGCTTCCTCTTCGGTGGATACCGGCTTGGCGAAGCCGATAAACCGCGACTTCTTGATGACGAGCTCGGCCGCCCCCCGGCGGCTTACCGTTTTGTAATATTCTAGCATTATTCCTCCTCCATCGCTATAGCGAACAGCAGCCAACTGGCTCACTTAAGATAAAAGAAAGCGATCCATCGGGAAGATGAATCGCTGATTTATTCTGTGGATGGGTGACACGCTTACGAATTCAAGCGGGCTTCCAGACGGGCCTTCTCTTCTTCATAGCCCGGCTTGCCCAGCAGGGCGAACATGTTCTTCTTGTAGGCTTCCACGCCCGGCTGGTCGAACGGGTTGACCCCAAGCAGGTAGCCGCTCAAGCCGCACGCCTTCTCGAAGAAATAGACGAGATAACCGAAGGTGTAAGGAGACAGATCGGGAATGGTGACGATCAGGTTAGGCACTCCCCCGTCGGTGTGGGCCAGCATCGTACCCTGGAACGCTTTTTTGTTGACGAAGTCCATCGTTTGGCCGCTCAGGAAATTCAAGCCGTCCAGGTCGTCCGGATCGGTACCGATGACAATCTCTTCCGCCACCTTCTCCACTTGAATAACCGTTTCAAACAAGTTGCGGGTGCCTTCTTGAATGAACTGCCCCATGGAGTGCAGATCGGTGGAGAAATCGACGGAGGCCGGGTAAATCCCTTTGTTGTCCTTGCCCTCGCTCTCGCCGAACAGCTGCTTCCACCACTCCGAAACGAAATGAAGGGACGGCTCGTAGTTGACCAGAATTTCGGTCGTCTTCCCTTTCCGGTACAGGGCGTTGCGGACCGCCGCATATTGGTAGGCCTGGTTGTCGGCCAGATTAGGATTGGCGTATTCCATCATCGCGTCGGACGCCCCCTGCATCATCGCGTCGATATCGACTCCCGCCGCCGCGATCGGAAGCAGCCCTACCGCGGTCAGCACGGAATAACGTCCTCCCACATCATCGGGGATAACGAAGGTTTCATAGCCTTCTTCCGAGGCCAGCTTCTTGAGAGCGCCTTTTTCCTTGTCGGTGGTGGCATAGATGCGCTTGCGGGCGCCCTCCTTGCCGTATTTCTTCTCCAGCAGCTCGCGGAAAATGCGGAAGGCGATGGCCGGCTCCGTGGTGGTTCCGGACTTCGAGATGACATTGACGGAAACGTCCTTGCCTTCGAGCAATTGCAGCAGGTGGGAAACGTACGTCGAGCTGATGTTGTTGCCGACGAAGTAGACTTCCGGCGTCTTCCGGGAGCCTTTCGGCAGCAGATTGTAGAACGAGTGCGTGAGCATTTCGATCGCCGCGCGTGCGCCCAGATAGGAGCCGCCGATCCCGATGACGACGAGCGCGTCGGAATCCGACTGAATGCGCTTGGCTGCTTCCTGAATGCGGCCGAATTCTTCCTTGTCATAGTTCAAGGGCAAGTTGATCCAGCCGAGGTAATCCGAGCCCGCTCCTGTCCGGTTGTGCAGCTGCTCGTGCGCCAGGCGCACGGCTCCTTCGAAATACTCGATTTCATGACGGTTTACGAACGAAAGCGCCTTGCTGTAATCGAAATTCAGCTTCTTGTTCATTGCTTGTCCTCCTTACGGAAATGGATGATAACGGCGGCCGTTACCGGTGCGGGATCCCAGCGGACCGGGGCTCCGGCTCCTTGTGAAAGTTGTTACTTTCCGATCTTTAAGTAAAGCCTATGCTAAGGATACTGATCTCCGGCAAGAAAATCAAGCGGCCGGTTTCCCCCTTTGCCGGCCTAATGCTAGAATAGAACCTGGAGCTCTAGTAAGACAGAGGCCGTCCTCCGGCGGGTGTGACAGCAGGCCTGGTGCCTTACCCGGTGACCAAACCCTATTCTCGGATAAGGCACTAAGAGACTTAAATCAAATGGAGGCGAACGACGTGAAATCCGTAGGATTTATCGGACTGGGCACGATGGGCTTTCCCATGGCACGCAACTTGATCAAGAAAGGCTACCCGCTGACGGTCTACAACCGGACACCGGAGAAAGCCGCCGAGCTGGTGGCCTTGGGAGCCGTACAGGTGGACACCCCGGCTGAAGCCGCAAGGGCGGCCGAGGTGCTGTTCACCAACGTTAGCGACGATGCCGCCCTGCTTGAGCTTCTGCAGCGGGAGGGCGGCATTCTGGAAGGCGCCCACACCGGACTGACGGTGGTGGACTGCAGCACCGTAGCGCCTGAAACGAGCCGTACCGCAGCGCAGGAGCTGGCCAAGCGGGGAGCGGGGTTTCTCGATGCTCCCGTGACGGGAAGCCGCCCCGGTGCGGAGAACGGAACGCTCGTCTTCATGGTAGGCGGCAGCGAGGAGCTCCTGAACCGGCATATGGACCTGTTCGAGACGCTCGGCAGCCGGATTCTGCACATGGGCCCGAGCGGAGCCGGCTCCTACACGAAGCTGGCCCATAACACCATCGTCGGGATCAACGCCGCCGCGCTTGTGGAAGGGATGTCCTTCGCCGCCAAGGCGGGGGTCGACCCGGACAAGCTGCTCACGATCATTCTGAACGGTGGAGCGGGCAGCAAGCAGGCCGAGCTGAAGGGCCGCAAGATCATCGAGCATGACTTCAGCGTTCAGTTCTCGCTAGGGCTTATGCTAAAGGACATGCTGCTTGCCGCCCGGGATACCGCCCGCTTCCAGATGCCTTCCCCTATGCTCCACAGCGCGACCAGCCTGTACCAGATGGGCTTGGCCAAGGGCCTGGGCCAACAGGACCTGTGTTCCATTGTAGAGTGCTACGAGGAATGGCTGGATCTGAAGATTTCCTCCGGCGGTACCCCGTCTGCCCAATCGGACGGCCGGTCCTCCTGACGGAGCAGGCCCTCATGGAAAAGAAGCAAAACGTTAAAAGAGCGCCCGGGAGACCGGGCGCTCTTTAACGTGCTCTTGTTTATTCGTGGATATACGAGCAGCAATAATCCGTCACGCTGCTCACCTGGAGCTTGAACTTGGCGTTGGCCGGTACGGTAAATTCCCCGGATCCGCTAATTTCAAGCCACTCGGTTTCCCCGGGAAGCAGCACCTTGAGCTCGCCTGCAAGGATTTCCATAATCTCCTTCGAATCCGTTCCGAACTCGTACTCCCCCGGCAGCATGATGCCGAGCGTTTTCTTCGTTCCGTCCGCGAATTGAACAATGCGGCTCGTGACCTTGCCGTCAAAGTAAATGTTCGCTTTCTTGACCACCGTTACGTTGTTGAATTCCGCCATAGCCTTCTGTTTCCCCTTTGTCTCCTAGTTTAACAGCTCTTTCACACGAGCCGCCACGTTCTCAGGCGAGAAGCCGTATTCCTTCAGCACGCGGCCGGCCGGAGCGGAGGCTCCGAAAATATCGATGCAGAGCTTGCCGCCCTTCTCTCCCACATAACGGTCCCATCCCATCGGAGAGCCCATTTCGACCGCAAGACGGGCTTTCACCTCGGGAAGAATGACGGAGTCTTTGTACTCCTGGGACTGCTTCTCGAACAGCTCCCAGCTCGGCATGCTGATGACGCGAACCGAGATGCCTTCTTCGGCCAGCTTCTTCTGGGCTTCCACGGCGAGACCGACTTCGGAGCCGGTGGCCAGAATCTGCGCCTGAGGCTTTCCGTCCGTAGCGTCCGAAACGACATAAGCGCCTTTGGTCAGGCCGTCCTTGGCCTTGTCCACCGTTCCTTCCAGGTTAGGAAGCGCCTGGCGGGTAAGCACGAGGGCAACCGGCCCGTCCGTATTCGCCACGGCATAGCGCCAAGCCTGGGTCGTTTCGTTCGCGTCGGCCGGACGAAGCACCGTCACGTTCGGCATGCAGCGGAGCGCGGCCAGCTGTTCAATCGGCTCATGCGTAGGCCCGTCCTCCCCGACGGCAATGCTGTCGTGGGTCAGGACATAGATGGCCGGCAGGTTCTGAATGGCCGCAAGCCGGATGGCCGGACGCATGTAGTCCGAGAAGACGAAGAACGTTCCCGCGTAAGCCCGCAGCCCGCCGTGAAGCAGCATGCCGTTGACCGCCGCCGTCATGGCGAACTCGCGCACGCCGAAGAAAATGTTGCGGCCGCTGTAATCATGCGCCGTCATCCGCCCCGAAACCGACATGCCGGTTTTCGTCGAGGACTCGAGGTCCGCCGATCCGCCTACAAGGTTAGGCACCTTCTTCGCGATGGCGTTCAATGCCTTTCCGGACGAGTCGCGGCTTGCCAGTCCCTTGTCTTCCGGCTTGTACTCCGGAAGCTCGCTGTCCCAGCCTTCCGGAAGTCCGCCCTCGATCGCCAGCTTCAGCTGGGCGGCCAGCTCCGGATAAGCCTTGGTGTACTCGTCGAACACCTTCTGCCAATCGGCCTCCGCCTGAACCCCGCGCTTCTTCACCGCCGCAAAATGCTCGCGCACTTCCTCCGGCACGAAGAAGTCTTCCTTGCCCGGCCACTCGTAGAATTCCTTGGTGAGCAGAGCTTCCTCGGCTCCGAGCGGAGAACCGTGCGTGCCGAGATGGCCGCCCTTGCCGCCCTTGTTCGGGCTTCCGTAGCCGATCATCGTCTTCACTTCGATCAGCGTAGGACGGTAGTCCGCACGGGCTTCGGCGATGGCTCCGTGAATTTCCGGCAGGTTGTTGCCGTCTTCCACGCGCAGCACCTGCCAGCCGTACCCTTCAAAACGCTTGGCGACGTTCTCGGAGAACGACATGCTCAGCTCGCCGTCCAGGGAGATGTCGTTGGAATCGTACAGGACAATCAGCTTGCCGAGCTTCAGGTGGCCCGCCAGGGAAGCCGCCTCGCCGCTTACGCCTTCCATCAGGTCCCCGTCTCCGCAGATCACGTATGTATAGTGATCGATGACGCGGAAATCATCCTTGTTGTAGGTATCCGCAAGGTGTTCTTCCGCCATCGCCATTCCGACCGCCATCGCAAAGCCTTGTCCGAGCGGTCCCGTGGTCGCATCCACGCCAGCCGTATGGCCGTATTCGGGATGCCCCGGGGTTTTGCTGCCCCATTGGCGGAAGTTCTTCAGCTCCTCGATCGGCAGATCGTACCCAGTCAGGTGCAGCAGGCTGTAAAGCAGCATGGATCCGTGGCCGGCCGACAGGACGAAACGGTCGCGGTTGAACCATTTGGGATTGGACGGGTTGTGGGCAAGAAATTTGGTCCACAGCTCGTAAGCCATGGGAGCCGCTCCCATCGGCATCCCGGGATGCCCCGAGTTGGCTTTCTCGACCGCATCGATGGTCAGGGTGCGGATGGTGTTAACGGCAAGCTTCTCGATCAGATTGTTGGCTACTACCATTAGGTGTTTCCCTCCTCATCTATTTAGGCAAAACTTATTGCTGGCTTCATTCTTTCCATTCTACCACTTGGCTTCTTTCGATGCCAAACGGCCGGCTTCCTAATTGAAGACGACCGTTTTGTTATGATGGGTGAGGATGCGATCTTCCACATGCCAGGAAACGGCGCGCGCCAGCACGATCCGCTCGATATGGCGGCCGATGCGCTTCAGGTTCTCGACATTGTCGCGGTGGCTGACCCGCTGGACGTCCTGCTCGATGATCGGCCCCCCGTCCAGCTCCTGCGTCACGTAATGGGCCGTTGCGCCGATGAGCTTGACCCCGCGCTGGTAGGCTTGGGCGTAAGGCTTGCCTCCGACGAAGGCCGGGAGGAAGGAGTGGTGGATGTTGATGATGCGGTTATGGTAATGCTCGATGAACTGCGGCGAAATGATCTGCATATAGCGGGCGAGAATGATGGTGTCAGCCTGCCCCGAGATCAGCTCCAGCTGCTTCTCTTCCGCTTCCCGCTTCGTATCCGCCGTTACCGGAATATGATGATACGGGATGCCGAAAGGCTCGACCCGGTCCCGCAAATCGGGGTGGTTGCTGACCACCATGGCGATCTCGGCGTCCAAGTCCCCCGCCTGCCACTGCCACAGCAGCTCAAGCAGGCAGTGATCCTCCTTCGAAACGAACACCGCGAGCTTCTTCTTCTCGGCCGCTTTCGAAATACTCCAGTCCATCTGGAATTTGCGGGCCACCACTTCCTCGAAATCCAGCTCCAGCGTTTCCAACCGCCGGCTGAGCTCGTTCAAGTCAAATTCGATACGGATGAAGAACATGCCGCCCTCCGGATCCATCGTGTACTGGTCCGACTGGACGATGTTCGCCCCATGCTCGTGCAGAAACCGCGATACCGCGGCTACAATCCCCGGCTGGTCCGGGCAGGAGATGAGCATGCGCGCCCGGTTCTTTTTCAAATCCGCGTTCTTGGCTGTTCCCTCTTTACTCATGGTTATCCCCCTAATGTCTGTTAAAGCTTTAAACCTGTAAAGCCCTTTTTCGGCAAAACACCTGCCGCCTCCCTTCGAAAAGGAATCAGACGGCAGGCAGAACGGGAAGCGTGCAACCGGGTTACACGGCCGTGAAGATCTCTTTGCCGCTGAACCACCCGATCAGCCGGTGGTTGATCTGCTGCTCCGTAAGTTCCGGGAACAGCCCCGCTTCGGCGACCATGGCGTAGAGCCGCTCGATCGGCTCGCGCTTGTCCGCTTTCTTCGCTTTGGCGTCGGTCCTAAGCAGTTCCCACGTGTCCAGCACGAACTGCCGGTGGTCGATCTCCTTGCCCGTGAAGAAGCTCTCGAGCTTCGCCACGTCCTCCAGGTAGTCCGTGCCGAAGCGCTCGGCGGCGTTCCCGCGCAGCAGGGCGATCTCAGCCTCGTACATCGGGGCATCCGTCTCGCCGATCCACGGCGTTTCGAGAATCATCGGCAGATGCCGGAGCTTCTCGTGGCGGACGACCGACTGGATCGTCTTGAAGCCGAGGTAGCCCGCGCCGATGGGTGCGTGGCGGTCCTTGCCGGCTCCGCACGGGTTCTTGCTGTCGTTAAGGTGGACGACCGCCAGCCGGTCGAGCCCGACGATCTTGTCGAAGCGGTCAAGCACCCCGTCCAGGTCGTTCACGATATCGTAGCCGGCGTCATGGACGTGGCACGTATCGAGGCAGACGGTCAGGCGGTCGTTATCCGCGACGTTGTCGAGGATGGCGGCGATCTCCTCGAAGCTGCGGCCGATTTCGGAGCCTTTGCCGGCCATCGTCTCGAGCGCGATGTTGACGTCGGTTTCCTTGACCCCGTGAAGCACCTGGTTCAGCCCTTCGGCAATCCGCTTGATGCCGTACTCCGCATCCTTATCGGTATAAGCGCCGGGATGCAACACGATGTTGCGGACCCCGAGGTAATGGGTGCGGTGAATCTCCGCCTGCAGAAAATCGACGGCGAGCTCATAGGTCCAATCCTTGTAGGACCCGAGGTTGATGATATAGGGAGCGTGAACGACAATGTCCTCCATCGCGTTCTCTTGGATGACGGCCTTGCCTTCTTCGACGTAGAAGTCTTCGATCGGCTTCCGTTTCGTATTCTGGGGTGCACCCGTGTACAGCATGAAGGTGCTGGAGCCGTAGGTGACGGCTTCCTGGGCGGATGTCAGCAGCCCTTTGCCTCCGGAGGAGACGTGCGATCCTATTTTGAGCATATCGTTCCCTCGCATTCTCTTAACCGTTTATGGAAACACTGCCACCTATTTTACCATAAAACCGGCTTAATTTTCAGCTTTTCTTCCCGGGGGAAACCGGATTCCCTTTCCATAGAAAAGAGCTGGCAACCGCTAGGCACCAGCTCTTGACTTTGAGACTATCCGGATCCGGCTCTTCCTTGCTTTAAGCCCCTTCCGGCTGTCCCCTGAGGGATTCTTCCTTCTGGACGGCAGGCGTTTCCCCTTTTTTGCGGGAGGTCAGCTTGATCTGAGGAAGGGCCAAGCAGAGAACCGCCCCCAGAATGACAAATACCAGCCCCCAGAGGAACACCTGTTGAAGGGCGTCCACCATGTCGGTTTTCAGAATCGGAAAAATCAATTGCTTGATGGCGTCGGGAAGAGCCTTCTGGGCTTCCGGACTGTACAGGTACGAATAAACATTTTGCGGTTTATCCTGAATGGTCGTTAAGGTTGCATCCACGAAGCCCTTCGCTTCGGCCGGCATTTTCTGCAGCACGGGCACCAGGTTCTCGTTCAACAGCTGGCCCGAGCGGTGGTTCATGATCGCACCGAGGATGGTCATCCCGAAGGTGCCTCCGATCGAACGGAAGAACTGCGAGGAGGACGTCACGACGCCGAGCTCCGATTTCGGGAAGCTTTCCTGAAGGGCCAAGGTGAGGATCGGCATCACAAGTCCCATGCCCGCCCCGAGCAGGACCATGTAGGAGGAAGCCTGCAGCTTCGTCGTTTCCAGCGTCATGGTCGTCATCATCCAGAAGCCTGACGCCATCACGAGCATACCGGCGATCATCTGGATTTTCACACCGAGCTTGTAGACAAGCTGGCCCCCGGCAATGCTGAAAATAATCATGGTAATCATCAGCGGAGTCATAATGGTTCCCGATTGGGAAGCGCTGACCCCTACCACGCCCTGCATGAACAAGGGCACGAACATAATAGCTCCGAACATGCCGACCGCCATCAGGAAGCCGATTCCGTTCAGGACACTGAACGTGCGGTTCTTGAACAGCCTTACCGGCAGGATGGGATCCGGCACCCGCGATTCGATCCGGATAAAGGCGATAATAAAGACGAGGGCCAGGGCGAACAGCCCAATGATCTGCCAGGAATCCCAAGCGTACTCGCTGCCTCCGAACGTGAGGGCGAGAAGCAGGCTGACGACCCCGACCACCATGGTAAAGATCCCCGCCATGTCAATCTTGACCGGTCCCTTGTTCACATGCTTGCCTAGACCAAGGGAGATAAAGATAACGGCGATAATGCCGACCGGCAGGTTGATGTAGAACACCCAGCGCCAGTTCAGGCTGTCGACGATCCAGCCGCCTACCTGCGGGCCAATGACGGACGACAGACCGTACAAGCCTCCGAAGATCCCTTGCCATTTGGCCCGTTCCTTACCCGTGAACAGGTCCCCGATGATAATCATCGCCATGGGCATCATGATCCCGCCGCCCAAGCCTTGAACGCCGCGGTAAATGATAAGCTCCGTCATGTTCTGGGTCACGCCGCAAAGCGCGGAACCCACCATAAAGATAATCAACCCGGTCACGTAAACCACGCGGCGTCCAAGAAGGTCCGCTAGCTTACCCGCGATGGGAACCACGGTCGTGGACGTCAGCATATACGCGGTGGTCAGCCAGGTCATCAGGCTCAGCCCGCCCAGCTCCCCTACGATCCGCGGCATGGCCGTTCCGACGATGGTCCCGTCCAGGGCAGCGAACAGCATGGCAATAATCAGACCGGCAATCAGCATTCCCCGATGGGACGTCACCGTCTGGGAATCCTCGGCCATTTTCAAATTCTCACTCATGAGTACAACAACTCTCCATTTCCTCTCTAGTCTCCGAAGCCTTCTTAATGTTCTCTGCTATAACGGCCAGCTTCTCATTGATGGTGACGAGCTGCTCCAGCTCCTCCGGCTCCAGTCCGGCAAAATATTTGGCGAGCACCTGCTTGGACTTCTCCTGAGCCTTCTCGAGAATGGACTCCCCATCCTTCGTGATGCTGACCCGAACCACCCGGCGGTCCTTCTCTCCATGCCTCCGCTCCACGAAGCCGCCCGCTTCGAGCCGGTCTATCATGACCGTAATCGCACTCGGCTTGACCTCCATCGTCTCGGCTAGATCGGTAATCTTGGCATCTCCGATCTTATGAATCATGCGCAAGAGAGAGAACTGGGGCATGGTCAGGCCGAATTCCTTGAACTGGGTCATCTCGGGCCAAAGGGTACGCATGAGAAGAGACACGGCCTTGTCATAGCGGTCTACCAACTGCTTCAACTTATCTATCGTTCTTCCTCCTTTTAGCAATCAACCTTTCACCATTAACTATTTTCACAACTTATTATTTCAATAGTTTAAATTATAAATAGTGAAAGGATTTCTGTCAACGGGGATTTCTTATTCTTCCCGCTCCCTCGAATTCTATGGGCGAATAAGGTATAATTCGGTTAGGAGTTTAATTAATTAGAGGTGAATTCTTTACATGGTATCAAGCACACTGGGCACCTTCGCCGTGCTTTGGGCGATCCTGCTTATTTTCCTATTATCGGTAGGCGGATTTTTTATGTTCCGCAAATTCATGAAGGTGCTGCCGATGTCGGACGGCAAGTCCAAGCTGGACTGGCAGAACCATTATGTGGATTCCTCCCGGCATCTGTGGACGGAAGACTCCAAGGCTTTCCTCGAGACGCTGGTCTCTCCCGTACCTGGCCCTTTCCGGGATATCGCCCGCCATTCCATTGCCGCCCGCATCGGGCAGGTCGCTCTTGAACAAGGAGCGGAGGAAGTGACGCGGGATCATTGCCTCGAAGGCTATATTCTGGCGACCCCCCCGCGGGATTACAAAAGCCTGGAATCCTTTCTCGACAAGAACGGCATCGATTACAGCCGCTTCCGCCACCTTCTGCAGCAGCCATAGTACCGCCGCTATTCCGCCGCGCCTTCGGGCCGGCGTTTTTTTTGTGCCCGCTTTTGTCATCGGTCAGGCTGGGCAGGATAAGAAACAAGGGAAGGGCGAGGCCAATACAGCCAGGCATGATTTTTTTGGCCGGTGGGCTGTTGGGCCCAAGGGTCCTGTATTACAATGGAAGGAGCAGGAAAAAACCCAATCGTCCGACCGGAAGGATTCACCCCCGCGATGAACCTCGGTTCGGGAGGGCATCGGGTCCTCCAATCTTTTCGGAGAATCGAGACCTGCCGGACTTTTTCCATAAAGAGACGGGGTCAAAGGAGAGAAGCAAGTTGAATATCCGGCTGGAGCAGGTGGTTAAAACCTTCCAAAGCGAAGGAGGGGCTTATACCGCCCTGAAAGGAATCGATCTGGAAATCGGCGCCGGGGAGTTTGTCGCGGTCATCGGGAAATCGGGGAGCGGCAAATCGACGCTTATCAATATGATTACGGGAATCGACCGTCCCACGTCAGGGAAGGTCATGGTGGCCGGGCAGGACGTACACGCCCTTAAACGAAGCCGCATGGCCGTTTGGCGGGGGAAGAACCTCGGAATTATCTTTCAATTCTTTCAGCTGATTCCGACCCTCAGCCTGGTGGAGAATGTCATGCTGCCGATGGACTTCTGCGGCACCTACCCGTCCCGCGACCGCAAGCGCCGCGCCCTGGAGCTGCTGGATCGGGTGGGCATGGCCGAGCAGGCCGGCAAAATGCCCTCGGCCGTTTCCGGCGGGCAGCAGCAGAGGGTGGCCATCGCGCGGGCGTTGGCGAACGATCCGCCGATCCTCGTCGCCGATGAGCCGACCGGCAGCCTCGACTCGAAGACGGCGGAATCCGTATTCGGCTTGTTCCGCACCCTGGCCGACTCGGGCAAAACGGTCGTCATGGTCACCCATGACAACGATCTTGCCCAGAAGGTGCGCCGCACCGTGGTGGTAGCCGATGGAGAGATCGTGAGCGAGTCGGTCCTTCAGGCTTTCCCCCGTCTCGACATCGACCAGCTCTCCCAGCTGCAGCCGCTTCTCGGCAGGCGGGAGTATCCGCCGGGCGCGGTCATTATCCGCGAAGGCGACGAGGGGGAAGAGGCCTTCATCATCACCCGGGGCGAGGTGGAGGTATCCGTCCGTGGTGCCGATGGACGGGAGACGCTCGTGAACCGGCTCGGCGCCGGCCAGTATTTCGGTGAAATCGCCCTCATCCGACAGGTAAGGCGAACGGCGACGGTCCGGGCCGCCGGGACGGAGCCGGTTGAGCTGGCGGTGCTCGGCCGCAGTGCCCTGCGGGACATTCTAGGCCAGTCGGATCCGACCCGCGAGGATATGGACCGGCTCATCCGCCAGCGGATGGAGGAGCTGGCCCTTCACGGGCTCCGGGGCCGTCATGCTTAGCCCCCGCTGGAGAAAGATCCTCCGCGACCTGTCCTCTAATAAAGCCAGGACCGTGCTTGTCTCGTTGTCCATTGCCGTCGGCATTGTCGGCGTCGGAATGATCTCCCAGACCCTGGAGATGATGCAGCGGGGGATGAACGACAGCCATCGGTCGGCGGAGGCCTCCGCCTTCTCGGTTACCACGCTGCAGCCGTTCGATCATCGGGTGATGGACAAGGCGGCCGCGGTGCCGGGAGTAAGCGCAGTGGATGGACGAGCCTCCTTCGAGCTCCGGGCTCATCCGGTCCGGGCGGAAGACGGGCCGGTTAAGGCAGGCGATTGGCGGACCATCCGGCTGTTTGCCCTGGAGGATTATAACCACATCCCCATGGACAAAATGCTGCCGGTCGAAGGAGCCTGGCCTCCCGCCCAGGGGGAGCTCCTCATGGAACGGACCTCCGTGGATTACCTCGGGGTCAGTATCGGAGACAAGCTGGAAGTGGAGCTGCCCGACGGAACCCTCCGGCAGCTTAAGCTCGGCGGAATCGTTCAGGACCCTCTCCGGGAAACCTCCTCCATGACCGGCGTCAGTTACGGCTATTTGTCCATGGCAACGCTAGGAGAGCTCGGCCGCCCTGAAGCCTTCAACACGCTTTCGGTGATGGCCTCCGATCCCGAGGCCGATTCCGCGAAGCTGGAGAGGCTTGCCGGCGATGTCCGGCAAGTGATGACGGCCGAAGGCCTGACCCCGGTGTCAACCCGAATCCCGAAGCCCGGGAAGCACTGGGCGGAGGACATCGTGCAGTCCTTCGCCCTTATTCTCCAGACGATGGGGGGATTGGCTCTGGCCCTCGGCGCGTGCCTCGTCATGAACACGATCTTCGGCATGCTGGCCGGGCAGCTCCGCCAGATCGGTGTCATGCAGGTGCTCGGCGCCACCCGGGGCAGCCTCTTCCGGCTGTACCTCGGCACGGTCCTGCTTTACTGCCTGCTGGCCTCTCTTCTCGGCATTCCCCTCGGGATGCTCGGAGCGCGGGCCATGGCGTCCCAATCGATCCGGCTGCTTAATTTCGACAGCTCCGGCTACGGGCTAACCCTTCCCGTTCTCGGGCTGGAGCTTATCGTCGGGCTCCTGATTCCCATACTCGCCGCCCTATATCCGCTTGCCGCCGGAACCCGGATCACGATCCGGGAAGCCATTGGCGGTCCAGCCGCGGGAAGCGGAGGCTCCAGAGGATGGCTCGCGGCTATGCTTGAGGCCGTCAAGGGGCTGCCCGGCCCCCTGCTCCTGCCGATCCGCAACGCCTTCCGCAGCCGTGTGCGCCTGACGCTGACCTTGGCGACCATGAGCCTCGGCGGGGCGATCGTCATCTCGGTCATCGCCGTTCAGGCCTCCATGGAGCTGACAAAGGCCAATTCGCTCCGCTATACCCACTATGACGTCCAGCTCAGCTTCCCGGAATCCCGCACGGCCTCCGATCTTGTTGCCGAGGCGCAGACGGTGACCGGGGTGGAGACGGCGGAGGCTTGGACGTGGAAGACGGCCAACCGGGTCGGTGCCGATGGCAGCGAGAGCAAGGACCTGGCCTTCGCCGGGATTCCCCCGGGCACCGCCCTGATCGAGCCGGTTCTCCTCGAGGGGCGGTGGCTCCAACCGGGCGACCGGAAGGCGGTCGTGCTCGATTCCTTCCTGCTGCAGGATAATCCGGATCTTCATGCCGGTTCGGAAGTCACCCTGGCCGTTAACGGGCGCAGGGACACCTGGACCGTCATCGGCATCACCCGGAAAGTGTCCGGGGACGTCGTCTCCTATGCTCCCTTCGAGGCCCTCTCCGAAGCGGCCGGGGAGGCGGGGAAGGCGATGACCGTCCAGACCGTCACGAAGGATCACTCCCGGGAGGGGCAGGCCCAAGCCGCCGCCGCTTTGCAGACCCGCTTCAAGGAGAAGGGATACGGGTCCGCCAGCACGCTGATCACGGACGATCTTCGCAAGGTTCAGGAGAACCGCTTCCAAACGGTGCTTGCCTTTCTTGCGGTCATGTCCGTGCTGCTCGTGATCGTCGCCGCCCTTGGCCTGACGGGCACGATGAGCTTGAGTGTGCTGGAGCGGACGCGCGAATTCGGCATTATGCGAAGCATTGGGGCCTCCGACCGCAGCATGCTGGGCCTCATCATCGGCGAAGGCCTGGTGCTCGGCCTCGTGTCCTGGGCCGTCGGCTCCCTCCTCGCCTATCCCGTCTCCCGGCAGCTAAGCGCCGCTGTGGGCCATTCCCTCTTCGAGCAGCCGCTCGACTACCGCTTTCCCTTGAGCGGGGTGCTGCTCTGGCTGGCGGGAAGCCTGGTCGTCGCCGCGGCGGCCAGCCTGCTCCCCGCCTGGAAAGCGGCACGGCTCGAGATCCGGGATGTGCTCGCCTATGAATAACAACAAAAACCGCTTCTTTCCCTGCCTAAGGCAGGAAGGAAGCGGTTTTGTCCATTTTGTTATTCAAATAAGAAAGGAAATCAGGCCGATGTGGTGGATGGGATGATCTTGATCTGGTCGTACAGGTTGGTCAAGGACTGGAAATTACGGTTGAACGTGAAAATACGCTTGATCCGGTACGTCAGCATGACCACCGCCGTCACCGCTTCGCCCAGCGAAAACTGGCAGTCGGGGAATTGAAGCAGCAGCTTCTTCGCCTCCTGCTCCAACCGCTCATTGCCGGAGATGACTTCGATCTTTCCGCGGGAGATGGCCTTCTCGATCGTGTTCAGGAAGAATTCCGCCTGGGTGTAGCCGAAATTGTTGCGCAGCCAGTCGTGCGTATCGAACACAATGTAGCTCGTCGTCACGAACGTACGGTCCAAGTCGTCCAGGTCCAGAAAGAAAGAACGCGCCTTGGCATAGTGCTCATGATCAGGGTTCATAAAGGATTTCAAGGATGTGTCGTCCAGAAACACGGACTGTTCAAAATCCCAAGGGGCCGAAGTGACGGCCGAATTCTCGGTAACATTCATGATTCGTGGCTCCTTTCCTTCGTTAGTCCAGGTTTTTGGTCAGGCCGTCCAAGTAAAGCAGAGGATTGTTTTCCTTGCGCTCGACGCTTACCTGCAAGGTCTTCTCGGCGGCCTGAGCCGCTATGTACTGCTGCACGGCCCGCTCCACCAAGGCCTCCACGGTGGTGTGCCGGTGCTCCGCCCGCTGCTTCAGCATAGTGTAAACCCTCCGGTCGAGGATGACGGACGTGTCCTCTTCGTCTCTTTCCTCCTGTCCCTGGCGCTCGGTGACCAGGTTAGAGGCCGAGGCTTTCAGCTTCTCCATGTAACCTTTGATTTTATCCAAATTTTTGTCCATGTGAATTGATACCTCTTTTACGCGGAATTTGTATAGTAATTCGACAGCGGGCTTCGACTTTGAGGGGGCCCGCCCTTGTTGATAGTTTAACGAAAATCACCTGCAAAGAAAAGCGGAGGGTTCTTCCTGCTTCCCGCCCAGAAAAAAAGCCCGGGCAGCCGGGCCGTTCTTCCTCTTATTTTACGACACCGCACAGAACACGGCCGCCGGAATTTCCGGCAGGATCCGACTTCATGTCGTCCGGCCCCTCGTGAATGACCAGAGCCGTTCCGTCCCCGTCGAAGAGCGAGTTGACCGCTCCCTTCTCCAGGGTGGTGTGCATCGCCTTCAGCTCGACGGAAACCTTGCCGTCCGCCCCTACCTCCAGATTCGGCAAATCGCCCACATGGGGACCGTTCGGGTTACCGGTTCCGTGCTGCTTCTTCTCCGGGTTCAGATGGTCGCCCGCCGACTTGAAATCGGGCGCTTCGCATTTGCCGACTTGATGAAGGTGGATTCCATGCTTGCCGGCTGTCAGGCCGCCCGCTTCTACCTTAATCTTGAGGCCGTCCCCCTCCTGGGTGAGAATGGCCAGTCCCATTTTCTCCCCCTTCGTGTTCAGCAGGTCCGCCGAGACACTCTTGCCGGCAGGAGAAGGAGAAGCGCTTGCCCCACCCGGGCTGCCGGAAGCTTTGGGTGTCCCGGTCAGGGGATTATCAGCGGTTCCTTCCTGGCGCTTCGGCGTAGGGGTCGGCTTGCCGGAACCCGGATCGGGAGAACTCGCACCGGAATCGATCGTTTTGCCGGAGCCTTCGCCGAGTGTCGTTCCGTTATCGGAATTGGAGGTCGGGTCGCTGCTGCCGCACGCACTCAAAGGAACGGTAGCCAGCAGGAGCGACAGGACCAGGCAGATCTTTTTCATGAAGGTCCCTCCTTGGTTTGACGGTTCTTTTAACTACCTTCCCCAAAAACCCCCTGCCTGAAACCGCTCCCGGATTTCCCCGCCGGCTTCGATCCGTCCGATCCTGAACGGCCGGCCCGGCCTATTCCGTTCTTCTCCCCATAAAAAAAGACTCCCGCCATCGGCGGAAGCCAAGCACTAGTATAAGGCGCTGACGGGCAGGATGTCTCTCGATCTTTCCGGCACCCATTTCAACAACTGCCGGCGGACTTGAATCAACACATGCTCCCGGCTGGTCGGAATCGTCAGAACGGGCCGCGTATTCAGAATCGAACGGGGGAGGAGGAGTTCGCCGCCCGCCCACGGCTCCACCACCATGTCGTCTCCCGGCAGCCGGGAAAGGGAGAGCTCCATACGGCCGCCCACGCGGTACCGCTGGCTGTATTCGGCCGGCTCCACATGAAACCATTCCAGGTGCTTCACTTCGTCCACATGAAAAGAATGCCGGATCCGTTCGCGGTCGACCAGTTCCACGATGTTCCACTGGATGGTCCGGCTGTTTAGCTTGAACTCGGCCAGGTCTTTGGCATGGATTTTGTGCTGCGCCTCAACAAGCATCGAAACCAGCAGTTCCAGACTGGCACAGCTCGTAAGACCGTTCCGTTTCATGCGGATATCCCCACTTTCTCATGGTATGTGAGTACATATATATGCCATGAGTGCGGGGTTAAAACCAAGGGACAGGGCTTTCCCCCATTATCCCGAGCGATTGATTGGATGGGACGGCCTCAAGCGGGCATCCTCGGGGAGGCGCGTTCGGATGGAGAAGCGGAAGGCCGCCCCTTCCCGCACATCCGGGTCGGCCTCTATTTCGCCGCCCATCAGCTCGACGAGAGACCGGCAAATGACAAGACCGAGGCCGGTCCCCCCGTATTTGCGGGCCATTGAAGTATCGAGCTGCGAGAAGGGCTGAAACAGCTGCCCGAGCTTATCCGGGGGAATTCCGATCCCGGTGTCCCGGATCCGGAACTCGATCTGAAGCGTCTCCCCTTCCCGTTTACCGCAGGAAGCCGTCAGGTAGATGCCGCCCTTCTGCGTAAATTTCACGGAGTTGCCGACCAGGTTGAGGAGAATTTGTCGGATCCGGTTCACATCCCCGACCAGATAACGGGGTAGCTCGGGGTCGAGCTTGCAGCGGAGCTCCAGCCCTTTCTCTTTGGTCGCGGCCTTGAACAGGGAGAAGGTTTCGTCGATGCAGGCCTGGAGCTCGAACGGCTCCTCCTCGATCTGCATTTTACCGGCCTCCATCTTGGAGAAGTCAAGAATGTCGTTGATGACGCTGAGCAGCGCGGTGCCGCTCTTCTGGATCATCTCCGCATATTCCCGCTGTTCGTCGTCAAGACCGGTGTCGAGCATGAGGCTGCTCATTCCAATGACTCCGTTGAGCGGCGTCCGGATTTCATGGCTCATCATGGCCAGGAACTCACTCTTAACCCGGACGGCAGACTCCGCCTCTTCCTTCGCTTGGAGCAGCTCGCGTTCGGCCTTCCGGCTGTCGGTGATGTCCTTCGATATGGTGTAGACATCCACGGTTTGGCCGTCCACCATCATGGGAACCATCGTGGTGCTGAGCAGAAGGGGGGTCCCGTTGTGGTGGCGTATGGAAAACTCCACGGTTTGCGGGCTTCCCTGAGCCGCTTTGCTAAAAGCCGCCATTGCCTTAGGGATATCCCGCTTCATCACGAACGTCGTAAACGGCTTATTAAGATACTTCAGAATGGAATAGCCGGTTATCTTCTCCGCGGCCGGGTTCGCCCTAAGAAGGCGGCCTTCCAGGTTAAACAGGCACACCATGTCAGGGTTATTCTCGAAAATCGAATTGTAGCGCAGCTCGTTGAGGTAAGAGGCGCGAAGGGCCCATTTCTTGTCGAGGTATAGACTTAACGCCGCCAGCGCCAGAACGAGGAGCGTCGCCCCTCCGGTCAACAGGGCAATGGTATACGGACCTACGATGCGGCCGGGCGGATCCAGATCAGGGCGGGCGAGAGGGGTGAACCGGGCCGCCTGCATGCCGATATAGTGCATGGCGGCGGCCGCCACGCCAAGCAGCAAAGCGACCTGGAATTTTATCTGAAAGTGAAATGAAAGCGTTCCCTGAACAAAACGATAAAAAATACGCAGCGCCACAAAGGACAGCGTCAGGGCGATCACGGAGGAGAGAGAAAACAAATACGGGTTGTACGACAGCCGGGCGTCCAGCCGTATAGCGGACATTCCAGCAAAATGCATGACCACGATGGCCAGTCCCATGAAGACTCCCCCGCCTGTAAAAGCCCCCCATCTCATACGGGGCCGGCTGGATACATAAAGAGCCGCGAACGAGGCGGCCACAGGAAAGAGAATGGATAGGAAAATGATGCGAAACTCATAAGTGACGGGAATCGGCATGTGATAGGCAAGCATCCCGACAAAATGCATCGACCAGAAGCCGATGCCCATCACACAGGAGCCGGCCGCCATCCAGGCCAGTCCGCCCCGCGTGCGGGAAGCGAGCCCCCGCTTGACGATATCGATCGCGGTATAGGACGAGAGGACGGCTAAGAGGACCGACAGGAAGACGAGCAGCAGGTTGTAACTTCCTTCCATTTGGTTCAAAGGATCCACATCCCCGGGAGTAAGATCTACCTTTATTATAAAAGGAGTCCGCCGCCGGCGCCATCCTTAATTTCCTAATTCCTTACCGGGAGCGGTTGCGGACCAGCTGTTCCTTGGCCATCTTCACCATTTCCCTTACCATCGCTCCCCCGATCGGCCCTCCTACCCGGCCGGCTTCCTCGGTGGTCAGCCTTCCGTTGTTCCCTGCCTTCAGCGGGACGCCCAGCGACTGGGCCACCTCATATTTGACGTCATCCGGCCTGGCCGGATCGACGGAGTAGCCCTCGCGGCGCATCACCTCCGTTTTGATGGCCTCCAGTCCCTTCTCGGCCCCTTCGACCACGTGTCTTCTTCGGCTTCTTCTCGACATGCTGTCACCTGTCCTTTCTTTTGGTTCTAACATGTCTCTTCCGGCCGGTTTTTAACCATGCTTCTCTCATAAAGACTGTTCCCTGCGGTAGCGGGTCGGGGGGCAGCCATAGAAGGTCCGGAACTGCTTGGTAAAGTAAAAAGGGCTCGCGAAGCCGACGCTCTCCGCAATCTCTGACACCGGCCGGCGGGTGAACGCTAGCAGCTTGGCGGCGTGGCGGAGACGGAGCTGCAGCAGGGTTTCCATGAGGGAGTCGCCCATATGCTCCTTGAACAGGTGAGCGAGCCGGGACGCCGAGAGATGAACCTCTTCCGCCAAGGAGGCTACCGAATGCGGCTCCTGGAGGCTTTCGGTCATCCGCTGAAGCACCTTCTCCACCCGCTCGTCCAGCACCGGCCCTTCCCGGGCGGCGAATTTCCGTGAGAGGAGAAGGAAGACTTCATGAAGACCGTTCATGGCAAGCTCCTCGCCGCCTTTCCATGTTCTCGCATCAAGAATGAGCCTTTCGAATGCCTGCAGAATTCGCCGGTGAAGGGCTTCGTCCTCCAGCGCCAGAAAGATGAGCCCATTCTCCTCTTCCGGCAGCTGAACGGCTCTTCCCCAATAAGGCGGGGGAACAAAGTGGGCCCACACAAACTCCCAGCCTTCTCCCTCGGCCGCTTCGTAATCGTGGGGAGTTCCCGGCTTAAGGATGGCAATGTCCCCGCTCCGGCAGGAGAACAGCCTTCCGTTCAGGCGGAAGCGGCCTTCCCCGCCGATGGTGCAGGTGATCAGCCAGTCCCGGGTCCCCCTCGGCCTGCGGGTCGTGTACCCGAAGGCCCGGTTATAATGATCGGCGATCAGGACACCCGGATTGGGGGCGGCGTGATTCGCAGCAGGATCGTTATGGTTATCGACCATATGCTTCATCCCTTTTTCGTTTTCTCTATTTTATTATAAAGCCATAAGCGGGAAAACAAGGAGGAGTCAATCATGGCGACAGGCACCAAAATCACAGTTGAGGATAAAAAGCATTACGACGAAGAAGGCTTCCTTATTGTAAAAGGGCTCGTGTCCACGGAGGAAGCGGAAGGGCTGCGGGAGCATTTTATGAAGCTCCAAGCGGGAGGCCCGATTCCCGGATGCTTCAGCCCCGTTCCCGAGGGAGAAGCCAAGGATATTCTGCAGCGTTATCCGAGGATGATGCATCCCCACAAGGTGGATGAGCTTTCGATGAAGATGATGCTGGACGGCCGGATTCTGGACGTACTGAGGGAACTCCTGGAGGAGGAGCCCCTTGCCGCCCAGAGCATGTTCTACTTCAAACCGCCCGGAGCGAAGGGCCAGGCTCTGCACCAGGACAACTTCTACTTGAAGGTGGAGCCGGGCACCTGCATCGCCGCCTGGATCGCCGTGGATGATGCGGACGAGGAGAACGGAGGAATGTTCCTCGTTCCGAAATCGAACGCCTTGGAGGTGCTCTGCCCTCATTTGGCGGACCCGGCCGTATCTTTCACCCGGGATGAAGTCGATGTTCCGGACGGTCTTCAGCCCGTTCCCGCCCGGATGAAAGCGGGGGACGTGCTGTTCTTCAACGGGAGCATGATTCACGGCTCTTATCCCAACACCTCGGAGGACCGTTTTCGCCGGGCGTTCATCAGCCACTACACGGGAGTCTCCACCACCCGGATCGGACAGTACTATACTCCTCTCTATGAAGCGTCGGGAAAGCCGATCGACCGGGATGCGAATCCCACTTCCGGTCCGTGCGGCACCGAGCATAACCAGGGCGGGGTATACCAGCCTCATTAGGCTGTGAGCCGTCGTAAGCCCCCGGCCCAAAGCCGGGGAGGTGCCCTATCCGCAAAGTGCCAACAAAGTTACCCGATAAGGCACCAGGTGCCAAAAAAGAAAGACCTCGGTCTCCCTATGTTGGGAGACCGAGGTCTTTCTTGCGCAGGAAACGGGAGGTTCGTCTTGCTCGGACACCTTTCCGATATACCCCTTGTTCCGCTTCCCCCTACTTACCGGCAGCCGGGTGAAGGGAAGCGGGACTTGATCAGGGGCTTTTAGGAACGCCTTCCGGACTTTTCTGAATCCGTCCCTCGACCGGACCCGTTATCCTCTCCCGCTCCCGAGGAGGCTCCGCCGTTCTCCCCTTCCGGCTCGTCAGACCCGGTGCTCATGCCGCTCACGCCAACCGCCTTGGAGAGGTCTCCGGTAGAGGAACTTTCCGCCGGCAGGCCAAGCTCCGCTCTGTAAGCGCGCAGCGCATCCTCCAGCTCGTTCTGGTGCATGAGCAGATAGGGGCTGTCCCATATCCCCCCGGGATGCTCAAACTGGATTTGCTCCGGCTTAAGCTTCTTGAAGGACAGAATCCATTGCTTCAGCTCCTGGGCGGGAATATCGGTTTGCACGCTTTCCCCGGCAATGTCGAGAACGCCGCCCCATTTGGATATCCCTCCCAGGGAGGTCAGCTTATCGAGAAGTCCCTTTATCACCTGCTGCTGGCGGGTGTTTCGTTCCAGATCGGACGACTCCCCGGTCCCTTCATTGGACTTGCGGTACCGGACAAAGTCCAGCGTCTGTTTGCCGTCCAGCTCCTGCAGGCCTTTGCGCAGGTTGATATCCGTTCCGTCCGCGTGGTCCGTGTATTTCATGTCCATGTCCACGTCCAGCTTCAGCCCCCCCAGCTCGTCGACCGTCCGGCTGAAGCCGTCAAAGTCGATGACCGCCATATAATCGATGGGGACCTCCAGCATGTCGCTGAAGAAACGTTTGGTTTCCTGGAGAGCGGTGTTCTTGTCCTGGTTATAGAAGTAAGGAAAGAAATAGTTGGCCTTGTGCCGACCGTGATGCTTGGACTTCAGCAGCATGTCGCGGGGCAGAGAGACAACGGTCATTTTATGAGTCTCGGGATTAAGCGCGGCCAGCATCATGACATCCATGTTCATGGTCCCTCCGCTTCCTTCCCGGCTGTCAATTCCGGTCAGCAAAAAAGTCATTGGCCTCCACTTCCGGGAGTCGTCCGCCTTCTCCTCCGCACCGGCGCTCGGTTGGCTGCCGGCCATTTTATCCAGCGCGTCGTTGGCCTTCGTATACAGATAGCCAGCGTAAGCGGCTGCGCCTCCGGCCGCCAGCGCCATCCCTATGAATAACGTAATGATTACTTTGCGTAAGGTTTTTCGGGGCTGTCTTCGGTTCCTCATGATCTCCTCCTGATAAAGTATTCGGGTAAGCCGCCCCTAATTGTACCGGAAGTTAGCCGGGAGTAGGTTACAGAAATGTGACGAAACCTGACAATAAGTGTCTAAACCGAAAAGAAAACCCGCAAGCCCCTAAAAGAGCCTGCGGGTTTCCCGGATGATCAATAGCCGACCTCCACGGAGGCGTTGACCACATAAATCAGATCGTTCTTGTCGTTCTTGTCTTCAAGCACCACGCCGCTTGTCGTGAGCATGCCGCCGTCCATCAGCTCGACGGTTACCTCCCCGTAAGGGAGAACCGCCTTCACCTGCTCCACATCCAGCTGCTCCTTGTCACAGGGAACCGCCAGCTTCACCCGAACCTTCATATTATGAAGGCTGTTGCCGGGGAGCATCGCCCGCAGGCCGGGCATGGAGTTGTGGTGAATGGCGTTCTTCACGGCCCGAACGGCCGCTTTCGTCACATCCTGCCCATGCAGATCGATGCCCGTGCCTAGCTCAATGAAGATCACTTTGTCCATCCGTCATCCTCCTGTCAGGGATTCATACCGCTTATCTCCCAGACAAGGTAACACAGATTAGGGACCAAAGCAACGGGCCCGGGCTTCTTCCGGAACCCTCGGTCCCCATCCGCCAGGCAGCCCGGGGGAATGCGGGGATCAGGACCTGGCCCCGTTCCCGGCTGTGTTTAACGAATGATGGCCTGACTCCTCGAGCTTACGGCAGGCAGCGGTCAGGTCTCCTCCGCTCTCTTTCGCCCCCCCTTTCCTCTTCCCTGCTTCCCATGGAAGAAGGATAGCACCAGCAGAAGAAGGGGATAAACGAAGCCCAGAAGGATGCTCGGGTAAAGCAGAAACTGGGAGTATACCTTCAGGCTAAACAGAATATTGGGGTTGGTGACATGGGCCAGGTACATCATAAGAGCGGCCAAGGGAGCAATAAGCCAACGCCCGTTAGCCAGATTAAAGAGAGCGGTCAGCACCTTGATTCCCGTATAGTACGTAATGGAAAGCTTCAGAAAGCTGGACAGAAACCAGGCACCGGCAAGCACGACTTCAATCCTTGTCAGAAAGTTGCCAATGTTGATTTTGCGAGCCAGCGTAAACGTTGGGTACAGCCTCAATTCCATTAAAGGGGATCCCATGACGGCAATGCTCAAAAACATCAAAATGACGAGAACCACGCTTCCCACAGCAGATCCTGCAAGCATCGCCTTCTTCCCCTTTTCGGGATTTCCCACATGGTGGAAAATAAGGAGAAAAAGGAACAACTGGAGAAAAGGGAACGCCCACAGCAAAGCCGACACCTTGGCAACCGGGAGGATTCCCTCCCCCAGAATGGGTCTGATTTTCTGAAGATTTACATCTGGTAGAAGAAGAACATAAATGATCAGGATAAGGAGCAGAATCCAGGGAAAGAAAATTTCGGCCGTCCGGGCAAGCGGCTGAAGGCCCATCCAGACGGCCATCACCACGACGGCCAGGAAAATAACCTCTACCGCCCAGTCGGGCGTATCGGGCAGGATTTCCCCCGTAACGAAGTCTGCGGTGTTTTGCAGGATTAAGGCGCAGGTGAAATAAACATACCCAAAGATCAGCACGGCTAGAACTTTGGCTGTCCAGCGGCCAAGGAGCCGACCCGTAAATTCCATCAGCGTGCTTCCCCTCATCCGTATCCCCACCCACCCGTACAACAGGGTCGTCCCCGTTCCAACCGCCCCCCCCAGCATCGCAGCAATCCAGGCATCCTCCCGGGCTACCGAAATAAGGACCGAGGGAGCTACCAGAATGGAGGTCCCTATGACGAAGACCACAGTCAGGATAAACAGCTGCCGGGTCGAGATTTGCCCATCCGCTTTCATGCCTCCTCCTCCCTTCTTCCTCCTGTTGTTAACATTCTCACCCGAGCCCTATTCTAAACGCTTTTCCCGGATGAATAGGCAGAAAAGTGAACAAGCTATCGCTTAGAACTCCATGACACACGACCTTTTCGCCTACAGGAAAGGAAGCCTATGACCCCTACGAGAATGACCAACCACCAGTTGTTTTCCCTCATCGTTCTGTTTGAGTTGGGGAGCTCCATTGTCATCGGCCTGGCCGTCCGTGCCAAGCAGGATGCCTGGCTGGCCGTTCTTGCCGGCCTGCTTGGCGGACTCGTGCTTCTGACGCTCTATGTCTTGATTCTAAGGCTCTGCCCCGGCATGAGTTTGACCCAATGCTTCGTGAAAGCCTTTGGCCGCTATATCGGGCGACCGCTTGCTTTTGCGTATTGCGTTTATTTTCTCTATCTCTCGGCAAGGGTTCTGCGGGACTTTGGGGCCTTGCTGCTCACCTCCGCCCTGCCGGATACGCCCATGTCCGCCGTCAACCTGATCATGATCCTCGTCATCCTTTACGGTGCGGTTCTGGGAATAGGGGCCCTTGCCCGTGCGGGAGAAATTTTTCTGTATATCTGTGTGCTTATTGCTCTGCTTGGCGTGATCGTGCTCCTCTTCTCCAATGTGATCAAACTGGAAAACTTCCTGCCTATCCTCGAGAACGGATGGGGCCCGGTTTGGTCAGCGGCTTTTCCCCAAGCGGTCACTTTTCCGTTTGGCGAGGTTATTGTGTTTACCATGTTCAGTCCCTACCTCATCCACACCCGTGGGGCAATTCGGACCGCCTACCGGGGGATGATCGTCAGTGGACTTATCCTGGCCTTTGTGACCGCCCTTAACATCGGGGCTCTCGGCACTTTCGGCTTAACCAACGCCGTCTTTCCTCTCCTCAAAACGACCGCCCTCATTAAGGTCGGAAATTTCCTTCAAAGGCTGGAGGCCTTTACCATTCTTCTGCTTATCGTGGGAGGCTATTTCAAGATTGTGCTCTTCTTTCTCGGGGGCGTGCTCGGACTCGGCGAAATCCTTTTTGACGGTAAGCCGGGAAAGTTCAGCAAGGGAATGTGTGGGCTGCTGGCCCTGGCCGTTTGGTCGGTTTCCCTTCTCATGGCGCGGAGCTTTCCGGAGCATGCTAAAGTCGGTCTCGACATCGTCCCGCGTTATGTGCATATTCCTATGCAAATGATCATCCCTGTTCTGCTGCTCCTAATGCTCTATGTCCGCAAGCTAATCCAAGGCAAAGGCCAAGGGAGGTCTGCTCCATGAACAAGCTGTTTTCTCTCTTCCAAAAGGTCAAAAAAAGAGTGCCGGGAACCGAGCCTAACGCCGTGCCTCCCAAACCGAAGCCGCCGGTTCCTCTAGAGGACAGCATAAAAAACGTCTTCCAGGAGGTGACTCACCGGTTTGGGAATAGTCCCGACATTGTATCCCGACGCATTTACCTGGGAGAGCCGCCGGGCATTCCGGTTGGCATCCTGTACGTCAAAGGATTGACGGATGCCACCCAGCTGATCCAATCCCTCCTCGCGGACCGGATCGTTTGGGACGGGGAGAAGTCCTACCCCCCTGCCAAAGCCATCTCCTATCTGAAGCATGTCGTCATTACGGTTTCCGAGGTTAATGAAATCGGCGACTACGATGAGATGATGCATGCGTTGTTTTCGGGACAAACGATTCTTCTCGTGGAGGGAATCAACCGGGCCTTGTCCGTCTCCACCGAGGGAGGGGCACGAAGGGGCGTGGAGGAGCCGAGCACGCAGTCGGTCATCCGCGGCCCCCGCGAGGGCTTTACGGAGACAATCGACGTCAATACCGCCATGGTCCGGCGTAAAATCAGAGATCCGCGCCTGTGGATCGAGAATCAAAGGATCGGGAAGGTCACCCATACCCGGGTAGCGCTTATGTATATCAAAGGGCTTGCCGACGAAGGCGTGCTTAAAGAAGTCCGCCACCGGCTAAGCCGTATCGACATCGACGGCATCCTGGAAAGCGGGTATATCGAGGAAATGATTCAGGACGCCCCCTTTAGCCCCTTCCCTACGCTTTTCAACACGGAACGCCCCGATACGGCGGCGGCCTGGCTTCTCGAAGGGCATGTGGCGGTCTTCGTGGACGGAACACCTTTTATTCTGCTTGCTCCGGCTTTGTTCAACCAGTACTTTCACGCACCAGAGGACTCGTACCAGCGGGCGGACTTCGCGGCGCTTCTGCGGCTGCTCCGGTTTCTGTGCTTTTTCATCGCTCTTCTGGCACCGTCCTTGTATATTGCCATCACGACGTTTCACCAGGAGCTGCTGCCGACTCCCCTTCTTATCGGCCTAGCTGGCCAGCGGGAAGGAGTCCCCTTCCCCGCCTTTGTGGAAGCCCTGGCCATGGAGATCACCTTCGAGATTCTCCGCGAGGCGAGCGTCCGGATGCCCAAAACGATCGGCCAGTCCGTTTCCATTGTCGGTACCCTCGTCATCGGACAGGCGGCCGTGGAGGCCGGTCTCGTTTCTCCGGCGATGGTCATCATCGTCTCCATTACCGCCATTTCAAACTTCGTCATTCCGGCATTCAGCATGGGGATCTCCATCCGGATGCTCCGCCTGCTCTTTATGGGGCTAGCGGCCTCCTTCGGCCTGTTCGGTCTCGTCATCTGCATGATTGGCATGATTCTGCATTTGACCAGCCTGAGCTCCTTCGGGGTTCCCTACATGGCTCCCTTCGCTCCCTTTATGCCGGCGGAGCAAAAGGATTCACTTATCAGGCTTCCTCGCTGGGCCATGTTCTCCCGCCCCCGCATGAGTACGGACAATAACCTTATCCGTGAGGAAAACACGGCGGCCCAGCCCCAAAAGGAGGACCACGCATGATAAAAAAAGGACTCCGCCTCTTCGTCCTTCTTAGCCTGCTTACCCCTTTGCTCACGGGGTGCTGGAGCCGCCGGGAGCTGGATATGCTGGCCATCTCCTCCGCTTTCGGCCTGGACAAAGAGGGAGACCGGTACCAGGTATCGGTTCAGATCGTCAACCCGGGTGCCGTGGCGAGCAAAAAGAACGGAAGCGGCCGTGCTCCGGTCGTGACCTACCGGACGGATGGCCGCTCGGTGCTGGAGGCCATCCGCCGGATGACCACCGAAGCCCCCCGCAAAATTTACGGCGCCCACCTTCGCGTCATCGTCCTCGGGGAAAATCTGGCGAAGGAAGGGATCGCGCAGGCTTTGGATCTGCTTTTTCGCGACCAGGAGGTCCGGGGAGATTTCTATATCGTGATCACGAAGGGCGTCTCGGTCCAAACGGTCCTGCAGACGATGACTACTTTGGAGCCGATCCCGGCAAACGATCTCTTTACCTCCTTGGAAATGTCCGAGAAGGCGTGGGCGGCGACCGGCAGCATAACGCTGGACGATCTGGTGTCGGATATCGTCAGCAAAGGCAAAGAGCCTGTCTTGACGGGTGTTCAAGTGAGGGGAAACCGGGAGAAGGGAATAAGTAAGGAGAATACGGAGAAGGCTCGCAGCGATGCCATCCTGGCCTATTCGGGCATGGCCGCTTTTCGCAAGGATAAGCTTGTCGGTTGGTTAAGCGAGAATGAAAGCAAGGGCTTCAACTACAGCCAGGGGCAAGTGAGAAGTACACTGGTAACGGTCCCCTGCCCTTCCGGCGAAAAGAGTCCCGACAATATGGGTATTCAGGTGGTCCGGACCAAACGCAAGCTCAAAGCCCGGATGGAGAACGGCCGCCCCGTCATCGACCTGGCCATCAAGGGAGACGCGATTGTTTCGGAATCCGGCTGCAAGGCCGATTTGTCCAAGCTGGAGACCCTCGCGGCTCTCGAGCAGGAAACCGATAAGGACATCACCGAGAAAATTGAGAAGGCCCTAACCCGCGCCCGAAAGCTGAAGACCGATATTTTCGGCTTCGGGGAGGTCATCCACCGGTCCTATCCCGCCTACTGGAAGGGAGTCAAGGATCAGTGGGATAAGGAATTTCCCGAGCTTCCCGTCCGGGTGAAGGTGGACATCGCGATCAAACGCACGGGAGAGTCCATCCAGTCGATTGAACAGAAGATGAGGGCCGATTAAGACGTGGGATGGGCGGAGGGCCGTGCTCCTGACCGAGGGAGGAGGGCTGTCAGGACGGCCGGACCGGGACGGAAGGGGGAAGGCAGCCGTTCCGGATTCCCTCCGCGCGGTGCCGGCCGGATCGGGCAAGGAGCGCTCCCCTCGAGCGGCTCTCTATGCAAGGAAAGCGGGGGCGTCCCTTCCCAAACGGCAAAAGCCTGGCTCGCGCCAGGCTTTTTGATCAAAGATAAAGGAAATAAAAAAAGTCCGGTCTCCCGGACTTCGGTTGGTATGTATGGTGCGGTCGGAGGGATTTGAACCCTCACGCCCAGTGGGCACTACCCCCTCAAGATAGCGTGTCTGCCGTTCCACCACGACCGCATGTAAGAAAAACGAGGATTTGTTTACCGGATTCAGCCTTCCCTCTTGAGGATAGAGTGGTGAGCCATGAAGGACTCGAACCTTCGACACCCTGATTAAAAGTCAGGTGCTCTACCAACTGAGCTAATGGCTCGCAGCGGAAGCTGGTTCAAGTTGAAATGGTGACCCGTAGGGGATTCGAACCCCTGTTACCTCCGTGAAAGGGAGGTGTCTTAACCCCTTGACCAACGGGCCTTGCTTCGCTTCTTGGCTGCTGTCTCCGTGACAACAAAATTGATTATATATGATTCTTTTGAAGAAGACAAGCCCTTTTTCAAAAAAGTTTTACTGCCAATATGTTGAAGTCCCGGTAAGCTGGCCTGGCCCGTTTTGTGCTATGCTTAGGCCATGACGATAGGAGGTCCGGCATGCTCGTTTATCATACATCCACTGGCCAGGTTACCAATGAGAAGGTCCGCGTTCCCGCTGAAGGGGAAGTGGCCTGGATCCGGCTGTACCAGCCCGATGAGAAGGAAATCCAGTACGTGCTGGAGGAGCTCTTCCACTGCCATCCCCTGCTCGTGGAGGACTGCATCAAATTCAACCAGCGGCCCAAGCTCGACCGGTACAAAACGAACGTGTTCCTTACGTTCTACTCTTTCCGGCGCAAGGAGCTTAAGCCGGTGGAAATGGCCCATGTACTAGGAAGCAATTACGTTATCACCATCTACAAAGAAGAGCTGCCTTTTCTCGAGAAGCTTTACCGGGAATTCGAGCAGGTCGAAGACCGGATGAAGCACGCCGGCGATATTCTCTATCACATTCTCGATCACTGCGTGGACGAATACAGCGAGCTCACCACCGAGATTCAGGAGGATGCGGAAAGACTCGAGCGGGCCATTTACCGCAACCCGAACGTACGGATCGCCCAGGACATTTTCCGGCAGAAACGACACCTGCAGAAGGCAAGGCGCATCCTGGTCGAGGAGAAAACGATCCTCAGCACGATCAGCCATCAGAATTTGTCGTTTACCCGCCAGGAAACCGACGTCTACTTCATCGACATTTACGATCACATTTCCCGTGTCATCGACACGGTCGACATTTACCGCGAATCGACTTCAGGCCTGCTGGAGCTGCAGATGGCCATGAAGTCGGACCGGATGAATGAGATCATGAAGACGCTCACGATCATCTCCTCTATCTTCCTGCCGCTGACGTTTATCGTCGGCCTGTACGGGATGAACTTCAAGCATATGCCGGAGCTCGAGTGGAAATACGGCTACGCCTACGTCGTGGTCATCATGGCCGCGGTCGCCGCCGCGATGTGGATTTTCTACAAGCGGAAAAAATGGCTCTAGAAAACCCCAAAAAGTGAAGCGGATGCTCCGAGGGTTAGTCCTAATACTTTTTGGGGGCCCCAGTAAGACCAAAACACCTTGAAAAGCTCCCAAAAAGTGAAGAAACACCCCAAAAAGGGAAGCCGATGCTTCGAGGGTTATTCCTAATACTTTTCGGGGACCCGGTAAGAGCCAAATCAAAAAGCCCCTAGCTTCCCAAAAGGCTCGAAAACCCAAAGGGCACAAAAAGCAAAAAAGCCGCGGAATCGCGGCTTTTTACTGGTATGTATGGCGGAGAGAGAGGGATTCGAACCCTCGCACCACTTGCGCAGTCTAACCCCTTAGCAGAGGGTCCCCTTGAGCCACTTGGGTATCTCTCCAAGAAAAGCTGGCTCCCCGAACAGGACTCGAACCTGTGACAACTCGATTAACAGTCGAGTGCTCTACCAACTGAGCTATCAGGGAACAGTACTACTAAATTATCACGGTTTGGCGGCCAAGTCAAGCGGTTCCAGAATCAGCCTACCGCGGCATTTTCCGCAGACGTAACGGCCGGGATCCACCCTTCTTTTGCGTAAATATTCCATCGAGCAGGCCGTGCACCGCAGGCGGTATTTGTACGTCTCCCTCGTTTTGGCCTGAGGCAGCGCGGAGCAGAACCGGGAGCCGCCTACCCGGCGGAGCAAGGTTTTGAAATCGGCATCCTGGTGCTTGTACCCTTTGCGCTCCAAGTGGAGATGATAGTGGCACAGCTCATGCTTGATGATCTTCTCGACCTCTTCGGTCCCGAATACCTCGAACTGGCGCGTGCTGATCTCGATGTTGTGGGATTTCGTAAAGTAGCGGCCGCCCGTGGAACGAAGTCTGCTGTTGAAGGTCGCCCGGTGGCGGAACGGCCGGCCGAACGAATGAAGGGAAACCCGCTCCACCCACTCCTGCAGCTGTTGGTCGTTCATGGTTTATAGACTCCCTTGCTTGGAAAGATTTTATTCCCTTATGGAGGAAGAGAAAGCGGTCTTTCGGTTGCATCCCGAAGAGCAGTCAACCTTAGTACCTAATCCGTGAGTATTGTTCGGCTTTCCTAGTGATCTTCGTGTTCCTCCAGAGTTTTTCTCACCAGCCAAGATACCGGATAAGGGACTAGCTCCTCTCTTGAATTTGTACCGTAGGTTGGGCTACACTGTCAAGAGAAACGATGCCGGCTGTCCGGCTCTTAGAAGAGGAGAAACGATTGGCTATGGCACAGATGAGATATGGACTGCTTCAGCTTGGAGAATCGCTGGAATTTGTGGAAATGCCCGCTACCCACATGTACCAGCTGACCGCCTTGAACCGCCGCCTGCACAAGGAAATCGAGAAACTGACGGCCGACCGGGTTCCGGCGCTGCCCCGCATGGCGGCGGAATGCGACAACCTCGAGGTCATCGACCAGGTTTACCCGGTAACGAACGGCCTGGAGTATATCAACCGACTGGAGGAGGCGTTCGCCGCCATCCCCGAGAAAGAGTACCCTCTCGTGTCCCTGCTGACCGAAATCCGCGCCCTTCAGGCCCAGCTGGAGCAATGGTACGAGGAAGAAGCCGAGCTGTCTTAATTCTCGGAAAGAACGGATCGGACCAAACGCCGAAAGAAACCGGCAAGTTCTCCCTCGCCCCCTAAGCCGGCCGGGCTTCCGTTCCTGGACATCCGTCGGGTTCCGCTCGGACCTGCACCAAAACGCCCAGCTCCCCATAGACTGTTAAAAAGGGTAACGGGGCCTGCGGGCGCCATCTGCCGCTGGATGGGGTTTCCAGGCTGCGGGCCGATGCCGGGAAGGAGCGAAACGGATGCCTCAATGGCTTTCCAATCAGCTGATGCGGGCCTTTCATGCGAAGAACCGCCGTAAAATCCGTTTGCTGAACGATTGCTGGTTTTTCTACCGTACCCGGGAGACCGGGCAGACGGAACAGGTCAAATAGCTTAAGTAGGCGTGCAAAAAAAGAGCGGAATCGATCGAAGAAATTCGACCGGTTCTGCTCTTTTTGGATTTAGCGGGGACAGCGATGCCGGCTGCTCCTGAGGACTCATCGCGCCGTACTCGGCTATCCACGAAAAGCACACTACGGGATGTAACCAAAAGCCGGCTAAGGCTTCTTCATCGTCAGGCTGACGCGGCCCTTCTTCTCGTCCACGCCGAGCACCCAGACCGTCACCGTATCCCCGACGGACACCACGTCCATCGGGTGCTTCACGTAGCGGTCGCTCAGCTGCGAAATGTGGACGAGGCCGTCGTTCTTGATGCCGATGTCCACGAAGGCGCCGAAGTCAATCACGTTGCGCACCGTGCCGTGCAGCTCCATGCCGGGCGCGAGGTCCTCGAGCTTCAGCACATCCGTGCGGAAGATCGGAGGAGGAAGCTCCTCGCGCGGGTCGCGGCCGGGCCGCTGAAGGCTGTCGAGGATGTCCCGCAGGGTCGGGACGCCGACGCCGAGCTGCGGCGCGAGCTCCTCCGGCTGCTGCTCCTGCAGCCGCGCTTTCAGCTGGGCCGTGCCCAGCTGCTCCCGTTCCAGGCGAAGCTCCTGGAACAGGCTGTCCACCACCCCGTACGACTCGGGGTGGATGGGGGTGCCGTCCAGCGGGTTCTTCCCCCCGCTGATCCGCAGGAACCCGACGCACTGCTCATACGCCTTCGCGCCGAGGCGCGGGACTTTGAGCAATTGCTTGCGGTCGGTGAACTTGCCGTTCTCCTCCCGGTACGCCACGATGTTCTTCGCGATGGTGCCGTTCACGCCGGCTACATAGCCGAGAAGCGACGGGGACGCCGTGTTCAGGTCAACGCCGACATGGTTAACGGCGGACTCGACGACGGCGCCCAGGCTTTCTTCGAGCCGCTTCTGGGTTACGTCGTGCTGGTACTGCCCGACCCCGATCGATTTCGGGTCGATCTTCACGAGCTCGGCGAGCGGGTCCTGCATCCGGCGGGCGATCGAGATGGCGCTCCGTTCCGCCACGTCGAGGTCCGGGAACTCGCCCTGGGCGAGCTTGGACGCCGAATACACGCTGGCCCCCGCCTCGCTCACAATGATGTACTGCAGCTCCGGCCGGCCCAGCTCCTTAAGCAGGTCGGCCACGAACTGCTCCGTCTCGCGGGAGGCCGTCCCGTTGCCGATCACGATCAGCTCGACGCGGTACTTGTCGATCAGCTGCCGGAACTTCGCCTTCGCCTCCGCCACCTTGTTGTTCGGCGGTGTCGGGTAAGTGACGGCGATCTCCAGCAGCTTGCCCGTCTCGTCCACGACGGCGAGCTTGCAGCCTGTCCGGTAAGCCGGATCGACGCCGAGCGCCACCTTGCCCTTCACCGGAGGCTGCAGAAGCAGGTTGCGGAGGTTCTCCGCAAAGATCCGGATCGCATGCTCCTCCGCCTGCTCCGTCAGAAGGCCGCGCACCTCGCGCTCTACCGCCGGAGCAATCAGCCGCTTGTAGGCGTCCGCAATGACGGCCTGCAGCGTCTCCTTCGCAGCGGAGTCTCCGCGGATATACTGCCGCGCGATGAACTCGTGAATCTTGTCCGCCGGGACGTCCAGATTCACCTTCAGCACATCCTCCCGCTCTCCACGGTTGATCGCGAGCGTCCGGTGCGGAGGAAGCCGCTTGACCGGCTCGCTGTATTCGTAATACATCTCGTATACCGATTCCTGCTCCTTGTTCTTTGCCGCCGTCACCACGATGCCGTGGTCCTGCGTATGCCGGCGGACCCAGGCGCGTACCTTCGGATCATCGGCGATGCTCTCCGCAAGAATATCCATCGCCCCCTGCACGGCATCCTCGGCCGTCGGCACCTCCTTGGCGGCGTTCACATACTTCGCCGCCTCCTCCAGCACCGAGCCGCGGCGCGGCTGCGAAAGGATCCACCCGGCGAGCGGCTCCAGCCCTCTTTCCTTGGCCACGCTTGCCCGCGTCTTGCGCTTCTGGCGGTACGGCCGGTATAGGTCCTCGACCTCCTGCAGCTTCCCCGCCTTCTCGATGGACGCCTTCAGGTCCGCCGTCAGCTTGCCCTGCTCGTCGATCAGCCGGAGGACTTCCTTCTTCCGGTCCTCGAGGCTGCGCAGGTACTGAAGCCGTTCTTCAATCGAGCGAAGCTCGTTCTCGTCGAGTTCCCCGGTCATTTCCTTGCGGTACCGCGCGATGAACGGGATGGTGTTCCCCTCATCGAGCAGGGTGACCGTCGTTTTCACCTTCGCCTGCGGCAAGTTAAGCTCCGAGGCGATCTGCTTCCGAATCCGTTCCTGGACCTGCTGGTCCTCTCCTGCCGTCTCCGGAACAGTCTTTACGGCCTCCCGGCCGGTATCGTTTGCCATTCGTTGTCCTCCTTGCTTCCTTTGCTTCCTTTGCTTCCTTGCGTTCTTCTATGTAGGATTTTCTTCGGCACGGCATCGGCGAATCCCTGTTTATAGGCATCAAAATAGCCCCACCGCGTGGAGCTCTCATGATTTGTGGCTCTATTCTTCTAGAAATCAATCAAGCCCACGCTGATCTGAAGCGATTCGTCCACCTTGCGCATGGTTTCGTCGTCCAGGTGCGTGATTTTGTCCGTGAGGCGCTGCTTGTCGATGGTCCGGATCTGCTCGAGCAGGATCACCGAATCCCGGTCGAAGCCGTGCGTCTTGGCATCGATCTCGACGTGAGTCGGCAGCTTGGCCTTCTGGATTTGGGCCGTGATGGCCGCAATGATGACGGTCGGACTGAAGCGGTTGCCGATATCGTTCTGAATGACGAGCACCGGCCTTACCCCTCCCTGCTCCGAACCGACGACGGGGGACAGTTCAGCAAAAAAAACATCGCCGCGTTTGACTATCAAGGACTACACCCCGCTAACCAAGCGGCTTACGGTACTTCCTGCGTCTTCTTCCGCCTGAAATGCTTCCGAAGCGATGTGGAGATTGATTTTGGCCATTTCCATATAGCCTCTTTGCATGGATTCGCGGAGATGCCTCTTTTTGCGTTCCATGAGGTACAGCTTCATGGCCTGACGGATAAATTCACTGCGGTTCGAATTTTCCATTTCTACAATCCCGTCTACTTCCTGCAGCAGATTGTCGGGCAGACTGATCATGATCCTTTTCGTGTTCATGTTTGACACAGGTTTAGCACCCCCAAGTGACGTTAGCGAAGACAATATTACCATTATGATGTGATCCAAGCCATTTCATACAAAAACTAATATATGCACGTTGTATATCATGTATGTTATACCGTAATTTCCAAATAGGCAAGGGCCCGGGGAAACTTTTTATCCTTTAATGGCGTTTTTTAGCGTGAAATGGCATTTCACGGATAGGCTGTCCTTGCCGAACAATCCGCTTCCCGCTTGGCTTCTCACGGGCCAGACCGGCGGCTAAACTCCCTCTTACCCAAGGAAAAGAAGTCCCCGTCACCTTCTTCAGCAGGGACTTCTCCTTAGGGTCACGCCAAAAGGGCAACCGATCCAGTTCCTTCCATCTTCGGCATAGCCAATACCCTACCCGGTTACTTTTGTTGCGGGAGTCCTCGTAAGCGCACGATAATCTTAAAGGAAGCAGAACAATACTCACGGATCAGGCACACGAAGGGTAGACGGCCCTGCTGCTAAAAGACCGTCCACCCTCATGCCCGGGCACCTGCGGTTAAGAATAGTGCTGCAAAAGGTTCACCGTGTTCACGATTTTCCCTTCGGACACATAGACCCGAGGCACCCGGTGCGAAATCATGCAGGTGATCTCGTAGTTGATGGTCCCGAGCTTGTCGGCCAGCTCTTCGACCGGGATCGAATCGTCCCCTTGGGCTCCGAACAGGACGACTTCATCGCCCATGCGTACCCCGGGTACCTCCGAGACACGGATCATGCACTGGTCCATGCAGATGTTGCCCACGACCGGCACCCTCTTCCCCCGAACGAGCGCATAGGCCTTGCGGGACAGCATACGCGAGTAGCCGTCGGCATACCCGACGGGAAGGGTTGCGATAAGCTCGCCGTCCGTCTCCGTATGGTAAGTCGAGCCGTAGCTGATCCCGACTCCGGCCGGCATGCTTTTGAGCATGACGATCCCCGTCTTCATACTCATGACCGGCCGCAGCTCGATTCGGCTGCTGTCGACCTCGGCGGAAGGGTAGAGGCCGTACATGCTGACGCCGAGACGCACCATCGAACAGGTCAGCTCGGGCGTGTCGATGGCGGCGGCGCTGTTGCCCGCGTGCAGATGCCGGAAGGCCACTCCCTTCGCGGCAAAGTGGTCCACCACCTGCTTGAACCGGGTGTACTGCTCCCGGGTGTAGGTTTTGTCGGCCTCATCCGCACTGGCATAATGGGTAAAAAGTCCCTCCACCTCCACACCCGGAAGATCGAGCGCCCTGTCGATAAAGGCGACGGCTTCGTGATGGTCCATCAAACCGACCCGGCCCATGCCGGTGTCGAGCTTGATGTGGATTTTGCCCCGGCGCCGGCCTTCCTGCCCCCAGGCATTAACCGCTTCAAGCACCTCTTCGTCATAAACGTTAAGGGTAATGTCATGAGGAAGCGCAAGGGCGACTCCCTGAACCGGGGTATAGCCGAGCACCAGAATAGGGGCGTCAATGCCCGCCCTTCTCAGCTCCAGCGCCTCGTCGAGAAATGCCACCGCCAGGTAGCTCACCCCGCACGCCAGCGCTTCCTTGGCCACCTGGATGGCGCCATGCCCGTAAGCATCGGCCTTGACCACGGCCATCATTTCAATTTCATCGGGTAGCTTCCGCCGAAAGGCATAGAGGTTATGGCGCAGCGCGTCCAAGGAAACCTCCACCCAGGTCGGACGGTAAAAGGAATCCACGTCCATCCACCTTCTTCTGCAAGTAGAGGGGTCCCCGCCTGCCTCACGGCTGACGGGGAACCCCTTGTTATGGTTTGTGTTCAATTGTAAAGCCAAATGGCTAACTATTATGGTAAACGGAAGAGGGGAAGGCTGTCAATGAAGGACCCGTCGGAACGGTCCTTTATTTCATGGAATCGCCTTGGACCGCCTGGGCAATGTTCACCATCTCGTCAAACGGCAGGTCTCCCGAGGACAAGCGGTACTCCATGCCGTCGTACGTCCACGTCAGCGTCTTCTGCTGGTCGCCGGTCAGGAGACCGAGGGTGTAGCCGAGGCTGACCATTTTGCCGGGGAGAGCCGCCACCGCTTTGTCAGCAGGCTTGGATTCGACCAGCGTGTAGTTGTAGGTGCCGCCATAGCGGAGCATGACGGCCGGGTTGCCGCCGAGCGTGATGTCGCTCGAGCCCTTCAGGGCAACGCCCTTCGGCAGGTACCACGGATCGACGGCGGTAACCGTCTTAGCTGCGGCGGATGGAGCTGCCGTACCGGTGGCTTTTGCGTCGGTGCCCGTAGCTTTCGCATCCGTGCCGGTGGCTTTGGCATCCGTGCCCGTTGCCTTGGCGTCGGTGCCCGTTGCTTTCGCGTCAGTACCGGTAGCTTTAGCGTCGGTGCCAGTGGACTTAGCGTCCGTGCCGGTAGCTTTGGCGTCCGTGCCAGTGGCTTTAGCATCGGTACCCGAAGCCTTAGCGTCCGTGCCAGTAGCCTTAGCATCCGTGCCCGTTGCTTTGCTGTCCGTGCCGGCAGCTTTCGCATCGGTGCCGCTGGCTTTCGCGTCCGTACCCGTTGCTTTGGCGTCGGTGCCCGCTGCCTTGCCATCCGTCCCCGCCACAGTCGGCATGGACGACAGCGAGCCGGTCAGGTTCCGCTGCGTGTCGAACGAATCCTTATCGAACGACGCATCGAATTTAAAGGTGTCAAAATCCACCGTCACCATAATGTTCGTGTTGGCATCGAGCACCTCTACGTGCCGGGGGCTGTAGCTTTTGCTGTCCAGCCAAATCTTCTGACGAACCAGCGTAGGATTGCCATAGTTGGCCAGCACATCGAAAACGACATCCTTGCCGTCCGTGGTCATTTTGCGGTCCTTGTCGGCCACAATGCTTTGAACAAGGGAATGATACAGGTAAACCTGTCCCTGGTTATTCGGCCAGTCGCTCTGGAAGCGGAAGCTTTTGTTCAGGTGGGGAGTCAGAACGAAAACCCCCTCATCGTTGCGGAGCACGATCTGCTCAATGTCCTTCTTCTCGTTCGTGAGCGAAATCCGGTAGTAATGAGGATTCTTATACGATACGTCCACCGCGTATTCCTGGGGCTGCTGTCCCGTATACAGCACCATTTTGCCCGACCCCTGATAGCTTTCCAGCTTGCTGACCTTCTGGTCAAGGTCCTTTGACAGCGAGCCCGCATCCTTCTTCCCGCAGCCCGCCAGCGCCAGGGCCAGCACAAGCATCAGGGATGTCATCATCCATGTGATCCGACGCATTCCCATCCATCCTCTCTTTTCGCTTAGGCTTATCCAACTGATAACATGTCTATGAGGGAACTTGGACGATTATGCAGACTAGCCCCGGCTTGGCCGGAAAACGCGGATAAGCCTTATTCTTCCCGCCTGGAAAGGCAGACTTATTAGTAGATCACCCTAAACAAGGGCCCGGTCCGCCATCTTGCCAAAGCCGGAATAAGCCATCCCCCTTCATTAAAGTCACAAAATGAGTTCATGACAAAAAGCCCCGATCCCTCGAGGCGGGGTTCGGGACAAGGAGAAATCTTGGAGGCTCCTAAAGCCTCGTAAACTTATTTAGCTAGTATCCTTAATCCTCCAGCCTCCGAGCGTACTCGGAGGGTTTGTACCCTTTTATCAGCGCGCTGAGAGTGCATCCGGGCTATACGAAGAGCCGTTCCGTTATAGGGAGACGATATTCTCCATCCAGGAAAGGCTTCCCCGCTTATCTGCTTTTTCTAGGAATTCGGCCAAAGCCACAGCCAAACGACCATCAGTATGACGGCCCACATCAGGGCACCGATCACCAGCCCGAGTACCAAGCCTCTTGCCGGACGGAGGCCGTCCTTCTCCTCTTCCTCCCGATCCACCATCGGACTCCCTCCCGGAGATCAACGTTACCATAAGTATCGGCTTTCCTCCTTAAAATAAACAGCGCTCTTTATTAGGAAGCCTTTTTTGCCTATAATGAATGAGCCTGAATGTATACCAACGAACGGAAGCCGATATACTCTCATGTCTATGCTTTTTCGGCCGGTTTAAGCCCGGGCAGCTTGCCCCCTGCTTCCATTCTACTATAAATAAGGAGTGTTCCTTTATGAATCCTTCCGTTTCCGTTATCGGTACTATTTTTGTGGACTGCAAAGGCTTTCCCCATCAAGCCTACCAGGCCAACGGAACCAACCTGGGCCAAATCTCGTTCGTCCACGGCGGCGTCGGCCGGAATGTGGCGGAGAATCTGGCCGACCTGGGGCTCGACACCGCTCTCGTCAGCACCGTGGATACGTCCGGGATAGGAAAGGAAGTCACCGCCCGGCTGCAGCAAAAAGGCGTCCGCACCGCGTACCTCGGCGAGACCGCCAGCGGCGGAATGGGCCTGTGGCTCGCCATTCTCGACGAGAACGGCAACCTGGCGGGCTCCATCTCTCAGATGCCGGAGCTCGAGCATTTTGAGCGGCTGGTGGCCGAGAAGGGCGAGGACATGGTTCGCGCGTCGGACCACATGATCCTCGAAATCGACCTAAACGCTGCCATTTCCCGGGACATACTGACTTTCGCGCGCAAACATGGCAAGCCGGTCTACGGCATTCCCGGCAACCTGTCCGTTATCCTTCCGCATATGGAGATGCTGGATGACCTCCAGTGCTTCATCTGCAATGACGTCGAAGCGGAGAAGCTGCTGCAGACACCCTTCACCGGTCTAGAGCCGGCAGCCTGCCTAGAGCCCCTCCGGGCCTTCGTAGACGCCCGCCCGCTGCGCTCCATGGTCGTGACCTTGGGCGCTAACGGCTCCGTCTACTATGATTCCGCCACCGGGATGTCGGGCCACCAGCCGGTTTTCCCGGTCCGGATGGTCGATTCCAGCGGTGCGGGCGACGCGTTCATCTCCGGCACCGTGACCGGGCTCATCCTCGGCCTGCCGCTGGAGAAAGCCGTGATCGCCGGCACCAAGGTCGCCGGCTGGACGATCGAGTCCCCGGAGAGCAACTGCCCGGATCTTAAGGAGAAGGCGGCGGAGGACGGGTTGTTTGGAGGTTGATGACATGACATGCCCTGAGCCCATGCCCACTCTAGCCTCTAACCTCTCATTCATTTATCCCCTAAAATATTGTAAAATGGATAGGACAGGCAAGGGAGGATGAAAATGAAGGTTAGAAAAGCCATAATACCGGCAGCTGGGTTAGGGACCAGGTTCTTACCTGCGACCAAGGCCATGCCCAAAGAAATGCTGCCAATCGTCGACAAGCCGACCATTCAATACATTGTGGAAGAAGCGGTCAATTCGGGGATTGAAGATATTATTATTGTAACGGGTAAGGGCAAACGGGCCATCGAAGATCATTTTGACAACTATTTCGAACTCGAGCAGAATCTGTTGGCCAAAGGAAAGCTGGATCTTCTGGACGAGGTCCAAAAGTCCGCCAAGGTGGAAATCCATTACATCCGGCAAAAAGAACCCCTCGGTTTAGGACACGCCATCTGGTGCGCACGCAAATTTATCGGCCAGGAGCCATTCGCCGTCCTGCTCGGGGATGATATCGTTCAGGCCGAGAAACCTTGCATCGAGCAAATGATGGAGCTCTACGATGAGCATCAATGCTCTATTATCGGGGTCCAACCGGTCGGAGATGACGAGGTCTCCCGCTACGGCATCGTGGATGCCCAAGCTCTTCAGGAACGACTATACGGAGTTAACCACCTGGTAGAGAAGCCCAAGAAGGAAGAAGCACCATCCAATTTGGCGATTTTGGGAAGATACATTCTGGCTCCGGGTATTTTTGATTACTTGGCGAACCAGGAAAAAGGAACCGGCGGGGAAATCCAGCTTACCGACGCCATTTCCAAGCTTAACCGTAAAGAAAAGGTCCTTGCCTATCATTTTGACGGGACCCGTTATGATGTCGGGGAAAAGATGGGATTCTTGAAAACCACCATCGATTTTGCTTTGGAGCGGGAAGACCTCAAGTATGAACTGTTGAACTATTTGCATAGCGTGATGGAGAAGCAGATGTTGGGAAAATCGTCTTGACGAAAAAAGCTAATTCCGCTCGGAATTAGCTTTTTTAGTACGCATTTTTATTAACAAATCCGTTCCAAATCGTTTTATAAATAATTTTAAGATCGAATAGAAAAGTCCAGTTCTCAATGTAGAAAATATCGTAGGAGATGCGGTCTTCAATCGAAGTGTCGCCGCGGAGGCCATTGCTTTGGGCCCACCCGGTAATGCCGGGGCGGATGTGATGTTTTACCATGTACTTCGGAATTTCTTCTTTGAATTGCTCCACAAAATGCGGCCGCTCAGGGCGAGGACCTACCACGCTCATATGCCCAAACAGGACATTGAAAAATTGCGGCAGCTCATCCAAGCTGGTTTTGCGCAAAAAAGAGCCAAACCTCGTCTTTCTTGGATCGTCTTTAGTTGTCCATCCTAAGTCTACAGTTCCAGGTGGTAAAGTTCTCATAGAACGAAATTTATACATAGAAAAAACTCGTCTATTAAGACCTACTCTTTCCTGCTTAAAGATGACTGGACCCGGTGAAGTAAGTTTAACGCCTATTGCGATCAGGATCAGTAAAGGAGAGACTAAGAGAATGGCTACTGAGGAAAAGACAATGTCAAAGGCTCTCTTCAATATTTTATTGCCATATTCATCTAAAGGGATATCCCGTACATTAATGAGCGGTATCCCAGCAAAATTATCAAAATAAGGTTTCGCTGGAAGGTAGTCAAAATAATCAGGAATTATTAAAACCCTCTGGCCATATTTTTCACAAGTGTTAATTATCGTAGCATATTTTTCATGAGCGTTTAGAGGTAAAGCTACTATCACTTCATCTACGAGATTATTTTTAAGTACCGATTCCAAGTCATCTATGCAACCTAAAAGCGGTTTATCTAATTTATAATTTAACGTGGGAAAATTAAATATGTCATCTAAAAATCCAATCACCTCAAACCCAAGCTTGGGATGATTTTTTAGATTTTCATAAAATCGACTTCCTAATGTACCGGCCCCTAAAATTAAAACAAACTGTCTATTGTACCCTTTCTTCCTAATTGTATGAAGAAATACATTTACGAAATAACGATACAATAAAACAAGTCCAATGTTAAGTACATACAAGATACCTAAAAACTGCCTTGAAATATCAACCTGTTTTAAAGCAAATAGTAGACTTAATAACGCTAATAAACTTAATGACAAAACTTGAATTACCTTATAAATCTCAAAGGTAAAACTTTTTTTCCTTTTTGGAGAATAAAGAGACAACAAGTAACCAAAACCAGCAGAAATTATTATATAGGCGATGATCCAAGGGAAGTAAGTATTAAATTCAGCTGGCCGGTATTCACTCGGGATGATTCCGCTTGAAAACTTGATCCACCAAGAGAGAATAGATGCAATTCCAATCGTAATTATATCGGATAATACGTAGGCTTCAGATAGAAACCTTTCATTCCTCCGAATCATGTAATCACCTTCTAGTTTCTTTAATAAGTAATTTACTAATATTCAAATTTATCGACAATTAAATTCATCCCATTTGGTACTGATAAATTGCCGTATCTCGCTTACAAATCTTTGGGTAGAAAATCGGAGAGCATTCTCACGGCAATCTCTTGGATGAAATAAATTTGAACTCTCCTCAAATTCATTAACAGCCTCAATAAGGGAAGAAACTGACTGTTCCTTAAAAAACAGCCCTGTTGGTTTAGGAGAGTTAGAATCTCTTATAGTTTCTAGTGCTCCTCCTCTCCCATAAGCTATGACAGGTGTCCCACAAGCTTGAGCTTCAACCGGGGTTATCCCAAAGTCTTCTTCTGCGGCAAAAACAAATGCCTTTGCTTTTTGCATATATTCCTTAAGAACAGAAAAAGATTGATATCCCAAAAGGGTAACGTTTGGACCTGCTTTTAGCTTAATCTTTTCAAAGTCGGGGCCATTTCCAATAACGATTAATTTATTATGCGGCATATTAGTAAATGCCTCAACAATTATATCCATTTTTTTATAGGGTACCATACGTGATGCTGTAAAGTAAAAATCATCTTTCTCTGGGTAAAATGTGAAAGAGTCTACATCTACTGGTGGATAAATTACAGTTGAGTCTCTTCTATAAACTTTATTAATTCGACTGGATATAAATTTTGAATTAGCTATAAAATGATCAACACCGTTAGAGGTACGGAAATCCCATAAACGTATTCTATGAAGCATCCATCTAGCAACTACACTCTTTACACCATGACTTAAGTTTGACTCTTTTAAATACTGGTGTTGTAAATCCCAAGCGTACCGGATTGGAGAATGAACGTAACTTATATGCAATTGGTGGGGGCCTGTAATTACACCTTTAGCTACCGCATGTGAACTAGATATAATGAGGTCGTACCCGGTTAGATCAAACTGCTCTATCGCGAACGGCATCAAAGGAAGGTAAAGTCTATATTTTTTTTTAGAATAGGGGAGTTTTTGAATAAAAGAAGTTTTAATATTCATATTTTTTATAAATCTCTTATCTTTATCTGAAAGAAACTCAACTATGCAAAATAAGTCAGCATTTGGAAAAATATTGATTAATTGTTCTAAAACTTTCTCTGACCCTGCATAAGTTACTAACCACTCATGTACTATCGCAACCTTCATTCTGTTCTCCCATCATATCACAATTCTTATATTATTTTTAATCTTCTATAATCGGTGCACTAATAATTGATCACTTAGAGAGATACTATTTTAATAACTTATAGATAATTGATGAGGTTTGCTTTGCACAATCAGACCATGTGTAATTCATCGCATGGCATTTTCCCTTGTCCACCATTTCCCCCTGTAATTTTTCATTACCCAAAATAAATTTCATTTTATCTGAAAGCTCCTGTATATTATAGGGATCAAAATATTCAGCTGCCTCCTGGCACACTTCAGGTAGCGACGCGGCATTAGAAACCAGCACAGGACATCCACTTGCCATTCCTTCCAATGGTGGCAAACCAAATCCTTCATAAAAGGAAGGAAAGACCAGCAAATCGGCTTCGGATACTAGTTGCTTTAACAAGTGATCTTCAACGAAATCGGTAAAAACTATTCGATCTTCCATGCTATTTGCAATATTTATTACTTCCCTGTCTCCAGTAATAAACCCAGACTTTTTCCCCACAATGACTAAATTGTGAGGAATTTCCCCCTTAATGTTCTCGAAAGCTCTGACTAGAGAAACTAGATTTTTATGTGGTTTGACATTACCAACGTATATTATGTACGGGAAAGAAAAAAACTTTTGTATTCTCTCACTCTTAAACCAACTTTCATCAACCCCGTCATATATTACGGAAGTTTTTGATTCCTCAAAACTAACAAATCTGTTAAACTCCTTTTTTGTAAAATTCGAAATAAAAATGATATGCCTAGCCTTTTTTTTAATACTCCAAAACATGAATTTAGCATACATTTGTTTATGCATACCCTTTACATATTGAGGCATAGCAAGATGAAACAAATCATGTATAGTCACTAATAACTTCCCTCTAAAAGTTAGAGGTATATTATAATGTGGAGACCAAAAAAGATCAGTATCTCTCGGGATTTTTAAGTTAAATTCCGCTTGTTCTTTTAATGAGTAAATACTGGTATTGGCATGGATAAGCTCGACATTGGGGAGATTACCTAAATTCAAGACATCTTTCTCATAACCATATAGATAAAATTTCGTATCTGGCATAGAAGGGATAATCAAAGGTAAGATACTTCTTATATAGGTACCTATACCAGAGTAAGAAGCCATTCGAATGTCCACAGTAACTCTTTTCATTGAATTAAGCCTCGTTTCTGGAAACAATCTATTATTTCACATAAACTCTTTTAACGAAAAATATACCCCGTGAATTCTTCCTTTTGAAGAAAAATAATAAAACTTTGCCTTCTTAAACTTGAATAACATGATATTTATTACTATTGCAGTAGTCGATCTAATAAGCGCATATAAAAATCTAAGAAAAAAAGTTCGATTTTTATACATAATAACATGTTTATTTGTTAATCTCCCAAACCCTTTTCCGTAGGTATAAGCTCGATTGTTTTCTTTCTCCGTGTAGCCTCCTACTGTTTGCGGATGGTAGAAAATTAGCTTGGGATTATACAATATTTTATTGTTTAAGTACAATAATCTAAGTACAAGATCGGCATTTTCTTCTGCTCCGTAAAAGGTTCCTACTCCTAATTTCTCATCATAACAACCAACTTGTTCAAATATATTCTTTCTAATAAACATAGTGCATTCAATAGTGGTATGATACATATTTACATTTGTTACTTCCTGAGTTTTGTCAGCGAAATTTAAAACTGAATCCCGTTTTGTTACTTTGTCTAGTGTTTTACCATAAAGCACACCTAATTCACTATCACTATTGAATAATTCGATAGCATCTCCCAATAAAGAAGGGGAAATTTCACAGTCATCATCAGGAAAGTTAAGAATTTCACCTCTAGCGTAGAAGGCTCCAAAATTCCTTGCCTTGGCCGCACCAATAAAGTCGACTTTATGATGATATAAGGGAAAACTAGGGGAAAAATCATAGCATAATTCATCAATCAAATTATCCTTATTTTGATCAACAATAATGACTTCAAAGTCTTGATATACGCTTAATTCTATTGACTCTAATAACATTTTAAGCTCTGCTCTTCTTCCCAATGTAGGAATGACTAAACTCAATTTAGGCATCGTACTCCCTCTTTTGAATACATTTCATCAGTTTTATTTTATTGGTTCTTTCTCAGTACGCCCTTGAGAACATTTTTAATTCTAAATTTTATTATTTTTAAATTAATTAACACCTGAAGGGATGGCCTATCTGCAAATTTTTTTGCCACAAATAATGATTCAAGATACTGACGATCTTGTAGTGTCCCGCTGATGTTCCCATCAAATATATTAATTGTTGCTGCCTCGTCTAAATGCAAATACAAGTATCCTTTTTCGCTTATTTCTAAATAAAACTCATAATCCATTGAGTATTTATTTAAAACATTAAAACCAATGTCTTTATAAATTGATTTTCGAAAGAATATATTTTGAAGTCCAACAATCGTTCCATATATTATTAAGTTCTCTTTAGTAAATTTTACACGTGGACATCTTCTCAATTCGATTTCATTGTTTCTTTTATTGAAAGTATAGGAATTAAAATAAAGAGCATCTAGTTCAACTAAATTCTTATAGGTACTATAGACTACAGTTAAAATATCTTTTATAAGTATATCATCGCTTCCCAAATAGCCAATAATGTCTCCAGTTGATTGCATTAATCCATTATTTATAGCATCAGAAATACCAGAATCCGGACATCTGAGCCAAACAATAGAGTCAAATTTTTCTGCGTAACCTTGGATGATTTCGTGAGAAGAGTCTTGGGACTTTCCATCTATAATAATAAGTTCCTTGTACTCATAATCTTGTTCTAAAAAACTTTCGATGCTTCTTTTTAAATACTTCTCCCCATTATAATTAGGCATTATAAGAGAAATTTTTATCTCTTCCATAATAACTCCCTTTTCTCATCTAGATACGTCTACTCTTGAGATAAATAAAGTAGCATCCTAACAAATAAAAGAGCCCTGACCCCATCAGTAAAAGAAAGTTAAAAATAAATTTATAAGAAATAGTACTTCCAAGATATGAAATAACAATCATAGGAAATACAAAACCTAGAACTTTGATGACCATTTTAAAAGATATTTGAATAGCCAACTGTTTTGTCATACTTTTGTGAATAACTATTAAATAAATAAAAGAAGAGATTACTAGGGATAATCCTAAATATTCTTTATTATAGATGAGCATCACTGGAACCAACAATAATGCTACAATAGCACCGATTAACTGAGGGTGAATTAATTTGTTAGTTTTCATAGTTGCATGAGAGACCATTGAATAAGCATTTCCTAAAATTCTAAATAACTCAATAATCGCCCCCCAGATGACATATATTGAAACGTCCCAAAAAGTTTTGTGAAGTAATAATCGAGTTAAATAGGGAGCCATTGTGACAACGAAACTTGCTGTTAAAATTGCAAGGGGGAAGTAATATGCGGCATAATCATTCCATACTTTTGCCTTTTTTTCATCATTCGAGTTACCTAAACCTTTATAGAAAATTGGAGAGAAAAATTGCATCGCTACTGCTTCAAAAGCTGACATAATACCGGCACTTAAGGTATAGCCCGCTGAGAATTTTCCGAGATACTCTAACCCTACTAATTTGCTGGTATAAAATCTATAGGATTGAAGCTGCAGCCAATTTAATCCCACCGTAATTGAAATGGGAATAGAAAAGACTGCAATCATTTTTATTACCCTTGTCTTTTGATTATAATATTTTTTTATTTGTTTTAGTTTAGAGAGATCAACAAATTTAAAAAAGGAAAGAAAAGCGAAAAAAGAGCCGAGAATTGCTCCAATAATTTGGCCTAATATCCAGTGCTCGCCCTTTCCGCCGTGATAAGTCAGTAAAGTGGAAAGGAGCAAGCTACTCCAAGTTGTAATAATAGTAAATAAAACAGCCTCTCGCCTTTTCTCCAACATATTTAATGTTGGAATAACTGTTTGGTTAATAGTGATAAATATGATACTGCCACTCACCAAAGTTAACAACCAGAAAATGTCTATTCCTGTAAGTGAACCAAAAAACCCGTATAAACATAATAAAACGGCAGATAGAAAGCAATTAATTACAATTACATAGATCAATAATAATAAAAACTTGTTGCCAAGTGTTTTATTATCCAACCAATCATTCAATTTCCTATAGTAAAACATTTGTACTGGATTAATAGAAACTAATGCAAATAAATTAGTTATTGTGGTTACCAATACAGCTTTTGCAAGTTCTATTGATGTTAAAACTGAACTCATTACTCGTAAAACTATTATGGCACTGATAGTTTGAATAATTCTGCCAACGAGTACTACAATGAAATCACGCTTCACCATATTTCTCCATTTTACTCGCACTATTAAAAATATTTTCCATAATGCTATTTAATCTTTCAATGTAATTGTGATTTTCTTTAGCCTTAGTATGACTTTTTTGGACTATCCCTCTACGCAAACCATCGTTTTCTAAATAAAAAAAGATCTGGTTAGCACATTCTTCGGGATTATTATAAACTGCCACCTCATCTCCAATTATGAAGTGTCTTTCAAGGCCGAGGGAATAATTAGTTAATTGAAATCCCCCCGCTAATGGAATTTCAAAGTTGCGAGCCTTAACTTGTTCTGACCGCTTGGTAGATGTAAGCCACTCTTTCAAATTCCTAATATCACCAAAAATAAATCTGATGTCGTGGCTTGCGCTATTAGAAATATTCAAGTTAATTTTGCTTTTACGAAAGATATTTTCCATCTGTTCGTAGGACACTCTTCCATTTGGCCAACCAGTTCCAAAGCATTCCACATTTATACCATGTTTCTTTGTTAATGTATTTATTAACCAACCTCTATAGTGGTTATAGCCGCCAACAAAGGTAACTTCGTAGTTATACGACTCCTGCAGATCCAAAGGCCCTATTTCTTCGCTATATTGTTGTGCAGCCCAATCTGTAAGTATAGGTGAAATACCGATTTTATTGTATTTTATTATACTCCAAGGATCAGTTGTAGAGACAAAACTAAAGCAAGGAGCATAAATCTTTGTGAAATTATCAAATCTCCACTGATCGTCTCCAAACCAGCAGTAGGTACAATATTTCTCCTTAAGTCTTTTCAGAAAGTTTGGATCAAACTGATCTTGGTAGAGCACAAAAAATATTAAATCTGGATTTAAACTATCTATTTTGACCATTAAATCTTTTTCTAGAGCAAATTTATCATTTAAATAATCATCGTACCAAAAAGCTTCGACTTTAGTAGACATTTTTTTTAAATTATCATGGAACCACATTTTTTCACCGGAGTAACCTCTATTTTTATCTCCATAATCATATTGCAACATAACAGTTAGTATTTTTTTTTTCCAGTAAGTCATGACTGAAGATTCCTAAGCAGATTATGTAAAAAACGAATTTCATTATGAATATTAAACTGATGATTTCCTACAAAAAAACCATTTTTATCAATATATTCGGCGTTCTTCAGCTCAGAGTGTATTTCATAATCAAAGTACTTAACAACTTCATTTTTTGCAAAATTACCTGCCACAATTGGTCGACAATCAATTTCATTTTCTTGAAGAGTCCTAATAACATCAGAACGTGTGAATGGCACATCTTCCTTTAAGATCAAGGAGAACCCGAACCAGCTGCTGTTCCCAACTTCCTGCTGAATATAGAAACAAGGATTTTCTTGGAATAGATCCTTGAACAATCTTGCATTTTCCCGTCTTTGTTCAATAAACTCCGGGAGCTTTTTCAACTGCTCCAGGCCTATCGCACCACTCATTTCAATTGGCCTTACGTTGTAACCGGGCAAGACAAAGCGGAAAGACTCTTCAAAAGGATTGTCGCTTTTAGTACCACAAACATAATTCTGTTTTGGAAGATTTCTTGTCCAACCATGGGCTCTTAATGAAAGTAGGATGTGATATAGCTCTTCATCCTCAGTGACAACCATGCCCCCCTCCATTGTTGAAATATGATGACTAAAAAAAGAACTAAAAGTACCCATTTCACCAAAAGTACCTGCTTGTTTACTTCCAAAAGTTGCTCCAAGCGACTCGCAATTATCTTCAATTAAGATAATGTTTTTTTCACCAATTATTTTTTGTATTTCATCAAAGTTATTTGGATTACCCAATAAATTAACAACCATGATCATCCGAGTTTGCTCTGTTACTGCATCCTTAAGGGATTTTAAATTATAGTTCAGGGTTAAATGATCAATATCAACAAACTTTAGTTTTAATCCATATTGATACAGTGGATAGTAAGTCGTTGGCCAAGACACAGCTGGTACTATCACTTCATCTCCCGGCTTAAGTTTGTTTTCCCTCCTGTAAAAAAGAGCGGCTGTGGCTAATAAATTGGCGGATGAACCTGAGTTAACCATCACACAATAGCGACTTCCTACGTAATTCGCAAAATTTTCTTCAAATTGTTGCACATATTTTCCCATAGTAAACATACCTGAACCAACCACTTTATTAATTGCCTCAATTTCAAAATCATCCCAAGTACTTGAAGCCAAGGAATATTTCGTCATCCTATTTTTTCCTCCATATAAAAATTATATGTCTTTGAAATACCATCTTTTAAGGAAGTTTCTGGTTTCCATCCCCATTTAGTTTGTAAATTAGTATCAACTAGCTTTTGCTTCATCCCTGTAGGTTTTTCAAGATCATAAACAAATACACCCTGAAAACCTATAATATTTGCTATAGTCTCGTAATATTCTTTAATTGAATAGTCATACCCTAATCCTACATTCATAATATTGGGCAAGCTATTAAAATTGCTTATTGATTTTAATATACAATTTGCAAGGTCACCAGCATACATAAACTCTCTCCTTGCAGTACCATCTCCCCAAATTAAGACTTCCTTCTCACCAGATATCTTAGCTTTATGAACTTTTTGTATTACGGCCGGTATCATATGCGAATGTCTCGGATCGAATTTATCCCATCTCCCATATAAATTACAAGGAATCAAAGTCTTATACTGAAAATCATTATTATCGTTAGTTATGTATTGGCAAAGTTTTGAAATTGTAATCTTTGCCAGTGCATACCCTTCATTAGTCGGTTCTAGCTCACCTTTTAATATACTATCTTCTTTAAGGGGGTTTACCCCGTTTCTAGGATACATACAGGAACTTCCCAAATTAAGCAAATTGAGAATCTTAAGATTGCGAGCTGCCATCACAATATTTCTTCCCATGTCCAAATTTTCAATAAGGAACCTTACCGGGTCACTAATATTAGCCTGGATGCCTCCCACACGGCCCGCGGCATGGACAATGAAATCTGGCTTGTGAAATTTTAAGTACTGAAATGTCTTATCATATGACAAAAGATCTAATTCATTACTTGAAGGTGTAAGAAAATTAAACGATTCATTTTTTTCCATTAGGTTACGACCAACCATACCGGAAGCACCTGTTAATAATATTTTCACAAATATGCTCCTATTCAAAATAGTTTAAAACATGATAGCCACCTTGTTTTAAGTATTCATTCTTTTTAGCCTCTTTAATATCACTTTGCATCATATCTTTGACAAGAGATTGTAGATCGTATTTTGGAATCCAGCCGAGTTTTAAATTTGCTTTAGAGGGATCCCCTAGTAGCAAATCGACTTCTGTTGGCCTGTAGTAGCGGGAGTCTACAACAACAACTTCCTTGTCAATTGGGAGCTGATATTCTGGATTGTTGCACGATTTCACATAACCTTTTTCAGCTTCGTTTATTCCTTTGAAATACAATTCTATCCCTAATTCGTTAAAGGCTAGCTGGACGAATTCTCTAACCGTAGTAGTATGACCCGTAGCAATAACATAATCCTCGGGTTGAGCTTGCTGAAGAATAAGCCACATAGCTTCAACATAATCTTTTGCATGTCCCCAGTCTCTTTTCGAATCTAAGTTCCCCAGATATAGTTTTTCTTGGGTTCCTAACGCAATTCTTGCAGCTGCCCTGGTAATTTTTCTTGTCACAAAAGTTTCACCCCTTATGGGGCTTTCATGATTAAACAAGATTCCATTGCAAGCAAACATGTTATAAGCTTCCCTATAATTTACTGTAATCCAATATGCATATAACTTGGCAACTGCATATGGACTCCTTGGATAAAACGGAGTGTTCTCATTCTGGGGAACGGCTTGCACTAACCCGTAGAGTTCTGAAGTGGAAGCTTGATAAATTTTCGTTTTGGTTGTTAATCCTAATATTCTTATTGCTTCTAATATCCTCAATGTTCCTAGTCCATCAGCATTTGCTGTGTATTCTGGTGTATCAAAACTTACATGTACATGACTCATTGCGGCCAAATTGTAAATTTCATCCGGCTGCACTTCCTGTATTATTCTTATTAAATTTGTTGAGTCTGTTAGATCTCCATATTGCAAGTGAAAGTTGATATTTTTCTCGTGGGGGTCTTGATATAAATGATCAATACGATCCGTATTAAAGAGTGAGGTTCTTCGTTTAATACCATGAACACTATAGCCTTTTTTCAACAAGAACTCGGCTAAGTAAGCGCCATCTTGGCCAGTAATGCCAGTAATTAAAGCTACCTTCTTTTTCATATAGTTCCTCCAAGTGTACAAGTGTACCTAAGTTTTATACAAATTTCTTGCCACATATAGAATTCCTTTAAAATATCCCTTCGCCTTGTTACGATGTTTCCTTTGGATGAGTGACTTCAAGAAAAGCCCACTCGCTGTATATAGTTGGTATATTTTTCTGCTGAAATTATTATCTGTATAATTTAGAAGATGATAATGGTTTACGACTTCCGTATATGCAACCGTTTCGACTTTATCTCTTGATGCTTGTGACTGATGATGTAATACTTTTAGATCTGGATTTATCAGCAATGGTCCTCGTTTATTTGCATATAATGAAAGATATAAGTCTTCACCAAGACTATAACTTGTCAACCATTCAGTAGGTTTTAGACCTGCCAGCGTTCCTTTTAAAAAGGACATATTGCAACCACTTAGATATTCTGTTTGGAAGGCTTCTTTTATTTTGATCCATTCTTGCATCGAGCCACCATAACCACTCTTTGACAATTTACCGCAATTTCCGGAATGATATCCAATAATCATCCCAAAAAACTTCCATTTTCTTCTACTGTTAATAAATTGATCCACTCCCCCTACTCCTACAACATCTGGGTTTTTGAGGTATGTTTTATAGAGGGTAGATAAATAATTTGGAAACAACTCAATATCATCATCAATAAATAACATGATTTCGTAAGAAGCTAATTTGATCGATTCCACCCGAGAAAAAATTAGTCCTGGATCTGACTTTTGATGATATCGGAAAGAAAAGCGGGGGCTGAGTTGACTTTCAAATTGATCTATTGTTTCCTCAGTTAGATTACCATCATCAATGATTATAATTTCAATAGGTACAGAAATGTCATCAATCTTTTGCTCTGCTAATGAATCTATGCATTTTTGTAAATCTTTCTGACGATTTCTAGTACATATTACTACTGATAACCCGTTCTTTGTATTTTTTTGCATAATATCCCCCCCTTTGATAAATTCTTAAGACATTTTTACTTAGCAAGTATTTAGGAAGATCTTATTATTTTAGATTTCAATTAAGGCTAATATTGTCAAGTATGACTCCAAAATTTTAGCATACGAGGAATTAAGGGTCAATGAAGCTGTTCAACCTCTTCCTGCTTTCTTTCAATGATTAGCGAATCAGTACTAAGTAGTCCAACAAAAATTGTAAGCACGATATTGATTGGAAAAACCTGTTCAAAAGGTAAATTAATCATAGCTATATACACTGTAATTAGGAAAAAAAATATCCCCCTTGCAATTCGCTTATCTTCTATATTTGTATTTTTATTATTAATAATGATGTAAGTTTTTAGAATAGATGATAAACCTATTCCAATATATACCAACAGGTACACTATACCCATGTTTGCTAATATATTTATGTACCCAGACTCCCCTAGTGGCACTATAGGATTTAATCCTAAGTACTGGATTATAGTAATTTGCTTAAGAGTATCGATCACAGATAAATGAGTAATAATACTTCCCAGTTTCATTTCCCAAAAAAGGTCCACAGTACTAAGAATTTTATTGAAATTAAAGAAAGTCACAATAGAGAATAACAAGAAAAACACTACACTTACCAACAAAATTCTAATAAACCGGTTAGGATAGCGGATAATAAATAGCAATATATATGCAATCGTTGCAATCATAACCGAAAAAATCGAGGTTAGCGATTGGGTTAACAACAAAAATATCCCTAATAATAAAAATAATAATTTATCCCGCTTTGAATTATTTTCCCACATGAAACCTATAAAAAAAGAGATTAGAATACCGAATGAATTCGGATCATCCAATAGGCTGCCAAATCTTATAGAGAAAGTTCCTTCGTATGCAAGAGCAGGCAGCCTATCATAAAGAACAAAAAGAAGTATTTGAAGGCACTCAACAAACACATAAACATAAATCGCAATATAAATTATTCTATTGAAGTGCTTCACATCAAGCTTTTCTGAAAAAAAATGAAAAAATCCAGGTATTAGAAAGAATATACCACTCTCAATTATATCTATTCTTTGTGTTAAAATTCCGGATACTAAAGGAATAGCAAATAAGAAAGAATAAACAAATAAATAGATAGGTTTGTATATTTTGACAATTTTATCCCCTAATAAAATTCGAAGCGCAAAGTAATACATTATTATAGAAAAAATTATATATTTGCCGATTGATAACCAACCTGGTGTGTCCGAATAGGTAGGACTAGTTACTGATGAATTAATTTTAAAGGGATACCTATATGCAGTGTAAAACAAGCCAAGAAAAAACAAGACTGAAACAAATATACTTAGACCTTTTTTACTTGAATGCATTTTTCCACCGACTTCTCTTAAAATAACAAATAATAATTCTCAGCAATTATAACTAAATAGAAAAATAAGTACAATAAACGTGCTAAAAGCGGAACTTCTATTGTTTTAATAACATTGCCTAATGTAGAAAATGAAGATATACTGCTAAAAGACGTGTCAAAATATGCTAGCAAAGGAGCGTTTCTGAGAAGCTATGAAGGAAGAAATTCGATTAAGAGATCTTATTTTTCTGATAGTAACCAATTTAAAAGCTGTCTTGTTAGTTACTTTCTTAATAATGCTAATTGCTGCCCTATATTTAATATTCCTCATAAAGCCTACATATAGAACGGAATCTTTAGTCATAGTTAATCAAATGAATGAAGATCAAAATACAAAAAGTAGAGACCTGAGTCCCTTGGCCGAACAAGTTAGAAGTGATTCGGGGTTATCCAAAATTATCAACTATTTGAAGCTTGACTCGAATAAATATTCCATAAATACCATTCGTCAAGCATTAAGTATAACCACTGAGAAAGACGCTGGACTAATTTCAATTACTGCTAAAGGGGAAAATCCTGAATTTGCAAAAAATTTAGCAAACACCGTTGCTATTGAGATCGGGAAAAATATTGAAATTTCTGACAGAATGGACTTGATTGTATCTTATAACAAACAAACCCTAGAGTTGCAAGACAAAATAAAGATGGAAGAAAGCCAGATTCAAGAAGCTAATCAATTGTTGCAAACAACCCCAGAAAAATTAGTAACAAAAAAATCTTTGCTTGATGACCCCATGCTATACTCCATAGTAAATAATATGAAAAATCAAAAAACTGACCAAAGTTTTGAAATGACTAGTGAAGAGGTGAATACCGTATTTTTAGAGATTAAAACTAAGGCAGCGGAAGCTTCACTTGAGTTGTCCAAGCTTCAAGCACAATTAAAATCACTTACTGATAAAATGGTTGAAAATCAAAAATTTATTAATGAGATTGATAAAAATAGTTCTACTGAGGAGAACATACAAAAAATCAACACAAATTATAAGGCAGTAATTTTCAATCCAGCAATTGCCCCTAGAGAACCAATTAGCGTTAACAAAAAATTGATCGTTATTCTGTCGGGATTTTTCACTTTTATCTTCTCGATAACTTTTGTTTTCCTTAAAGAATTTTGGAAAAAAGAATTAATTTCGTAGAAATAGAGAGACCCCCTAACGGACACAAACTATTGTGTGCTCTTCGTTAAGGGTTTTTTTATAGGAGTGTTTATAAGTTATAAACAAAGGAGAATAGCTATATGGATTTTCACAGAAAAACTAAAGAGAATAGTAGTTCACTTATACTTTGGATAATTTGTATTTGTACTATATTTTTTTTATTTACAGCCCCTTTCTATAAAGGATTATTTGTTGGACTCAACATTACTTTTGATGGTCCCCTCTTCTCTTTTATGATTGTTTCGTCCCTATTGTTATTGTTACTCTCAATATACTTATTGTTTCATACAAACTTAATAGACAAGAAAGAACAATTGGGGTTAGTTTTTGTTTGGGTATTACCTATTCTTTATTTTGTTTCTAGCATAAACTCTGCTTCCCCTTATTCAGCAGAAAATATTTTTAACTTAAATGTAACTTATTCAATTTTTTTTCTTATTGGTCTTTTTTTATATAAGAATACCTTGGCATTTCGAGTACTTTCCTCTGGACTACTTCTCTCACTTTACTGCGTGGTTATGGTGGGTTTCGCGAATTTATTTGGAAATATGAATATGATGGATGCTGTAATGGGCTTTAAAACATGGATGAGAATCACATCCGTATTTCAATATGCAAATACCTATTCTGCGGTATTAGTAGGTTTATTATTTTCAAGCTTATTTTTAATTACAAATTCAGAGAATAAGTATAGACTAGGTTTTATCTCAGCGATGATAGTCCCGATAATCATATCATTTATTCTCACTGATTCACGCGGTGGTTTGCTTATGGCGCCAATTGTATTGCTTTGCTTGCTTCCGTTTCTTAGTCCTCCTAAGCAGATTATATATTTAATAAATTTAATTCTAGGGGCAACTACTTCATTTTTAGTACTAAAGCCCATCAAAAACATCAGTATTGATATTAGAGAAAATTTTTGGCAAAACTCTAATTTCAAACTACCACTAATGTCCACTGAGTCATTAATGGCATGGGGCTTACTATTATTAGGTTCAACAGCTATGGTTATTTTTTCATTATTAATTAACCACTTCTTTTCCCCGAAAATCAAACAAATGACTAAGCAATTAACAAAATTCAAATTTAATAAATTAATATTACCTTCCGCACTAGTCATAATCTTTTCAGTACTAATTGGAATTACATTTTCAGTACCCGCTGCTCGTAGCCTCTTGCCTGCAAGTATCTCAAGTAAAATCGAAAAAACAAATCTATCCCAAAACAGCGTCTTGGAACGATTAACTTTCTATAGAGATACTGCGAAATTTCTCAAAGACCAACCAATAATCGGCGCGGGAGGTGGTGCCTGGGCTGCTCTATATGAAAAATATCAAAGTAATCCGTACGAATCACGTCAAGCCCATAATTTCTTTCTTCAGCTATTGACCGAGGTAGGACTGCTGGGTTTTATCATACTTTTATCACTAATAATTTACGTTTATTACCATTTCATTCGTCGTTACAATGAACATGATTCCAATGACGTGAGCAAGCTAATTTATTTTATTATTACAACGTCAATATTGGTCCATAGTGCAATAGATTTCGATATGAGTTTCGCCTACATATCGGCCTTAGTATTTATGGGATTAGGAATCATGATCTCAAAACCTTTGATCAATACTGAAGCGATATCTTTAAGGTTTAATTATATTTATACTGGCTTTTTATTATTTGTTTCAATCTTATTGTTAGTAAGTGGTTTAGATAAAAAGATTGCTTCAAATTTTTTCAACAAAAGTATATCAGCTGCCCAGAATAGGTTACCTTTTAATGAGGTCTTAGCATCACTTGATAAATCTATTGAAATGCAACCTAAGAACATACAATATATTTCGACAAAAGCAAATATGCTAAGTCAGGCATATTCTCAGACAAAAAATGATGTTTTTTATATTCAAATGAAAAATTTAATACTGGAAGCGCAACAAATCGAGCCAAGCAATCGTATAATTATTGAGCAAAAATTGGCTATGCATTTGCAGAAAAAAGAATTTGAACAGGCAGTGGGCACTTTAGAAAATGCATTGGAATATTTCCCCTGGGACTCCGGAGTATACGAAGGTGCCAACGTACAGCCTAGTTTCTATGAACGTTTAATTAGCTTAACGTTTGAATTAGGAAAACAAGCAAATCTACAAGGTGACATTAACAAATCTAATATGTTTTGGGATAAAGCAATTTCAAATTACAATATTGTCTTATCAAAAGTAGAGCAATTAAAAAAATTACCGGCAGGGCAGCAAATTGGAAGAGATTTTCGTACGAGACCTAAAATGACCCAATGCATAGGAGAAATATATTATTACAGGAAGGATTACGAAAAAGCTGAGCAATATTTTAAAACATTACTTCCTAGTGATAACTTTGATAACTTAGAGGATCAAGAAAAGCAAATAGCTGCCCGATGGTATCTAGTTTCTTTGCAAAAACAAAGAAAGAACGATATTCAATTATACAACAAGCTAATCGCAGTGGAACCAAAAGAAAGAGATGAAATAATCAATCTTCTAAATAATAATGTCTTTAACAACTAATAGATTTTTCCAATTAAAAGTGATAAACTTAAAAAGTTGTTTCCATATGTTTCATCATGCGACAATTATTTTAAGTATTTCTAGGTAAAGGAGGTGAAATCCAATGCAACCTAGACAAAGTAATGCAAACCAAAAAAGAGAAAAGAGGGAGAAAAACTTGTTTAAGAAGCCTGTAATGAAAAAAACTTCTGCTATTCTATCTACAGCATTAGTTGCTTCTGTACTCTCACCTGTTATTGCATTTGCAGGAAGTTGGTTGAATAATAACTCCTATGAATCCAGTACTGGTAAATTCGCCACAACGGTATCCACTGATGTTTATAACCCTGCTGGAGTTTCCGTAAAGGTATACGATCAAAACGGTAATTATATTACAACTGTTAACGACGCTACTTATGAAAGATATGAAACTACTGTGAGTGGAGCTACATACTATTATTACGATGTAACTGGCTCCGTTACGGCTAACACTTACAGTTCTTTGAAGTTGTGGGCTGATGGAGTAACCGATGCCGTTTACGTAACTCCTGCACCACCAGCCGGTTATGGTGGCGGATTGTTCCCTGGAAGCAATATTGTAAACAGTGACGGTCGTGCTAATGCCGCATTATTGGAAGCTCTTGTTAAGAACAACACTAACGCTGAACTGAAAATCTCCGGAGAATTTGTATTGTTGCCTGCAACAGCATTGGCAGCTGGTAAGAATCTAACTATCTTCAATGATACTGGATCTTATACCCTTCCACTGGATAAGCTCGATATTGATGCTCACGCTAAAGCACTTGGTGTCGATGCAAAAGACCTGTGGATCCGCGTACAAATCGCAAAAGTTTCCGGGGATGCTTTGACAGCCGTGCAAAGTGCTGCTAAAGAAGTAAACGGAACGGTAATCGGAGATTCTGTTGACTTTAAGGTAACGGCTGAAACTGCTGGTAAGACCGCGATTGATGTATCCTTCGGTCAAACGTATGTAAAGCGTACAATCAACATTGACAAAGGCTACACCACTATTAATACTAACACGAACACTGCAGCTGTTTATGACCCTGCCACTCAAACCTTGAGCTTTGTTCCTTCCACTTTTGGTGCTAAGGGTGAAAAAGCTGAAGTTGTTATCTGGCGTGTAGGTAACTCCGTTTATACGGTACTTGAAAGTAACAACAGCTTCACTGATATTGCCACTCACTGGGCTAAAGGCAACATCGAGCTGCTTGCCAATAAGCTTGTTGTGGATGGTTATGAAGATGGATCGTTTGGTGCGGAGCGCAGCATTACCCGCGCTGAATTTGCTGCTTTGATCGTACGTGCACTGGGTATTACCCCTACGGTAACTTCGAACACGTACTTTACTGATGTAGCCACAGGACAATGGTACACCAATATTGTAAATACGGCTGCTAGCGCTGGTTTGATTGATGGTTATGCTGACCGTACTTTCCAACCAAATGCAAAAATCAACCGTGAAGAATTGGCTGCCCTTGTTGTCCGCGCTATGAAATATGCAGGCAAAGAAGTAACCGTTGATGCTACGGAGCAAGCTTCCCTGTTGACTAAATTCACCGATGCGAAACAAATCGTATGGGGACAAGCCGAAGTGGCTGCTGCCATTAAATCCGGTATCGTGGATGGTATGACCGATACGACCTTGAGCATTCGTTCGGATGCTACTCGTGCTCAATCGGCCACGATGTTGAAGCGCTTCTTGGAAAAAACGGACTTCATCAACTAATTCTGCTCAAAAAGACTTGGTGCCTTGGCACCAAGTCTTTTTAATTTACTATGCTTTGATCCGCTATTTCTTCCCAGCTTCTTTGAAGCCGATGAATGTCTTCCTCCAATAATCGTCCGTTTTGTATCTCAATAATTTCAAGGTCCGTTAAAGCTTTTATAGCATGTTTTAAGCCTGCAGGAATTTGGATAACATCTCCCGCTGAAACGGACACGATGTTGTTTTCTAATTTAACCAGTCCTCTTCCTGAAATTACGTTCCATGTTTCTTTTCTTAATCTATGAAAGTGATAACTTATATTATTATTGGCCGAGATACAAATTCTCTTGGTTAACACTTCACTTCCTTCCTCGGTTTTCGTATAATCCAGAACCCGGTACCATCCCCATAATCTCTCCTCATACCTTATGGGTAATTCCGTGTTTTTGACGAAATCTTTTATCCGTGGACTGGCTTGCTTGTCTGCCACTAATATTCCGTCGGGGCTAGCCGCAATTATTGCATTAGTCATTCCAATAATAGTTACCGGAATATCCAACTCGTTGACCAAGTGAGTATTTGTCGAATCCTTGGATATACTTCCTTTTCCAATTTGATGAGATTGCATCTCTTCCGTAAGAGTATTCCAGGTGCCTAAATCCTTCCAACACCCAGCGTAAGGAAGCATAACGATCTTCTCACATTTTTCTACCACTTCATAATCAAAACTTATTTTATCAAGTAACCCATACTGCTTAGTTAGCTCCTCGTACTGGACAGGCAATCTCTTTCTCTCAAGCAAGGAGATAAGAAAACCGAGCCGAAAAGCAAACACTCCACAGTTCCAAAAGGCATTTTGTTCTATTAATCTTTCTGCACCCGCCTGATCAGGTTTTTCTGCGAATCTTTGAACTGGTAAGTACCTTGCGGAAAATCTAGTCGTATTTTCTGGAACGATGTATCCATACTTTTCAGACGGATAAGTCGGTTTTACTCCAATTAACGCAATATCTGCTTTGGAATGAAATAATATATTTTCAAGCTCCTTAACTTCATTAAAGAAAGTGTCTTCTACAAAAGGATCCACGGGAAGCACTGCTACAACTTCATTTAAGCTTATCCCTACATGGGAATACAAGTAAGTTGAAGCTAAAGCTATAGCAGGAAACGTATCTCGACGTGATGGTTCAATAATTATCGGAACATCTTCTCCCAATTGACTCTGGATCAACTCTGATTGTGACTTACTAGTTGCTATATAGGAGGAAGAAGCCAATCCAACGGAATCAAGCTGCTTCCAAACCCGCTGAACCATCGACTCCATCTCATTGTTTTTGTTACTTAAAACTTTAATAAATTGTTTAGATCTTGAATCATTCGATAGTGGCCACAATCTTTTTCCCGAGCCTCCGGAAAGAAGAATTAACTTCATACCTGAACACATCCTTATTTTTTCTTATCCTTCTCCTCAATCTCTATCCTACACTAAAGGGTCAATAAAAGAACAAAGCCACTTCATCCTTTGGATGGCGGCTCTACTGTTTATTATACGACATTTTGATATAATGGCAATATTATTCCAAAACACAGCATAGTTCAAAGACTTGTTTCAAGCTACTTTAGAAGATAGAAGATTCTCTTAATACAGGAAATACACAATTAAAAAAGCCTCCCGGTCTCCCGGGAGGCTTCTCTATTTTAGCCCATAGGCTGTATTACATCATGCCGCCCATGCCGCCCATTCCACCCATGCCGCCCATGTCAGGCATAGCTGGCTTGTCTTTCTCCGGCTTGTCGGCGATAACCGCTTCGGTGGTCAGGAACATAGCCGCTACGGAAGCTGCGTTCTGCAGAGCGGAACGGGTTACTTTCGCAGGGTCTACGATTCCAGCTTCGAACATGTTGACCCATTCGCCGGAAGCGGCGTTGTAGCCTACGCCTACTTGCTCTTTCTTCAGGCGCTCAACGACTACGGAGCCTTCTTGGCCGGCGTTGGAAGCGATGGTGCGGATCGGCTCTTCCAGAGCGCGGAGAACGATGTTAACGCCCGTTTTCTCGTCGCCTTGAGCATCTACAGCAGCTACTGCGTTGAAGACGTTAACGAGGGCCGTACCGCCACCGGAAACGATTCCTTCTTCTACCGCAGCGCGAGTGGAGTTCAGAGCGTCTTCGATGCGAAGCTTGCGCTCTTTCAGCTCGGTCTCGGTTGCAGCACCGACTTTGATAACCGCTACGCCGCCGGACAGCTTAGCCAGACGCTCTTGCAGCTTCTCTTTGTCGAACTCGGAAGTGGTTTCTTCCAGTTGGGTTCTGATTTGTTGAACACGGGCGCCGATGTCCTTCTTGTCTCCGGAACCGTCGACCACAATGGTGTTTTCTTTTGTTACGCGCACTTGACGGGAACGGCCCAATTGCTCCACTTTCGCGGATTTCAGGTCCAGTCCCAGCTCTTCGGTGATCACTTGAGCACCGGTCAGAGCGGCGATGTCCTGCAGCATGGCTTTGCGGCGGTCGCCGAAGCCAGGAGCTTTAACCGCTACGCAGGTGAACGTTCCGCGCAGCTTGTTAACCACGAGGGTTGCTAGCGCTTCGCCTTCTACGTCTTCCGCGATGATAACGAGCGGACGTCCTTGTTGAACCACTTTCTCCAGAACCGGAAGGATTTCCTGTATGTTGGAGATCTTCTTGTCGGTGATGAGGATGTAAGGCTCGTCGAGAACGGCTTCCATCTTGTCCGTGTCGGTGATCATGTAAGGAGAGATGTATCCGCGGTCGAACTGCATCCCTTCTACCACTTCAAGCTCCGTAGCGAAGCCTTTGGATTCTTCTACCGTGATAACGCCGTCGTTGCCGACTTTCTCCATGGCTTCGGCGATCAGCTGGCCGACTTCTTCGTCAGCAGCGGAGATAGCGGCTACTTGAGCGATGGAGTTCTTGCCTTCGATCGGCTTGGCGATGTTCTGCAGCTCGGCTACAGCGGCTTTAACGGCTTTCTCGATCCCTTTGCGGATGACCATAGGGTTAGCGCCGGCCGTTACGTTCTTCAAGCCTTCGCGGATCATCGCTTGAGCCAGAACCGTTGCCGTCGTCGTTCCGTCACCGGCTACGTCGTTGGTCTTGGTCGCTACTTCTTTAACGAGCTGAGCGCCCATGTTCTCGAAGGCGTCTTCGAGTTCGATTTCTTTAGCGATCGTCACGCCGTCATTGGTGATGAGCGGGCTTCCGAATTTTTTGTCCAGAACGACGTTGCGTCCTTTAGGTCCCAAAGTTACTTTAACGGCGTTAGCCAGGGCGTCCACCCCGCGCAGCATGGAGCGGCGAGCTTCTTCGCTGAATCTGATATCCTTAGCCATGTTAACGAAAACCTCCCGAATCGAATTGGTTTGGTTGCGAACCGGCCGGATGAACCGGACGGATTTCCTTATTTAAAGCTGGGCTCGCGAGGAACCCGAATATGATCATTAGCCCAGAACGGCCAGAATGTCGCTTTCACGCATGATGAGCAGTTCGCGTCCTTCGAACTTCACTTCGGTGCCGGCATATTTGGAGAAGATGATGCGGTCGCCTTCTTTCACTTCCAAAGGAACACGTTCTCCGTCCTTGAAGGTTCCGGCGCCAACAGCTACAACACGGCCTTCCTGCGGCTTCTCCTTTGCCGTATCCGGCAATACGATTCCGCTTGCTGTGGTTTCCTCCTTAGCAACGGCTTCGATAACTACGCGATCACCCAAAGGTTTGATCATGGAAAAACTGCCTCCTTTAATTTATGTAGCTTGGGTTAGCACTCAAGACTGGTTAGTGCTAACAACACTATTTATGATAATAATTTTGGGATGATTTTGCAAGTCTTTTTGGACATTTTTTCAAAGGTTTATCCGATTCGCCAAAAGAACCCGCCAATCGACAACCTGACCGGCCATATGGCGGAAAAGGCTAACGCTTGCGGGTTTTCTAGAGGCATCGCACGATTAGGTTAGACACGACGGAAGGCGGGTAAGTGGCTGCGGAACAAGCCTCTCACCTACGGCTGAAAGGGCTGAACCCTCAGAACCCGACTTCCGCTTCGGCGCATAAATGGCTTTCGACACTATGGCTGTCACCCTCCCCATTAGAAGGGCGCAAACGAAAACGCGGTGCTGGCTGCCCGAAGGTTCACCTTACTAACGCCCGACAAGCGAAGCTTGGTCCCCTCATTCCCCATCACTTCGAGCCATATCCCTCTTCCTCATCACTTCGGGCCGTATCCCTCTTCCCCATCACTTCGGACCGTACTCCTCCTCCCATTCCCGGTCCTGCTCCAGCTGCCGGCGGTAGATGCGTCCGGACAGCACCACGCTGATCTCGTACAGAATGATAAGCGGCAGGACGATGAGCAGGTTGGACAAGAGATCGGGCGGCGCAATCAAGGTGGACAGAATGACCAGAATAAGGTACGAATACCGGCGAAGCTTCCGCAGCCGTATCGGGTTCAAGACCCGGAGCTTGGTCAGGAACATCACCACAACCGGCAGCTCAAACACGAGGGAGACGGGCAGCAAGATGTTGAACATAAAGGTAAAATATTGCGTAATTCCGTACGTCTCGATAAGGCTCATTCGTTCGTTAAGGCTCGTGGTGAAAGCCAGGGCGAGCCGGAAGACCACAAAGTAGGCAAACGAGAAGCCGGCCAGAAAAAGCAGCACGGAAAACGGAATGTACTTGATCGTGGCCTTCTGTTCCTCTTCGCGAAGCCCCGGCTTGACGAACGCCCAGAGGTGATAAAGCGTAAACGGCAGCGTCACCGCCACCGCAAAAAGAAAGGCGAATTGAAAATAAACGCGGATCCCGTCTCCCGGCGCGAGGGCGTGCCAGGAAATGCCGGTGGCGGGGGGAATGCTTTTCAAGTAATCGAGAGCCGGAACGGCGATAAAAAAGCCGGCGACCATCGTGACGACAAGCACGGCCGCCACCCACATAATGCGGCGGCGCAGCTCGCCCAGATGGTCCACCAGCGACATTTGATCTTCTTCCATAGTTCACCAACCCCATGCTTGTATGTGCCCTTTCGAGCCCGCGGGCGGGCTTAATCGGGCAGTCGGCGGTTGTCCGGCTTCTTCGCTTCGGGCTGAGCCTCGGACCGGGTTTCATGAACGCGGACTTCTTCGGCCGGAATCTCCTTGCGGACCGGTTTCGAGTCGTCGTCATCGTTCATAATGTCCTTGGCCCCGTTCTTGAATTCCTTCAGCGTTTTGCCGAATGCCCTTCCGAGCTCCGGAAGCTTGTTCGGTCCGAACAGCAGCAGGGCCACCAGGACGATCAACAGGATTCCTATCGCACTCGGTGTGTGCATAGAATCATCTCCTAATCTAAATGTTATGCCTTAAGCATCAGCAGCCGTGAAGCCCGCCGTAGCCCATCTCCACAATGTCTTCCTTGCGGATGATTTCGCCGGCGCAAATTCTCGGGAGCAGCACGTCAAACGAAGTGTAAGGGTCATGCATGACGCAGCCGGGAAGCCCCATAACCGGGATCCCGTCCAGGTAAGCCATCAGCAGCATGGAGCCCGGCAGCATCGGGGTCCCGTAGCTGACGATGTCCGCTCCGGCCTGCCGGATGGCCCCCGGCGTCCGGTCGTCCGGATCGACGGACATGCCGCCCGTCAGGAGCAGCAGGTCGACCCCTTGCTCCCGGAAGTACCGGATGTCTTCGACAATCCGGGAGCTCTCGTCGGGCGCAAGCCGCTGCTCCACGACCTCCGAGCCGAGGGCGGCCAGCTTCTCCCGGACGATCGGACCGAACTTGTCCTGGATCCGTCCCTTGTATACTTCGCTGCCGGTGGTAATAAGTCCTGCCCGCAGCGAACGAAAAGGTTTCACCGAGACGAGCCCCGCTTCACCCGGTCCAGATCCTCCCCCGGCCCGGTGAGCTTCAGCCAGCCGCTCGACTTCCCGAATGCGCTCCTCCTCGATGACGAGGGGAATGACCCGCGTGCCGACGAGAGCTTGTCCGGGCTTCACGACGGTGTTGGTCTTAACCGTCGAGAAGACGACGGATTCTAGCGCGTTGGCGGCGTTGACAAAATCCCGGGGGATTTTGGCCAGGCCGTGAATCGAGGATTTCAGGCTTACCTTTCCCTCATGCGGGTCGGTCAGCACAATATGCTCTCCCGCCGCCGCGTGCGCCATCCGCAGGGCGGCTTCATCCTCGTGAAGATAGCCGTCGGCCAAATCCAGCGTGTAGATGTGCTCCTTGCCGATGGAAAGGAGCGCGGGAATGTCGTCTTCCCGGACAACGTGGCCTTTCTTGAACAGCCTTCCCTTGAATTCCCCGGGAAGGATCTGGGTTAAATCGTGGGCGAGCACCAGCCCGACCGCTTCCTCCACCTTCACTTCGCGCAGCATTCCGGCGGGGGCGGTCATGAATGATCCGCTCCGCTTCCCGTCAGAATGCTGAGCGCGTGAGGCAGCTCGTCGATGATCGCCGCCAGATTCTCGGCGACTCCCTTCGGGCTGCCCGGCAAGTTCACGATGAGCGTCTTGCCGCGGATCCCCGCCACCCCGCGGGACAGCATCGCGCGCGGGGAGCGCTGCATGGACGCCATCCTCATCGCTTCGGGCAGACCGGGAACGAGCCGTTCCACGACCTGCAGTGTGGCCTCGGGGGTCACATCCCGCGGCGCCAGGCCGGTGCCTCCCGTCGTCAGAATCAGGTCGGCTTGATAGTATTCCGTCATCTCGATCAGAGAGGCCATGATTTCGTTCATTTCGTCGGGGACGATGCGGTACTCGACGATTTCCCCCATGAGCTCCTCTTCGACAAGCTCGCGGATGACTTGGGCGCTGGTATCCTCTCTCTGCCCTCTCGAGCCTTTATCACTGGCTGTTAGAATCGCTACCTTCCAGCGCATGGCCGTTCACCTCTCTCCTAGTGTATCAAATAATCAGGAAGAAATCGTATCGTTTCTGTGAAAATCTCCGCTCTTGCCGCCGGTTTTGTGGGTAAGATGCGTCGGGCCGATCTCCATTTCCTTCTCCAGCGCCTTGCACATGTCATAGACGGTCAGCGCCGCGGCGGAAACCGCCGTCAACGCCTCCATCTCCACGCCGGTAGGACCCGTTATGCGGACCGTTGCTTCTATATATAATTCATCTGTCCCGTTGTCGTCGAAGCGGATGTCGATTCCCCGCAAGGCAAGCGGATGGCACATCGGAATCCACTCGGACGTCTTCTTGGCCGCCATGACCCCGGCCACCTGAGCGACGGCCAGCACATCGCCCTTTCCGATGCGGCCCTGCCGGATTGCGTCCAGCGTGCCGGGCTTCATGCGGACCGTGGTCCGGGCAGTCGCTTCACGGCGGGTCTCCTGCTTTTCCGTCACATCAACCATCCGGGCCCGGCCCTGCTCATTAAAATGGGTCAACCCCTCATTCTCCGGCATGGCATCCGCCTCCTTTATAAGTATCGTGTAATCGTATCGTTATGGAGGTGTCGCAAAACATAAAAAAATTAACGCCGTTAACCTTCATCCCGCCCCGGCAAAAAGGGCTCCTCTCCGGCGGCTACCCAGCGGGACTCCGTCACCACCGCATGCACGGGTATATCGTGAGGCTCCGTAGGAACCTCCGGCACAAGCTGAAGCTCGAAAGCAAGGGCCAGCAGGAACGGCAGCGTGCCGTGACGGCGGGCATACTCGGATAAAAAGCGGTCGTAATAGCCCCCGCCGTAGCCAAGCCTGCCGCCCTTCGGGTCGAAAGCAAGGCCCGGCATCAGAACCCAGCCGATAAGAGCGGTGTCCGGCAGCTCCGGGCACTCCGGCTTGGGCTCCGGGATTCCCCATATCCCCTGCTGCACATCCTCGCGGGAGGAAAGGAGATGAAGCTTCATTTCCTTCGTCTTCGACAGGGTCCGCGGGGCGGCCGTCGGAATTCCGGCACGCCAGCAAAACTCCAGCAGGGGAAAGGTGTCGACCTCCGCGCCAAAGGAAAGATACGAGAAGACAACCGGCGGATAGGAAGAGGCTGACTCCCTCAGCCGTTCCGCCACCCGTTCGCAAATGATGCGCGAGATCCGGCTTCTCTCTTCCGGCGGAAGCGCGGACCGCTTCTCCTCGATCTCCCGGCGGAGCCGTTTTTTCGATTGGGGCGCTTGCATGGGAATTCCCGTCTCCTCTTGTTTGATCACGTACTGGCAGTTGATCTCATTTTAGCACAAGGTTGTCCGTAAGAAAAAGCAGTCTACTAAAGAAGAAACATTCCGGGGGTTCCTTGCGTACTAAAAGATAAGCAAGAAGCAAAAAGAGTAAGCTTGCTATCACATCCTCGAGGAGGTGGGGCCCCATGATGACCAATCCGGGTTTTGGCGGGGGCGGAATAAGCCATGCGTTGTTTTCCCTCTTCCCGATTATTTTCGGGACGGTCTTTGTACTGGTGATCGGTACGATTCTGGTGAAGTCCGTTAAGGGAGTCTCCCAGTGGTCCTCCAACAACCAGGCGGAACGGCGGAAGGAGTGGGCCCGCGTGGTCACCAAACGCACCCAGGTGTACGGAGGGTCGGGGGACACCAGCGCGTCAACCGACTATTATGTAACCTTCGAGCTGCCCGACCGCAGCCGCCTGGAAATGAAGCTGCGCGGAGCCGAGTACGGGCTGCTGGCCGAAGGGGATACCGGCACCCTGGACTACCAGGGGACCCGTTTTCATGCTTTTCAGCGGGAATAAAGGCCTTCGTCTTCTGCTTTGCCGGCGTTTCATGTAAACTGAGGATAAGAACCGCCCGAAAAAGGCATCAACATGCCGCCCGCCTCCCCTTCTTACCTGGAGATGGCCCGGGCATTGCAGAAGGCGAAAAATGATGGAGGTTTGTGTACCATGCTGCTGCAGGCTGTCAACATTACCAAAAGCTACGGGGTCCGCCCCGTGCTGTCCCATATATCCATTCAAGTCAACGAACGGGAAAAAATCGGGTTAGTCGGCGTAAACGGTGCCGGAAAATCTACGTTTCTACAAATTATTGCCGGGGAAATGTCGTACGATAGCGGCGAGATTTACAAAGCGAAAGAAACGCGTGTCGGTTATTTGGCCCAGAACAGCGGACTGGATTCCGACAAGACGATTTATGAGGAAATGCGCGAGGTCTTCTCCCATCTGCTGACGGCGGAGAAGGAGCTGCGCGGCCTGGAGCAGGCGATGTCGGATCCTGACCTGCTCGCCGACGAAAAGAAGTACAACGAAACGATGAACCGCTATGCGGCCCGCTCGGAGTGGTTCCGGGAACAGGGCGGCTATGAGATCGAATCCAAAATCCGCAGCATCCTGCACGGGATGGGCTTCGGAAGCTTCCCCGCGGACACGGTGGTCTCAACGCTGAGCGGAGGCCAGAAAACGCGGCTGGCCTTGGCCAAAATGCTCCTCCAGGAGCCGGATCTGCTCATGCTCGACGAGCCGACCAACCATCTCGACATCCAGACGCTGACGTGGCTGGAGGATTACCTGCGAGGCTATCCCGGCGCCATCCTGGTCGTCTCCCACGACCGTTACTTTCTGGATGCGCTTGTCGGCACCATCTACGAGATCGAGCGCCATACGTCCAAGCGGTACACCGGCAACTACTCGCGTTATGTCGAAACGAAAGCCGCCGAGTACGAGATTCAAATGAAGCAGTACGAGAAGCAGCAGGACGAGATCGCGAAGATGGAGGATTTTATCCAGAAGAACATCGTCCGTGCCTCCACCACGAAAAGAGCCCAGAGCCGGCGCAAGGCGCTGGACCGGATGGACCGCATCGACAAGCCTCTCGGCGAGCTGAAACGGGCCTCCTTCTCGTTCGAAATCGAGCAGACGACGGGCAAGGACGTCCTGAACGCCGAGAACCTGTCCGTTTCCTTCGACGGCACTACCCCGCTTTTCCGTCATGTGTCGTTTCAGCTGTCCCGCGGCGACACGGCGGCACTCATCGGCCCGAACGGAATCGGGAAGTCCACCCTGCTGAAGACGCTCATCGGGGACCGCCGCCCGGACGCCGGGACCTTCAAGTGGGGAGCCAACGTCAAGCTCGGCTACTACGACCAGGAGCAGACCGGGTTGAATCCGGAGCATACCGTGCTGGATGAGGTGTGGAGCGCTTTCCCTCATCTGGAAGAAGCGCGCATCCGGTCGGTGCTCGGGAGCTTCCTGTTCAGCGGAGAGGACGTCTTCAAGAAAATTGCCGGCCTAAGCGGAGGAGAGAAGGCCCGGGTGTCCCTGGCCAAGCTGATGCTTCAGAACGCCAACGTGCTCATTCTGGATGAGCCGACCAACCATTTGGACCTGTACAGCAAGGAAGTGCTGGAGGCCTCGCTCATGGACTACGAGGGCACCCTGCTCTTCATCTCCCATGACCGGTACTTCCTGAACAAAATGGCGGACCGCATCCTTGAGCTGAAGCCGGACGGAGTGGAAGCCTATCTGGGCAACTACGACGATTACCTGGAGAAGAAGGCCGAACTCGCCGCGATCGAAGCCGACCGGCTGGCCGCAGCCGCAGCCGCCGCCGTCGACAAGAAAGGCTCCGCCCCTCCTGTCGAGAAGCCGACCGACTACGAGGCCGACAAAAAGGCGAAGCGGGAAGAACGCAGCCGCCAGCGGAGGCTGGAGCAGCTCGAGCAGGACATTGCCCGGCTGGAAGGCGAAATCGCCGCTCTCGAGGAAGAGCTGGCTTTACCGGAAGTGTACCAGGATTATATGCTCGTACAAGAGAGGAACCAGGCCATCGACGCCAAGAAGGCGGAGCTTCAGACCGGGTATGAAGAATGGGAACAGCTTTTGGCCTAAATAAGCAATGCCGTTAATCTTTCCCCGCTTAAAATTACCGTTATACACACAGGAACCCCTTGCATATAACGGTTACGGGATAAAGTACCAAAGGGAGCTCCGATTGGGGGCTCCCTTCCTTGTTTATACCATAATATTGGTTGCGCAAACGTTTACCTGGATAATCCCTTCCAGGAAGCAAACCATCGCCTTATCCACAGGGTTATCCCCATAATCACAGGGTCTTTAGGCCTGTTTGGACAAGGTTTTCCCGCTTCTCCACAGAGTTATCCCCATTATTAACATTTTTCTTGGGAAAACTTATCCCGAACTAGCGGCAACGTTTAGGACCTACTCCCAAAAGGGTTTTCCCCATTTTGTCCACATTATACACAGGGGGTGTGGATAACTATATCCACACCCTTTTGAAACAGATTTTGAAGAAAAAGTTGAGAATTTTTATCCGGCGACAAGTTATGGCCAGAAATGAACCGGTGCCGCAAAAGATTCCCCCGCTTTCTCCGCCTTGGCGTGAGGAACGAGGCCTTGGTTCCGGGCCGCCTGGTTGCAGGCTGCCAGGTAAGCATGGGCCACGGCGAGCAGAATGTCCTGGTGCACCGCCGTTCCCCGGTAAGCCTGCCCCCCGGCCGCTATCGTGACCTCCGCTTCTCCTCCGGCGGATTCTCCCGCCGAAAGGGAGTGAAGCTCCATGTCGACGAATTCGACCGGGAACGGTACCGCCTGCTTGATGCAGCCGATGATGGCCTCGATCGGGCCTTTGCCGATGGCCGAGGAGCTCACCTGCTGCCCGGTCCCGTTGTACCGGACCACGGCGGAGGCCATCCGGCTCCGTTCGCTTCCGGAGACGACCTGAACCTCGGTGAGGGTGAAGCTCTCCAGGGCTTCCTTCGTCACCGCTCCGGCCAGCCGCATCAGCTCTTCGTCGGTGACAACCTTCTGGGCGTCGGCTTTCTCCTTGAACCGGCGGTAAATCTCTTCCATCTGTTCGTCGTTCACCTGCGCGCCGAGCTCTCCGATCCGGTGCCGGATGGCATGACGGCCGGAATGCTTGCCCAGGATGATCATTTGACGGGGAATGCCGAGCCGCTCCGGATCCATGATTTCGTAAGTGCTCCGGTTCTTCAGCAGGCCGTCCTGGTGAATGCCCGCCTCGTGCTGAAAGGCGTTGCGTCCGACAATCGGCTTGTTGAACGCAATCGGGAAATGCATCGCCTGGCTGACCATCCGCGACGTGCGGTAAATCTCCTCTGCCGCGATGCCGGTTTCCGCCTGAAGCGCCGCCCCCTTCGTTTCGATCGCCATCACCAGCTCCTCGAGGGAGCAGTTGCCGGCCCGCTCCCCGATTCCGTTCACGGTCACCTCCACCTGCGTCGCTCCGTTACGGATCGCCGCGAGACTGTTCGCGACCGCGAGCCCCAGGTCATTGTGGCAGTGGGCGCTGTACTCGACGGTCTCTCCGCCCCTTACCTTCTCCCGCACGGTGCGGAACACTTGGCCGTATTCCTCCGGCAGCGCATAGCCGACGGTGTCCGGGATGTTGATGATGGTGGCCCCTTCGGCGATGACAGCTTCGACCATCTCCAGCAGAAATTCCTCTCCCGTCCGCGTGGCGTCCATCGGAGAGAATTCGATTTGTTCCACAAACTGCTTGGCATAGGCGACCATCTCCCGCGCCGTCCGGATCACCTGCTCCCGGGATTTGCGCAGCTGAAAGTCCAGGTGGATGTCCGACGAGGAAAGAAACATATGCAGGCGCCGGCTCGCGGCGTCCTCGGTGGCCCGGACAGCGGCGTCGATGTCTCCCTTTACGGCACGGGCGAAGCCGCATATTTCAACGGCGGGAAGCAGCCGGGAAATTTGCCGGACGGCTTCGAATTCCCCAAGGCTTGAGACCGGGAACCCGGGCTCGATGACGTCCACGCCAAGCCGGGCGAGCTGAAGCGCGATCCTCACTTTCTCTTCGGGGGCCAGGGAGGCGCCCGGAGCTTGCTCCCCGTCTCGTAATGTCGTGTCAAAAATGCGGATGCGGTTCATGCTCATCTCTTCCTTTCGAATGGGGATTTTTGGTTAGCTTGGTATACAAAAAAGCCTGCCGTCTCGTAAGAGACGACAGGCTGTAAACCCGACGCGGTACCACTCTCGTTGATTCAGGGCAACCTGAATCCGCTCGTTCGCCGCCGGTCCTCTTTTGGCGTTCGCCCCAATTCGTAATAGACGGAAAGGGGGACGGACAGCCTTAAAGGTTGCTTCGGCGGCAATACCGGCTAACGGCGGCAAACCGGGATCACTTAACACCTTACGGCTTTCGGTGATCCAGCTCCCGGGCGAGATTCGGTATAACCTTGCGCTGCGTCGCACCATCCCGCAGCTCTCTTAAGCAAAGGCCATTCCTACTGCTCCCGTTCTACGCTTGCATATTTGAAGATATCTTGGCCAATCCCAATTAAAAAAAGCCTGTCGTCTCTTCAAGAGACGACAGGCTTAGCCATCGCGGTACCACTCTCGTTGACCCGCCGAGGGCGGATCCCCTTATCGGCTCGGCCGGCGGTCATCTTACCCGTCAAGCTTCGCCCGCCCGATTACGGAGGCTGCCCGTCAGAACGTGAGACCCGGCTGACCGAGCTGCCGGACTGGCCGTTATGCCGAAATCCGTAAGGATTCCGGACGGCTGCCCGCTCGTCGTTCGGCCGGCAAGCCGAAGTGGCTTGCGGACCTGCCGCGTGTTCCGTTCTGCCGCTCCCGGGTGAGTTCAGGGTTCCTTCGTCTGCGTCGCACCTTCCCGCAGCTCTCTGATCAAAGGGCTGTCACCTTACTGCTCCCGTTCCCAGCGTTTGGCTATTTGAATTGTTGTTGATTATAATATGCCGCTTGCGGCCTGTCAATACATGCAAAAAAGAATGGGCTACTGCACCGACCAGTCCTCCAGGGAGAGGGACGGCTCGGCTTTCAGGTAAGGGGGCGCGAATTGGCCGCGCTCCCACTTCAGGAAAGCCGCGGCGCCGATCATGGCGGCGTTGTCGGTGCAGAGGCTGAGCGGCGGGACCAGGAGCGGGATCCCGGCCTCCGCGCAGCGCTCCTCCAGCCGGGTGCGAAGGCCGCGGTTCGCCGCGACGCCTCCGGCCAGCAGCAGCTGCCGGGAGCCGGTCTCCCGGACGGCGCGGATCGCTTTCTCCGTGAGGACGTCGAGGACGGACTCCTGAAAGCCCCGCGCCACCTGGTCCGCCGGCAGCTCCACGCCCTTCATGCGCGCCGTGTTGAGAGCCGCCAGTACCGCCGATTTCAGCCCGCTGAAGCTGAAATCGTACGATTCCGGCTCCAGCCAGGCGCGCGGCAGCGGCAGCGCGCTGTCCGCCTCTGCGGCGAGCCGGTCGACATGCGGCCCGCCGGGATACGGCAGGCCGAGCGCCCGTGCGACCTTGTCGTAGGCCTCGCCGGCGGCATCGTCGCGTGTGCGGCCTATGATGCGGAAGCGGCCCGGCGCTTCGACGTGCACGAGCTCGGTGTGGCCGCCGGAGACGACCAGCGCGAGAAGCGGATACTCCAGCTCGTGAACGAGCGCGTTCGCGTAGATGTGGCCCGCGATGTGATGCACGCCGATCAGCGGCAGCCCGAGCGTCGAGGCGAGCGACTTGGCGGCCACGAGCCCGATCAGCAGGGCTCCGACCAGACCGGGGCCCTGCGTCACGGCGATCGCCGACAGGTCGCCGAGCCCGAGCCCGGCCTCGCGGACCGCCTGCTCGATAATGAGCGTGATCGACTCCACGTGCTTGCGCGAAGCGACCTCGGGCACGACGCCTCCGAACGCTTTATGGGTTTCGATTTGGCTGGAGACCACATTGGAGCGGATGACCTTGCCGTCCTCTATGACGGCTACCGAGGTTTCATCGCAGCTTGTCTCCAGCGCCAGTATATAACAGGGCCGGCCGGACCGGTCCCGGGTGTTCATCCTCATGGCTATCGCTCACTCTCTGTAAGAAACCGGGGGAAGGCCGTCTTGTTCGCTCCGGCCCTCCCCGTTAGGATTGTGGATGGTACTTCTCCAGCTCCGCCCACATGATCAAAGCATCCTCGTTATTATCCGTATAATAGCCTTTGCGCACTCCTACGGAACGGAAACCCATTTTGACATAGAGGTTCTGGGCGACCACGTTCGTCACGCGGACCTCCAGAGTCATTTTGGCCGCTCCCATGAAGCTGGCCGTTTTCTGAAGCTCCCCCACGAGGCGTTCCCCCAGCTTGCGGCCGCGGAAGGGGGCCCGGACGGCGATATTCGTAATGTGGGCTTCATCCATGATGAGCCACATGCCGGCATACCCGGCGATGACACCGTCCACCTCCATGACCATGTAATGGGCAAAATGGTTGTTGACCAGCTCATTGTAGAAGGCTCCCGCCGACCAGGGAGTCGGAAAGGCCTCCTGCTCAATCTCGCATATGGTGTCGATGTCGTTCAGCTTCATGGCGCGGAACGTCAGTTGAAAGCCCTCGTCAGGCACGATCTGCTCCACCCGGCACCTCCCCGCCGCCGCTCTTGGCCAGAAGGTTAACCTCGGCCTCCGCGAGCTGAGTGTAATTCGGCACGATCCCGTGTGGATCGCGGCTGTAATCCCCTAGCTGCTCCTTAATCCGGGCGAGCCTCCCAATGGAATAAGCACGGATGTCCTGGCCGAATGCCTGCACCTCGGCGGACAGTCCGGCCGCAAGCCGCTCGGCGAAAGTGCCGAAGCCGGCCGTTTCGCCGACCAGCAGGATCCGGTCCGGACGGTGTTCGTCGGCGAGCCGGAGCAGCCGCTCCGTCCAGTCCTCCATGCGCCGGATGCCGTCCTCGGCAAGCCGCGTCCATCGGCCGCCGGCCGCCGACCGGTCACCTGCATCCGAAACGCGGACGGCTCCCGGTTCCGGCGCGGCCGGTATGGCCGCAGCCGAAGCCGCAGCGGAAGATGCAGGTACAACCGAAGCCCCTTCGGAAGAGACGGACAAGAGCTTCCCGGGACCATATGCCAGCTCGAAAAGCCCCGTATACGCCTGGGCCCGGCGGGCATCCATTAGGGGAACGATCCACAGCTTTCCGCCGGCTTCGTCCGTTCGCCCCGCCTCCGGCCCCGCTTCCGAGCCGGCCGTCTGCCCTTCCACCGGGGTCCCGTAGGCCAACGCCTCCAGGCTCGATACGCCGATCACCGGCCTCCCCAAAGCCCAGGCCATCGTCTTCGCCACGGTAACCCCAATGCGCACCCCGGTATAGGAGCCCGGGCCGAGCCCCGCGGCAAAGCCCGCCAAATCCCCCGGTCTCATGCCGTGGGTTTCGAGCAGGGCGTCGATCATCGGATTCAAATAAAGCGAGTGGTTGCGTTCCGCCCGCTCGGTACGCTCTTCGATCAGCCGGCCGCCCTCCATCAGCGCTATCGTCATGCAGGCCGTCGAGGTATCCATGCCCAGCCAGCGGCCGGCCGGTGCTTGTGTTGTCGTCACGGTGTCGTTCATATCAGCAATCCGTTCTCCTTCAGGCGGCGGCACCAGTCCGTGTAGGGAAGTCCCCGCGGGGTCAGGCGGAAAAGCCTGTCGTCCGGCCCCTTGTTCTCGATGTAGACGGCCAAGTGATCCTCCGGCATCCACTCACCGATCAAGCTGGCCCATTCCACCACGGTCAGCCCGCCTCCATAGAAATATTCGTCCAGCCCGAGTTCTCCGGCTTCTTCGGAGGAGAGGCGGTAGACGTCCATATGATAAAAGGGAAACTCGGTTCCCTCGTATTCCTTAATGATGGTAAACGTCGGGCTGTTTACCGTATCCGTTACACCGAGCGCCCGGGCGGCGGCCTGCGAGAACGCGGTTTTGCCCGCGCCGAGGTCTCCGTCGAGCGCCCATACCGTGCCGGGGACGGCCAGCTCCGCCAAAGCGCGGGCGAGGCGTGCCGTGTCCTCCAGCCCGTGCGATTCATAGAGGAAGACCTGCGGTTCGTCCATGGTCTGCAGCTCCTTATGCGTTATGGGGTTCTTAATCGGAAAATAGGCCGTTCTTCTGAAGATAGGCCGTACAGATCGGAATAGTGCCGCAGGCGGATTAGGCCCGCACAATCGGGCGCCCCCGGCTTGAGCCGGAGACCGAAGAAAGCCGCCTGCGGCTTTGGAAGCCTATCCGCCCCGCGTTCGTTCGGGTGCCCGGAAGCTTCCTTCGGGCCTCCCGTAAGGTCTCTTCGGGCTAGCCGAAATGGTTGTAGCCCGACTTGGCGACCGGCCTCTCCTCCCCGTCGATTCCGACGAGCCGGACCCCGGCAAAGGCCGAGGTCGCCGTGCCGATGCGGAAGAATGGCAGCCCTTCCGCGGCGAAGGCTTCGGCCGTGACGGCCATCGCTTCTTCCGGGAGGGTGCCGAGCAGGACGTAGTCCTCGCCGCCGGTCAGGATCCACTCCAGCGCGCTCGCGCCGACGGCATCGGCATAGGCCTTAAGCTCCGGGGCGACCGGGATATCGGCCTCCCGCAGCAGCAGGCCGCAGCCGGACGCTTCGGCGATTTCCCATGCCTCGCTCGACAGGCCGTCGCTGATGTCGTTCAGCGCGGGAGCGGCTCCGCCCGCGAGCAGCCGGCGCCCGGCCGCTACGCTCGGCTCCGGCCGGCGGTGCGCCGCCACGAGCCCCCTCACCGGAGGAGGGAACGCCTCCTCCGGGATGGGCTCGTCTGCGGCTGCCTCCGGCCGGGCGCCTGCGGCGAGCAGCGCGTGCAGCCCCGCCGCCGAGCGGCCCGGCCAGCCGGTGACGAACACCGCGTCACCGGGCCGGGCGGCGGAGCGGAGCAGCGCGCGGCCGGGCTCGACCTCACCGGTCACGGTCACGGTGACCGTGAGCCCTCCGGGCGTCGAGGTCGTGTCCCCGCCGGCCAGGGCGACGCCGTAGCGGTCCGCGCAGGCGTAGAGGCCCGCGTAGAGCTCGCGCAGCCGGTCCGCCGGCACGGAAGCCGGCACGGTGAGCGCGACCAGCGCGTTGCGCGGGACGGCACCCATGGCGGCCATGTCGCTGACGTTCGAGGCCATGGCCTTCCAGCCGATGTCATACATAGACATCGTCTTGGAGTTGAAGTGCACGTCCTGCACCATCGTGTCGCACGAGAGCACCAGCTGCATGCCGGGGGTGAGCTCCGTCACCGCGGCGTCGTCGCCGATCCCGACGACGAGATGGGTCTCCGCAGCCGTCCTTCGGCCGGGCGGACGATCCGTCAAATGCCGGATCAGGGCAAACTCTTCCACTGGGCATAACCCGCTTTCCCGTCTATGGTTGACCTTTATTATAGCCCTACCGAATTACGCAAGCAAGGCATAGACCCGGCACCTTTCGGTTGGGAATGTCCCTTGCGGGAAGGCTCCCGTTAAGGTTGCCTCCATGCAAGGGCAGCGGGTGAGGGCAGGGCCGGCGAAAGAAAAAAAGCCCGCCCATTCTCTAAACTGTCCTTTACGTAGAGTACAGTTTACTCATGGGGAGGGGCTTTAAATAGTCAGAACCTGGCTCGGGAAAAATCCGCTCTTTCTGCCTTGGGCATCGTCGAAACGCACATGGCCTTCGCCTGCCGTTCGATAAAATAGGTCGCTTAGCTACCTGCGCTTCTCGGCCACCATCCGCAGCCCATGCTTCGGTCTCAGCGTCACGAGCGGCTCGCCTTCCACCTTATGGTGATCCTCCGCCAGATCCAGCCGGAACCGGCGGGCGATCGTGGCCAGCACCAGGCTCGCCTCCATAAACGCAAAGTGGTTGCCGATGCAGATGCGCGGGCCTCCTCCGAACGGGAAGTAGGCGAAACCCGGGATGCGCTTCAGCAGATCGCCCTCGAACCGTTCGGGCCGGAAGACCTCCGGGTCTTCGAAGTAGCGGTCGGACCGGTGAATGACATATTGGCTCATCATCACGGTGTCGCCCGGCTTCAGCAGGTGGCCACCGATCTCCACCTCCTCCGACACTTCGCGGTTGACCGCCCATACCGGAGGGTAGATGCGCAGCGCTTCCCATATCACATTGCCGGTGTAAGGAAGCTTCTCCAGATCGGCCACCGTCGGCAGACGGTCCGTTAGCACCCGGTCCAGCTCCTCCTCGAGCTTGGCGCGCGCGTCCGGATTTTGCGACAGAAGGTAGAACGTCCAGGCGAGCGTGTTGGCCGTCGTTTCATGCCCCGCCAGGAAGATTGTCATGACCTCGTCGCGTACCTGCTTGTCGGTCATGCCGGTCCCATCCTCGTCATCGCGTGCCGCCAGAAGCATGGCTAGGAGGTCCTCCCGGTCCTCTTCTCCTTTGGCCCGGCGCTCCTGGATGATGCCATAAATAATCTTGTCAAGCATTTCCGCCGATTCCTTGAATTCCTTGTTGTTCTTGGTCGGCAGCTCGAACGGAAGGTCGATAAAGGAGCTCGCCCGCCTCGAGACATATTTCATCCCGACCTCCAGCGCATGGCTCACATCCCCGTACCCTTCCGACAGATTCATGCCGAACATGGTTTGGGTGATAATGTTCAGGGTAAGGCGCATCATGTCGTTCGTGATCACCCGCTCTTCGCCGCTGCGCCATTCCGAAATCAGCTCCTCGGAATACCGCACCATCGTGTCCCCGTAGCGGCTGATGGTCGTCTTCTTGAAGGCCGGCTGCAGCATGCGGCGCTGCCTCATGTGCTGTTCGCCTTCGCTCGTAAGCACGCCTTCCCCGATGACGGCCTTAGCCGTCTGAAGACCTTTTGCCTTGCGGAAGCTCGCCTGCTTCGTCAATAGAACCTCCTTGATCGAATCGGGGTCGCTGATCAGGTAGACATGGCGGGTCGGCCCGAACCGGATCGGCACGAAATCCCCGTATTCCTTATAAGCCTTCTGCAAAAAAGCGAGCGGGTCCTTGCGGAATTCCAGCAAATTGCCGGTAATCGGCCGGCCCTTGGGTCCTGCTCCGTTTACAGCCATTCGGCTTCCTCCTCCTCTTCCTGCACCTTTATAAAAATCGCCTCGCCCGAAAAGGGGAGGCGTCTCCATTTTATTACCACCGAAACGAGGCATATTAATAAACCGTTGGTCAAATCAATGAACCTCGTCCAGCTCCTCTACGGAAACGGTTCTCGTATCCGCCGGGTTGCTCTCGGCGTGCACCTTCACCTTGTTTCCCTGCCGGTCGACGCTGTCGATCCAGACAGGTACGCCGTTCATCTCCACCGTAATGCGTTCGCTTGCCTGTAAGATCTCTTGGGCGCGGGTAATGTCCATGCTCCGTTCTCCTTTTCCTGTTGATCTTGTGGGGATCTATTCCCCGTCACGCTCGGGGTCTTCTTCGGCCGCTACGGATTCCGGGAAGGTCATCGTGTCCGTGGTGGAACTGTTGATCCAGCCGTTCTCATAGGAAACGACTCCTCCGCCCAAGCCTTCGTTGATCATCCGGTCAATGTCCATAAAATGCTCGTCCCGGCCTTCGAGCGTGGTGTCCCCGTGCTCATCGGTACGTTCTGCCATGGAAATCCTCCTTTCAGCGGCTTGTGTCATCAGCCTAAGCGGGAATAGCTTATCCGGATTGGGCCGGCTTCATTCATAAAATTGGTGAAATCGGGATAGACTAGGAGATAACAATCTGCCCGACTGCCGGGCCAACAGCCTTATTCGACCGAAGGATGGACCGGATAAGGCGCCAGGAGGAATCGTTCATGCATACCATTTGGAAAGGCGCCATCTCGTTCGGGCTTGTCCATGTGCCCGTCAAAATGTTCGCCGCCACGGAAGACAAGGACATCTCCATGCGGTATGTCCACAAGGAGTGCAGCACCCCCCTCTCGTATGTCCGCAAATGCCAAAGCTGCGACCGCGAGGTCGGCTGGGACGAGATCTCGAAGGGCTATGAATATGAGAAGGGCCGCTTCGTGCTGTTCGAGAAGGACGAGCTGGAGAAGCTGAACCAGGAAGTGAACCGCGAGATCAAAATCCTCGATTTTGTAGACCTGGAAGAGATCGACCCGATTTATTTTCAGAAAACCTACTACCTCTCCCCGGGCGACACGGGCTCGAACGCTTACAGCCTGCTGCTCGAGTCCATCAAGCAGACGAACAAGATCGGAATCGCTTCCGTCTCCCTCCGGTCCAAGAGCTCACTTGCCGCCATCCGCGTTATCGACCGCTGCATCGCGATGAACACGATTTTCTACCCGGATGAAATCCGGCCTGTGGGCCAGGTTCCTAATCTTCCCGAGGCGAGTCAGGTCAACGACAAGGAGCTGACCATGGCCAAAATGCTCATCGAGCAGCTCTCCACACCGTTCGAGCCTGAGAAATACAAGGACGAGTACCGGTCCGCCCTTATGGACGC